>NZ_JBQFTH010000074.1:0-503 GCF_056538565.1 Ruegeria sp. BG11 | reverse complement strand
GATCTCGGATGCGCCGGGACCGACCTCGATTGCGCCCGAGGTGTTCAAGGACCAGATGCAGGCGCTGGCGGCATCCGGCCTGCCGGTGGTCACACCGGATGCGCTGGCCAACCCGCCTGCCCCGCGCGTGGTCATCATCAGCTTCGATGACGGGTTCGAAGATTTCGCCGATACCGCCTGGCCGATCCTGCGCGATCATAATTTCACCCCGATCGTCTATCTGCCTTCGGGCCGGATGGGCGGCAGTGACAGCTGGCCCGGCGGACATGTCCCCCCGCGCCCGCTGATGGGCTGGGACAAAGTTGCGGCATTGGCCGAAGAAGGGGTCTGTTTCGGCGCGCATAGTATCAGCCACCCCGACCTCACCACGCTGGACCCTGAGGCGCTTGAAGACGAGATAACCGGCCCTGGTCAGGACATCACCGCCCGGCTGGATCAGCCCATACGCCATTTTGCACCCCCTTATGGGGCATCGAACCCGGACATACGCGCGCGAGTCGCCC
>NZ_JBQFTH010000073.1:0-515 GCF_056538565.1 Ruegeria sp. BG11 | reverse complement strand
CATTCGGACGAGATCATCGGCAACGAGGTTCGCGAAGGCCACGTCGCGCTGATCATTGGTGAAACCAAAGGCCATCTTGGTCAATCCGCCCTGCTTGCAGAAGTGTTCAACCGAGAAGACGGCGATGCGCCGCATGTCGATCTGGATGCTGAAAAGCGCAACGGTGACTTCATTCGCGCCAACCGCGAGATGGTCAAAGCGTGTACCGACCTTGGCGATGGCGGTCTTGCACTGGCCGCCTTTGAATTGGCCGAAGCGGCTGGCGTTGGTGTTCACCTGGACGAGGCCCCGACCGAATTCCTGTTTGGCGAAGATCAGGCCCGCTATCTGGTCGCCTGCAACTTCGATCAGGCCGAGGCGCTGATGATCGCCGCCGGTCAGGCCGGCGTACCGCTGGTCTCGGTCGGTCGTTTCACCGGCGACAGCGTCAAGATCGGCGCGTCCGAGGCATCGCTGGCGGATTTGCAAGACACGTTCCGCACCAGCTTTGCGGCGGCAGTTGCCTGACCTACAGG
>NZ_JBQFTH010000072.1:0-515 GCF_056538565.1 Ruegeria sp. BG11 | reverse complement strand
TTTGTTCCCGAAGGCGTCTTGACTAAAGAGGCTGTGTATCGGACGACGAGGCCATGGGCAGGATTCTGGATCGCTATCTTTATCGCAAGACTCTGGACCGTTGGCGGCGGGCTGCACAGCGTGTGCAAAACGCAGGACAAGCGGACCTACGTCAGCAGCGTGATCAGGCGCGCGCATTGCGAAGCCATCTTGATCAGTTGATCCAAACAGCCGATTCTCGTCTTATTCGCCCAAAGATTGGGTCCATGCAGTTTGCCAAGCCTGTCGGCACGGACTGGAGTTGCAGACCAGACCTGTGGCGCGGACCGTTGGCGCAACCCGGCGTTGCTTCGGCCCTGCGCAAAACGGCACTTGATGCGCACGTCAACCTGTTTCATGACTGCCCCCTGTCCGAGATTACAGTGCGCCAAATCCGAAATCGGGATACAGGCGATCTGGCCCCGTTCAGTCTGTCCGTTGAAGTCTTTAGTTTCGAAGGCTCATTTCTTTCGGTGTCCGTCGATCTGCCGGGCGAC
>NZ_JBQFTH010000071.1:0-515 GCF_056538565.1 Ruegeria sp. BG11 | reverse complement strand
GTCGCCAGTGGCATTGATGGTGTTGATGATCAGCACCGCCGAGTCTGCCGAGGTCACCAGGTAGGTGAGCAACAGCTCGAGGGCCACGATCGCAAACACCCAGGCCATGGTTTCGCTCAGCATGACCGAAAGGGTCGCGAAAAGCTGATCCGAAAGCCCGGTGCCAATGATTGCATTGTCCGCGACGCCCGAAAGCTCAAGCTCGATCGCTGTACCGCCAACCAGGGCAAACCAGACAAAGCACATGACGGACGGTACGATTGCCGCGCCAAGCACATATTCGCGAATGGTTCGGCCCTTGGAAATGCGCGCCAGGAAGACGCCGACAAAGGGTGCAAATGCAATCCACCAAGCCCAATAGAACACGGTCCAGCCGCCCTGCCATCCGGCCAGTTGACTTGCGACCGATCCATCCACCCCGTCGCTGTTCCAGACGGTAAACAAGAGGGCTGGTGTTGCGATCAGGTAGTCGTAGATGCCGACAAACAGCGCCTGCAGGCCAAAAAAGGTCGAGC
>NZ_JBQFTH010000070.1:0-520 GCF_056538565.1 Ruegeria sp. BG11 | reverse complement strand
CATAGCCTCAAGTTTTCCCGAGATCGTTTGCACTGCAGCCTATACCACTAGCTGCGTTTTGTGAACGGTTCAGGCCTGTTCCCTGATCGCGCCACGCGCGGCCATGAACAGGCGTAAACGCTCAAGACCGTCTTCGATATCAGCCGTGGCCCTTGCGTAAGAGAAACGCAGGGTCGTGTGACCGCGCTGGGGATCGAAGTCGAGACCCGGAGTCACCGCAACGCCTGCCTTTTCCAGAATCTCGGCCGCGAAGGCACGGCTGTCATTGGTCAGATCGGATACGTCAGCATAAACATAAAACGCACCATCGGGCGGGGCGATGTTCGTGAACCCGGCCTTGGGCAGACCGTCCAGCATCAACGCACGGTTACGGCGGTACACGTCCAGATTGGCCTGCAATTCGTCTTCGCAATCCATCGCCGCCAGTGCCGCAACCTGGCTGGCATGGGGCGCGCAAATGAACATGTTCTGGGCAATCCGCTCAACCACACGCACCTGACCCTCGGGAACGACCATCCAT
>NZ_JBQFTH010000069.1:0-522 GCF_056538565.1 Ruegeria sp. BG11 | reverse complement strand
GTGGCCGGTCCGCATCCCTATCCGGCGATGGTGCGTGACTTCCAGTCAATCATCGGCAAGGAAGCGAAAGAGCAGATGATGAAGGCCGAAGGCCGTCTGCCCGATACGATCATCGCTGCCATCGGTGGTGGGTCGAATGCAATGGGCCTGTTCTACCCCTTCCTCGACGACAAAGACGTCAACATCATCGGCGTCGAGGCCGGTGGCAAAGGCGTGAATGAGAAGATGGAGCATTGCGCTTCGCTGACCGGAGGCCGTCCGGGCGTGCTGCACGGCAACCGTACGTATCTGTTACAGGATGACGACGGTCAGATTCTTGAGGGCTATTCGATCTCGGCTGGTCTGGATTACCCGGGCATTGGGCCCGAGCATTCCTGGCTGAACGACATTGGCCGCGCCAACTATGTCTCGATCACCGACAAAGAGGCGCTTGAGGCGTTCCAGCTGTGCTGCGCGACCGAGGGCATCATCCCAGCGCTGGAACCCAGCCACGCGTTGGCTCATGTGATGAAAATCGCGCCG
>NZ_JBQFTH010000068.1:0-523 GCF_056538565.1 Ruegeria sp. BG11 | reverse complement strand
GCATGTCGTTTCCTCCTGTGCCGAAGGTCTCTGAACATTGCCCAACAGGCAAGGACGACGTTGCGGGAGGGGAGGAAACGACATGCACCCGACCATCGAACGAGTGCAAGAGGTTGTCGCCAAAGGCGATGAAGCCTTGATCCACGCGCTTCTGGCCGAGGATGTCCGGTTCCTGCCGCCAACCTACTACAGCACCTGGACCGGGCGCGCGCCGGTGGCCGCCGTTCTGGGACATGTTGGTCAGGTGTTTTCAGACTTCCGCTATCGCCGCATCATGGGCGAGGGAAAAGACTGGGCGTTGGAATTCCAGTGCAAGGTCGGGGATCTTGACGGGATCGGGGTGGATCTGATCACGCTAAACGACGACGGTTTGATTCAAACCTTCGAGGTCGCGATGCGCCCCTATAAGACAGTGGGTGCACTACGAGAGGCGATGATGGCGCGCGTGATGACCGATGCACGGTTTCTCAAGTTCAAAGACGCCCTGAGCTGACCATGCGCGGTTTGATTGCAGCCGATCAGG
>NZ_JBQFTH010000067.1:0-527 GCF_056538565.1 Ruegeria sp. BG11 | reverse complement strand
CCTGGGTGTGCGGGAAGTCGTGCGCTGCCACTCACAGCGCCTATGAAACAGAAGGTGGAACATGTCGACGACAATCACGGTAACCTCTGCGGCTGAGCTGAACCAGGCTCTGTCTCAGGCGACAGGTGGGGAAACGATACTACTTGCGCCAGGCGATTATGGCAGCCTGTCGCTCAAGAACACGAGCTATTCATCACCTGTGACACTGAAATCTGCTGATCCGGGTGCGATGGCCAGCTTTTCAGGGCTCAGACTCGATCAGGTGTCGAATGTCTCTTTTGATACGGTCAAGTTCGACTACAATTTCAGCTCAGGCGACGCGACCCATACCAGCCCGTTCAAAATTTCCAACAGCAGCAATATCAGCATAGATCAGTCGGTCTTTGATGGGGATTTTGCCAGCGGAACGGGTACGACTGCTGATGGCACAGGCTATGGCAGGGGGCTGATGATCTCAGGCTCAACCAATGTCGATGTGACCAACACGGAATTCCATTCCTGGTGGAAGGCACTGTCAGCTTCCAAGT
>NZ_JBQFTH010000066.1:0-539 GCF_056538565.1 Ruegeria sp. BG11 | reverse complement strand
GGCGGATTTGGCCTTTCTGCTCACGACTGTATCAACCGGTCTTTTGCTAAAGACCACAACCAGCGAACAATACGCCGCTGGCATGACCCGCGCTACAAGCGTGCTTCTGGCTCATAGTACCTGAACCGGATTTGAACGGAATCGGTGCCCGCAAATGGGTGCTGAGAAGGGGAAAAGAAACGACCACTTTGGCTCTGATTCCGGTTCCCCCTTTTGTTGACGAGCGAACATTTCAGCAAAGTGTTGGCGATCAGTTGGAATCCTCGACCAACCATTTGTAGACCAATGCAGCCCGATCCGAAGAGGTGTTGTGTAGCACGACATAAAAGTCCAAAGGGGCTGACAGTGTCTGTGGCAATAACTTGGCCAGTTTGCCTGACCTAACCAAACCTGCGGTCAGCCCTTCCCATCCCAGTACAGCGCCCATATCATCCTGTGCTGCTTGCAGGGCAATGGTGTAGTTGTTCACCCTGTGCCCCGATTTGAGTGAGCCGGAGTAACCCAAACCAGCCGCCCATTCCTGCCAACCTGTCCAATCG
>NZ_JBQFTH010000065.1:0-549 GCF_056538565.1 Ruegeria sp. BG11 | reverse complement strand
CGGTGTGACGCGGATTGGCGACGATTGCTTGTTTATGGCGGGCGTTCACGTGGCGCACGACGTGCAGATCGGCAACCGGGTCATCATGGTCAATCATGCAGGAGCAGCCGGTCACTGTATCGTGGAAGACGATGTGATCGTCGGCGGCATCTCGGGATTGCATCAATGGGTGCGCGTCGGGCGTGGCGCGATCATCGGGGCGCTGACCATGGTGCCCAAAGACGTTATTCCCTACGGTCTGGTGCAGGCCTCACGTGGTGAGCTGGACGGCTTGAACCTTGTAGGTCTTAAACGCAAGGGTGTTTCGCGCGAGGATATCTCGGCGCTGCGCGCGGCCTTCAAGGAACTGTCCGAGGGCGATGGAACCTTCATGGACCGCGCCAGCCGGATCGGCGAAGGCAATGAAAGTGATTACGTGCAACGGATCGTTGATTTTGTCACCGGCCACAGTGATCGCTCATTCCTGACACCAGGGAAATAAACCCATGCTGGCGTTGATTGCGGGAACAGGGGCATTGCCAACCGAAGTTGTGGCTCAGCTCGCAGACC
>NZ_JBQFTH010000064.1:0-549 GCF_056538565.1 Ruegeria sp. BG11 | reverse complement strand
GAACATCGCCGGTTGCGATGGTACGCTCAAACTCCTTCGGTGCAGCAGGGCCAAGGCCAATCACGGCCATATGGTCGCCTTCCTGCAACCGGTACAGTCCGATCTCTGGCCCATAGTATTGTGCTTCGAACCGACCGGGAGAAACTTCTTCCAAGGTGATTTCCAAAGTCTCGCCATTCGGGCGCGTCACCGTCACTGGCCCAACCTCATCTTCAAGCGTCTGGCGAATGATGCGCATCGATTGCCCGTTGGCCTCGGCCCACAGCGCCTCTTCTTCCAATTCGGGTTCCTTCATCATCCAATGGGCCAGCCTGCGCAGCAGTTCCAACTGCGGGCCACCACCTTCAAAACCGCGGCTCCACAGCCAAGCGTGGTCGGAGGCCAGCATCGCAACGCGCCCCTCGCCAACGCGATCCAGAACCAGCAGCGGGCGTTCTTCAATACCTGTCATTAAAACCTCGCCCGAGCGGTGATTCACGTCAATCTGACGCAACCACGCCCCCCAATCCTCGGAATCGCCCAGATTGGTTGTCACCGGATGACGTTGCC
>NZ_JBQFTH010000063.1:0-549 GCF_056538565.1 Ruegeria sp. BG11 | reverse complement strand
GTAAACCCGTTTAACCAGACGCCAGCTTTGCTGCGTTCCACGACCCGCCGGGTACCTGCATATCTGCACGTTTCTGGCTGACGCGGCTGCTGTTTTCCAGATTGTCCAGATAATCCTCGCTGACGCTGCCGGTAATATAGTTTCCGTCAAAGCACGAGCAGTCAAAGGCTTCGATCTCGGGGTTGCCTTCTTTCGCGGCCCAGATCAGGTCATCCAGATGCTGATAGAACAGCGCGTCCGCGCCCAATTCTTCCCGGATTTCTTCGATCTCTTTGCCGTTTGCGATCAGTTCGGCCTTGGTCGGCATGTCGATGCCGTAGACGTTGGGATATTTCACTGGGGGCGAGGCGCTGGCGACATAGACCTTTTTGGCACCCGCGTCGCGGCACATCTGAACGATCTTTTTAATTGTGTTCCCGCGTACGATGGAATCGTCGATCAGCAGAACACTGTGACCATCAAATTCCAGCGGCACGGCGTTCAGTTTGCGGCGGACGGATTTCTGTCACACTGCCTGACCCGGCATGATGAAGGTACGACCGACGTAGC
>NZ_JBQFTH010000062.1:0-555 GCF_056538565.1 Ruegeria sp. BG11 | reverse complement strand
CAATAGGCACGTTTGAAGGCGCAATAGACCCTGAAACGGCCAGTTTCCGCGATTTTCCGGCGTGGTGGGAAGAAAACAAGGACCGTTTTCACAACAAACGCGTCGCCATGTTCTGTACCGGCGGTATCCGCTGCGAAAAATCCACCAATTATCTGCTGGGGCAGGGGGTTGAGGATGTCTATCACCTCAAAGGGGGCATCCTGCGGTATCTGGAAGAGACGCCCGCTGAAGACAGCACCTGGCAGGGTGAGTGTTTTGTGTTCGACAATCGCGTATCCGTTGGCCACGGCCTTGTAGAAGGGCCACACATGCTTTGCCACGGTTGCCGCCGACCGATCTTGCCTGAGGACATGAAATGCCCGGAGTACGAACATGGCGTGTCCTGCCACCAATGTATCGATGAGACGTCCGAGGCCGATAAAATGCGCTTTCGCGAGCGGCAAAAGCAGATCCTGCTGGCGCGCGAACGGGGTGAGACGCATTTGCGGCAGGATTGAATTCGGGTTGCAGGCCATTGCTTTAGGTCGGATGATCACCTGGAAATCAGCTTGAAGG
>NZ_JBQFTH010000061.1:0-562 GCF_056538565.1 Ruegeria sp. BG11 | reverse complement strand
AGCGCCTCGATAAATCTGGCGAAGGGTTTCGCGAACGGCAAGATCAGCGCCACGCCTATGGCGTTGAAGAAACTATGGAACGCGACCAGCGCAGTCAGAGAATTTCCGACCCCCGCCCCGCTTGCAAACACCGAAGTAAATGGACCTAGCAAGAAAAAAGCCATTGCTCCTGTCATCACGTTGTAGATCACATGAGCAAACCCGGTTCGACGCGCCATCGTGCCCCCGCCCAAAGTCGCCAGAACTGCCGTAAAAGTCGTGCCCACATCCATTCCAATGACGAGAGCTGCTGCTTGAGGGAAGTTCACAGCACCCGCGCTCAACGCAGCCAATGCGGTCGCAACGCCAGCGCTCGAAGACTGCGTCACCATCGTGATAAGCACGCCTATCAATACAAGCTTCAGCCTGCCTAGCAGTGTATCTGGCGGGAAATCGGCAGGAGTCACTATGCCGCGAAATACGTCAAGCCCGGACTTGAGTTGCTCGATCCCAATGAAAATCAAGCTGAACCCGGCCAACGCCAGCCCAAGGCCGAAGGCGCTTTCGACGCGCATGTCCCGAC
>NZ_JBQFTH010000060.1:0-573 GCF_056538565.1 Ruegeria sp. BG11 | reverse complement strand
GCGACGCGAAAGTCCCGAGAACGCCGGAAGCGTGGCAGGGTATTCACGTCGCAAGTTAAAGCCGAAGCGCGTTAAGGCTTGTCAGAGGCCGGGGGGGTCGGCCTCTGACCTGAGTGGTTACTTCAGCGATGCAACGCCCAGCGGCACACCGGCGACTTCGCACCAGATGTACACTTCGTTGTAACCCGACACATCCATGGTCGGCGGCACGGCATAAGATTGCTTGCCGGTTAGGTGCAGCAGTGCGCCCAGTTTGCTGTCGGGGGCATATTTGCCATCTTTACCAAATGCGACACGCGGGTCGGGGCCGTTGTCCAGCGAGAAGTCCTCGCCCAGTTCAACGATGTAACGGTCGCCATCCTTGACCAGTTTCACCGAACCGGTGGTGATGTGGTTCGAGCGACCCTCGAACGAGCCTTTCTTTTTGGCGCCGCCGGCCAGGGCAGTGGTGGTACCGGCCAGGGTGAGCGCTGCGCCCGTGGCAGCAGCTTTCACAAAAAGCGATCGACGAGTCATCATGATTTGATATCTCCATTGATAGATGCAGGCAGGTTTGCCCGTCGCAAAAACTAT
>NZ_JBQFTH010000059.1:0-589 GCF_056538565.1 Ruegeria sp. BG11 | reverse complement strand
AGCAGTTCTATCCGTCCGTCGCTGACAGACCACCCAGCTTCTCTCAGCAGCGCAGCGATCCTGCGATAGCCATATCGGCCATACTGACGTGCCAACTCGATCATGTCGGCGACCAACCTGTCCTCGTCCGCGCGGCGTCTTAGAATGCGTCGTTGAGTGGACCGGTGTTTTCCCGGCACGTGGCAGGCGCGTTGCTCAGATACTTTGAGCTGGCTGCTGACATGATCGGCACAGGCACGACGTCCAGCGGGGCTCAGTAGTTTCCTTTTTTGGCTTCCGTCAGGATCAGTTTGTCCAGCGTTAGATTTGAGACTGCGCGTCTCAGCCGCTCGTTCACTTTCTGAAGCCATTTCAGTGCCTTCAATTGATCAACGTCCATTCCACCGTACTTCTTTCTCCAGCGGCAATAGGTTTGTTCAACAACGCCGATCTGCCTGATCGTATCAAGATGGGACATGCCTTGCCCCATCAGAACTTCAACCTGCCTTAACTTCAAGACAAGCTCTTCTGACTTCGGTCTCTTGTTTGCCATTCGTGGTCCTCCGTTTCCTAAACATAACGGTCGACCAGTTCAGTTTGAGAAGCTCAA
>NZ_JBQFTH010000058.1:0-591 GCF_056538565.1 Ruegeria sp. BG11 | reverse complement strand
CGCGGGCGGATTTCGAGTGGGATGCAGAAAACGATCAGTACATTTGCCCTGAGGGCCAGGAACTCAAGCAGTTCCGCCGCAACTATTCTGACCCAAACCGAGGGCCAACTGGCAAGGGCACGGCCCGCTACCGCGCCCTGAAAGATGTTTGCCAGGCCTGTCCATCAAAAGCCAAATGCTGCCCCAATGCCGATGCGCGCAAAATCACCCGCGAAGAGCACGAAGACGCTCGCCAGGTCGCCCGCGAGATCGCCAAAACCCGCCAATACGACATCTCAATGAAACTCAGAAAGAAGGTCGAGATGCTCTTTGCCCACCTCAAACGCATCCTCGGGATGGGACGGCTCCGATTACGCGGACCATGTGGTGCCAATGACGAATTCCTCCTCGCCGCCACCGCCCAGAACCTCCGCAAATTGGCAAAGATCTTTCCCGCACCGCAGCAAACGCGCAAAGCCTGACCCGAAAGGCGCTCGCGTCGCATTCACACGCCCACTTTCTGCGCCAGCAACACATTGTTTTTCAACAGAATCGGCGGAAAGCCGACCTTCGCCGCGATTGCAAATTTGCATGCCCCCGAGCAAGAAGCTG
>NZ_JBQFTH010000057.1:0-657 GCF_056538565.1 Ruegeria sp. BG11 | reverse complement strand
AAGAAGATTTTGACCGTACTGTCGCCGTGCATCCGGTGATGGCCGAAGAACTGGTGACAATGCGGCAACCTGTGCGCACGGCTTGATTTGCAACCGCGCGCACACAAGTTACAAAGGACGCCGTGATCACACGGTCAAACACAAGGGAACATATACATATGGCGGGCAACAGCGGTGGCCCCTGGGGGGGCGGAGGCTCTTCCGGTGGTGGAGGAAATCGGGGAAATAACGGGGACGGGCGCAAGCCACCCGAAGGCGACGGCCCGCAGATCCCCGAGATCGACGAGCTGATGAAAAAAGGCCAGGAGCAGCTGCGCGTCCTGATGGGCGGTCGCGGCGGCGGTGGCCGTGGCAGTAATGGTCAGGGTTCAGGCGGTGGCGGACCGATCTTTACTAAGGGCACCGTTATTATTGGTGGCTTGGTGGCTGTTGGTCTTTGGGCTGCGGCAAGTTTCTACACGGTTAAGCCGGAAGAACAGTCCGTTGAGCTGTTTCTGGGCGAGTTTTCCGCTGTTGGAAATCCTGGTCTGAACTTCGCGCCGTGGCCTCTGGTAACAGCTGAGGTCATTCCGGTTACACGCGAACAGAACGAAGACATGGGCGGTGCCCGTGGCAGCGACGATGGTCTGATGCTGACCGGTGACGAAAACGTGGTCG
>NZ_JBQFTH010000056.1:0-673 GCF_056538565.1 Ruegeria sp. BG11 | reverse complement strand
GGTTTCGTTGCAAAGTTTTAGGTCAGCCAAATAGTTCTGCGATCGCTTCAGTTCAGGTTGCCAACTCGGAGAATTGACGAAACGGGCAGATTCCGGGCGTGAACTGGCCTTTACGGATCATGTGCGTCACCTCGATGCCCGCCAGAGTCGCTGATGCCGAAGCAAGAGACTTGAAGCCGAGCATCGGGCGGGTTCGTCTTTTGATGAAACGATGGTCCTGTTCCATGATGTTGTTCAAGTATTTCCGCCTGACCATTTCAATTGGGACCGGGCAACCAAAACCTTTCAGCATCTTGTTGATGGCCTTGAGGCCAGCGGTGTTAGCTCCACTTTTGTCGATGACTATCTTTCTCGGAAGGCCGTTGACCTCCAGCATTCGGGCGAAGAACATGGTGGCCGCGAGTTTGTTTCGACGCTGGGAAAGCATAAAATCAAGCGTCTTGCCGTGCTTGTCGACAGCTCGATAGAGATAGACCCAATTGCCTTTCACCTTGATGTAAGTCTCATCCATTCTCCAGGAGCGGTCGCACGGTCCCTTTCGACGACGCGCCGCTTCACCGATTGCGCCTGCATACCGTGTCACCCAGCGATTCAGCGTCGTGTGATCCACTGCAACGCCTCGCTCATGCATGATCTCTTCTAGATCGCGATATGACACACCGTATCGGACATA
>NZ_JBQFTH010000055.1:0-702 GCF_056538565.1 Ruegeria sp. BG11 | reverse complement strand
CGGTGATCTGGCACAGCTTGTCGTTCAGAACGGCGATCATCTCGTGATAGCCCTGCGCCTGATCTTCGGGGCAGAACGGGTGCAGATTGCCAAACTCGGGCCAGGTGACCGGGATCATCTCGATCGTGGCGTTCAGCTTCATGGTGCACGAGCCCAGCGGGATCATCGCCCGGTCCAGCGCCAGATCGCGGTCGGCCAGACGGCGCATATAACGCGTGATCTCGGCCTCGGCCCGGTTCTTGTGGAAGATCGGGTGGGTCAGGTATTCGCTTTCCCGCAGCGCATAGTCCGGCAGGCGGTACTGCTTGTTCGAGCTGTCATCGGTGCGGTCGATGCCAAAGGCACCCCAGACGGCCTCGATGGTCTCGGGGCGGGTCTGTTCGTCCAGGCTGATGCCGACCTTGGTCTCGCCAACCTTGCGCAGGTTGACACCGCGCGCCACGGCAGCCTCCATGACGGTCTTCTGCAGGTGGCCAACCTCAACCGTGATGGTGTCGAAGAACACCTCCGGCTCAACGGCAAAGCCCGCCTCTTCCAGACCAGCGGCCAGGCGCGAGGTCTTGCGGTGCACCGATTGCGCGATGGCCTTGATGCCGTCGGGGCCATGGTACACGGCATACATCGAGGCAATGACCGCCAGCAGCGCCTGCGCGGTGCAGACGTTCGAGTTCGCCTTCTCACGGCGGATATGCTGCTCGCGGG
>NZ_JBQFTH010000054.1:0-707 GCF_056538565.1 Ruegeria sp. BG11 | reverse complement strand
CGAAGAAAAGCACCGCAGCTGGAAGGTCATCGGTTTGACTGCCGGAGTTCTGATGATCCTTTTGTCGAAGTCCCGCATGGGCTTGGTCGGGTTGGTGGTCTGCTCCCTGTCACCCCGCCTCTTGCCACTTGTTGCCCGCAGCTTGGGGTGGATTCTATTGTCTACAGTCACCACCACCGTAGCCGTTTGGGGCGCCGCCTTTGTCGAGTTCGGCAACCGAGCCCTCTACAGCTTCAAATCCGCGCGCGCCGACAGTACCCGCGTACGCGAAACGCTGCAGCGCATCGCATATGAACGATGGCAATCAGACGCGATGGTTTTCGGGCACGGCACGGTCAGACCAGGAGCGCATCTTGTTGAGTACATGCCGATCGGCAGCCATCACACCTGGTACGGATTGCTATTCGTGAAAGGGCTGACCGGATTTGCCGCGTTTCTCGTTCCTTTCCTCGGTCATTTAGCAATCGTCACCCTGGACGCCATAAAGTCGGAACGCGGGAGGCTGCCGCTCGGGCTGTTGCTCACTGTTCTCCTGCTGACTTTTGGAGAGAACGTCGAAATCCAAACCTATCTCCTCTGGCCGACCTTACTGATGCTCGGATTGCATTTGCGAGAGGTCAAATCAGTGTGTCTGGGAAGCTGATACGCCGCTAGGATTGTTGCGATACCAGCGTAGTGTCAGACGTCATTCTTTTGGGTTGGTTCAA
>NZ_JBQFTH010000053.1:0-709 GCF_056538565.1 Ruegeria sp. BG11 | reverse complement strand
CTGATCAGTGACGGAAAGGGCTCTGCCATTGTCTCCACAAGGCTCGACCTTCCCGCGCCATTTTACCGGGTGCTGTCGGCCACAGGTGACAGCATTGCCGAGATGGACCAGCTGCGCGCCAGGTACGGCGAAACCGGCTGGCTCGATGCCTTCATGACCCCCACCCCCTCAGAGGAGCATTTCCAATGATCCGCATACCTGTTGTCCTCATCCTTGCCCTGCCCCTGCTCGGGGCCTGCACGATTGCCGGGGATGTCGTCAATCCGCCGCGCGAGCTGAAGGCCAGGTGCAACATCTCGGAGGCTGAGCCCGTGCCTCAAACCGGCCTCGCAACAACCCCGCCCCTCAGTATCGGCAAAGTGTGAGGGGCCGGATCATGATGTCACGAGCAATCAAACCCGTGCTTGTTCTCGCAAGCTGTGCGGTGGCCCTTCCAGTGGCTGCGCAAAACTGTCCGACCCATGGCGGGCCGCACGTAAAGATCGAGCTTCGGGAGATTTTGGAGAATGCCGGGTTACAGCACGATCCCGCCGTTCAGAAGCACATCGACCAGCTGCGCGAGATGCTGGCTCCAAATGCGCTGAGCAAAGAAGAGGCGGACGCACTGTTTTCCAAGATCATCAATTCGAAAGGAACTACGAATGGCCACTAATAGTTTTACCAATGCCATCGTCGTCTTCGCGTTTGCCTGCACCGGGATTGTAGCAAT
>NZ_JBQFTH010000052.1:0-810 GCF_056538565.1 Ruegeria sp. BG11 | reverse complement strand
TCTGACCCGTACTTTTGCAGGTTGATCAGAAACTCTTGCAAAGCCTCTTGTGAACAGTGGCAAATGCCCGAAGAATACCGGCATGAAATCGAAGAAACCCTTACCCCTTCCTGAGGAAGAGGTCGATGATCTCGGCCCGGCCAGTATTTTTGATGGCGATCCGTCTGAGGAAGAAGATCTTTGGTTTCTGCCCCCCGATGAGGTCGAAGAAAAGGATTACTTCCTTCCCGGTCCGCGATCGGATCAACGTTTGCTGTTTGACCCACGCGATTGGCGGGCGGCGCAGTCTGAGTTGTCGTCGGAGCTTGCAGATCTTGCGCTGACCTTCGGTGCGTTGGATGAACGATTGCGCGCAGGCCCCAAGGGGTGGACGCATCGTTTGGCCCTGATGGAGACGTCTGACTTGGGCTGGTGGACTGGCGATCGCGTCAGTGTTGACCGATTGGCTTTGTGGACCGGTCTGCGCATCGGAGCAACCCATGATGACGTGCAGGCATTGTTCCGCGCCGGATGGGCCGTGCGCCGACTGAGCTCGGGGGCTGCTCCTGCAGAAGGGGGATGGGAAACCGGACTGACTGCATTTCTGGACCGTCTGGCGCAAGGGTCCGATGCAGCCCCGGATGCAATTGTGGATCTGGCAGAAGTTATGCGAGGCGTAGAAGGTTTGCATCCGGTCACGCAATCCGCCATCGCGTTTCATGCTTGGCGCGCGATTGCGCAGGGTGTTGGTCAGGATACAGAAGCTGCAGTGATTGCCGCGCGGCATGCAGCGACCATGGGGCGTGGTGGTGCCGTATTCATGCCGCTTGC
>NZ_JBQFTH010000051.1:0-918 GCF_056538565.1 Ruegeria sp. BG11 | reverse complement strand
GTCTTTACCAGCGGAGACCGCGCGTTTGGTCAAACGGTACAAAGCATCGGTGCGGGCGGTGGCGAGGTTGTGATCTCGGGGCTTGGTGCCACCGATGTGACCCTGGGGGCGCAGGATGGATCGACCGGGGATGGCGGCAATGTCAACTTCACCAATATCGGTGATATGACCACAAGCGGCCAAGGCTCTCATGGCTTCGTCATTCAGAGCATCGGCGGTGGCGGCGGTATTGTCTCGACCGACATGGCGCAAAGCCGGATCACCGTGGGTCTGTCGACCAACAATGGCGGCAATGGCGGCGATATCGATTTCACGCAGACCGGGACCATCGTAACCACCGGCCAAGACGCGATTGGTGTGCTGGCGCAGTCTCTGGGCGGCGGCGGCGGCATGGTGGATTCAGTCTTCCGTGGTTCCGCTGGCGGCGCGGGTTCCGGTGGGGCCATCGACATGGCGCTGAGCGGCAATATCATGTCGGTTGGCGCAGGCGGCATCGGTGTTCTGGCGCAGTCCGAGGGGCGTGATGGCGCAGGTGCCATTAATCTTGGCCTCGATGGTGTTATCATGGGTGGCACCGGGCAGACGGGCTCGGTTGCTACGATCGTTGTTGACGGGGGCACGAACAACGCGCTGTCGCTGTCGGCGAACAGCGTTCTGTTGGCCGGGAACAATCAACTGCTGAATGGCGGGGATGGGAACGATCAGGTGACACTCTCGGGTGCGGCGCTTGGAAACCTGAATCTTGGTGCGGGCACTAATGGTCTTACTGTTGAACAAGGGGCTGCGTTCTATGCGTTGGATACGGTCGACCTAGGGTCTACCGGTATGATGCAGGTGAACGGCGAGTTTGTTCTGGGTGCCAACTGGGGGCTGAACACAACGTTCACGTCATCTGTGCAGGCCAGTAACTTTGCTTTC
>NZ_JBQFTH010000050.1:0-1064 GCF_056538565.1 Ruegeria sp. BG11 | reverse complement strand
TTGGGCGCAGAGCGGATCATCGAAACACAGTGAGAATGACTAATCGCTGAGATCATACCTGCCATCAAAATCGGTGCAGGTTCTTTGCGACCCGATAGGTATTGGCGTAAGCGTCGACGGAAGCCTCAATGGGGTCGGCATAGCCACCTCCGATTGCCATTGAGACCGGGATGCCGCGGCCTTTGCAGGCGCACATCACCGCCTGATCGCGTTGGATAAGGCCATCATGGGTCAGCGCAAGCCGCCCTAGTTTATCTTCTGCCAGCGGATCAACGCCTGCCTGGTATAGAATGAGGTCGGGACGAAATTCAAACACAGCCGGCAAGTTATCGGCTAAGGCGCGAAGGTAGTCCTTGTCGCCGGTGCCATCCGGCAGGGCAACATCGAGATCCGCTGGAAACTTGCGGAACGGAAAATTCTTTTCGCCGTGCATCGAAAAGACGAAGACCGATGGGTTGTCGGCGAAAATGGCGGCGCTACCGTCACCCAGATGAACATCAAGATCGATGATTGCGACCCTTTCGACCATGCCAGCCGCAAGCAGGTGGAGCGCCGCGACGGCCTGATCGTTGTAGACGCAATAGCCAGATCCAAAAGTCGGATGGGCGTGGTGCGTGCCCCCAGCGAGCTGCCCCGAGATACCGTACTCCAGAGCTGTCTTAGCAGCAGCAATTGCGCCACCGGCCGTGGCGCGAACCCGCCTCACGAGTTCCGGGCTCCACGGAAACCCAATCCGTTTAAAGGCTTTTTCTTCCAGTTCCCCGTTTTCAAACTGCGCGACAAAATCGGGGGCGTGCGCACGCAATATCGCTTCATCGCTAGCTGGCAAAGACTCTGCCAACTGTGCCTCCTGAAGAATACCGTCCTTCAGCAGTAGCGTGAGGAGCATTTTGTACTTGCCCTTCGGAAACCGATGCCCGGAAGGCAGGCTAAGGGAGGATCTGTGAGGAGAGTAAAATCTCATGGTTTGGGTGAAGAGAAACTTGGGCAATGCGCCAAAGCATAGCCGAACTCCTAACTGGTCTGCAACTTCGGCCGCTGATGGCATTGCGTTTCAAGTGGTG
>NZ_JBQFTH010000049.1:0-1066 GCF_056538565.1 Ruegeria sp. BG11 | reverse complement strand
TCTGGCAATCTGCACCTGCGGTCTGGACACATCTGGCTGACGCGGTTCCCAATGGCCGCATCACGTTCCGCAAGAACCACGTTGAAAGCCTCTCACCAGGGGGGGACAGGGATCGTTTTGCAACCGTCTTTGCGATCAACGCCTACCCGGAACGCTCCAAAACCTACATGTTCGACGATCTTCTGGGTGAGCGGTGCGAGTTTATTGCCACGCAAAGCTATGCGCCTCTGGACCGCGTGTCGGGCGGTGCAAAGATCCGCGATGCCAGGCAGGGCATGAAAGATGCAGGCGATGAAGCGGAAACGCTTCAAGAGGATCTTCGACTGGCGCGGGATGCGGTGGCGTCCCGCGCCATGTCCATCGGGCGGCACCATTTTACAGTTGCGGTTCTGGGCGAGACCCGGGCTGCGATGGAAGAAGCCGCAACACGTGTCAACTCGACCCTGACCGGGGCCGGGCTGCGCACGCGGCGTGAGGATATCGGGTTAGAGGCGGCCTGGTGGGCGCAGCTGCCGGGCAATTTCGCGTACCAGACGCGAGCGAAGAAACGCTTCGTGTCCGACCGGAACTTCGCAGACTTTGCCAATCTGCATTCCTGGCCAACAGGATCGCGGGACCATCTGCGCTGGGGTGGTCCCGTGGCCGCCTTCACAACGCTGGGTGGTACACCTTATTGGTTTTCGTTTCATCGGGAAGGCTCCGACAAAGATGCAGGCCCCGGCACAACCGCGATATTCGGGGCGTCCGGTGAGGGCAAAACTCTGCTCGCGAACTTTCTGGTGTCGTCCTGTCATCGCCTGCCAGAGCCGCCGCATCTCATTGCTTTTGACAAAGACCGTGGCTCCGAGACATTCATCCGGGCCATTGGCGGCACCTATCTTCAGCTCAAGCCCGGCATGAATCTTGGCTTCAATCCGTTTGCCGTTGCAACGGATGAGGTTGGGATTGAATGGCTGGAAGGGTTCATTCAGCGTTTGACCGGCGCGGAAAAGCTCAGCCCCGAACAGGAACGGCGGATCGAAACCGGGGTGCGCCGCCTGGCTGACGGTGATGCGGCGTTGCGGAC
>NZ_JBQFTH010000048.1:0-990 GCF_056538565.1 Ruegeria sp. BG11 | reverse complement strand
ACCACCTTGTCGGGCGTCAGGTTGTCACCGGGCAGAGCGGCGGGGACAATGAAAGGCTTGTTGTCCAGAGGCCAAAACATCTGTCCGCCATCGGGGTGATAGTTCATGTGCCAGAGCAATACCTGATCACGGGGCGCGGTTTGCCGATCCGTCTGCGCGGTTTGCGGATCCGTGGACCAGCCAAGAACGTAATGCCCTTTGACGGCTTCGTTCTCGCCATACAGCACGTCGCCTCGCCAGTCACATTTGAACGTGCCTTCGACCCAGCCGCCTTCGTCGCCGGTGCCTTCGTCTATGGGGCGCCAACCTTGTTGCGGCCAGCGGACGATCTCGATTTCAAACGTCTCGGGGTCATCGACCAGACAGCCATAGCCTTTGACCGTCTCTTCCGTTGCGCGGATCAGAGGAACTTCGTGCCAGGGTAACGAGGGCTTGGAACTGGCCTCGAAGATGTATTCAGGTGCAGTCATGACGTGCCCAGATGTTTGTCGACCATGCGCTGCACAATGGGTGCAAAATGGGCGAAATCGGGAGTCTCCATATCCGCGCGTTTACCGGCCTCATCCAGATAGCGCACCTGAATGATCTCTTTCAGGTTTGGGTTGGATTCGAATGCGGTAACCTCTTCTTCGCTCATCGGGCCGCCCTGCAGTTCCAGCGTATGAACCGAGGCGGCAGACAAGCGCTGGAAATACTCGGGCTTGGTGGCGCAGAGATACCGCTTGGCCGCCACGTGATAGCGGCAGCAATCGGTGATGACCGAGGGGAAGAACTGCTCCAGCACCTCGGCCCCTGCATCCTCGTGATGGCGGTCTTCGGTATCGTCGGGATGGTAGGTTCCGAACTCGGAGGTGTAATGGCCAATGTCGTGCAACAACGCGCCGACGATGACTTCTCCAGGCTGGCCGTTCTGCTCGGCGATGGTGGCCCCTTGCAGCATGTGTTGGGCCATGGAGACGGGTTCGCCCAGATATTCCTCATCGCCGCGGC
>NZ_JBQFTH010000047.1:0-996 GCF_056538565.1 Ruegeria sp. BG11 | reverse complement strand
CTATTTGACCCATGACCTTCATCGCTTTGCGCGGCGACGCGGGTTGAGTTTTCACATGAGCCCGCATTTCCCCATGAACACCAAATTCGCAATGCGCGGAGCTAATTTTGCGAAAGGTAAATCTTGGGAAACCAAATATATAAACGCGATTTTTGATGCGATTTGGGTGCATGGGCAAAAGGTCGACGAAATGGCGGTGCTTGTCGACATCTTGCATGAAAACGAATTGCCCGTGCGCAAAATCCGTGAAGCCATGACCGGCCCTGACGTCAAGCAAGACCTGAAAGATCAAACCAAGGCCAGTGTTCGCCGCGGCGTTTTTGGCGTGCCTACCGTGTTCGTCGGGACCGAGATGTTTTTTGGCAAGAACAGCCTGCCGAACGTAAAGGTAGAGTTAGAGAGAGCACAAAGCGATTGATTTCCAAGGCTTACACAGTCAATTGAATGTGCTTCGCAGCGCCTCCAGCCCGTGCCGCGCAAACAGTGGAACGTAGGCACCATAGGCCTTGGCCCGCTCCGGGTCCGAGGCATTTCCGTCCAAAGCGCGCTTGTAGACGCCCTGCAAAATGCCGGCCATTCGAAAGAAGTTGAAAGCCAGGTAGAACCCGAAGTTGTCAATGCCCGGCAAACCCCGTCGCTTGCAATATTGGTCGACAAAATCCTGATCATTGGGCAGTCCCAGGCTGGCGCGATCTATCCCCGCCAGACCCCGCCCCTGTTTCCCCGGTGGCAGCTGCCATTGCATGATCACAGCGGCCAGATCCGCATATGGATGGCCAATTGTTGACAATTCCCAATCCAACACTCCAATGCAATCCGTGCCGTCCGGCGCGAACATCAGGTTGTCGATGCGATAATCCCCGTGCACCAAGGTGCGCTGCCCATCATCCGCGGGAACCGAGCGATCAAGCTCGGTTGCCAAAGCATCCATGTCTTCGATCACCGACGTCTCGGACGCGCGATATTGCTTGGTCCAACGCGATATCTGCCTCTCGT
>NZ_JBQFTH010000046.1:0-1012 GCF_056538565.1 Ruegeria sp. BG11 | reverse complement strand
CTTTAACCTATCTGGACAATGGCGCCTCGGCTCAAAAACCGCAGGTCGTTATTGACGCTGTGACGCGCGCTTATGCCGAGGAATATTCGAACGTCCATCGCGGCTTGCATTACCTGTCCAATCTTGCAACCGAGAAGTACGAATCCGTGCGCGGCACCATTGCCCGCTTTCTTGGTGCTTCGAATGAGGACGAGATCGTTCTGAACTCGGGTACGACCGAAGGGATCAACCTTGTTGCTTATGGCTGGGCAATGCCGCGACTTGAAGCCGGGGACGAGATCGTTCTGAGCGTCATGGAGCATCACGCCAATATCGTACCCTGGCATTTTCTGCGCGAACGGCAGGGCGTTGTTCTTAAATGGGTGGATGTGGACTCTGACGGTGGGCTGGACCCTCAGGCCGTGATTGATGCAATTGGCCCCAAGACCAAGCTGGTTGCCGTAACCCAGTGTTCAAATGTGCTGGGCACGGTCGTAGATGTCAAAGCCATCACCGAAGGTGCCCATGCCAAAGGTGTTCCGGTTCTGGTGGACGGCAGCCAGGGCGCGGTCCATATGCCGGTGAATGTGGAAGAGATCGGCTGTGATTTTTACGCGATCACCGGTCACAAGCTGTATGGCCCGTCCGGGTCAGGCGCGATTTACATCAAATCCGAACGTATGGCCGAAATGCGCCCCTTTATCGGCGGCGGTGACATGATAAAAGAGGTCAGCAAGGAACAGGTCATCTACAACGACCCTCCAATGAAGTTCGAGGCCGGTACACCCGGTATCGTTCAGACGATCGGTCTGGGTGTAGCACTGGATTATATGATGGATCTGGGTATGGCGAACATCGCGGCCCATGAATCAAGCCTGCGCGACTATGCCATGCAGCGCTTGAACGGTCTCAACTGGTTGCAGGTTCAGGGCACACGTCCCGACAAGGCGGCCATTTTCAGTTTTACACTGGACGGAGCAGGCCATGCGCATGATGTGTCTCCCATCCTGGACAAAAAAGGCGTGGCTGTTCG
>NZ_JBQFTH010000045.1:0-1182 GCF_056538565.1 Ruegeria sp. BG11 | reverse complement strand
CGCGACTTATTCAGTGATTTTCGACACAACGCCGGCGCCGACGGTGCGGCCGCCTTCGCGGATCGCAAAGCGCAGGCCCTGCTCCATCGCGATCGGCGCGATCAGCTCAACGCCGAACGACACGTTGTCGCCGGGCATGACCATCTCGGTGCCTTCCGCCAGGGTCACGGTGCCAGTCACGTCAGTGGTCCGGAAGTAGAACTGAGGACGGTAGTTCGCGAAGAACGGTGTGTGACGACCGCCTTCTTCCTTGGTCAGGATGTAGGCTTCGGCTTCGAACTTGGTGTGCGGTGTAACCGAACCCGGCTTACACAGAACCTGGCCACGCTCAACGCCGTCACGGTCAACACCACGCAGCAGCGCGCCGATGTTGTCGCCTGCTTCACCGCGGTCCAGCAGCTTGCGGAACATTTCAACGCCGGTGCAGGTGGTTTTCGAAGTGTCGCGGATGCCGACGATTTCAATCTCGTCACCAACGTTGATCACGCCGCGCTCAACACGACCGGTCACAACGGTACCACGACCCGAGATCGAGAACACGTCTTCGATCGGCATCAGGAACGGCTGGTCAACAGCACGCTCAGGGGTGTCGATGTACTCATCAACAGCCGCCATCAGTTCCTTGATCTTCTCTTCACCAATCTCAGGCTTATTGCCTTCCATCGCGGCCAGAGCCGAACCTGCGATGATCGGAATATCGTCGCCAGGGTATTCGTAGCTGGACAGCAGTTCGCGAACTTCCATCTCAACCAGTTCCAGCAGCTCTTCGTCGTCAACCTGGTCAACTTTGTTCAGGAACACGACCATCTTCGGGATGCCAACCTGGCGGCCCAGCAGGATGTGCTCGCGGGTCTGCGGCATCGGGCCGTCAGCGGCGTTCACAACCAGGATCGCGCCGTCCATCTGAGCAGCACCGGTGATCATGTTCTTGACGTAGTCGGCGTGGCCGGGGCAGTCAACGTGCGCGTAGTGGCGGTTCTCGGTCTCGTATTCCACGTGGGCGGTCGAGATGGTGATGCCGCGCGCTTTCTCTTCCGGCGCACCGTCAATCTGGTCATACGCTTTGAAGTCACCAAAATACTTGGTGATCGCTGCGGTCAGCGTCGTCTTACCATGGTCAACGTGCCCAATCGTGCCGATGTTGACGTGCGGTTTTGTACGCTCAAACTTTTCCTTTGCCAT
>NZ_JBQFTH010000044.1:0-1165 GCF_056538565.1 Ruegeria sp. BG11 | reverse complement strand
GAACCGATTTCGGCATCCCGGAACTGCCGGAACGCGTCTATGCATCAGGCTTTGAGTTCGTCGAATTTACAGCTGATGAAGTAAGCGGCGCGCAACTGGCAGATATGCTGTCAGCAATGTGTTTTCGAATGGAGCGAAAGCATGTGAGCAAGTCCGTCGAGCTGTGGCGGCAGGGCGCGATAAACATCGTCGTGAATACCGAAAAGGAAGGATTTGCCCATTCGGCGTTTCTGGGCCACGGCCCCTCCGTTTGTGATATGGGGTTGCGTGTCAAAGATGCGGATCAGACGGTTCAGCGAGCGACCGCGTTGGGCGCGCCGAATTTCGCACAGCCTGTAGGGGCCGGGGAACTGGATATCCCGGCTATACGGGGCGTTGGTGGCAATGTTGTCCATTTCATAGATGAGAAATCCGATCTGCATCGGGTTTGGGACATCGAGTTCGAGCCGGTTGCGAAAACCAAAGCCACCCAACCTGCCGGTCTGCGTTGTATCGACCATCTGGCACAGACGATGCGTCACGATGAGATGCAAAGCTGGCTGCTCTACTACATTTCGACTTTTGAGATGGCAAAATCCCCGATCGTGAACGTTGCCGACCCGTCGGGTGTTGTGCAAAGCCAAGCCATCGAAAGCCCCGAAGGCGAAGTGCGTTTAAACCTGAATGGTGCAGTTGGGCGTCGAACACTGGCGGCTTCATTCCTTGAAGACGGATTTGGTGCCGGTGTTCAGCACATCGCCTTACAGTCGGACGACATATTTGAAACCTCAGCCCAATTTCGGAAGTCCGGTTTTCCCAGCCTGTCCATCCCAGAAAACTACTACGCTGATCTGCAAGCGACATTCGGATTAGATGACGAATTGGTTGCCCAACTGCGCCGAGGCAACATTCTTTACGATCGGACAGCGGGTTCCGAGTATTTTCAGATATACAGCCGCCCCATCTTTAACGGCTTCTTCTTCGAAATTGTTGAACGCCGCATGGGTTATGCCGGTTACGGTGCGCGTAACGCGCCCATTCGCCTCGCCGCACAAAGCAAAAGCCAGACGTTCAAAGAGGTGAAGACTCAATGACTGTGCTGGATGAAAACATGACGATGGATGAGCGCGCCGTTCGCCAATGGTGGCGTACCTCCATCATTGACATGAAGCCCGGTCAGATCGCG
>NZ_JBQFTH010000043.1:0-1239 GCF_056538565.1 Ruegeria sp. BG11 | reverse complement strand
GATCGACAGGGCGTGTTTACCGAGATCGGAATTTCTGATCTGCACCTCACCTTGCCAATCAACGTCGAACAGAACGTCCTTGCCAGTGTTGATCGAAGTGCGCACGGGTTCAGCGGGTGAGCCGTAGAAGTTTCCGCAAACATGGGCGTGCTCCAGCATCTGCCCTTCGGCAACCTGCTGCTTGAACTCGTCCTCTGACAGAAAGAAATACTCGCGCCCATGTTCTTCACCGGGGCGCGGTGCGCGGGTCGTGGCCGAGATCGAAAATTCCAGATCCGTATCCCAGGCCATCAACCGTTTGGCCAATGTGGATTTGCCCGCCCCGGACGGAGATGACAGGATGATTAAAAGGCCGCGGCGATCCGCCATGTCAGTTGTTCCCATACTCATTCTACGTTCTGCACTTGCTCGCGCATTTGATCTATTACCGCCTTAAGCTCAAGTCCAACCGCCGTCAGGTCCGAGCTTTGGGCCTTTGAACACAGCGTGTTGGCCTCACGGTTGAACTCCTGCATCAGAAAATCCAGTTTGCGGCCCACGGCACCGTTCTGCCCCAACAGATCGCGCGCGGCTGTAACATGTGCCGCCAACCTGTCGATCTCTTCCGTGATATCGGCTTTGACGGCGATCATAGCGAGTTCTTGTGCTACGCGCTCGGGATCCGCACCCTGAGAATTGTCCAGAACCCGTGCCAGGTTTTCCCGTAGGGCTTCTGCCATCTTGTCCTTGCGCTTTTCCGCCAGTTCAGCTGCCTTCGCGGTCAAAGTGGCGACCTGATCCAGTTGCGTGTTCAGGACAGTGGTCAAGGCGTCGCCTTCAGCCCTGCGCATGTCGAGGAAGGCGCTTACGAGGGTGTCAAATTCAGCAGTAAGATGCGCAACCAATGGGCCTGGATCATCTGCGTCCGAACCTGCATCCAGCATCCCCTTTAAGGCCAACAGGTCTGATGCCCGCGTTGGTGCCAAAGAAATTCCGCGCGACGACGCCATCTGCTCTGTCTGCTCAAGCGCGGTCAGCGCCGCGTTCATGGCGGTTTCATTCAGGACTAGGTCCGGGGCCGAGTCTTCGCGGCTCAGACGCATCGACAGAGTAACATTCCCGCGGCTGAGGGATTTGGACAGTTTTGACCGCAGCGCGGCTTCTAAACCCGTCAACCAATCCGGCACGCGCAGGCGCATATCAAGGCCCTTGCGGTTTACGCTGCGCAGTTCCCACGTCCAGCTATGTGGGCCGTGCTGC
>NZ_JBQFTH010000042.1:0-1278 GCF_056538565.1 Ruegeria sp. BG11 | reverse complement strand
CGGGCGTGAAGCTCTGCCGGGTCGCCAGAGGGCCCTTGAAACGTCGCCGATATCAACACGGAGCCTTCAGGCAGATCGGACTGGCGATAGCGGAAGTTCAGATCTTCGGGGGTCAGGTCAAGCAATTCACCCCGTCGGGTGACAATAGTCGCTTTACGCAAGACATCCGCCGTGTAGCTGCCATAACAGCCCGCGTTCATCCGAACTGACCCGCCAACAGAACAGGGTATGGTGCGCAAAAAGGTCAGATCGACCCCGGCATCCGCTGCTTTACGCGCCACATGGGCGTCCAATGCCGCCGCGCCTGCGGTGACCGTGTTACCCTCGATCTCGATCCCGTTGAAACCGCGTCCCAAGCGGATCACCACGGCGCGCAAGCCACCGTCACGCACGATCAGGTTTGAACCGACACCCATTGGGAAAACCGGAACATCCGACGGAAGACCACGCAAAAACGTTTGCAGGTCCTCGACGTCGGCGGGTTGGAACAAGTAGTCTGCGGGGCCACCAACGCGCAGCCATGTCAGATCGTTCAGCGGTCGGGCCGGGGTCAGACGACCCCGAACTTCGGGCAGATTGCTCATGTGGTTGACTTTTTCGCCAGGCTGCGCCCGCCAACACCACCCACGATAACAGCAAGAAGGAACGGCAGGACCGATCCAGTCAGCCAGATGAAGGGACCAAATGCCTGCTCCTCCTCGCCCGTGCTGACGCCCGCCAGCAAAACGATCAGCGCCAACGCAACTGCCGAGGTCAGGCCGATGAGCCAAAACAATCCTCTGACACCAATCCAGAGCCCGGCAATAAGCCCGGCAACTCCGCCAAGTATCAAAGAAATGAGTGGCAAATAGGCGAATGTGGCAATATCGACCATGTGGCCTCCTGAATATGGCCGTTACTTGTTAGCCGCCTTCATGCCCTGCATTTTCGCTTTTGTCCAACGGCTCAGGTAAATCACCGGCCAGCGCAGCATCGACATGCCCATACCCAGCACCAACAGGCCGATCCACGGACCGTGCTGATATGTGACATAACCTAGAATCGGGATTCCCACGACAATCAGGACATAAGCACGTGTCCAGTGGTTATCCTTGCTGGGAACCATCGCAAGGATATTGGCGGACAACCCCCAAAGAGCGGCCAGAGCAAGGGACCAACTCATTCCGCCACCTCTCGGCCCGTCCATTTACGCCAGAAAAAGCGGATCGGATTGCGGAACATCGAAACAAAGCCGCCAAAAGCGAGAGCAGACCAAACCCAACCATGGTCATATCCCAA
>NZ_JBQFTH010000041.1:0-1345 GCF_056538565.1 Ruegeria sp. BG11 | reverse complement strand
ACCCCCGCAGGTATGGTCGGCGTCATACGGGTTGCGCGTCGCACCATAGACCGGGTTGAATGTGTGCGAGCCCAATCCGAATTCCGGCGTGTTGGTCTTTCCGATCAGGATCGCACCTGCGTCCCGCATCCGGGCGGCAATCAGATCGTCACTGTCCGGCACGACACCCTTGAACAGCGGTGATCCATGAGACGAGACCACACCGGCCACATTGACCAAATCCTTGACCGCAATTGGCAGCCCGTGCAGCGGGCCGGTGATTGGGCCACTGTCGTGCTTGCGCGCCTCGTCCATCAACGCACCCTCATCGCGCAGCGCAACGATGGCATTCACATCGCCATTCACCGCCGCGATACGAACATGTGTGGCACGCATCACGTCCGTGGCTGAAACCTGCCGCGTTGTAAGTTGTTTCAAAAGCTCTGCGGCCGATATCCGGGTCAGATCCATAACACGCCAGTCTGTTGTTCGTCTTCAACAGCCTAGCGAGCGGTTCAGCTCATTTAAACCCACTGTTTAAATGTATCTTTTCGCCACCACAGCACTGGAACACTTCACCTTGCTGTACGACCAAAATGCAAGTTGCTGTCCGGCCCAAGGCAATGACGCAGGCACAGATAAATCGCGAGGGCACTCAGCACCAACCACATCCCGCCCCACATCATTGTTGTTCCGCCGAACTCCTCGGCCAACATGAACGCATCGGTCCGCATCCCAGAACGCCGGATCGTGTCGTCAAAGATGTCGAACGGCACATAGATCACGCTGGTCAACCCGATGACGCGCAGCACAAGGTCGCTGACCTCGCGGCGCAGATACCAGGCGGTGGCGATCATCGCCGACCCGACACCGATACAAAACACAAGTGCAAACAAATCGCGGATGTAAAGCAGAGCCACCAAACACATGACCCCGCCAAAACCTGCCAGAACGGTACGGTCAGCCCGCGTGCGCAAAGCAATGATCAAAAGGCCCATGCCCAGCAAAAGCGAGCCAAGATACCCGGCGGACAGGCTGAGAAACCGGTTGCCACCCCGACCGATCACCAGCCCACCCTGCTGTGGTGAGATCGAAAAGCTTTCGACCGAGCCGCCGGTCAAAATAATCGTCACGGCGTGAGACAGCTCATGCAGAAAGACGATCAGAATTTTCAGCGGAACCACAGCGGGAGTGTTCCAAAGCAGAAAAACCAATGTGGTGATCGCAATAAGCTGCCAGTGCCCTTTCAACAAATTCAGAAAAGAGCTTTGGCGCTTCACCTTAGCTGTCGCCCTGCGCCTCGGACCGGCTTTTACCTGCCACGTTCAGAGCCAGCGTTGCAGCCATGAAACCGTCCAGATCGCCA
>NZ_JBQFTH010000040.1:0-1387 GCF_056538565.1 Ruegeria sp. BG11 | reverse complement strand
CTTGGCCGTCCACCAATCGCACTGCATTTAGCAAGTAACTCCATGGAATCCTGCAAATATCCACTTTTTAGATAATCTATAAAGTAGATTAGCCCAGTCACAAGAGGTTTGTGACACGTGGCCAAGACGATCAGGAGTTCAGGACATGAAGCACTCCGCGAAGCACTTATTGCGGCGCGGAAAGCGGCTGGACTGACTCAGGAGCAACTGGCCGAACAGCTGACGCAGCATCAATCGTTCGTGGCGCGTGTCGAAAGCGGGGAGCGCCGGATCGATGTGGTAGAATTGATCGTGCTTGCAAGGGCCCTTGGAACAGATACGGCAGGCCTATTGGCGGCAACAGAAGTAGCCACGGAGTCAGACCATCGGATCTGACGAATCCAAGTGGTCATTAAATCAGTAATTTACTTGCTCGAAACCATAGTTCCCGTTGTAGTCACGCCAATCCACGAACACTGACCGATGATATATGCTGGGACAGGTCTGTCCCCAGCGTTCAAGCCCAACATGCGCGTCGGGCAGGGCGGTTAGTGAGGATTGTGCCCAGGAAAAGCCGCCCTGGGTACCGTAGGTTCCCAAAACAACATATGCATTTCGCCTGCAGTCACCATCTTCACCGGCTTCGTGCTGTCTCGCGTAACGAACATCGAAGACCCTAATGGAACGCACGAAATTAAACTCTGGCCCGCTGATGTCGATATCAGCGCGGTCTTGCGCGAGGTGCAAAGCCAAACCTTTTGGGATTGCTGTGCCATGTGAACCGTTCAAGCGAAGTACAGCAGGAATGGACCGGACATGGGCGTGTTCCAACGCTTTCGGAAAGCTCTGGGGCAGACGGGATCGCTCGTTTGCATACGCGTCGTAAGACCGAGTTGTGGATCCATATGAGCCGTCTACGTCGAATGACGCACCCATCGGACAACGCCAGATTTGAAGCGGTGGCTCGACCGGCCAGGGTGTGATTCTTCGAATGAACTCAGCGCGCGCTCGAGTGCAAGGAACTGAAGTTGGCCAACCGCCAGACAGGCAAAGCAGGATCGCGCAATCAATGGGATAGGTTTGCGAACGGACCGGGTTCGGCCAAGAAACGAGTGTCGCTACGCATAGGCTGAGACCCAAAATGAAGCGCGTGATGTAACAGGTCATCGTATCTACCAAAGTCGAAGTTTGGACAATTGATACTACAAAAATATACTACTGTCACGAAGGTATATCCAACATACAGCTCGGCGGCTTGAACATTTTGATGCGGGGCCGGGGCTAAGCGTATCGCACATAGGGCAAACCGACCATTCGTTGTATCTGATGCGAACTCGAGAGAAGCGGACTTTTCGGCCATCCGGCTATCAAGGATGAAGGGTCGCTACGGGTTGCTTATGTGTCATTG
>NZ_JBQFTH010000039.1:0-1889 GCF_056538565.1 Ruegeria sp. BG11 | reverse complement strand
GGAGGAAATTGATGTCGATTAAAGAACCGTTTACGGATTTGGACATTAAGACCGCGGATAGCGGTTTTTATGAGAATAACAGCGTTCCGATTGCGCTGATCAGTAAGGGTGTAATGGTCGCCCTTGTGCTTTGGGCGCTGATCTTTCCGGCGAACGCGAATAGCACTCTAGGCAGCTGGAACTCTCAGATTCTGGAGGTTTTCAATAGCTTCTACGTCATCATCGTAGGTCTGTTTTTCTTCTTTTTGGCCATCGTTGCGCTGCTGCCGGCTACCGGCAAGCGGGTGATGGGGACGCCCGGGGAAAAGCCCGAGTTCTCGAATTTCTCGTGGTTCTCGATGATGTTCGGTGCCGGTCTGGGTGTGGGCCTGATGGTGTTCGCCACCGCCGAGCCTCTGGGCCTGTGGGGCTCGAATCCCGTGGTTGTTGCGGGCGACGTGCCGGGCAATGAGCCCGAGGCGGTCCAGTCGGCTTATCGCTACACCTATCTGCACTATGGCTTCCACGCCTGGGCGATCTACGTGGTGACCGGCCTGTCGCTGGCCTATTACGCCTATACGCGCAACATGCCGCTGACCATCCGCTCGGCGCTGACGCCGCTGTTTGGCAAGCTGATGAACGGCTTCCTGGGCCATGTGGTCGACGTTCTGGGCGTTGTGGCAACGATCCTGGGTGTGTCGGTCACCATCGGCTACGGTGTCAGCCAGTTCATCGACGGTGTCTATGCGATCACCGGGATGGAGTGGATCATGGACCTGAGCGGTGAGGTTCCGGCCCCGTCGAAGGTTGGCCTGATTGCAGGTCTGCTGGTGATCATGGGCCTGTCGATCATCTCGGCTGTGTCGGGTGTTGGACGGGGTGTTAAGTACCTGTCGAACCTGAACCTGGTGCTGTCGATCATTCTGCTGGGTACGTTTGTCGTCTTCGGCTCGTTCGTCTTTGCGATGACCACCTATGGCACCGCGCTGGTGGACTATATCCTGCACTTCCTGTCGCTGAGCTTTGGCGCCTATGGCCCGCTCTCGGCCGAGGCGTTTGCGGCGGCTCTGCCGGCCGAGGCTCAGGCCCATGCGGATGCCCTGATGGGTGGCGCGACCAATGCCTGGGGCAGCTATGACGGCTTCAAGAGCGGTCTGGAAGGCGCAGCAGCGGAACTCGACGAGGCCACTCTGGCCGCGGCCTATGCCGCCGGTGAGCAGGGTCGTCAGTTTGGCTGGCAGGCAGGCTGGACCACGTTCTACTGGGCCTGGTGGATTGCGTTCTCGCCCTTTGTTGGCCTGTTCCTGGCGCGCATCTCGAAGGGTCGCACCGTGCGTGAGTTCATCCTGGGCTGTGTCTTCGCACCGGCGCTGGTCTGCTTTGCATGGATGACGGTTCTGGGCGGCACCGCGATCGATCTGGAACTGGCCGGTGAAGCCGGAGGCGCGATCATCGGGGCCTCGAACACCAACAAGCTGTTCGTGACGCTGTCCTACATGATCGACGGCGGTCTGTTGTCGATGCTGAACGTGATGTGCGTTGTACTAATCATGACCTTCCTGGTGACCTCGGCGGATTCGGGCATCCTGGTGATGAACACGATCATGTCGGGCGGCAGCCAGGAGACGGGCATCAAGCACCGCATCATCTGGGGTCTGATCCTGTTGGCGGTGATCGGCGCGCTGATCCTTGCAGCGGGCGAGAACAACCCGATGGACGCTCTGCGCAACGCGATGATCATCGGCGCGCTGCCCTTCACCATGGTGATGGGCCTGATGATGGTCGCCCTCGCCAAGGCACTGTTCCGCGACAGCCAGCGTGACAAACACGCCGAGGCACCACAGGCCGCAGAATAAACCCACCAAAACACAAACAAGCCAAGCGCCGCCCAAACACAGGGCGGCGCTTTT
>NZ_JBQFTH010000038.1:0-2005 GCF_056538565.1 Ruegeria sp. BG11 | reverse complement strand
GCCGGTTGGTGAATGCGTATTTGTATGATGATCCTCTACCGCATCGATTGATCGCCCTGGATGGCTATACCGGAACGGCCAAGACGGATCTGTTGGCTCTGTTACAAAGGCGCGGCGTACAGGTTCTCGACCTTGAGGCATTGGCCAATCACCGGGGATCTTTGCTGGGGGAAAGGCCAGGCGGACAGCCCGCGCAAAAGGCGTTTGAATCGGCGTTGTCCGGCGCACTATGCGCTATGGACCCAGCGCGCCCTGTTGTGGTCGAAGCGGAATCTTCGAAAATCGGCAGTCTGATCCTGCCGCCCAGCCTTTGGACCGCGCTATGCGCGGCCCCCAGGGTGCAAATCACAGCGCCGATTGAAGCGCGCGCCGCCTATCTGGTGAGGGCCTATGACGACATCCTGTCTGACAGTGATCGTTTGCGGGATCGGCTTTCTCCGCTGCGTTTTCATCGCGGACATGACGTTGTCGATGGGTGGATGCACCTGATCGATGCGGATGAAAAACACGCGCTGACACAGGCGTTGATGGAACAGCACTATGATCCGGCCTACACCAAATCACGGCGGTCGCGGTCCGTACAGGTACTGGCCAACATCAACATTGCGACATTGGACGATGACGGCCTTGCAACGGCAGCGTCTCAAATCGAAAGCCTGTTGGATCAGCTTTGAAGGCGCATGCCCGGAGTATCAGTCAATTCGCCAATGATTGCGGCGGGGTACCCTGCGGCCTTCAAGCCCTGATTCAGGGCATCGGCTGCTGCCGCATCGACAGCCGCTAGTAAACCACCAGCCGTTTGCGGATCGAACAACAAAGCGGCTTTGCCTTCGGCGGGCAGGCCCATGGCAATAGCCCGGTTGTCGGCAAAGATCGTTGACCGCATACCTTGTTCAGACAGCTCCAGCGCACCATCCATCACCTCAATCGCGTCCAGATCAAGCACGGCACCGCAGCCTGAGGCGTCGCAGATACCTTGCAGGTGTCCGGCTAATCCAAACCCGGTCACATCCGTCATCGCATGGGCTTTGGCCATAATACGTGCCGCCTCTCCCTGCGGTTGGGTCATCTGCTGGTAGGCCGCTGCGACCCAGGCTCCGTCCGCTAGACCGGCCATTTCCGCAGCCATCATAACGCCGCTGCCCAAGGGCTTGGTCAGGATCAGACGGTCCCCCGGTTGCCCACCCGCCAATGTTACAGGAGGCGTTTCACAAAGGCCGGTTATCGTAAAGCCGATGGTCATCTCGTCGCCCATGGAACTGTGCCCACCCACGATCTCGGCCGCGGCCTCTTTCATCACCTTGCCTGCGACTGCCATGATTTCTGCCATGGTGCGGCCTTGAAGACTGGCGGACATACGAGGCAGGATGATCGTTGCCGTTGCGGCCTGAGGCGTAGCTCCCATGGCCCAGATATCCCCCAACGCGTGCACAGCAGCAATGCGTGCCATAAGGGCGGGATCATTGGTGAAAGCCCGCAGGTGATCCGAGGTCATGACTTGCTGAACGCCACCCGCCTGTAACAAAGCCGCATCATCGCCGGGCAGGGGGGTGATGTCTGATCGGACAGGCGCGGGTTGCAATTTCAGAGCGGTCTGCAACGCGTCGCGCCCGACTTTGGCCCCGCATCCTCCGCACATTAGTTTTTCCCCAAGCGTCTCATCCAGCCCAAAGGCCCGGTCGCGTGGTAATGCTGGAAGCTTCATCTGCGGCAGGTTTCGAAACCTATTCATGAAGGTTTGGTCAATGTGGTTCTTCCATTTCCACATGATCGGACCGCTGAAGGATGTCCCCAAACGTTCACCAAGCGCGGATTTGCCGCCCAAAGAAATCAGTTTGAGGTAATCCTTCTGCGGGACATACCTGCGAATCCGTCCCGCCCCCAGCGCGGCACGCAGATTATCAAAAAGAACGGGCGCTTCGCGCACCGCGTAAACGCCTGCCTTGGGGCGCGGATTATCCGACAGGTGGGCGCAATCTCCGGCTGCAAAAACAGCGGGGTCGCT
>NZ_JBQFTH010000037.1:0-2207 GCF_056538565.1 Ruegeria sp. BG11 | reverse complement strand
GAGTTCCTGAACGCGCCCGGTTCGTCAAATGCAGATGAACCAGACGAGGTTGAATCAGAACCAGGCCTCTCCCTGTCACAGCGCGCATCTGTCGAGGGCACCAAAGCGCCGGAAACCCAGGCGTCCATCACCAGACCCGATCCAGACCCGCAATCGCACCCTTTACCCGACCAGGGCACAGCCGATTACGGGTTCTTTGAAGATCCGGTCCAGGAGAATGCAGCGCCGGAAACGCCCGAGGACCAAAAGCTGGCAGCAGTGAGGGACGCTGTCACGGCACCACGCTTTGCCAGCGATCTCGGCAGCTTGCTCGGCATCGCACCGATCAACCCCGAGACCGAAACAGGACTGGCAGAGCTGGCCCATCGCCTGTCTCCCGACGAGCTGATCAAACGATTGTTGCCACTCTTCAGCGGTCCAGCCGCGAGGCCGCAAACATGAGCGGATCAAACACCACCCACCACCACTCACATATCAACTCCGGGGAAGGACCTGAATCATGAGAGCAGATATTAACTTTATCGTGGACCGGGCAACCGGCGACGTGACCGAATTTGCCGATGGCACAAGAACGATACGGCTGACAGCGCCAAGCGATATCCATATCGGGGCCGATGTTGACGACGTGGTGAGCCAGCAAGTGCAGGGCGACGATCTGATCATCACCCTGAAGGATGGAACCGTTATCACGGTTGAAGGGTATGCCCGGCATGACACATCGGATCTGAACAGCCGCGTGATCCTCACTGAAGAGGCATCACTTGCGGAACGCATAATGGGCGGTGAAGAGGCCGCGGTGGTCTCGGGCCTTCTGTTGGGGGGTCTTCTGATCGGGGCAGGCAGCGGTGGCGGTGGCAGTTCGTCTGCAGCCGCAGCTGAAGCGGAACCACAGCCCCAGCCCGTCGTTGTTGAAGAACCACCCGCTGGTACAGGCGACACCACCCCTCCCCTGCCCCTTGGCGCGCGGCTTGATCCTGCCAGCGATACCGGCACACCCGGAGATGGCATTACGTCTGACACAACCCCGGTGCTGTCCGGTACCGGAGAGGCCGGTGCAACCGTCACCGTCACACTGCCGGTCAGCGGCGAAGTTCTGACAACCATGGTTGCAGCGGATGGTACCTGGTCTGTCACGCCAACAATGCCGCTGCCATCCGGCACCATCGGCACGGCGGAGATTGTCCAGTCAGATGCGGCAGGCAATACAACCGGTCCCGTATCGGTGGCCCTGCAGATCGACGCGACACCGCCAGCACCGGGAACGCTGAGCTTTGCCAATCTCTCCGATACCGGCCTCGATGGCGATCTCATCACCAGTGACACCGGCTTTGACCTGGTATTGACCGGGGCTGAACTGGCAACCGGTGTTTCTTATGAGGTCTCCAGAGATGGCGGCGCGACCTGGACCCCGACGGTTTCGGGGCAGGACAGCCTTGAGGATGGCAGCTTCCTCTATCGCGCCACCGTGACGGATGCAGCTGGCAACAGTTCCACCAGCAACGTCATCTCTGTGACCGTGGATGCAACCGCCCCGGACCAGACCATCACAATCGACGCCATTACAGAGGACACCGGAACCCCGGGGGATTTCAGGACCACCGATAATGACGGGCTGACCATCACCGCAACCCTCAGTGCACCGCTGGGTGCCGGAGAAATCCTGCAATACAGCAACGATGATGGCGCAACCTGGATCGATGCCACGGCCTCTGTCACCGGAACTGCGATCTCTCATGTCGATGATGCGCTTGTGGGCACAGCCACCATCCGGTTCCGCGTACAGGATACCGCAGGCAATGCCGGGCCATCAGCGAGCCAGCTTGTCTCCATCCAGTTCAGCGGCGATATAACCGGCTCCGGCCGCAGCGTTGAAGACGCAACCGGAACAAACACCATCGACTTCACCTTCACAGAAGCGGTCAGCACATTTGATGAAAGTGCCATTACCGTTGCGAACGGGTCTCTTGTTCCGGGCTCACTCACCCAGACCAGCCCGACCACATGGACTGCCGAGGTCACGCCGGATCTGGCGGAGGGGCACAATAACGTCGCGGTCACTCTGGCTGAAGGTTCGGTAACAAGCGACGTGGGAACACTCAATATCACCTTGAAAAACAGCACGGCGCTTGATCTTGCCTTTAATCTTTCCAACACCGTCCCGTCTGGTGACATCTCAGGATGGGATGTGGCCCATGCCACATCAGCGG
>NZ_JBQFTH010000036.1:0-2219 GCF_056538565.1 Ruegeria sp. BG11 | reverse complement strand
GCGGCTTGCTAATCTACTGCCCAAGATTCATGCCTGGCATAAATGGTTTTACGAGCATCGTGATCCCGAAGCCTCTGGTCTCGTTGCGATCATCCACCCGTGGGAATCTGGGCGAGATAATTCAGTAGATTGGGACGAGGCGCTAGAAGGCGTTCCCATGGAGGGGGTCGCATCATTTACACGGCGCGATACAACACACGCCAACCCTGATCATCGTCCGACGGACGAGCAGTACCGAAGGTATATCTGGTTGGTCTAAACCTTTCGACGTTTGGGTTGGGACAACGCACTACTTCATGACGCTTCGCCTTTCCGCCTTGTTGATCCGGGGTTTAATGCCATCCTGATACGATCCTGCGACGATGTCGCGGAGCTCGCCGAACTCATAGGTGATCCCGATATGGCCCTTGAAGCACGTGCGATGGCGGCAAAGGGTCGTGCGGCGATGGAAAGTCTTTGGAACCCAAAGCTTGGGCAATACACATGCTACAACCGCGCTGCGGGAATTTTGCAGGACACGCCTACGGTCGGCGGAATACTTGCGGCGTTTGCACAAGTGCCAACTGCACGTGCTGAAGCTTTGGTGGCAAGGATCAACTTGTTGTCCCAGCGGTGTGTTTACTTGGTGCCGAGTCATGATCCTGCGGATAGCTCCTTTGACAGCAGGCGCTATTGGCGAGGACCATCATGGCTCATTGTGAACTATATGATCGCCGATGGTCTGATCCTGGCGGGCCAAGAGGCTATGGCACAACGTCTATTAGCAGATAGCATGCGTCTGATCGAGAAAAGTGGCTTTGCGGAATACTATGATCCGATCAGCGGCGAACCGTGTGGTGGCGGAGACTTCACCTGGACGGCTGCAATGGTAATCGAAACCCTTAAAATTCAAAAAGTTCCCGCATGAAACGCTCGCGCATCAACGAGATTATGGCGCATGCAGACGACGTAATTCGCTCTCACGGTTTCACGTTGCCACCTTTCGCCTATTGGACACCCGAGGAGTTCAAGGCACGCGAACGTGACGCCCGACACGTCATAGACGCGCGTTGCGGCTGGGATATCACTGACTATGGTGACGGTGATTTTGATAGGATGGGCCTGTTTCTCTTTACGCTGCGTAACGGTCTACAGAGCGACTTAGCCAAGGGCGGTGGCATGTGCTACGCCGAGAAACTGTTGATATCACGGCAGGATCAGCTGTCGCCTACGCATACGCATGTTCTGAAAGCCGAAGATATCATCAACCGCGGCGGCGCAACTTTGGTCGTGGAACTTTACGGCTCGGATGATACCGGTGGGTTTGCAGAAGACTGTGGCGGTGTGGTCTGGTTAGACGGCATCCGCCACAACTTTGGTCCGGGTGAGAAACTGCGCTTGGAGCCCGGTGAAAGCGTCACTTTACGCCCTGGTGATTGGCACGCGTTCTGGGGCGAAGGTGGGGATGTTCTGATTGGTGAGGTCTCGACCGTCAATGACGATGAAACAGACAATGTATTTCGTGAGCCCATTGGACGTTTCTCTAAGGTTGAGGAGGATGCTTCACCAACACATCTTTTGGTCAGCGATTACTCAAAATGGCTTGGCTGATTGATGAAACCGACAGCGACGATCTGGCTCTGGAATTGGAGAGTTCCTTATTGAACGATCTGAGCCGCCTGCTGTCACAAGGCGTCAATTTGGCATTTGAACTTGTCTACCAAAAAGATGGAGTTCTGAAAGGCGGGCTTCCGAGTACAACATCTGGCGGTTGATTCTCCGTGCGAAGCCTAAGAGTGCATTGTCGGCTAATCACAACGGATTTGCTGGAGGGTTTAGTAGAGGTGTCTCACATCGCGACTGCAAAGCGCATACAACAGTTATTCGAGAGAGAAACACCGAGGCAGGTTTTGTCCGCAGACCGTTGGTTCGCCGGGCACTCAAGTTTGCAGCTGCGGCGAATGGCGGCTTTGTTGGACCACATTGAAGCGATCACCGATTTTGTTTAGCGGCAGGTTTGGGCCCAGTGCTAGCGCAGAGCATTGTGCTGATCAGCCAAACTCAAGTAAGATACACTGCGCCGGTTTCCAGGTTGCTAAGAGGCTCACTGGCGTTCATTTGACGGAGACTTGAAGCGCCTGAACCATCGAAACATTAAACAAGCGAAAAAACCTAAGGTGTTGAATTCAATGGGAGGCGAGTCTCAATAATTCAGTCCCATTATTTACGTACTCCGACAA
>NZ_JBQFTH010000035.1:0-2674 GCF_056538565.1 Ruegeria sp. BG11 | reverse complement strand
GACGCCTGATGCGCCGCTTGCGGAAGGGGATCGTCTTCTGAGCTTCACGCTGACGGATGCGGCGGGCAATGAGAGTGCGCCGAGCCCTGCGCTGATGGTGACGGTGGACACGACACCGCCCGCGACCCCTGCGGTTCCAGCGAGCTTTGGGGATGATGTTGGCGCGATCCAGGACGCGATGAGCACGGCAGCGACGACGGATGACACGACGCCGTCGCTGAACATCGGGGCGGGTCTTGTGGATGTGCCGGCGCTGCTGGTGGATGGTGTTGAGGTTCCAGCGACCTATGATCCTGTTACCGGTACGCTGACGCCTGATGCGCCGCTTGCGGAAGGGGATCGTCTTCTGAGCTTCACGCTGACGGATGCGGCGGGCAATGAGAGTGCGCCGAGCCCTGCGTTGATGGTGACGGTGGACACGACGCCGCCCCCGGTCAGTATTGAGGCCTTGTCGAACAGTAATAATTCGACGGGTGTTTTCTCTACAGCGGAGGATACGACGGTTTTGTCTGGCCGTACCGAGCCGGGCAGCCTTGTGACGATCACAGCGGATAACGGCCAGAGTTTTACGGTGACTGCCGATGCAACGGGTGTTTGGCAGTCGGGGGCTTTTGATCTTTCGATGCTGACGCCCGGAGTTGATTCACTTGCTGTCACGGTCACGTCAACGGAGGCGGCCGGGAACGCCTCCATGGCTGTTCAGTCTGTGGCAAGAGCGGTGCCAAATCTGACGCTTGACACAACCACGCTCTCTGCCACGGAAGGCTTCATCATCCAGGGGGATGTTGGGAGTAATTTTCTGGGACAGTCTGTTTCCAATGCGGGTGATGTCAACGGTGACGGGATCGATGATCTGATCGTTGGGGCTTTCGGTGGAGGTGACGGAGGGACTAGTGCCGGTGAAGCCTATGTGGTCTTTGGGCAGAGCGGTGGCACATTTGGCACAACGGACGCGGCCGGTCGCCGGGTGATCGACACAAGCAATTTGTCTGCCACCGAGGGTTTCATCATCCAGGGGGATGCCGCAAATGATACTCTGGGCGGTTCTGTCTCCAATGCGGGCGATGTCAACGGTGACGGGATTGATGATCTGATCGTGGGGGCGCGGGTTGGAGATGACGGAGGGAGTAATGCCGGTGAAGCCTATGTGATCTTCGGGCAAAGCGGTGGCACATTTGGCACAGCGGATGCGACCGGTCGCCAGGTGATCGATACAAGCAACTTATCCACTGGCGAAGAAGGCATCATTATCCAGGGGGATGTGCGCGATGACCAACTGGGTACTTCTGTCTCCAATGCCGGTGACGTCAACGGGGACGGGATCGATGATCTGATCGTGGGGGCGCGGTTTGGAGATGACGCGGGTGGTGTTGGTAATTCGGGTGAAGCCTATGTGATCTTTGGGAGCGAGCTTTTAACAACTCTCGATCTGACCTCTGCATCAGGCCAGACGGGTACAGCTGGCGATGAGTTCCTGTCGGGCACGGAACTGTCGGACCTGTTGATAGGCGGCGGGGGTGCAGATGTCCTGCTGAGCTATGAAGGTGACGATTTCCTGAGTGTCTCTGATGCCAGTTTCCAGAAAGTGGATGGGGGCGCTGGCGTAGACACACTTTCACTGGCGGGTACCGGAATAACTCTGGATCTGACCGCGTTGGCAGATGGAGCCCTCGAAAACATCGAGAACATTGATCTGAGCCAGGGCAGCAACGCTGTGTCCTTTACCGAACAGGACATTCTGGACGCAACCGATGCTTCAAACCTGCTGAGAATCAGTGGCGAGGCAGATGACACCGTCACCGCCACAGGCTTCACAGATACCGGTGTCAATCAAACGGTAGGAGGTGAAGTCTTCGACGTCTACACAAGCGGAACCGCTACCGTGTGGATCGAAGAAACCATCAACGTCGTCTGAGGGGAACGAGAGAAGGTGTTGCCGCACACCTTCTCCGACCCAACATCAAGGAATGCTGCAGCCCGGGCTTCAAACCGCCCGGGCTGACCTATTCCGAGATCCTCCAATACTGCCGCTCGATGATCGACGTCATCATCCAGTTCCGCAAAACAGGAGATCAAAGACGACCAACAGCCGTCAGGGTGTTGCGGGGGAAGCAATTGCAGGATCGCAGTTTGTAACGAAATAGGTCTTGTGAGGAGCGGGATTGTACTCCCTGAGAGGGGCAAGCCTTTGTTAATGGACTTGGAAAATAGATTCTAAACAAAGGCTTAAGGAATGCGTGTTTCAAGAGCTGCATTGAGCGGAGCAATTTCTGCATCTATCGCGTGTGTTGCATTTGCGGACGTTCCAGCGGGCATAGCCGCTCTTGAAGCTGGTAATGTTTCAGGCGCAGTCGAGGAGTTCCAATCCGGGTTTGACGATGGTGACGCGGATGGCGCGTTCTTCATCGGGCGCCTGTTTGAGTTGGGTCTGGGAACCGAGCGCGATATGCGCCGTGCTGTCGAGCTTTTTAGTGCGGCAGCCGATCAGGGGAGTGCGCTAGCGCAGAACCGGCTCGGTTTGATGTACCTGTATGGCGAAATGGTCTTGCAGGATTATCAGCGCGCCGCCGAGTTGATTTGTGCGGCAGCTGAGTCTGGAGATGCCAACAGCGCATTCAACTGCGGGTTGCTATTCGCAGATGGACAAGGTGTGGAACAGGATGCGGTCAGGGCG
>NZ_JBQFTH010000034.1:0-3224 GCF_056538565.1 Ruegeria sp. BG11 | reverse complement strand
CGGTGCTAACGCCCCATCCAGCCCCCGTCGACGACAAGGATTTCACCGTTGACGAAGTCAGACGCGGCAGAGGCCAGAAAGACCACCGGTCCGGCAAAGTCACCAGGCGTACCCCAACGGCCCTGGGGTGTTCGTTCAAGGATCGACTTCGATCGGACCGGATCATCCCGCAGGGCTTGGGTGTTGTCGGTCGCGATGTAGCCAGGCGCGATCGCATTCACATTCACGCCCTGCCCGGCCCATTCGTTGGCCAAAGCCTTGGTCAGTTGTCCAATCCCACCTTTCGAAGCCGCATATCCCGGCACGGTAATACCGCCTTGAAATGTTAGCAGCGAAGCTGTGAAAATGATCTTACCCGATCCGCGCGCCAGCATGTCCTTGCCGATCTCGCGAGACAGAACGAACTGCGAGGACAGGTTCACCTCAATCACTTCGTCCCACCAGTCGTCCGGGTGTTCGGCAGCGGGTTTGCGTTTGATCGTGCCCGCATTGTTGACAAGGATATCAGGGGTTTGCCCGTCGACCCTCAACTGATCAACGAACCCATGCAGCGCGGCGCGATCCGAGAAGTCGCATTGGTAAGCCCGGAACTTGCGCCCAATCGCAGTCACGGCTTTTTCGACATCCGACCCGGACAGCTCGAGCGAGGCGGACACTCCGATGATATCGGCTCCGGCCGATGCCAATGCCTCGGCCATGCCACGCCCAATACCGCGTTTGCACCCAGTCACAAGGGCCGTCTTTCCCGCCAGGTCGAAACTTTGCAAAACACTCATGAATGCGGTCCTACTTCGATCAGGCTTTTCATTGCGGTTGGACTGCGATCCAGTGCTTCAAACGCGGCCTGAATGTCTGCCAGAGGGCTGACGTCAGTAATCACGACATCCGCGTCCACTCCGCCCGAGGCGACAACTGCGATGGCTTTCTCGTAATCCTCTGGCTCATAGACCCTAGCACCGATCAGTTGCAGCTCTCGCCAGAAGAACTGGAACAGGTCGATCTGGGGCTTTTGGGCATGGATCGCGACCATCACGATCCGAGCCCGCGTCGCGGCAACGGCGGTCATCGCATCAACACCGGGCTGCGTTCCCGACACTTCGAAAACCACATCCGCACCTTTGTCGCCCGTGCGCGCGTTGATTGTGGACACCAGATCGGTTTCGGTTGGGTTGATCGTGTCGAAACCAAGCTTTTCGGCAATCGCCAGACGGTTTTGGTTCACTTCGGAAATCACAACGTTTCCGCCCGCGTCCCGCGCAACCATGGCAACCAGAATGCCGATCGGGCCTCCGCCAATGACGACAACGTCCTCTCCTGTTTGCAGGCCAGACAGCCGCACATCGTGGCAGGCAACGGCGACCGGTTCGATCAGCGCCGCGTGATCCATGCGCAAGTCATCCGGCAGAACGTGCAAGGTGTGGGCCGGAACGGTCCAGATCTCTTGCATGGCACCATCGGTATCGAGGCCGAGAAACTTGAGGTTCTGACAGATATGCTGATGCCCCCGTTTGCAGGCCGGGCATTCTCCGCAGTGATCCAGCGGTCGGACAACGACCTTTTGGCCGGGTTTTACTGTATCGACGCCCTCGCCCACCGCTTCTATGACACCTGACATCTCATGCCCAATTACCCGGTTCAGGCCGACACGGGCATCCATGTTGCCGTGGTAGACGTGCATATCCGTCCCGCAAATCCCACAATAGGCAACGCGAATGGCAGCCTCGCCAGGGCCCGGATCTGTCGCTTGGGCTTGCTCTACAGCAAAGCTCTTGTTGCCCCTGTAGTATGCCGCAGAGATCGTCTGGGTCGTCATGTATGCATCTCCTTGTGTTCCGCATTCAATTTGTCCCAGTTGAATTCCACTCCTGTTCCCGGGGTATCCGGGGCCACAGCCAAACAATCTTCCACAACCAGCGGACGGGTCGTGTACTGGTCTATCGGGAATGAGTGTACTTCTAGCCAGCCTGCGTTGGGCTGCGCAGAAACAAGGCTGACGTGTAGCTCCTGCATCCCATGACTGCAAACCGGAATGCCGTGCTGTGCGCTTAGCGCGGCCACGCGCAGCCAGCCGGTGATTCCACCGCAGTTTGAGGCATCGGGCTGGATAAAACTCAGTTTCGCGTCGTCAAAGGCGTATTCAAATTCGTGTATGGTGTGCAGGTTTTCACCCATGGCAAGGGGAACGCCCGTCGCTTCGACAATCCGACCATAACCTTTGTAGTCGTCTGGAATGGTCGGTTCCTCGAACCACAGAATATCGCAGTCGGTAAACCCTCTGGCAGCCACGATGGCCTCTTCGACGCTCATAGAGTAATTCGCGTCAACCATGAAGAACCGGTCCGGGCCCAGCATCTCGCGCACCGCCCGGGCACGTGCAAGATCGTCGGCCAGGTCTGGTTGACCGACCTTGATCTTGACTGCGTTGAACCCACGCGCAAGGTACCCTTCGGTCTGACGCAGCAGTTTCTCCAACGAGAAATTCAGGTCGATCCCGCCGGCATAGGCCTTGCACCTTTTCGACGCTCCACCGGCCATCTGCCACAATGGCGCATTCTGCGTTCTGCCGCGAATATCCCACAGTGCAATATCCACGGCCGAGATGGCAAACGAGGCGATCCCGCCCCGTGCGACGTAGTGCACGTGCCACTGCATGGCATCGTACAGGCTTTCGATCTGTTCGGCGTCTTGTCCTACAAGGAACGGTGCCAGGTCATGCTTGATCATCGCCAGAATGGCGTGACCACCCTTGCCCCCGGTATAGGTATACCCGACCCCCTCGACCCCATCCGAGGTTTGAATGGTGACCGTGATCAATTGAAAAAACGTGTGATCCCCATGTTTGGCATCGACGAGGACCTCTGCGAGCGGAACGTTGAACAGCCGCGCTGAAACACTTTCTATGCGATTCACGAACCCAAGACCTTCTGCTGCCTGGCAATAACCCGAGACTGTAAAAGGATGACCGCAAATAGAAAGCCTCCACGTATGACCATCTGCCAATAGGCACTGAAACTGATGGTGCCCTGACCGTTTTCAAAATTTAGAACGTTGAAGACCAGCCCCAGCAACAACGCACCTGCCACCGTCGCAGGGATCGAACCCATCCCACCCGTCAACAAAGTGCCGCCCACCACGACGGACGCGATGGCCGACAATTCCCAGCCGATGCCCTCAAGGGGTTGTCCGGCTCCGAAGCCCGAGGCCAGAAAGACGCCGGCCAGCCC
>NZ_JBQFTH010000033.1:0-3373 GCF_056538565.1 Ruegeria sp. BG11 | reverse complement strand
TGAAGCACATCACGAATGAAGCACATCACGAATGAAGCACATCACGAATGAAGCACATCACGAATGAAGCACATCACGAATGAAGCACATCACGAATGAAGCACATCTGTTGTTGTGCCTTCAGAACTCTAGCAGACTGCTAAATATGGCACCGCAGCCCCCAGGGAACGTACAATAATAAATCCAATACGTACCAACGCGCCGTTTGCCAGCGCAGGATACCGGTGTACCAAGGAACCAACACGCAAAACCGCTTCGCCTCATCTGATTTAAGAACTCATGCGGCAGGCTCGCGCTTGAACCAATCCCCCACACCCCTGGCCGTTCACTCGATAATCACTCGTTGTCTCAAAACAACCCTATCCAGCCTCAAGGAGCCGTATCTCCACAGCGGGTGCTCATTGCCCCCGCAACACCCTGACGGCTGTTGGGTGTCTTTGATCTCCTGTTTTGCGGAACTGGATGATGACATCGATCATCGAGCGGCAGTACTGGAGGATCTCGGAATAGGTCAGCCCGGTGTCGGCCTGCATGACCATGAGCGCCAGACGCGAAAGCGCCGCGTCCGGGGACGCGGCGTGAAGCGTAGAGATGCCACCGGGATGACCGGAGTTGATCGCAGACAGGAAGTCATAGGCTTCCGCACCGCGCAGCTCCCCCATGATAATCCGCTCCGGATAATCCGCTCCGGCCGGAACCGGAGGCAGGCTTTGAGAAGATCGCGACTTGTCGCGTATTGGCTGACCACCAGAGACACAGCGTTGGGCTGACCGGGCCGGATCTCCAGAACGTCCTCGATGGTCATGATCCGCTCAGAAGGATCGACCTCGGCCAGACAGGCGCGCAGCCAGGTTGTCTTGCCCGAGGATGTTCCCCCTGACAGCAGGATGTTCCACTTTGCTTTGACCGCGGCCTGCAGAAAGGCCCCGAAGCCGCCAGTCTCATAGGCTTCGAATACCGCCGCATCCGCCGGATCGGTGCCTGGTTTCAGGTCGGACATGTTGGCGTCGAGGTCAGGCAGCCCGGCCATGAGCTGATCAAGCGACAGTTCCTGGGCCACAGCCCTGCGCAGGGCAAAGGCCACCCCACTCTCAATGGCGGGTTTTACGGCAACCTGAGCGCGCCAAAGTGACCCGGCAATCTCGAACTGAGAACCGGCCAGCGGTTTCCTGGATGAGATCGGATTGTCCCCGGCCAGGTCCTGTGCCAGCGCCTGCGCGTCATCTTCGTTGAGAGGCTCGTCCAGCTGACGCATCGCAGGATCGCCGCTGCGCTCGATCCAGACCCTCCCGTCCGGGTTCAGAACAATCTCCGACAGGCGTGGGTCGCAGAGCAAGCCCTCTCCAAACACCCGGGTCAGGGTGCTCTCCAGATGGCGGCTCACCGGCTGAACCCCCGATCGCCTTTCGCCCGCTCCTGTCGTTCGCGACGGCGGCGCTCCTGCACCTCGGGGTCGCGGTCAATCTGACGGTCGATGTCTTTCACATCCCAGGCCTTGCGGGTCATGTTGAAGCGCTCCGGCTCATCTGTGACCGGGTTCCTGCGCGACCGGGTGACCTTTTCTGTACCCGCTTCAACAAAAGTGGCCCTGTCCCCGACCCGGATATTGTTCCGCGCCATCTGGTCCTGCAGAGCCGTGCCCCAGATCCGCTCCGGCACGTCCCGGCCATCAACGTTCATATCAACATAGAAAGACCTGCTCTTCGGGTCATTGGGATCAACCAGCGCTTCCTTTGCATCCACGATGGTGCCGGTCACAGCGGTTTCGACCTGGTGTTCCTCAATATTTACAGTGTTACGCGACCAGAATTCCGCAATCTCGTTGAGCTTCCTGTCCGAAAGGTCATGATCGGTTGCCCTGCCCTGTTCACGTGGCACGCGCTCAATATCCGTGGCCTTCCAGGCGCGGCGTTGGGCCGGGATGTTTTTCATCTCACCGGTCTCCCGGTCCTTTTTTGTGACCGTCACCCTCTTGTACCCGTCATGGGCCAGCGTGGCGGTGTCGCCGATGACAAGGTTCTCGCGTTGCATCATGTCAGGCACATCAACACCCCAGACCCGGTATGGCTTGTCGAGGCCCTCTACCTTCAGATCCACAAAGGGCGACAGGCTGTCCTCATCCTTCTTGTCAAAGCGAGCGGACCCGGTCAGGACAATCTCACCCCGCACACCTTGCTCAAGATCGATCTTCTGCGCAGGCGCATCAGCGGGTGCTGCTGTTCTGGAATCAGCCATCCCCGTTTGCCGGGTGACTGCAGAACGATCGCTATCCTCTGTCCGGTCTGCTGCACGACCTGTCACGCGCTCATGCACACGGTCCTCGATCTCAAGAAGGCGCCCACCGATCGCGGCCCGATCAAAGCCCTGCCCCTTCATGGTCTGGATTTCGGTCTGAACGCCAGCCTTGATCTTCTCTTGCAGGAAATCGTCCCCCCTGCCCTCGGCAAAGGCCCGGTTGATGTCACGGATCTCGCCGCGGGCATCCCGGTAGATCTCTGCAGCATCTTTATAGGCCGCCTTCATATCCTCCCGCGCCTGTTTCTCGCTGAGCGAATGGGTATTCGCCAAAGTCTGAACATCCCGCTCAAACCACTTCTCCCGGGTCTCACGATCCACATCACGCCCGTTGCGGATGCGCGACAGGGCCAGATCCCCATTCATATCCATGGCCTCAAACCGCTCGGCCACCTTCCGGTCCGCTTCATTCAGAGCGGCTTTTGTTGCCAGCCCGCGTGGATCATCTGCAGGCGTGCGCTCCTGTCCCAGAGCCTGTGTCTGCGTCGGGTCTGCTGCATCCCGCTCTGCTGCCCGGCGTTGGCGGACGGGGTCGGTGTCATCCCGGCAGACCTCAATCTCATCATCCCGCTCCAGACGTTTCCCAAAGAACGCTTTGGTCTCCTCATCCATCAGCGGTTCATAATTCCAAAGAACACGCGACATCGCAGCCTCGGCCTGGCTGCGCTGATCTTCATCCTCCATGGCCCCAACCTTATCGGACATGCCCTGGATGAAGCTGCGAATGTCTGAGTTGATGGCCTGAAGTTCCGTATTAATACCCGGTGCCTTTGCCGGGTCCATGTCCTGTGAGACTTGCTGTTCCACGTCGATTTCCTCTGATCTGAGAACCCCGTCCCGCACCAGGGTTTTGGCTGCGCCGAGAACAGCCGTTACATAGGAGCCCAGGGTCTCGGCCCGCCCTGGGTATTGGGTTCGGAAAATGCCATGTTCGACACCAACGGCATGGCTGCGAAGGGTCTCCCCCAAAGCGGCATAGTCTGCGTTGCGCTGGTCTTTGAGCGATTGAAGCAGTTCAGATGCAATCGGCGTCCGTCGACCCCGACCATGATAAGGAAAGCCGCTGCGTGTCTCGGGG
>NZ_JBQFTH010000032.1:0-3750 GCF_056538565.1 Ruegeria sp. BG11 | reverse complement strand
TTACGAGCAGTCTTGGACGGCGCGTTTAGTCATCACCCCAACCAAATGCGCGCGGTAGTCTTTGCTGCCATGCAGGTCGGCGATCATGTTCATCGGGTTGACACTCAGCCCCATCAACGCCTCGACGCTGAAGGATTTGTTCAGGGCCTCTTCGGCCTCGGCCCACCGGAACACGCCGTCTTCGCTGGCGCCGGTCACGGCCACACGGACACCCTCCGCAAAGCGCGCCACGTAGACGCCAACCAGGGCAAACCGGGACGCAGGCTGCAGGAACTTCTGATAGCTCGCCGCCTGCGGCACCGGGAACCGAACCGAGGTGATGATCTCACCCTCATCCAGCGCGGTGGCAAACATGCCCTGAAAGAAGTCATCCGCCGCGATCTGCCGCGCGTTGGTCACGATGGTCGCGCCCGAGCCCAGCACACCCGCCGGATAACAGGCCGCCGGATCATTGTTGGCCACCGACCCGCCAATGGTGCCACGATTGCGCACCGCCGGGTCACCGATCTGACCCGCCAAAGCCGCCAGCGCCGGATACGATCCCGCCGCTTCACGCGCCACCGTGGCATGGGGCGTCGCCCCGCCAATGACGACCGAGCCGTCATCCTCGACACAGACCCCTTGCATCTCGGCAATCCCACCCATGCTGACCAGCACCGATGGCGCCGCCAGGCGCTGCTTCAGCGTCGGGATCAGCGTCTGACCCCCGCCCAATGGCTGCGCATCCTCGGCCCCCAACGCAGCAACCGCGTCGGCAATGCTCGAGGGCTTCTCAAACTCGAAACTGTACATTCCGCTTTTCCTTTCCGAAGAGCGCAGATCCGCTCTTCATCTGGCCAAAAATACCTCGGGGGTCCGGGGGCTGGCCCCCGGTCCACCCTCTCAACTCAGCTGTTCATCGCTGCCCAAACGCGCGACGGGCTTACTGGCATGTCGATGTGATCCGCCGCCTTGCCGCCCGAATTCATCGCATCCAGAACCGCATTGACCACAGCCGGCGGAGAGCCGATCGCCCCGGCCTCACCACAGCCCTTCACCCCCAGCGGGTTATGCGTACAGGGCGTCTGGCTGGAATGATCCACGCCGTAGAAGGGCACATCATCGGCGCGCGGCATGGCGTAATCCATGAAGGACGCGCTCAACAGCTGGCCATTCTCGTCATAGGCGCAGTTCTCCAGCAGAGCCTGGCCGATACCCTGACCGATGCCGCCATGAACCTGGCCATCCACGATCATCGGGTTGACGATGTTGCCAAAGTCATCCGCCGCAGTGAAGGCCTCGATGCTGACCTGACCGGTCTCGGGGTCCAGCTCGACCTCGCAGGCATAAGCGCCCGAGGGGAAGGTGAAGTTGGCCGGGTCGTAGAACGCGGTCTCCTCCAGCCCCGGCTCAACCTCCAGCGGGAAGTTATGCGGCACATAAGCTGTCAGGGTCACGTCGCCCCAGGCCACCGACTTGTCGGTGCCTGCCACGCTGAACTGACCGTCCTTCAGCTCAATATCGGCCTCAGACGCCTCCAGCAGGTGGGCTGCGATCTTCTTGGCCTTGTCGATCACCTTCTCGGTGGCCTTCACCATGGCCGAGCCACAGACCGCGAGGCTGCGCGAGCCATAGGTGCCCATGCCGAACGGGATCTTCGAGGTGTCGCCATGCACAATCTCGACCATCGACTCGTCGATGCCGATCATGTCGGCCACAACCTGCGGGAAGGCGGTCTCATGCCCCTGCCCATGGCTATGTGCGCCAACCATGACGCTGATCGAGCCGGTGGCATTCACCCGCACGGTCGCCGCGTCATAGAGACCCGCTCGGGCCCCCAGCATGCCAACGATGTTCGAGGGCGCAATGCCGCACGCCTCGATATAGCAGTTGATGCCCAGACCGCGCAGCTTGCCCTTGGCCTCGCTTGCCGCACGGCGCGCGGCAAAACCGGCCAGATCAGCCGCGGCTTCCAGCTTATCCATGGTCCCGTTGTAATCCCCGGTGTCATAGGTCAGAGCGACCGGCGTGTCATAGGGGAACTGGGTGATGAAGTTCTGACGGCGCAGGGCAATCGGATCGACTCCCAGCTCGCGCGCAGCTTTATCCACCACGCGTTCCAACTGGAACGTCGCCTCGGGCCGGCCCGCGCCGCGATAGGCATCCACCGGCACTGTGTTGGTGAACATCGCCTTCACATTCACCTGAATGACCGGCGTCTTGTAATTGCCTGCCATCAGTGTGCCGTGCAGCCATGTGGGCACGGAACTGGAGAAGGTCGACAGATACGCCCCAAGGTTCGCGTAGGTGTTGGTCCGCAACCCGATGAAGTTGTTGTCTGCATCCAGCGCCAGTTCGATTTTGCTGACATGATCCCGACCATGGGCGTCCGACATGAACGCCTCGGACCGGCTGGAGGTCCACTTCACAGGCCGGTTGCAGGCCTTGGCGGCGAAGGTACAGAACGCCTCTTCCGCATAGTGGAAGATTTTGGTGCCAAAGCCACCGCCTACATCCGGGGCCACAACGCGGACCTTATGCTCGGGCAGACCCAGCACAAAGGCGCACATCAGCAGGCGGATCACATGCGGGTTCTGCGAGGTGGTATAGAGCGTGTACTCATCCGTGCCCCGCTTATACTCACCCACCGCCACGCGCGGTTCCATCGGGTTAGCGACCAGGCGGTTGTTGACCAGATCCAGCGTGGTCACATGGGCCGCATTGGCGAAGACCTCATTGACCTTGGCGTCATCCGCTTCACCCAGCTGCCAATCATAGCAGATGTTGTTCTTCAGATCGTCATGGACCAGCGTCGCGCCCTCTTGCGCCGCGGCCTTCATGTCGATCACGGCGGGCAGTTCCTCGATCTCGAGGTCAATCGCCTCGGCCGCATCACGCGCCTGCTCCAGGCTGTCGGCCACAACGGCGGCGATGGGATCGCCCACATGGCGCACCTTGCCCTGGGCCAGAATGGGATGCGCAGGCTCCTGCATGGGCGCGCCGTGCTTGTCGGTCACCTCCCAGCCGCAGGGCATGCCGCCCACGCCTTCGAAATCCTTGCCGGTGAACACCTTGACCACGCCCGGCATGGCCTCGGCCGCCGAGGTATCAAGGCTGGTGATCCGGCCATGCGCGATATCCGAGCGCAGGAAATGAACATAGGCCTGTCCGGCCACGTTGATGTCGTCGGTGTAATTGCCTGCTCCGGTCAGAAAGCGCACGTCCTCGCGCCGCTTGGAACTGGCTCCGATGCCACTGTCTTTGGGCATTGCTTGTTCTCCTCCCTCGGGCCGCTTATTCGGCGGCGATGCTGCTGACGTCCTGGCCCGAAGCGGCCATGATCGCCTTGACGATGTTGTGATAGCCCGTGCAGCGGCACAGGTTGCCTTCCAGATACTTGCGGATCTCGGCCTCGGACGGGCGCGGATTGTCCTTCAGCAAGGCCGCCGCGCTCATCACCATGCCCGGTGTGCAGAAGCCGCATTGCAGCCCGTGGTGATCCTGAAACGCCTGCTGGATCGTGTTGAGCGTCCCATCCTCGGAGGCCTGACCCTCAATCGTGCCGACCTCGGCCCCGTCAGCCTCAACCGCCAGCATGTTGCACGACTTCACGGCCTCGCCGTTTACATGCACCACACAGGCCCCGCATTGCGCCGTATCACAGCCAACATGCGTCCCCGTCAAAGACAAATGATCCCGCAAAAAACCAGACAATAACGTCCGACCCTCAACATCACCGCTCACAGACATGCCATTCACAGTCAGCGATAT
>NZ_JBQFTH010000031.1:0-4471 GCF_056538565.1 Ruegeria sp. BG11 | reverse complement strand
CACCGAATCGCACTCCACTTTACTCTCTTCATGTTGAGTTGGGTGGAAAGATGGTTGATTTTGCGGGCTGGGAGATGCCTGTTCAGTATCCGTTGGGGATTATGGGGGAGCACAAGCAGTGTCGTGAGAAGGCGGCTGTGTTTGATGTGAGCCATATGGGTCAGGTGACCCTGCGCGGTGAGAATGTGGGCGAGAAGCTCGAGGCGCTCTGCCCGCAGGCTTATGCGACGCTGAAGGAAGGCAAGGCGCGGTACGGGTTCTTTACGAATGAAGACGGCGGGATCATGGATGACCTGATCGTGTCGAATGCGGGCGATCACTATTTTGTGGTGGTGAACGCGGCGCTGCGCCATCAGGACATCCCGCATATGCGCGCGCACCTCGAAGGCGTCGAAGTGACCGAGATCTTCGACCGCGCGCTGGTCGCCGTGCAAGGCCCCGCAGCGGAGAACGTTGTGGGTGAGCTTTGCCCGGCCGCCCGCGATCTGAAGTTCATGGAAACCACCGTGGCCGATATCAACGGCGTCGAATGCCGTATCTCGCGCCTGGGCTATACCGGTGAGGACGGGTACGAGATCTCGATTCCCGAGGACAAGGCCATTGAGATCACGCGGGCCTTCCTGGCGCATGAGGATTGCGAACCGGCCGGTCTGGGCGCGCGCGACAGCCTGCGGCTGGAGGCGGGGCTGTGCCTCTATGGCAATGACATCGACCAGAGCACCTCGCCGATCGAAGCCTCGCTGAGCTGGGCGATCCAGAAGCGCCGCAAGGAAGAAGGCGGGTTCCCGGGGGCCGAGCGCATCCAACGCGAACTGGCCGAGGGCGCATCCCGCAAGCTGGTGGGCATCAAGCCCGAGGGCCGCGCGCCTGCGCGTCAGGGCGTTGAGATCCAGTGCGCGGAAGGCAACACCATTGGCCAGATCACCTCGGGCGGGTTTGGCCCGACGGTCGGTGGCCCCGTTGCGATGGGCTATGTGTCCGCAGGCCATGGTGAGCCGGGCGAGACCGTCAATCTGATCATTCGGGGCAAGCCACAACCGGCCGAGATCGTGGCGCTGCCCTTCGTCACCCAGAATTACAAGCGTTGAAGTCAGGAGAGAGACAAGATGGCAACCTATTATTCCGAAGAGCACGAGTGGATCGACGTGAACGGCGACACGGCCACTCTGGGCATCACCAAACATGCCGCCGAGCAGCTGGGCGATGTGGTCTTCGTGGAGCAGCAGGAAGTGGGTGACGAGTTCGAGAAAGACGGCGAGATCGGCGTGATCGAATCCGTCAAGGCGGCGTCCGAGCTCTATGCCCCGGTTGATGGCGAGATCGTCGAGGTCAACGAGGCGCTGGCCGACAATCCTGGCGCGCTGAACGAAGACCCCGAAGGTGAGGCATGGATCTACAAGATCAAGATCACCGACGCGTCGCAGCTGGAAGATCTGATGGATGAGGCCGGCTACAAGGACTTCATCGGCTGATCCAGACCGGAGCCCTGAATGGGGCTCCGCCCGTTCGGGCCGGACCGGCTCGTGATGATGTATCGGGGACCTGCGTGGTCTCCGCCCGACCTGACTTATTCATAGGAGCGCTGCAATGGCTTTCAAACTGACTGACTACGAAGCCTATGACTTTGCCAATCGCCGCCACATTGGTCCCAGCCCGACCGAGATGCGCGACATGCTCAAGGTGATCGGCTTCAAGACGCTGGACCAGCTGATCGACGCCACCGTCCCGCCGGCGATCCGCCAGAAAGAGCCGCTGGACTGGGGTCCGGCGATGACCGAGCGCGATGCGCTGTTCTACATGAAAGAGGTGGCGAGCAAGAACAAGGTTCTGACCTCGCTGATCGGTCAGGGCTATTACGGCACCACCACGCCTGCGCCGATCCTGCGCAACATTCTGGAAAACCCGGCCTGGTATACGGCCTATACGCCTTATCAGCCCGAGATCAGCCAGGGCCGTCTTGAGGCGCTTCTGAACTTCCAGACCATGGTCAGCGACCTGACCGGGCTGGACGTGGCGAACGCGTCCTTGCTGGACGAAGCCACAGCGGCGGCCGAAGCCATGGCGATGGCCAAGCGCGGCGGTCGGTCCAAGGCCAACAACGCCGCCTTCTTCGTCGACAAGAACTGCCACCCGCAGACCATCGCGGTGATCAAAACCCGCGCCGAGCCTCTGGGCATCGACGTGCAGGTCGCCGATCCGGACACGCTGGATGCGGGCGCGGTCTTTGGCGCGATCTTCCAATACCCGGGCACCCATGGCCATGTGCGCGACTTCACATCGGAAATCGCCGCGCTGCACGAACATAAGGCGATCGCCATTGTTGCTGCCGATATCCTGTCGCTGGCGCTGCTGAAGTCACCGGGTGAGATGGGTGCCGACATTGCCATCGGTTCGACCCAGCGCTTTGGCGTTCCGATGGGCTATGGCGGCCCGCACGCCGCTTACATGGCGACCACCGACAAGCTGAAGCGGTCCATGCCGGGCCGGATCATCGGCGTCAGCATCGACAGCCGCGGCAACAAAGCGTATCGCCTCGCGCTGCAAACCCGCGAGCAACATATTCGCCGCGAGAAAGCGAACTCGAACGTCTGTACTGCGCAGGCGCTGCTGGCGGTGATTGCCTCGATGTATGCGGTCTATCACGGCCCCGACGGCATCAAGGCCATCGCGCAATCGGTACACCGCAAGACCTCGCGCCTGGCCGCTGGCCTGGAAGAGGCGGGCTTCTCGGTCGAACCCGAGGTGTTCTTCGACACCATCACCGTTGAGGTCGGCCACCTGCAGAAGACCGTCATGGAGGCAGCCGTCGCCCGGGGCGTCAACCTGCGCAAGGTCGGCGATACACGTGTGGGCATCAGCCTGGACGAACAGACCCGCCCCGAGACCATCGAAGCTGTCTGGGGGGCCTTTGGCATCGACAAGACAGACGACAGCTCGAACAAGCAGTACCGCCTGCCGGACTACGCGCTGCGCGAGACGCCCTATCTGACCCACGAGATCTTCCACAAGAACCGGGCCGAGGCCGAGATGACCCGCTATATGCGCCGTCTGGCCGACCGCGACCTGGCGCTGGACCGGGCAATGATCCCGCTGGGCTCCTGCACCATGAAGCTGAACGCCACGATCGAGATGATCCCGGTCACCTGGCCCGAGTTCGGCAATCTGCACCCGTTCTGCCCTGAAGATCAGGCGCAGGGCTATCACGAGATGATTGCCGATCTGAACGACAAGCTGTGCCAGATCACCGGCTATGACGCGATCTCGCAGCAGCCCAACTCGGGCGCGCAGGGCGAATATGCAGGCCTGCTGACCATCCGTAACTATCACTTCGCCCGCGGCGAAGGGCACCGCAATGTCTGCCTGATCCCAACCTCGGCGCATGGCACCAACCCGGCCTCGGCCCAGATGGTGGGCTGGCAGGTTGTGCCGGTGCAGGCGGATGAGAATGGCAACATTGATCTGAACGACTTCCGCGCCAAGGCTGAGAAGCACTCGGATCATCTGGCCGGTTGCATGATCACCTACCCCTCGACCCATGGCGTGTTCGAGACCACCGTGCAGGAGGTCTGCCAGATCACCCATGATCACGGCGGTCAGGTCTATATCGACGGCGCCAACATGAACGCCATGGTGGGTCTGTCGCGTCCCGGTGACATCGGCGGCGACGTCAGCCACCTGAACCTGCACAAGACCTTCTGCATCCCCCATGGCGGTGGCGGCCCCGGCATGGGTCCGATCGGCGTCAAGGCGCATCTGACCGAGCACCTGCCCGGCCACCCGGAATACGGCACCGCTGTGGGTCCGGTCTCGGCGGCGCCCTTCGGCTCACCCTCGATCCTGCCGGTCAGCTGGGCTTATGTGCTTCTGATGGGCGGCGCGGGCCTGACGCAGGCGACCAAAGTAGCGATCCTGAACGCCAACTACATCGCGGCGCGTCTGCAGGATGCCTATCCGATCCTCTACACCTCCGAGACCGGTCGTGTGGCGCATGAATGCATCCTCGACACCCGTCCGCTGGACGAGGCGGCGCATGTCACCGTGGATGACGTCGCCAAACGTCTGGTCGACAGCGGCTTCCACGCGCCGACCATGTCCTGGCCGGTGGCGGGCACCCTGATGGTGGAGCCCACCGAGTCCGAACCCAAGGACGAACTGGACCGCTTCTGCGACGCCATGCTCTCGATCCGGGCCGAGGCGCAGGACATCATCGATGGCAAGATCGACGCGGAGAACAACCCGCTGAAAAACGCCCCCCACACGGTGCGCGATCTGGTCGGCGACTGGGACCGCCCCTACACCCGCGAACAGGCCTGCTTCCCTCCGGGCTCCATGGGCGTCGACAAATACTGGTCCCCCGTCAACCGCGTCGACAACGCATACGGAGACCGAAACCTTGTCTGCACATGCCCACCAATGGAAGCATACGAAGAAGCCGCAGAATAAAACTAAAAGACCCCGCCGAAAGGCGGGG
>NZ_JBQFTH010000030.1:0-4782 GCF_056538565.1 Ruegeria sp. BG11 | reverse complement strand
TCATTTTTTGAATTGATGGAGATTTTGACTTTCGCTTTCCAGTTCTGCTCGAACGCGTTTTCCTTGTTCCTCGTAGGCAGAGTTGACCTTTTCTTCTGCCCATTCTTTTGTCTTTTTCTCGTAGTTTCTAGCCTCTTGAATTTTCTTTTCTGCCTGTTCTATTGCTTCGGCTTGTGCTTCTTTTGCTGCAGTGATCTGGCGGTTATTCATCCCGTTATAGATGAAAATGGTTAGTGGGGTTAGGATCAGAAAAATTAGGGTGAACAGCGCCCATACAGGCCACAATCCTTTGAAAATAGGCCAGAATCCGTTGGTGCTAGTGAAGGCGTATACGATTGGTTTGTCTCCCTCAAAATTGACTAGCCCCCATTGCTCGATATTCTCTTGGGCTTGCCAATAGTCGGTGATCAAAACAGCTTGATCCATTTGGTGATAGCTCCAGTTTGCTGTCCAGAAAATACCGCCAAGTACGGCAAGCAAAACAAACCATCTCATCGCAGATAAACCTCCGTAATATCACGGCGAAAATGTCCCATTTCTTGGGATACCACTTCGAGAGCTTTCTCATAGGCCATCGATTTTTGCAGTTCATTCATTCGCTCTTGGGCGTAGCTATGCCTTAGACCATGTGCTCCGGCACTCCAAGTTAATGCTCGATTTGATGCCGCGGAGAAAGAACTGGACCAACGATTACCGCCATTAATGTCGTAATAACTGGTGTAGTTCACTCCTCGATCGGTAATTTGCATCGGTTGATTCAGTCTGCGCTCTTCCAATCTTTCGGCAAGGCTTTGGGGAATGAGAATTTCACGGACAAGGCCGCCTTTTCCCTTTACGGTGTAACGCTCTCCATCTCGACCAGTGAATTTTTCTTTTAGTGCTGGCCTTGGGTCGGGTTTGCGTTCTTCGATGCGTTGCAGAGTATGAAGTTCATGCGCTCGAAGTCCTGCAGCGTGAGCGATTTCAGTCGCGAGCGCGTTGCGTTCGGTTTGGGCGTTGACCACCATTTGAATTTGTTCATTGGTGTAAGAGCGAGAGGAAAGAATTTGTTTATGCTCGGATTTTATAACGTCCAGCTTTTCCGTTTGGCCTAGTTTTCCCGTGACATTTTGCATCATCGATTGAATCGCCTGACGCTCCATATCTAAGGTTTTTTGCCCCACTTCAGCGGCTCTATCGGTCAAATACAGGTGTGCCTGTTCGACCGTTAAATCCCTCAGCCCACATTTAAATTCTGCATTGGCGTATTGGGCCACAATCGACAGACGTTCTTCGTAGTTACGAACGGTGCCAACGCTCGCTAGATTTTTCCCCTGCATCTGCTTCATAACGTTCGCGGCCTGCTTTTCAGCAACGGCTTTGGGATCTACGTTCTTTGCAAATTTAGCCATTTTTTTCTAACCATCTGAGAACGGTTGAATGGTCCACTTTGTTCCGTTTATTGGTGCGAAGCCAACGCTGAAGCTCTGCGCCTGTTGCGCCAGCTTGATGTAGCTCTAAGAGTTGATGCTTGTATTTGTCGAGGCGTGATTTACGAGCGGAATAAGAGCGTTTCCGTATGGATTGTGTTTGAGCTTTCAGGGCTGAAAGTTCGCTTTGAACATCGAAGTCAGTCATTAGAGTTGAGTGCTTTTAAAACCTTCGTCCATGATGGTTTGTATATCGTCGACGTTGATTAACCATCGCGAACCGGCACTTTGCCATGTTCCATTGGATTGTTTGTATTCAACCTCTGGGAGGCGGCCAATAAAACCTTTGTGAGTGTTATAGAGTTTTTCGACCTCAAATGAGGTGCGAATATTCTCTCTTTGGTTGTAAGTGTATGACATTGTTTTTCCTTGTAAGAACATACAATCTCGAACATTCGAGACAGCGACAACTTAATGCCTATTCGCCAGTTTAGTGCTGTTGGGCACAAGGATTACCTGACCGTTTTCCTCTTCCATTTTCTTTGAATGACGTTCAAAGCACCGTCTCATTTTACCAGTTGAGAACTGTATAACGCGATTAAGCGCCTCGGAATTAACTGCTCCGGTGGACATTAACCAAGCTCAAAAGAGACTGACTGGCCTCTGTTTATTTTCAGATTGAACAGGGAAAAACAAACTCGCTTTAAGTAGCGACACACTATGAAACTGATTCACATCGTTGAGTAAATAATGCACTGAACTTGGTTAAAAATCAAATTTCGTATTTAATATGCGTCATTTAATATGCGTGAAATGTCTGAATCATTTGTTTTATAGGCCCTCGCTAGGTTAAACGAAGTTCTAACCTAGCGAGGGCGTGAGCGTCCTCGAAATTTGCGAAGTGTCTCTCCCAAATTTGCAATGCGGAGCGAGCAAACAGGGAGGGACGCTGAGTGAATTTGATAGGGATATGAAGTGACAGCGTGATGAAAGATGAATGTTCACAACGAACATTTGGCGCCGAACTGACGCGCTGCGCTTGTCGCATCCCCACACCAAGAAAACGGCTTCGCCGATTTCCTGGTGTGGGGATGTTCAGTTTGGAAAACTCAAAGGCGTGGTAGTCTTATGAGTAGGTATGTTCTTGGGAGGTGGTTCTTATGAGTGGCCTATTTGTGATCATTGGTATCGCGTTGTTGATTAGTGTTTTCGCGCTTTACTCGCCACAGATAAGCGCATGGTGCGATAAGCAGCTTGCGAAAAAGAGAAAGTAAACCCATCACTTGCTGTATACTAATTGTGTTAATAATTCACACAGGTGGCTTTATGGGTAGAACAACAAGTGTCACCATTGGCGAATCGCTCGATGGCTTTATTGAAAAAATGATCGCAACAGGTCGTTACGGCTCAACAAGTGAAGTGATGAGAAGTGCATTGCGACTACTCGAACAACAAGAGAATCAACAAGACTTACTGCGAAAAGCGCTCGATGAGGGTGAGGCGAGCGGAGAGTGTTCCTTATCATTAAAAGAAGTGGCAGCAAGAAGAAAGGCCAAGCTGCATGTATAAACTTTCCCAAAAAGCAGCAGACGATTTTGGGGATATCTACGAATATACCTTTTTAAATTTTGGCGCAGAGCAAGCCGACAACTACACCGATGAAATGGAACAATGTTTACAAACTCTGTCAGAGGCACCATTCATTGGTCGAGATTGCTCCGAACTTCGTTCTGGCGTACGTCGTCATGATCATCAGAAACACGCCATTTTTTATCGAGTTCGAGAGTTCGATATCTTTGTTATCCGGATCTTGCACCAACAGATGAACCCAATGTTGCATCTTTAAATTACTTCATTTTTGATAAAACCTAGAAAAACGCCCCTTAGAGGGCGTTTTTTGTTTCAAACGAACAGCGCCATCTTTGCCCTGTAAATCGCCCTTAAAGCGTCACAAACTTTCAGTGCGGTTTGGCCGTAACTAAACCTATCTAGATGTTGAAAAGTGGTTTCTGGAGCGTCTGAGGGCGTGAGAGCGGTGTTTTCAGGTGCTATCTTCCCCATTTAACATATAACGCATAATGACTACCAAAATTGTTTGGCTTAATTTCATCAATTGTTCGGAAGGGGTATTCATGCCGAACAATTGATGAAGAAAACATGCTGACAGTGTTGGCACTGGCATTTTGTTTGATTTCTTTTGAAAAATGCCCTTTCAGGAAATGTTCTTTTTATTCGGGCAATAGCTCGCTCTTTTTTGCATTTAGGACATGTATAAGTAAATATCATTGGTATCCTTACCAAATATCATATGCCCCCTTACTTGGAAGCAGTATCTCATTTTTTTGGGATTTTACTCTTATTGTGAATATGAATAAAGTTGAATTCCGTGCTGAATTGAGCATAAATCTCGTTGTGTTAAGTGCTCATTTACCATAACGGCACTTTGTGTGAACTGACAGATAGAGCCGCATTGTTCTACACGAACACTAGAAACAAAAAAGCCTCCCATTAGGGAGGCTTTTTTGTTGGATGATCACCAGATCTAAGAAGATCAGCATTGAGATCAAACGCTTTTGGGATTAATCTCTTTCTCCAGATGTGAAAAAACCGCCCTGCAAGGCGGTTTATTTCGGAATACTTACTGGTTTGACGGCCTGTGTAAGTCCTTTCATGATAGCCCATATCGTTAAAGCACTTCAAGTATTCCTGCACTCTGTTTGGATCAAGATGTTTTGGACAGAGCGACGCGCATCAGCCACCGACCAAGGGAAGTCCGATAGGTGGCAGGTAAAGGCACTAATCAGAACTTGCGAAAGCACGATAAAACCGCCCTGTTGTAGCTGCTAGACGGGGACAAGCGGAAAAGGAATAACTGATTAGTGTTGTGTGACTCGGACGGGGGGCGAAAGCCTTTACACACAGCGCAGGGCAGCCCGAAAGGGTACGAGAAAAAACTCCACGGAAAGCGACCACAAACAATGCTCAAATCACTCGAAAATCGAGTCGAAATGGGTAGGGGTCGGCGCAGCCGAAAGGGCTGATAGGGCCGCCTTGCGCGGCAGCTTTTTCGGGTTGTTCTTCAACTGATTGTTAACTCTGACAAAGGGATTATTTGTCCCTCTCTGTTGTTGGGGTTTGTGACTCTATCTTCCTTTTTAATCTTTGAAAGCCGTTTTGTGCATACTCTTTTGCTTTCCTCAGCTCGTTTGCTTCTGTCTCAAATCGATTTAACTCTTCTAAATACTGCCTTTGTATTTCCGCGACTTTCTGTTCTGTTTCTTTCTGTATTCTCATTGCCGCGACTTCTTTGGCCCTTATGGTTTGTTCTCTTTTTAGAAGCTCATTTTTGAATTGATGGAGATTTTGACTTTCG
>NZ_JBQFTH010000029.1:0-6077 GCF_056538565.1 Ruegeria sp. BG11 | reverse complement strand
TAAGAACACAGCGAAGAGGGTCACATCCTTCGGATACTGCGCGCCTTTGAAAGAGATCATAAAAACTGACTTTCGACTTCAATATTTCGATATCCATTCACTCGAAGCACTTATGAGCGTCAACGGTCAAAAGTTTGCAACAGATCCGGTCTAACCCATCACTAAATGCATTCACCGCCATCGATAACCAAGGCTTGCCCCGTCATAAAAGCGGATTCATCTGAAGCTAAATAGACGATCCCATGGCCAATCTCTTCAACTGTCGCCCACCGACTCATAGGGATCGCCTGCTCGATGTAGCTTTCCAGTTTGGCACGGCCACCCATCTGCTTTTCGAAGCCTGCATTGAAGGGGGTGTCTACAAATCCTGGACAAAGGGCATTGAAACGGATTGCATGGACAGCGTAGTCGGCTGCCATCTGCCGGACCATCGCAACAGCTGCGTGCTTTGTAGTCGCATAGGCGATCATACCCCGGTCGTATTGAACCCCCGAATTGGAGGCCGTGACGATCACGCTGCCTCCACCTTGTGATTTCATATGGGGGACGGCTGCGCGCGCGGCAATGAAGTGAGCGCGGACATTCAATGCCCAAGAAGCATCCATTCCATCTGGTTCCACTTCTTCCAGCGTTCCTTCGATCTGCAACCCAGCATGAGAGTGCAACACGTCAAGCCGACCGAAGTTTTTTACTGCTTCGTCTATGGCTTTGGTAAGGGCATCGTCATCGGTCACATCAAGCTGTATGGCAGATGCTTGATTTCCCTGCGCAACGATCGCGGCCACAGTGGCTTCAGCAAGTGTTGCATCGCGATCGGTTACCACAACATTCGCACCCTCTTGTGCCATTGCCATTGAACCCGCCCGACCAATTCCTGATCCCGCGCCCGTAACGAGCGCGACCTTACCTGCAAGCCGCATGTCACTTGGCTCCTTTATTTAATTATTCGATTTTGAGGCGCCTCGGCGCAAAAGCAGCTGCGCTGCTACGAGCAACAAGAGCGACGCGCCCATAACCATAGTGCCGATGGCATTGATCTCGGGTGTTACGCCGCGCCGGATGGATGAGAATATGTAGATTGGCAGGGTTGTTTCTGAGCCAGCTACGAAGAACGCGATGATGAAATCATCAAATGAGAAAGTGAAGCTGAGCAGGAAGCCTGCCAAAATTGCCGGTGCTATCAACGGCAGGGTCACCTGTCGAAAGGTGCCCCAGGGCGTCGCAAAGAGGTCAGCCGAAGCTTCCATGAGCGCGCGGTCCATACCCGATAGCCTTGCACGTACGATGATTATGACCAGCGCCATTGTGAACATGGTGTGTGCGGCGACAAGCGTGGGCATCCCCATGGAAAGTTGCGGGGGATTTGCTCCATCGGGCCATAGGCTTGCAAGAAGCGGGTTTAGCCAGCCGAATACAGTGACCAGGGCAATGAGTGTCGCGATGCCGATGACGATACCGGGTATCATTATCGCAATATAAATCATCGCATCAAACAAAGTTCGGAGCCATCCCTTAACCCCTTGTAAAGCGATGGCCGCCATGGTTCCGAGAGTGGATGCGAGGCAAGCAGTTATGAATGCCGCAAGCAGACTGGTCTCGAGCGCGTCCATTACAAATGGGTTGTTCAGCGCTTTACCATACCATTGGGTCGAGAACCCCATGAACTGGCTTGCGTGTCGTCCGGCATTAAAGCTGAAAAGCGCGATGATGCCGATTGGAATATAGAGAAAAAGGTAGACGCAAATCGCGTATAAGCGCATCGGACCCTCACATCAGCGAGACATCTTGGCGCTGGCCACCCAGGCGCGAGATGAATTTCATGTAAATTGAGACAGTGACAAGCATTACGACAACCAAAGTCATTGCGACCGCCGATCCGTACGCCCAGTTCCGAGACTGCAGGAACAGGTCCACCAGCGCATTTCCGACGAAAAAGACCTTTCCGCCGCCCAAGATCGCTGGGATCAGAAACTCGCCCATCAGCAAGATGAAGACCAGCATGCAGCCAGTTGCGATACCAGGTACCGACAAAGGAAGTGTCACCTGACGGAACGTACGCCATGGGGTAGAGCCGAGATCAGCCGATGCTTCCAGAAGGCGTTTATCCAGTTTGTCTAAGCTTACAAAAATCGGGAAAACCATCAGAGGTAGATACCCATAGACAATCCCGACAAGCACAGCGAACGGCGTATTTATCAGGCGGATATCATCGATGCCGATCGACTCCAGTAAAGCGGGCAAGCCACGCCCCCCAAGGATGAAAATCCAAGCGTATGACCGGATCAGGATCGATGTCCAGAACGGCACGATCACTAGGATCAACAGCGAAGTTCTCCACTTTGGTGAACAACGCACTGCAAGAAAGTAGGCGAGCGGGTAGGCAATTACCAACGCAGCGATAGTCCCCAGTGGTGCAAGGATCAAAGTGTTCTTAAACGCCGTCCATCGCGCAGGAAGGTTGGCATATTGTTCCAAAGTGAACGCTGGAACGTAGCCTCCGGCGGCACCCCGTTCGCCAAAGGAAAAGACGAAGACGACCAGCAGAGGAAGGGCTAGCATTACCAAAAGCCATATTCCTGCTGGAGCCAGCAACAGTGCTTTTCTGCCTCGTTCGGTCATTTTGTCCTCGTCTTTTCCGATATTGGCGACCTTGGCGCTTAGGCCGACTTGAAGCGGGCGAGCAACTCGGCACGGTTTGGATCTGTTAGTGTAGCTGCCGCGCCGAACTCGAGTGCATTCAGAAGGTCAGCTGCCGGATAAAGGATCGGATCTTCCAGTAGTTCCTTCGGCAGCAACGCATTGGTGCGAGCATCAGCCGATGGATAGCCGTGAGCGAGGACTTCTTTCGCATTAACTTCCGGGTTCAGCAGGAAGTCGATCAAGGCATAAGCGGCATCCATATGGGGTGCGCCCTTAGGAATGGCGTAGTAGTCGGACCAGAGTTCACCGCCCTCAGTTCCCAGAACGTAGGCGATTTCAGGCATGTCGACATTCATCTGCTTGCCGTCACCTGTCCAGCACATCGTCATCCAGGCGTCACCGTTACGCATCGGTGGCTGATAATCCGACGAGATTGCAAACAGATGCGGTTTGGCATCCAGCAACAATTTCTCGGCATCCGCCAGTTCCTTCTCATCGACCGAGTTGAAGGAGTAGCCGAAGTATTTCAGTGCATTACCGATGGTGGTGAGTTGGTAATCATGCACCATTGTCCGGCCTGAGTAACCTTCCATAGTAAGGTCCCAGAACTCTTTCCATGTGGTTGGAGTCGGAGCGCCGTCAAGCTTGCTGGTGTTCACTGCAAAGCCAGTCGTGCCCCAGTTTTTTGGGACCGCGTAAAGCTGGCCATCGACAGAACCGGCATCGGAAAAGCGCTGTTCGAATGAACCTGCGTCGTAGTTTGGCAGTTTGGACGTATCGAGCGGGATGATCAGATCTTCACCCACATACGTAGTGATCGTGTAGTTGGTTGGAACGAAAACGTCCCAGCCAGACCCTCCAGCCTGAAGTTTTGCCAACATCTCTTCGTTCGAGCCAAAAACATTGACCTGAACATGGGCGCCAGTGGCTTCCGTGAAGGCTTCGAAGTTCATCTCGTCATGGTAGTTCGGCCATGTGGCAAGGATCACTCGGTCGCCAATGTCCCCGGCAGCAAATGCCGGGCGTGGACGCAACCCAGGAATGGCCGTGCCCAGAACGGCCGTTGCCATCCCAAGACCTGTCACGCCTAAGAAATGTCGCCGTGTAACCGAACCCTTTTGGTACCGGCGAAGCTCTTCCATGAACTTTTGCTTGGAAATAGTCCCATTATCCTTGGTCATTGTGAACCTCTCTGTTGTTGGATTGCGGGATTTGTTATTTTTCCAGGATCAGCAGTGCGCCTTCGCCCCATGAAACAAAGGCCTGCTCTCCTGCATTGAACGTCCCCTCGTTCAATTCCGCTTGCCTTGGCACAAGTACATGGAAATCACCCAGTGCTTCATTGCGCGCAAGGTATTCTGTGTGCTCCCCAAGGAAGATCCGATTTTGAATGGTAACTGGCAGAGCGATTTCAGCTGTGGGTAGCGCGCGGGTCAGCGTGATCTGTTCAGGACGGATACTAACGCACACTTCCTGCCCTGCATCTATTGGAATCTCCGGAGTTTCGTGCACCTTTTGGCCACTCGCTAAACGCACAGTGATTTGGTCGGCTGCTGAGTCAGTCACAGTTGCATCAAAGAAATTAGAGGTGCCTACAAATCCAGCCACGTAGCGGCTGCGGGGCATGTCATAGAGTTCGCGTGGGCTGCCAACCTGCACAATACTGCCGCCTTCCATCACACAAATTCGGTCGGACATTGAAAGCGCTTCTTCTTGGTCGTGCGTGACGAGGACAAAAGTTATTCCCAGTTGTCGTTGCAGGTTCTGCAGTTCAAACTGCATTTCTTTTCGAAGCTTTCGATCCAGAGCAGCCATTGGTTCATCAAGCAGCAAAAGCTTGGGCTCGTTTACGATCGCACGCGCCAAAGCGACGCGTTGCTGCTGACCACCAGACATCTCCCAGATGCGACGTGGGCCAAACCCACCAAGACGGACAGTTTCCAGCGCTTGCTCAACCTTTGTCGCGATTGTTTGTTTGTCTACGCGTGGTCGTTGTTGGCGCAGGCCGTACGCGATGTTGTCGAACACGCTTAGGTGAGGAAAAAGAGCATAGTGCTGAAACACCATGTTGACTGGGCGATGGTGCGCATCCAAGTCGTTGACGACTTCTCCATCGAGCAACACCTGACCTTCGGTAGGCTTCTCGAAACCTGCCAACATTCTAAGCGCAGTGGTTTTGCCGCAACCAGATGGGCCTAAGAACGACAGGAACTCTCCTTTCCCAATGGAAAGATTCAGGTCTTTGGCGGCGACCACATTCCCGAAGGTCTTGGTCACTCCTCGGAGTTCCGCAATCGTCTGCATGGTGACGCTCATGTCAAAGCTCATATACTGCCGTTTTCCTTATGCTTGATTTTTTGGCATTTGTTGGCATACCACTCAAACAAGGAAAAAGTAACAATAACTCGGAATAACTGTATATACCACAATTGGGGTATAGAGGTGCTTTTCGAAAATCTGGAGCGACGTGTGTACGATTGGATGGAAGAGGCCGGCAGGGTCGTGGAGAAGATCGGAACCCCAGAATTTCCATGTGCTTTGGCAGATGGCTTACGGCAGGTCGCACCATTTGATTTTACGGTGGTGTTTGGCCATGTCGGAACCGAAGCACCAATAGACATTCACGACGATTTCCCCAAAAGCAAACGGCGTATTTTTGTTGAGGATTACCAAGCCGGGCCCTACGTACTTGATCCATTTTTTTTGGCCGCGACAAAACCAATAACACCGGGTCTGTACCGCATGCGCGATATCGCACCGGACAGGTTCTATCAGGGCGAATACTATCGCAGCTATTACAAAAGGACTGGGTTAGCAGAGGAGATTGGCTACTTTATCGATATCCCAGGCGCTGGGATGGTTGTGGTCTCGCTCATGCGAGCAGAGAAGCCTTTTTCCGCCAAGGAAATTCGTCATTTGCAAGCTCTATGGCCGCTCGTTCGGGCAGCCTGTTGCAAACATTGGAGTGACTTTCCAACGATGACCCGCGGCGCCGCAGCGAATGGCGTTAGTCGTCGCGTCGATCTTGCTTTCCAGGCATTTGGCGATGGCGTTCTGACGCCACGAGAAAGAGAAGTCGTTGAGTTCACGTTGAAGGGTCATTCGGCAGAAGCTGTCGGCACAATTCTCGGCATCTCTCCAGGCACAGTCCGCATCCACAGACGCAACATCTACGCGAAACTTAGGATCAATTCGCAGGGTGAGCTTTTTTCAAAGTTCATTGAAAAGGCACTTTAAAAGGTTCCTTGAACACCCACTTTGGGCTGACTGCGGTTCTTTGGAGTAAAAATGGATCTGTTGCAAACTTTTGACCGTTGACGCTCATAAGTGCTTCGAGTGAATGGATATCGAAATATTGAAATCGAAAGTCAGTTTTTATGATCTCTTTCAAAGGCGCGCAGTATCCGAAGGATGTGATCCTCTTCGCTGTGTTCTTC
>NZ_JBQFTH010000028.1:0-2500 GCF_056538565.1 Ruegeria sp. BG11 | reverse complement strand
TCATGGCTAAGTGGGAAAGCAGGTGGGACGACCAAAACAACCAGGAGGTTGGCTTAGAAGCAGCCATCCTTTAAAGATAGCGTAACAGCTCACTGGTCTAAATAAGTTGTCCTGCGGCGAAGATGTAACGGGGCTCAAGCCATGAGCCGAAGTCTAGGGATGCGTAAGCATCGGTAGCAGAGCGTAGTGTGACATAGAACCTTGTCTATATTGCCGCCGGTTATGCGGCGCGAGTAATCGCGCTCAAGTAGCCGAATAGGCGGTAGCGCAGACATAGGTTCTTTCGATGAAGCCGGGGCGTGAGCCATCCGGTGGAGAGATCACTAGTGAGAATGATGACATGAGTAGCGACAAAGAGTGTGAGAGACACTCTCGCCGAAAGTCCAAGGGTTCCTGCTTAAAGCTAATCTGAGCAGGGTAAGCCGGCCCCTAAGCCGAGGCCGAAAGGCGTAGGCGATGGGAACTAGGTTAATATTCCTAGGCCAGGAGGATGTGACGGATTGCAGGTGTAGTTCAACCTTATCGGATTGGTTGGGCTGCTGAGCAGTTCCTGGAAATAGCCCTCCATCAGACCGTACCCTAAACCGACACAGGTGGACTGGTAGAGCATACCAAGGCGCTTGAGAGAACGATGTTGAAGGAACTCGGCAAAATACCTCCGTAAGTTCGCGAGAAGGAGGCCCGGTTCCTAGGCAACTAGGGGCTGGGGGCACAAACCAGGGGGTGGCGACTGTTTATTAAAAACACAGGGCTCTGCGAAGTCGCAAGACGACGTATAGGGTCTGACGCCTGCCCGGTGCCTGAAGGTTAAAAGGAGAGGTGAGAGCCTTGAATTGAAGCCCAGGTAAACGGCGGCCGTAACTATAACGGTCCTAAGGTAGCGAAATTCCTTGTCGGGTAAGTTCCGACCTGCACGAATGGCGTAACGACTTCCCCGCTGTCTCCAACATCGACTCAGCGAAATTGAATTGCCTGTCAAGATGCAGGCTTCCCGCGGTTAGACGGAAAGACCCCGTGCACCTTTACTACAGCTTCGCACTGGCATCAGGATTGTGATGTGCAGGATAGGTGGTAGGCTTTGAAGCGGAAACGCAAGTATCCGTGGAGCCTCCCTTGAGATACCACCCTTCGCACTCTTGATGTCTAACCGCGGTCCGTTATCCGGATCCGGGACCCTGCGTGGCGGGTAGTTTGACTGGGGCGGTCGCCTCCTAAAGCGTAACGGAGGCGCGCGAAGGTTGGCTCAGAGCGGTCGGAAATCGCTCGTTGAGTGCAATGGCAGAAGCCAGCCTGACTGCGAGACTGACAAGTCGAGCAGAGTCGAAAGACGGCCATAGTGATCCGGTGGTCCCGAGTGGAAGGGCCATCGCTCAACGGATAAAAGGTACGCCGGGGATAACAGGCTGATACTGCCCAAGAGTCCATATCGACGGCAGTGTTTGGCACCTCGATGTCGGCTCATCTCATCCTGGGGCTGGAGCAGGTCCCAAGGGTACGGCTGTTCGCCGTTTAAAGAGGTACGTGAGCTGGGTTTAGAACGTCGTGAGACAGTTCGGTCCCTATCTGCCGTGGGTGTAGGAGACTTGAGAGGAGTTGCCCCTAGTACGAGAGGACCGGGGTGAACGATCCACTGGTGGACCAGTTGTCGTGCCAACGGCAGTGCTGGGTAGCTATGATCGGACAGGATAACCGCTGAAGGCATCTAAGCGGGAAGCCCCCCTCAAAACAAGGTCTCCCTGAGGGCCGTGGAAGACCACCACGTCAATAGGCCGGAGATGTAAGCGCAGTAATGCGTTCAGTTGACCGGTACTAATCGCCCGATAGGCTTGATTTGATCCAGTAACAGAAAGACAAATCAAACCAGAAGCATACACCGACCTTGACAATGGATGATCGTGTCGCACCAAGCGGCACTGTTGATTGATAATTACAACCGTGCGGGAACGCGCATTCGCAAGCGAATACGCTGCCTCCCGCGCGTCGCCTTTTTGCAAAGCAAAAAGAGCGACGTGGGCTTTTCCTCGGTTTGGTGGTCATAGCGCAAGTGAAACACCCGGTCCCATCCCGAACCCGGAAGTTAAGCACTGCCGCGCCAATGGTACTTGGGCTTAAGCCCCGGGAGAGTAGGTCACCGCCAAACCTAGCAAAAGCCCACAGTCTCTCTAACGATGATACAAATCTGACTCTGACGCGGGATGGAGCAGCCCGGTAGCTCGTCAGGCTCATAACCTGAAGGTCGCAGGTTCAAATCCTGCTCCCGCAACCAGCGTCAGAAAATCCAAACAGCCCGTTCAGACTCATAACCTGTAGGTCGCAGGTTCAAATCCGGCTCCCAAAACCAGCACAGTCGAACGCAGTGTCAGGCGAGCCGCCCCAGGGCAGCTTTGTTCATTCTGGGACGCCCCCAACGCAAGCAAACCTGCCAGTTCCCCAACAAGTTCAATCGCATACGTCCCATCGTCAGAGACCAATCGAATCTCAGACAGCAACCCGCAAATGA
>NZ_JBQFTH010000027.1:0-8030 GCF_056538565.1 Ruegeria sp. BG11 | reverse complement strand
GAACATGATCGCCGACCTGCATGGCAGCAAAGACTACCGCGCGCATTTGGTTGGGGTGATGACTAAACGCGCCGTCCAAGACTGCTCGTAATCGCATAGGTGATAAAACCTAAAGCCCCGGGGCAAAACCCCGGGGCTTTTGTTATGATCGGAAGGTCCGGACAGACCCATTCTGGTGAACACAAATTACAGTGGTGCTCTTGGGTGTCCGATCCAGGATGGTTTGAATCTCACCCTCATCCGCATGGCAAAGCGCCGTTGACAACGCATCTGCCGATGTCGCGTCTGCAGCCTGAACGCTGACTGTCGACCATTGGGGTGGGTGCATGGTTTTTGGATTCAGGACGTGAAAATGACCACCACCCAGTCGCAACGCAGCTGGGCTGGAGGTGGCAATCGCTTGATCTTTGAGCGACCGGGTCTGAACGACACCGTATTGGCGATCGGAGATGCCAAGGGTCCAGTTGCGCCCTGCGGCGTAGTACTCACCGATATTGACGAGTACGTTCCCCCAACCCGCCTGACGCAGCACCTCTGTGACCAGATCCGTGGCGTAGCCCTGTGCAATACCATTCAGCGTCAGTGCCTGGCCGGCATCCAGCGCAATGTAATCGGGCGAAATCTGAACCCGGTCCCATCCAAGGGCTATGCGCGCGGCATCAAGATCTCCATTCTGCGCTGCTGCTTGCCACAAGGGTTGAACGGTTGGATCAAAAAGCCCGTCGGTCTGCCGGTAGGCGCTATCGCAGGCCCGAAGAAGCGCCAGCATTTCGGGCGCGGGTGCTTTCAGGTGGCCAGAACGGTTCAACCGAGACAAGTCGGAATTCGGCCGATAGAGGCTGAACAATGCTTCGTAGCGTTCAAGCTCGGCTCGGATGCGGGCGATGGCGGGTTTGGCGACCTGGGGAGGAGCGTCAAATGTTAGGCTGACCTCGGCACCCAAAGCGTATCCCTGCCATTTTGTGGGTTGGGCCGCAGCCGGGGTCGCCAGCACGGCGGCAGAGATGGCAAGGAAGCGGCGGCGGTTTATCATTCGGCGGCGACCTCTCTGGCTTGGCGTCGAGCGGCGACAATCAGAGGCACGCATTTCGTGCTGTCGTCATGGATCGTCACACAGTCAAGGCATTGAAAGCACTCATCGTATTGGATTCGTCCGCTCTTTGCGATGGCCCCGTATTTACATTTGACCTTACACAACTGGCAAGGAGAGCCGCATTCCGCGCGTCGGTCGATCCAATCTCGCCCGCGCAACAGCCCTCCGATCGCCATGAAGGCGCCAAGCGGGCAGACATAGCGGCAAAATCCCTTGAACAGCACCATTCCGAGGAACAGCCATCCCGCCGCATAGGCCACGTAATACCATTCCCGCACAAAGAAGGTGGTGACCGCGGTTTTGAAGGGTTCAACCTCGGCGGCTTTGTCCACCTGATCGGGGGCGACGAACACAACGCCCACAAGGCCCGCGAGGATGACATATTTCAACCATTTCAGACGCCTGTCCCAGGCCTCGGACGGTTCAATTTGCGGCAGGCGGAGGGCTTTGCCAAGGTGATGCGCGAACTCCTGCATTGCGCCGAAGGGACAGAGCCAACCGCAGAACAGCCCCCTGCCCCATGCGATGAAACCGGCTATGGACACCGCCCAGATCAACAAGGAAAACGGGTCATACAGAAGGAACGCGAAACTGCCGCCTTCGACTGCTGCCCTGAGCGTTCCAAGAACGGTGACGATGGACAGCTGCCCTTGCCCCCACCATCCGACAAAGCCAATGACAACGGCCAACACGCCCATGCGGAGGGGCGTGAACAAAGGTTGGGCCGCCAGTGCATTCATGCGAAAGCTGAGCGCAGCGATGAGACCTGTCAGGAAAATCCCCAAAACGATCATGTCGGCCTGACGGTTGCGGAGCGCCTCAAGCCATGGCGGGACCGGCGTGATCTGAACCGGACGGGTAAAGAACCGCTCGGGCGTGACATGCGGCACCTCAAGCGTGACCGAGCCTGTTTCGGGCTGGAACATGCCGTGTTCCCGCACGGCCAGCACCTTCAGAACCCAATCGCGCGAAGGGTCAAAGCCCAACCTACGGTCCGTGCGCAAGATCATGGCGGTGCCATCGGGCAGACCATTGGCCAGCTCCACGAACAGATCGGCATCTCGCAGGGCGACGGGGAAACCGTCCTGTTCCGCCGACAGCCAGTCTGGCGCGGTATTACGCACGAAGTCCTCGCTGACCAAACCGTGGCGAGCAGTTTCGATCACCAGGATCGGTTCATCATTGTCCGAGATTTCGAGAAAGCTCTGGAGGTCGTCGAAACTGTCCTCGGCCAGCGCAGCGCGGGCGATTGAAGTTGGGCCCAGATCAACGACCCAGATATCCAAGTATGGCTCATCCGGATACTCCTGCGCCTCGGGGTCATCATCCTCCCACAAGGTGCCTGCAAACAAGGCGTCGACTTGCGCGTTGGTGTAGGTTTTGCGCGTGGCGATGCCCTGATCGACGAGATCCTGCCAGGTCAGGTCCTCCTGATACTCGGGGTCCGGAAAGGCGGGCGGCGCGGTGGCCAGCCCCTGCATCTTTTCGCGGGCCACCGCCAGCGCGGCCCCCATGACGGATTCGTGGGCAATGCGCACGCTGGCCGTCGCCTTGGTGACGCCATCCAGATAAACTAGCTGTGAACCCGCCGCCGCATCGCCATAGGGCGTTCCCACTACAATCGAATCCGAAATCGACAGCCCGCCATATTGTTCAAAGAACTTGTGAAACGGGGCCTCACCCAGACCCGAGACAAAGATCGGCTCATTGTGTTCGATCAGTTGAACATCCAGAAAGCGCCCCTCAAGGTCCAGCACCACCAGCATGTTGATCGGCGCACCCGAAAACCCCGGCAAGGGGGCCAACGGTTCGGATTCAAACACATATCCGGCCTCACTGCCGCCCGAGTTCAGCAGGCTGTAGACCCCGTCATCGTTCAGCGCATCACCCAGCGAAAACGGGGCGCGGATATAGGTTTCGATCTGCTCACGCGGCAAAGGCTCTGCCTGAACCGACAGGCCGCTGAAAAGCAAAAACACAAGTAACAGGATCGCGCGCATGGGCGTGAGACTATATTTCCCCCTGCGCCCATGACATTCGACGAAAGTCCTAAGTCCCGCCTCTACGACCCCAAGGTGGTTGACGCAGCCGCTCCAGCCCTCAACACTACACCCCATCCCTACGACCAAAGGAGCATTTTCCGAAAATCGTGCCGGTAGTAGGTTTTTTAACAACGCCAGTCATTCATCGGGAGGACACTATGACCTGGAGCACACCGAAGCTGAAAGAAGTGAACTGCGGTATGGAGATCAACATGTATTCTCCGTCCGAGGACGAAGGCCGCGAGTACGAGCCCGACCTGTTCTGATCACGTAAACGCAGCGGAGGCCCAAAGTGCATTTCCTGGTTCTTGGGGCTTCTGCAGGTGGCGGTTTGCCACAATGGAACTGCGGTTGCCGGAATTGCGAGGACGCCCGTAAGGGCAAGATCCCGCCCTCCGGCCAATCCTCTTTGGCAGTGTCCCCAGATGGTCTGAATTGGAGCATCCTGAACGCTTCGCCTGATATTCGCCAGCAGATGCTGGACAGCCCCAAAATGCACCCCCGCGCGCTGCGCGACACGCCTGTGGCCTCGGTCCTGCTGACCAACGGGGATATCGACCATATCGCCGGGTTGCTCAGCCTGCGTGAACAGACCCCGTTCACCCTGTTTGCCACGGGAGATATACTAGATGTGCTGTCCCAAAACCGGATTTTCGATGCGGTAAATCGCGAGAAGGTCGACCGCCGCCAGATTGCGCTAGGCGATGAATTCACCCTTCAAGTGGGGCTGCATGCGCAGCTCTTTGCAGTGCCCGGCAAGGTGCCCTTGTTCATGGAGGGCGACAGCGTCCAGACTGATCTATTGGGTGAACAGACCGTGGGCGTCCGGCTGACCACCGCCGAAAAGACCGCCTATTACATCCCGGGCTGCGCGCAGGTGACCGATGACCTGTTGGCCCGAATTACGGATGCCGATCAACTGTTCTTTGACGGCACGCTTTGGGATGATGATGAGATGATCCGCACCGGAACCGGCGTGAAAACCGGGCAGCGGATGGGTCATATCTCGATCAGTGGACCCGAGGGGTCGATCGCCCGACTGCAAGATATCCGCGCCGCGAAAACCTTCATCCACATCAACAACACCAACCCTGTTCTGCAACCTGACAGCCCGGAACGCGCCTTTGTGGAAACCGCAGGCTGGACCATCGCCTATGACGGGCAGGAGATCACGATATGAGCCGCGAAACTCTTGAGGCCCGCCTGCGTCAGATCGGGGCAGAGCGTTATCACGACAAACACCCGTTTCATCACCGGCTGCACAGCGGGGAATGCACCCCCGATCAGGTACGCGCCTGGGTGATCAATCGGTGGGCCTATCAGGCGGCGATTCCGATGAAGGATGCCGCCTTCATGTCGCGCTGCACCGATCCCGATATCCGGCGTGAGTGGCGATCCCGTATTGAAGACCATGATGGCGGCGTGACCGAGGGCGGCGGTATCCGGCGCTGGCTGAAATTGGCCGAGGCCGTGGGGCTTGATCCCGACTATGTCGCCTCGAGCCGCGGTATCCTGCCCGCGACCCAATTCGCCGTCGACGCCTATGTGCATTACGTGCGCGAAAAACCTCTGTTACAGGCGGTCGCGTCTTCTCTGACCGAGTTGTTTGCCCCCAAAATCCACGAACAGCGGATTGAGGGCCTGTTGCAGCACTATGACTTCGCCAATTCCGACAGCCTGTCCTATTTCCAAAAACGTCTGACCCAAGCCCCCAAGGACGTGGCATTCGGCCTGAACTGGGTTTTGGACCATGCGGACACAGAGGAAAAAGAAGATATGGCCTGCGAGGCGCTGATCTTCAAAACCAACGTACTGTGGGCGCAGCTCGATGCGCTCTGGTCCGGGTATGTAGAACCGGGCCTGATCCCGCCCGGCGCATGGAAACCGGGGGAAGGCCTGTTATGACGCTTGAGCTGCACCAGTCCGACCGCCCCTATCTGCCGCGCGGCGTGCGGGTTCAGCGCGATACGGTGCGTGACCGCATGGTCCTGCAGGCCCCGGAAAAGGTGATCGAACTGGACGATATCGGCGTCGCCATCCTGTCGCGAGTCGATGGTAAGACCTCGTTTAGCCAGATCGTCACCGATCTTGCCACTACCTACGGCGCCCCTGCCGATCAGGTCGAAACCGATGTTCAACGATTCCTGCAGGCCTTGCGCAGCCGTATTTATGTAATGGTGCAAAAATGACCGCCCCAGCACCCATCGCGCTTTTGGCCGAACTTACCCACCGCTGCCCGCTCCGCTGCCCCTATTGCAGCAACCCTGTGGAGCTTGAGCGCAAAGAGTCCGAGTTGGACACCCAGACCTGGGCGGATGTATTCCAACAGGCCTTCGACATGGGCGTCCTGCAATTGCACCTGTCGGGGGGTGAACCCGCCTCGCGCCGCGATCTCGAAGACCTGACCGCGCAGGCCGCCCGTATCGGGCTTTACACCAACCTGATCACCTCCGGCATCGGGCTGACCCCCAAACGGCTGGACCGGCTCGAGGCGGCAGGGCTGGACCACATCCAACTGTCCTTGCAGGGCACAAACGCCGCTCTGGCCGATCGCATCGGCGGCTATCGCGGCGGCTTTGACCGAAAGATGGTCATCGCCAAGGAGATTGGTGACAGGGGTATCCCGCTGACCCTGAACGCGGTCATGCATCGCCACAATCTTGATGATCTGGATCGCACGATCGAAATGGCCGTCGAACTGGGCGCCCGCAGGCTCGAGGTCGCTTGTGTGCAATTCCACGGCTGGGCGCTGCCGAACCGCGCCGCACTGCTGCCGACGCTTGAGCAGACCCGGGCCGTTAAAGACACCGTTGCCCGCGCCCGCAGGGACTTGCGAGGCGTTCTGGCCATCGACTTCGTACCGCCTGATTATTACTCAGACTTCCCCAAGGCCTGTATGGGCGGCTGGGGGTCAACAGGCCTGAGTATCACGCCCAACGGCACCGTCCTGCCCTGCCATGCGGCGCAGACAATCACCCATCTGGAATTCGAGTCCGTGCGCGATAAAGCTTTGTCGGACATCTGGCACCACAGCAGTGCCTTCAACGCCTATCGGGGAACCGCTTGGTTGCCCGAACCCTGCCAAAGCTGCGAGAGGAAAGAGATCGACTTCGGAGGTTGTCGGTGTCAGGCGATGGCCTTTGCGCAAGATGCCGAAGCCACAGATCCCGTTTGCAAAAAGTCACCTCTGAATAGCCGGGTCAAAGATGTTTTGGACGCCATGTCAGCCAATCCTGAAAATGAATTCATCTATCGCAAAGCGTGACCCCCAACCAAGTTCTATGGCGGGCAGAAATATCTTCGGACATCTGTTGTAGCGGATTGCGGCACGCCGCAAATCCTTGGATCTGCAGAGCATGATTTCGATCCAGTTACGCCCTTTGTAGTGACCTTTGTCGTATTTGACAGCCTGCTTGCGTCGCCTTCGACCTTCGACCTTCGAAACAGGCCTGCATCCCTTTTTCTTTCGACGCATCTCAGATGCCGGTCAGTGTCTTAGCCACGGTCTCCAATCAGCCAGTCAACATCTGACACGCTGCTAAGTAAGGCCCGCATGCCGATTTAGTCGCTAGCGTGCCGGCAGAAAAAAAGGTTTACCGGACGCCCTTGGCTATCACAGATATCGTGCTACTTGGTCTTCGCGCCACGATAGGCGCAGCCAATCAGGCGTCCACGCCCTCGTTTTTGAACGCCAGACTGTTCGCTATTAGGTGCTTTTGCGCATCCAGAAACTACACACTGAATTGAGAGCTCTTGTTCTATTCACACCCAAGATACCGCCGCTTCCGGCTCTCTTCGGGAGTAGATTTGCAATGTTTGAAGAAGCTCCGGGACATGGCGGAACGGGACGAAAACCCAGTCGCGGCAGCAACTTCTGCAAAGGGCATGTCCGTGTATTTAAGCAAGATCCCAACCCGCTCCAAACGCAACTCTTTGTAAGTGTCCAGAAGCTTCGCATTTGTTTTGCTGAGATATCTTCTCTGAAGCTGCCGGACAGACGTACCGACTGTCGCGGCAAGTTCTGAAATGCTCAACGGGTCTTCGATATGCTTCATCATGGTCGCCAGCGTATGAATGACCACCTCGTCCCCTTTGGCTTCGCCGATGAGCCGATTGGCAATTTGACTCTCGGTTTTCTTCCCTGGCTCGCTCAAACCGACATATCTGCGTAGCGCATCAGCAATATGTTGACCTTGATCATCCGAAACGAGCTCAGAAAGTAATCCCATAGCACTGATGCGGGTATTAGCGCTGTGCAATCGACCATCTGACGCCAGGCAAGTTGATGCCCCGCAGCTGACAATTCCCTGCTCAATGGCTGCCGCTTCAAAAGTGGCATGCACTGCAGCCGCCCTAGGTTCCGAGCCTGCCATCTGTGCCAGCAACATCACGGCGCCGCCGACCAAAATCACTCTGGGTGACAGATTCATCACTTGCAAAACCCAAAGCTTTTGGTCTCCTGCTGGGCACCATGCACTCTCTAAGTCGCCCCAGAAGACCGCAGTCCGTCCAGCCCAATCAAGTGGTCCACCAACTTTGTCGGTAGCAACAACACGTGTTGTCACCGCATAGGCGTTTTTAGCGATCAATGTGTTCAACGCATGGAAAAACTCCACGACCAATTCTGCTGATGCCCTATCCTCTTGGGAGCGCAGAATGACTTCGATGTGATGAGGGCGTTCTTTTGCCACGTTGGCGATTTGAGCTGCACCTACGTGACAATTTTGTATGACATAATGCTTCATCAGAACCACCAACTGGTTTGATTGGGTTAGGTGAGAGAAACATTGTTCCCTTCGATGACCCCCGCCTTTCGGCGGGGTCTTTTAGTTTTATTCTGCGGCTTCTTCGTATGCTTCCATTGGTGGGCATGTGCAGACAAGGTTTCGGTCTCC
>NZ_JBQFTH010000026.1:0-11713 GCF_056538565.1 Ruegeria sp. BG11 | reverse complement strand
GACCGGTGGTCTTTCTGGCCTCTGCCGCGTCTGACTTCGTCAACGGTGAAATCCTTGTCGTCGACGGGGGCTGGATGGGGCGTTAGCACCGTCAAAATACACGGCATTTAATCTGACTGAGCATGCTACCAAGGGGCCTACTTGGCTTAGACTTGGAGGAAGAATTTCCTTCGTTGTTCTGACAGAGGGCCTGTTCGAACAAGTTTGGCCTGACCATCGAAACAATAAATACGCGCAAAACGCTAAGATGTTGAACTCAATGGGAGGCGAGTCTCAACAATTCCATCCCATTATTTACGCATTCCGACAGATGTGTCGGATCACTTAATTGCTGGAACTGTGGTCCCAACAAAATCAGTTACTTAGGGTTTTGAGTTTCTGAGACTCTAGAATTCATGGTTTTCTAGCTACCCCAACGCTTCTCGTAGGGCACCTTTGATGCAAGAACTAAGATCCGAGCTCGAGCCGGAGCAGAACAATGAACTTGATCGGCTGTTGCTACGGTTCCCGGCAAAGTGGTTTTGAAAACAGGGTGGAATTCAGACATACGCCGCCTGCGCTAACCACGCGAACTGTCGCGTCAAATGCCGACGTTCATATCACTAGGAGCGTTCGCCTAAGCTAAATCGCCAATTCCAACGAAAGCACCATCTAAAACTTGCGAAAAAACCAGCCAAACCATCAAAATTTAGTCGCCCGCTCGGTAGAGAATTGTGCCTCTCTGGTTGATCAGGCGCACTTCTCCAGTGGAAGGGTGGAAATAAGCTTCAACACGTTTGCCATCTGGCATGCTTCCATAAACTTCCCAACAACCACCATCCTGTTTCATGCGGTTCACGGTCCAACCGTCCGCAGTGATCTTCTCGGTCAGTTGCTCTTTAGTCAGCCAGTTTTCAGCTTCCACCGGCTCACACTGATACATGCCAGTAGCCTGAACCGTTGTCGGAAGTGCAATCGATATGGCCAGAATCCACGTCTTCATTTGCTGTCCTTTCGTTAAGCAGCGCGTGCGCGTCTGCGACTGAGGTTTTTCCAGATTCTGAACGCTTCGAGTCCAGCCAAGGGCACAAAGTGCACAAGTGCAGGTCCAAGGTTGTTGTGGACGAAAACCCAGTGCAGCAGCGTCGCAACTGCTGCCACATAGACCCAGCGTTGGAGCGATTTCCAAGCCGGGCCTAACCTTCGGACGGACCAGTCATTGGAGGTCACCGCAAGTGGTATAAATACGAAGAAAGCGAGCCAGCCGGTCCAAATCCCCAGAGCCAATGCCTCTCCAAGAATGGCCCGAACACTACCCATATCAAACAGATAGAGAACGGTATGGAACGCCGCATAGGCAAACGCACCCACTCCAAAATACCGGCGTCGTTTCATCATCCATTTCCAGAATCTAGAGGCCGGAAACAGCATACGCATCGGCGTGAGTATCATTGCGACAATCAGAAAACGGGCTGAGAATTCACCAGTCGGATGCAGGAGCAGCTCGGTAACAGGTTCACCTTCTCTTCCAGGTTGACCAGATATCAGGGCAAGAACCATCGGAACTGAAGGCAGCGCGATAAGACCCCAAACAAAGTAACGAGAGTTTAATACTTGCCTAAGCACTGAGAACCTCATTGTTGGAGCGTCCACGTTCTAGTTTGAACCTGTCAATAACAGTGTTCCGTCGAAAATTCGCGCGGCTAGTTTCTTCACTTCAGATTGAAGGGACAGAGGGTCAATTCAGTTTGATGATAAGCCCAGGCCCGTCACAAACTCGTATGATGCCTGGACCAGATCAAAAACCACTTCCAATTCGTCCGTGTTCATCGGCGTGAAGATCATGACAAAGCCGCCCCAACCTGGTCTTTGATCTGCCCAGGGATGGCTGACGGCCCATCCTTTTTCGGCTGCCATCTTAGCGAGCGCCGGTGACAGGGACGCATGAAGGCTGCCGTCGGGATGTATGTGGGCAAACTCGCGACCGCCGACGATGACGTCCGGTCGGGCCAGCTTTGTATCTTCAGTGATCCAAAAGCCCAACGCTCCTGGCAAGGACACGACCGTTTGCCTGATCTCAACACCGGGCAATTCCAACACCTTTCCTAGGAGGGCTTCGGATAACTCGGGGACTGGCTTTACGCCAATCTGAACATGCGGGACGCCGTCCGTTGTCCGCGGAATTGGTGTCTCACGCATTGGCAAGTTCGTGATGTCGGCCAGTGCGTGGGAAGCCCCGAAGGTGCAAACAAAGGAAGCTGTCCAAATCAGGCGGTGAACTTCCATGATCCAATCTCCTTTTGACAAGCTTTATCCATGATAGGCTTGGCTGACCGCGAAACTGTCTTCGAACCAATGCCACAAGACGACTTGCCCGTCGCGAACCTTGGCGCGAAGCGCGAAGGAAAACTCGCCGATGTCCTTGCCGGACTTTGTCGTTTTCCCGTTCATCTTACCGAAAACCGCGACAGTGTCGCCGGACGCGAAAGCGTCGGTATTTTCCCACATTGTGGTTTCAAAGTTTGACGAGAATACACTGAGAAACTCAAAAATCGCCTCTTTTCCCTCGGCGCCGCCTACCCAAGGCAATGTAGTGTCACCTTCGTTGTGCCATACCATGTCATCTGCCATAAGGTTGGCCATGCTCTCCATGTCGCCGCTACCCATAGCGCCCATGAATGCCATCACGGTATCAAAACTTGACTGCGTGTCCGCATCACCATCAGCGGCAGTCACCTGATTGCCCAGGGTGGTTGCCAAAGCAGAGAGCCCCAGAACCTTCAAAGCATTTCTACGTTCCATGTCCATTTTCCTTTCAAGACGTCCTGTCCAATTGCTCAGAACCGGAGCTCAATTGATTGTCAGACTATCGACCCGCGAGTTGCTGCAGCGCACCCGCCCAGTCTTCGACGTGGTAAGAGCGAATGATCTTGCCGTCGTTCAATTCGTGGATATCGATTGTCATGATGTCGAAGCTCCGGCCCTCACCGTCGACACCAAACATTGGTCCAACAGGCGTACCGGTGGCGCGGCTGCGGACGGTCACGAAATCCCCGGCCTGATGCATGGCTTGTACAGACCATTCAAGATCCGGAATCAGTTTCCCGAAACCTCCGATTTGGCTTAGGAAGGCTTCGCTGGACTTGCTGGACCCTGAATAGTCGCCGATGCTTTCCCAATTTTCAGAGACTGACGCCTCAAAGGCTGCCACGTGATCTTGTGACGTTGGATTGCTAAGCAAATCATAGAATTTTTGCACGGTCGCGGTGTCGTCCGCCATTGCTCCACCTGCAACTGAAACGAATGCGGCCGAAAGCGCTAGGTTTTTGATCGTCATGTGATGCTCCAATTTAAGGATGAGGGGTGAATTCACTCGTGGTGTCGGGCTGCGTTCCCGCGGTGTGGATCCATTCCAATTCCGGGTTTTCACGGAATGCGAAACGTTCGAGATGATTGGTGACTACTTGAACCACCCGTTCTAGGTTCGCCTGAGAACTTGCGCTGACCAACACGTGCAGACCCGAAGCATCTTGGTTGAGGTCACATCGACCAAATGGGAATTTCACCCAGCCGGTATCCTCGTCGCAACATGCTTCAACCTTACGACCGAAATGGTGACACAAGGCCGCCATATACCGCCCGCCCCGTTGAGTAATAAATGTCGCGTGCAGTTGCATCGGTTTGCTCCGTCTGACTTGCACACAAAATATTTTCGCCGCACTGTTATGAAAATTGTCTAAACTCCGATAAGATAGTTCTGTTTAGCCGAACAATGATTGAGCATCTTAGACATATGGCTATCTTCGCCCGCGTCGTGGATGAGGGCTCGTTTCGCGCGGCAGCAAAAAGTATTGGCCTGGCGCCGTCACGCATCAGCGAAACGGTAACGGAACTTGAGAACTTTCTGGGTGCTACTTTACTCTATCGCACAACACGCAAGATAGCGCTGACCAATGAAGGCCGAGTGTTCTATGCCCGTGTGGTCGACATGATACGAAGCGCTGAAACCGGTTTGAATGAGTTGAACGCGCTGTCGCTTGAGCCTGTTGGCGCGCTTCGAGTTTCTGTACCGGCCTTCATGTCGTCGTCAGAGCTTTTGACCACCATGGGTGAATTTGCAAGACAGTACCCGCATGTGGCGTTGTCTCTGTCGTTTACCGATCATCCTGTAGATCTGATCGATGACGGGTTTGACCTGAATATTCGGGTAGGTTGGCTTGATGACAGCTCGATGATGTCTCGAAAACTGGGTGAAATTGACCGAGCTCTTGTTGCTGGCGCTGAATATGCTGCGTCTCGACCTGAGCCAAAGCAACCCAATGATTTAGAGGACTGGGATTGGATCAGCTATGCCCAGCGGTCTGACACCATCGAGTTTATCGCTCGAAACGGAAGGATCGCGAAGGTGGCAGGTAACCCTCAGATCCAGGTCGATAACGTTGATGCGTTACACCATCTAACACAACAGAACCTTGGTGTTACTGTGTTGCCTCAATATCTGGCCGAACGTGGCTTGAGATCGGGAAACTTTGCACGACTTCTGCCCGATTGGAGGCTGCGCCCACTCGGGATTTATGCGGTGTGGCCAGATCAGTCACGGCGCGAGAATCTGACCGTGCACTTTGTGCGTTTTCTGGCAGAGAACCACCAATATTGAGATCGTTGCGGAACCGAGCAACCCTACTGCTTCCAAACCCGGCTGGCATAAAAACTGATCTCCAAGCAATATTGGTGGTTCCCCTTCTACTCAAGAGCTTGCAATTGAATCCCTATGCCCCACAGATTCTCGACGGACCAGGACTGCTTCTTCGAGATACCCGCACCTAGGGGCGTCCAGATTTTGTATATGGTCCAAGAGCAGGTTTGCCAGTTTGGAACCAGACTTTCGGTAGTCGACCGAATAACTCGTCAATCCAGGGGAGATGCAATCGATCAAAGTGTGATTTCCGAATCCAATTACCGAGACTTGATCACCAACTGGAATCCCGAGTTCTCGGCACGCCGCATACACCCCGAAGGCAACCGTATCACTTGCACACAGAAAAGCGGTTGGGGGGTTGCTTGACGACAGCAGGACTTGAGCAAATTGTTTAGCATCTTGCACGCTTGAACTGCCGTTACTCTGAAAGCCTGGTACTACGGTCAAATCAGATTGGCTCATCGACCGATGGAAGCCATGCAACCAATGATCGGGTTTGATATTGTTTTTATTGAGCTCTACAAACGCAATTCTGGTATGTCCGCTGTCTTTAAGAATGGACAAAGAGTTTGCGATACAACCATCGATATCGACATCGCAATACAGGCTGTCTAAGCCGTCAACATGGCCATAGGTGACAAAAGGCACCCCAAATTCAGTTAACATCTCAATGCGCGAATCGTTAGTCGCCGGAGCGGGTATGATGCAACCATCGACGCGTTTTTCTTGAATGATTAGGCGCTGAATTTCTGAGAGACTATCAAGACCGTTCGTCGAACAAACAGTCAACGTCCAATCGTTTGACAGGAGCTCATTGCTAATCCCTTCAATCAATTCGAGCGTTGCTAGTGCATTAGCTTCCTCATACCACTGCGGCAAAATAATGGCTGCAGACTGGCTCGTACCTGTCTTAATGGATCTGGCGATTGCTGACGGATGGTAACCAAGTTTTTTCGCAGCATCTTGTACTCTTTGCTTTGTTTCCTTTGATATGTCGGAATAGCCGGAAAGTGCTCGTGAGACGGTGCTCTTGGAAAGTCCAGTATGTTCGGACAGGTCTGCAATGGTTGTTACCCTTTGGCCAACCTTCCTTGAGTGCTTTTTCTTGTTTCCATCTGACATAAGGCTGTTCGATAACTACAGGGAAAACGATGTCGATATGCCAGGGTGCAACGCAACGCAAACTAATCCTTCGTTCCACGCGCTGTACGAGTATCGACCTGCTGCTGTAACAGTCTGAGCTGAAACGTTTTTAAGGGTTGGGCACGACTCCTGAAGTTTCTCGCACTTTCAGCGTTGCGGAGTATTCGAGATGCCGAACGGGGAGATTTGGTGTACGCATTCGGTCCAGCAGGATCTCGGCCAAGCGCGTGCCTAGCATTTTGGGATTGATCGCCATGGTAGTAAGGCCAGGGGTAGAGATACTGGCATCCTCGATGTCATCGAAGCCCACGACCGAAAACTCCTGTCCTGGCGTTAATCCGGACCGGATCAATCCCAAGCAAGCTCCAAGTGCGGCAACATCACCATTGCAGACGATGCTTGTCACCTCGGGGTGCTGCTTGCGGAGTGCAGCGATTGCGTCAAAACCGGCGCGCTTGTTCTCCTCACAAGGCCAAACAATTGGCTGAACGCCATCCAGCTGCTTAAGTGCGTCTAGGTATCCCGATATACGCTCTTCACGTACTGATGTTTGCTCGGTACCGCCAAAATAGGCAATGTGCCTGTGCCCTAAGTCGATCAAATGCTGGGTGGCTTGACTCAGAGCTTCGGTGTTCAGAACGCCGACGTAGTCAAGAGACTTTGATACCTTTCGCATGAAGGTGACCGTGGGTACGCTATGAGCCTTTATAAGCTCTAATGATTCTTCGTTTGTGTCGATCGCCGGAACCCATATCAATCCACCTCGACCGAATCTGATACACGCTTCCATAAGACGAGCCTGGCGTTGAAGTTCGTCTTGCGCATCGAGAATCGAAACCATGAAACCTTCAGTTTCAAGAAGGTCTACAGCGCTGCTGACTACTTCAGAATTAAACGGGTTTGCCAGGGTGTTAAGCATAAACCCTATTTCGCGATTTTCACCTGACCGCATGGTGGCCGCCGCATGGTTTGGAACGTAGCGCAGTCGCTTCGCTGCGCTCAGGACTTTCTGGCGTGTCTTCTCTGAAATCCGACCGGTGTCGCGCATCACCTGACTGACGGTGGGAACCGATACGCCCGCTTCTTTGGCAACGCTGGATAGGGTGGGCTTTTTCATCGTGGCAGCAGTTTCTAGATATAACGTTCTTTTAAAATTGCAGGAGGCTAAAAAAATATCAAGTAAATTAAAACGAATACGAAATGATCTCAGACTTGACTCGTGATATAACGTTGTATCATAGTGCCTCCATTCGCCATAGGCTAATCCAAGTTCGTCGGCGAGGGAGGGAGGTTGCCAGTTTTCGGTCAACCTCAGGCATAACGGAGGAAAACATGTCTATTCATTCGAAACTGGCGGGTGCCGTATCCGGTGTTGCCATGCTTGTTGGTGCCGCTGCCGCACAAGCGGAAACTCTGTTCTGGTCGACGCAGGCCCGACCTGCTGAAGAAGCGCAGGCGATGCGGACCGAGGTCCTCGGCGGTTTTGATGGCGAAGTTGATTACCAGCCGAACGAAGATGGGCCGTGGTTGACCCGTCTGCAAGCCGAGTTGCAAGCTGGTTCGGGCAGCATTGATTTGCTGGGGTCCTTGCATGGCAACTTCTCAGCGATGAACCCCGAAGACCTGATGGATCTCGGCGATCTGGGCGTCACGTCGGCCTCAGACACTTTTAACGACCTGGCCAAGCTTGGAACCGACAGCCTTCACTACATGCCCTGGATGCAAGCGAGCTATATCATGGCCGCGAACACCGAAGCGCTGCAGTACTTGCCTGACGGTGCTGACATTAATGCGTTGACCTATGACCAATTGATTGCCTGGGCGGCCAATGTTGAAGAAGCGACCGGCCAAAAAAAATTCGGCTTTCCTGCGGGTCCCAAGGGGCTGAAGCACCGGTTCTTCCAGGGCTACCTCTATCCGTCCTACACAGATGGTGTTGTGCGTACTTTTGCGTCGCCGGAGGCCGTGACGGCGTGGGAGAAATTCAAAGAACTGTGGAGCCACACAAACCCTGCATCGACCAACTTTTCTTTCATGCAGGAACAGCTGTTGAATGGCGATGCCTGGATCGTTTTTGATCACACCTCACGTCTGGCGCAAGCCTTCAACGAGCGCCCTGACGACTTCGTTGCCTTCCCGGCACCTGCGGGTCCGACTGGTCGCGGTTTCATGCCTGTTCTGGCAGGTGTTGCCATCCCGCGTACCGCGCCAGATGCCGAAAGCGCGAAAGCTCTGGTAACTTTTCTGATGCAGCCTGAGACGCAGATCGCAACCCTAAAGGCAACCAACTTCTTCCCCGTGGTTGATGTTGAACTGCCAGACGATCTGCCGCCTTCGGTCAAGGCAGCAGGCGAAGCAGTTGCAACAATGAGCGGTTCAGCAGACGCCAATCCTGGACTGCTGCCTGCAGGTTTGGGCAGCATGGGTGGTGATTTCAACCGTGTCTATGTGGACACGTTCGAGCGCATTGTTTTGGCGGGGCAACCCATCGAACAGGTTCTGGAAGATCAAAAGAAACAGCTTGAAAAGATCATGAACGAAACTGGCGCTCCCTGCTGGGCCCCTGATGCGCCTTCAGACGGCCCATGTCCCGTCGAATAAATCCAAACAAATAGCTGGGCCGTTTTGACGGCGGCCCATTTCCCAGCATTTTCCCAATTCTAAGGAGCGGTCCGATGGAAGCGCGGCTATTGCCATACTTTCTGATCCTCCCGGTGACCCTGTTTCTCTGTCTATTTTTCCTCTACCCGTTTGTGCTGGTTGCGCAGGAGGCGTTTGGAACTGAGAACGGTTTTTCACTGGATAACTTTCGTGAGGTTGTGAGCTACTGGAAGTTCCCGATTTCGATGAAGAATACATTCCTTCTGGCCGCCGCTGTCGTGCCAATCCAGCTGGCACTGTCCCTTCTGATGGCCACGATGGTTACAAAGATGCAAAAGGGCCGCGATCTGGTCCTGTACATTTGGACCATACCGCTTGGCATCTCTGACCTTGCCGCCGGTATCATCTGGTTGGCGATCTTCGAGCAATCGGGTTTCCTGAACTCGATGATGGTGGGACTTGGTGTCACGGACCAACCTGTGAGCTTGCTTAGCTATCAATCCCCGTGGATCGTCTTCCTAGCGATCATGCTGGCTGAGATTTGGCGCGCGACCGCGATCATGCTTGTGATCCTGGTGGCGGGCATCGGTTTGATCCCGAAAGAATATTATGAGGCCGCCGATGTGTTTGGAGCCTCCCGGTGGAAGCAATTCACACGGATCACCCTGCCAATGTTGCGTCCTTCGCTGCAAACAGCATTGATCCTGCGCGTCATTCTGGCTTTTGAAGTCTTTGCAGTGGTCGCAGCGCTCGGTGGCACGCTCTTCCCGGTGCTCATGGGCGAAATCTATGCCTACCAATTTGACCTGCAAAATGGCGGTGGAGCAGCTGCACTGGCGATCATCGTTCTGATCATCTCGATCGTCTTTACTCTGCTCATCATGCGCGCACTACGTGTCCCGAAAGGAGCAACGATATGACCGCTGTAGCTGATGTTGTAGCCCCTGACGCCCGCAAGGCGGGCAGGGGGATCTACCGGGCCGGAGTGATCTTGTTGTGTGCCTGGGTGATCGTACCGCTCTACCTATTGTTCGTGAACACGATGTCTTCACCGGAAACGGTGAACAGCTTCCCGAAAAGCTTCATTCCGGAGTTCAATATGGGATCCATAAACTTCTTCATGGGGTTCCAGGGGATGCTGATGGCTTTGTGGAACTCGGTGGTGGTTGCAGTGCTGACGATGGTGATGTCAATCACCATCGGAGCGCCGGCTGGCTACGCCCTCTCTCGGTTTGAGTTTCGCGGGAAAGAGCTGTTCCGGCTGCTGATCTTGCTGACGCGGGCTTTCCCGCTTCCGCTTCTGGCGCTTCCGCTTGCGGTTCTCTTTATCCGCACCGGGCTGGATGACACAGCCTTTGGCCTGTCTCTTGTGCACACGACCCTGGCGATTCCGTTCGCGGTGCTGATCACCTTCTCGCTTTTCTCGGGCATTCCGTTGGAGCTGGAGGAAGCTGCCTGGACATTGGGCTGCACGCGTTTGACCGCATTTACCAAGGTGATCCTGCCTTTGGTGCTGCCAGGTATCACGGCCTCGGCGATCTTTGCCTTCGTGATTTCTTGGAACGAAGTATTCGCGGCCGCCGTGCTGACCATCGAGAACCGGACGCTTCCCGCGTTCCTATTGCAGACATTGGGGGAAGCTCCGTTGCACCTGAAATTCGCAGGCGGCTTCATCCTCGTGGTGCCTGCGCTGATCTTCATCTTCGCTGTGCGCAAATATCTCTTTGCCATGTGGGGCATCGCCAACCGCTGAGCGGTGGCTGAAAGGAAACTGTTATGGCTGAAATTCAGATCAAGAACGTCGCCAAGAGCTTTGGGTCTTACCAAGCTCTTCACGACATCAACCTGACCATCGCAGACCAGGAATTTATGGTTCTTCTTGGGGCCTCGGGCTGTGGTAAGTCTACTCTTTTGCGTATCATCGCCGGACTTGAGACAGCTACTACCGGTGAAGTTTGGATTGGAGGGCGTCGTGTGGATCACCTATCGCCCAAGGATCGCGGCATTTCGATGGTGTTCCAGAATTATGCGGTCTTTCCACACCTGACGGTGTTCGAGAACATTGGCTTTGGTCTGCGGATGCAGAAACTGCCTGATGACGAGGTCAAGCGCCGGGTCGAGCGTACCGCTGGTTTGATGCATATCGAGCAGCTCTTAAAGCGCTATTCGGGCGAGCTGTCAGGCGGACAACGTCAGCGTGTGGCGGTTGCCCGGGCGTTGGCAATGGAACCTGATGTGATCCTGATGGACGAACCGCTTTCGAACCTCGACGCACTGTTGCGGATGGAAATGCGGGCTGAGCTAAAAGGTGTTTTGGCCGAAAGCAAAACCACCGCCATCTACGTGACACACGATCAGGTCGAAGCCATGTCAATGGCTGACCGGATAAGCGTTATGCATCAGGGCAAAATCGTTCAGGCAGCCTCGCCTATCGAGGTGTATAGGGATCCAGCGGCCGAGTTTGTGGCCAGTTTTATCGGCAATCCACCGATGAATTTCCTCCCCGCTGAAGCTGCGGGCTCTGGTCGCTGGACAGTGGCGGGACAGAGCTTTGATGGACCGGCAAGTGGCAAAAATCTGAAGTGGGCCATTCGCCCGGAAGATCTGCGCATCACGGATGCAGGCTTTGCAGCACGCGCCAAGGTTGTTGAGCCCTTGGGCGCACATCTGCTGGTAACCTGTGATGTCGACGGGCACCAGTTCCGCGCTGTTCTGGACAGTGAGCTTAGCGTGAAGCCCGGCGATGTACTTACGCTGGCGCCCCAAGAGGGCAGGGGGCGTTGGTTTGACCCAGAAACCACTTTGGCCGTCGCCTAAAGGAGAAGCACAATGAGCCAAGCGCTGATTGATCAGGCCCGCAAAGTCATGGACGGAAATGACCGGGGCAGCTACACCGTGCCCACCCATGGTCTCTACCCCTTCCAGTGGAATTGGGACAGCGCTCTATCTGCGCTTGGCTTTTCACACTACGATATTGATCGGGCATGGGTCGAAATCGAGACCTTAATGGCTCATCAATGGGCCGACGGTATGGTGCCCCATATCATTTTCCATGAACCTGATGATGGGTATTTCCCTGGCCCCGACGTTTGGGGAACAAACCGAGACGTACCCACGACAGGTATTACGCAGCCAGCCGTCGCTGGCTTTGCCTTGCGCAAGATTTTTGATCGCTCGGAAGACAAAGTTCTAGCGCATAGGCGGCTTGCTAATCTACTGCCCAAGATTCATGCCTGGCATAAATGGTTTTACGAGCATCGTGATCCCGAAGCCTCTGGTCTCGTTGCGATC
>NZ_JBQFTH010000025.1:0-22983 GCF_056538565.1 Ruegeria sp. BG11 | reverse complement strand
GGTCTTTTCAGAAGAACTTTGGTTGAGCGGGGCAGGGGTATTGCGCGGCTTTTGCATATTACCAGACCTGCTTCTTTCAAATACTTCAAAACCAATGCCGAGATCATCCGCCTTGCGGTGATGCTGTACATCCGTTTCCCGCTCTCGCTTCGGAATGTCGAAGACTTGTTGCACGAGCGAGGCATCGACTTGAGTCACGAAACTGTCCAGTATTGGTGGAACAGGTTTGGCCCCATGTTTGCTGCTGAGATCCGAAGAAAGCGTGTTCAGAAATTGATAGCATACTCCAAATGGAAGTGGCACGCGGACGAGGTTTTCGTGAAGGTGAATGGCAAGCGGCACTACCTTTGGCGGGCTGTGGATCATGAAGGCGAGGTGCTGGAAGCTGTTGTTACCAAACGCCGAAACAAGGCTGCAGCACTGAAATTCCTGAAGAAGTTAATGAAGTGACACGGTAAAGCGGAAACCGTCGTCACGGATCGCTTCGCGTTATACCGGGCCGTGCTCAGAGAACTTGGTGCTATGGAAAAACAGCAGACGGGCAGGTGGCTCAACAACCGAGTTGAGAATTCGCATCTGCCTTTCCGACGAAGAGAACGCGCAATGCAAGGTTTCAGGTGAACACGAAGTTTGCAGAAATTCGCCGCCGTCCACTCTTCGGTCTACAACCACTTCAATCAGGAAAGATCGTTCACCAGCCGGGACACCTTCAAGCTGACCCGCGCCGCCGCTCTCGCCGAGTGGCGTCAACTTTGTTCCGGATAGGTGCGCGGTTTTCGCAGCAAACTGAGACTGGTTCGAATTAGTCTGACAGCACCATTGAGATCATCCGCGAGGCTCGGCGGTTGGTCAGCGGCAGTTACGCGGGTGATTGAAGCGGCACCCGCAGGTTTGCCGGGGCAGCTATTGCTTCGGCAAACCACGTTTTTTGGTGGTCTCCGAACCGTCGCAGCGCGGTAAAAACCTTGACTAAATCGGCGGTTTGAGAGACCCTGAGATCGCTAAAGTAAACGCATTTGGTTTACAAAATAAGGATTGTGACATGTACCATGCAGTCAAGTCCCAGAGCATCCGGAAGCTCCTTGTTGTTGAGGGCCCGTCGCTGATAATTTCGATTGCCATCGCAAACACGTTTTACAAGTTTGGTTCTTTTCTTCTGGAACTTCTGGCCTTTCTTCCGACCTGGTTTGTGGTGAGCTTTGTGATCTCACAATTGCTGACACGGTTGCAGTCAGAGAACAGATCCTAAGCCTGCGCGGGCCCGCAAAGGACACATAGTATCAAAGACTTTGGGGTTGACCGGCCAGCAAGCCGGGAAGCCAGTAGAAATATTGAAACGACCGCTGTTTGTTTTCCGTCGACAGCAAGGCAAGCCCTAGTTTCGGGCGCTTGAACATTTGTACTGAACAAAAGAGGGGAGTGCGATGAATTGGATACCACAAGGACCACGACCCGCTACGGATGGCCAGTCTGAAGCTGTTGCCGACAACGAAATCGTCGGGGCCGTAAATGCCGTGGTTCCACATCCGGCTGACAGCGACATCCTTTATATTGGTGCCGTAAACGGAGGCGTATGGCGTACACGGAACGCGCTGGACGCACAGCCAGACTGGGTTAGTCTGATGCCAAGCGAAGACTCTCTTTCCATCGGATCCCTCTGTCTGGATCGCGACGATCCGACAGTGCAGACACTCGTCGCCGGCACCGGGCGCTTTAGTAGCATGCGCCGTGTCGGCGGGGCGTTGCTGGGCGTTATGCTGTCTGAAGATGACGGCGCCAACTGGAGCATTCTGGACAATGGCGGGCTGTTTCGCGCTTTGCACATCAGGGCAATTCACGCCGCCGGAGACGTGATTATTCTTGCGGGAAACGGTGGGCGGGCTTCTTTGGCGGATGGAGTTTACCGTTCGGATGACAAGGGTCAGAGCTTCACTCATCTGTCGCCCGTCTCTCTGCAAACAGGTCCGTCATTCGCGGTCGCGGCATCTCCGGTTGATGCGGATTTGGTCTATGTGCACGCTGGCAGGGCGATCTTTGTGACATCTGACGGTGGCGTGACGTGGGCAAAAATCAGTTCCAGCGTCATGGAGTCCTTCCTGTTCAGTCCAACCAGTGTGCGCATAGCACCTGGGCCAGGCGATACGGTCTTTGTTGCGATTGCAGTGAATGGCCGGCTTGCAGCATTGTTCCACTCGGCTGACCGGGGAGCTAACTGGTCCAATCTGGATCTACCTACGACAACCGAAGGCGGCGGCAATACCTTTGGCCTGCATCCGGGCGGACAGGCAGGTATCCATTTTTCGATGGCCGCTGACCTGCAGGATGCCAGCATCGTGTATATCGGAGGTGACCGGCAACCTTCGTTTGATGAGAACGCACCGCCGGGGCTTGCCTTGCCGCAGTTTCCCAACTCGATAGGCGCACAAACCTTTTCGGGCCGTCTGTTCCGTGTCAATGCGAGCCAACCGACCGGAGCACAAGCCAGCCCGATCACGCATCAGAACACCAATGCAAACAGCGCGCCGCATGCGGATTCCCGCACCATGGCCATAGCGAGCAACGGCGATCTGATCGAAGGCGATGACGGTGGTGTTTACCGCCGCACCGATCCGCATTCTAACCTTGGTGACTGGGTAACAATGATAGGGTCGCTGCAGAACACGGAATTTCATTCCGCCGCCTGGGATCCGGCGACACAGGTCGCATTAGGCGGTGCTCAGGACAACGGAACGTTGCGCCAACGCGGGGCAGGGACCGAAAGATGGCCGACTGTGATGGGTGGGGATGGCGGTGTCGTGGCAATTGCACCTGACACCACGAACGGCGGATCGGTCCGCTATTTCAGTTTTCAGTTTCTGGGAAATGCGCATCGGCAATTCTTTGATGCAAACGGGGTTTCGCTGGGGTTCCAGCGGCTTCAGCTGTTTGAGGTTGGAACGACGATGTCCCTTTCGCCTCAGTTCTATTCTCCGATCCAGACGAACCCGGGCGATCCTTTGCGTCTGGTCATTTGCGGAGCTAATGCCGTTTGGGAATCTTTTGACCGGGGTGATACTTTGCGTCTGGTCGGGCCGATCGGAGTTCAGGCAAACGCGGCGGCCTCTGTGGCTTATGGCGGTACAAACGACGCGGATGTGCTGTATGTAGGCGCAGGTTTGGATGTCTTCGTCCGGACCGGTCCTGCGCCAGCACAACTGCAGCAAACAACCAGGTTCAGTAACGGAGAGGACGTAACCGCTGTGGCATTGGACGCAAGCATGCCAACCACTGCGTTCGCGACTCTGTTCAACAGCGTTCATCAGACAGTCGACTCGGGCCAGACTTGGGTGGACAGAACCGATAACCTGCTGGTCGCCGGCGGTCGTACCATTCGATCGGTTGTCTGGTGTGGAAACTTTGGAAATGGCCATCTAGTCGTGGGGACTAATGCAGGCATCTACGCTGCCGAGGCTCCGGATTTTACCGGGTGGTTTCGTTTGGCGGCCGATTTGCCTGCGGTGCCGGTCATGCAACTGCAGTATGATGACGCCAATCAGGTGCTGCTGGCCGCGACACTGGGCAGAGGGGCGTGGACCCTCGATCTGTCGCAACCGCTGATAGCCCTGAATCCGCACCCCGCGCCCAACACTGTGCAACCCAGCTGAGAGGAGGCGAAGAGGATTATGACTACAAGCATCGAACTCAGCTCTGGCATTGTCATCGATACCGAGGGCGGACGGGCCTATGTCATGGCCCCCCAAGGCGGCGTGACAGCAATATCACTGCAGGACGGGGCCAAAATCTGGCATTCCGAAAACGCAGATAAGCCGTTGCTGTTGAAAGAGAACCTTCTTCTCAGCCAGGCATTGCCGAAAGATACGGGCAACGGTGTCGCGATCCGCATGTTGCGGGTCGATGACAAAGGGGCCGTGCAAAGCGAAAGCACGGTGCCACTGCCTGCCGGCGTACAATCAAGTCTAGCCGCGACGACCGACCGCGGTTTCAGCGTTTCGGCAGAGCCAATGGACGGCGAAGCCGTATTGCGCTGGGAATACCGTGAGCGGCCCCTGCGCGGGCTTGCGAGCGGCCCTGACGAAATGCTGCCCGACGAAATTCTGCCCGGAATGGGTCCTCCGACCGGAGCGCTGGGAGCATTTCCGGGCGCAACTCCTGCCGAGGCGCAAGATGAAGAGACTGTAATCCGGGGTCAGGTCCGGTTGTCGCCGCAGGACGGAACAGTGCGCCCGATGGTCGAACCGACCATCGAACGTGCGCTTCCCACCGTTCCTCAGTTTTCGATCCGCCGTCCTGGTGCGGCTGGACAGCCAGCGGAAGAAAGCGCAGCACTCGACCCTATGCAGTTCCAGTCTGCAGACGGAATGACCTGGTTGGAAAGTGCACCTGTGGAAGATGAAGGTATCTGGACCGTTTATCACTGGAACCTGCATAACATTGGCAGCACCGAAGTTCTCGGATCGGTCGACCTACCGGTTAGTTTTTCACCCTTTGTCGTATCCGATGGCAAGCTGTTTGTTGAACTGCAGCCATACGTACGTTTGCAGGATGGCGAACTTTCGGAAGAACCGATGCAATTGCGTGCATACGATCTTGAGACCGGAGAAAGGCTGTGGTCGGCTGAAATCAAGGATATCTACGCGGTTCCGGCTCCGCCGCCCTAAATCGGTTTTCTAGAACAGTTGAATGCTCGTTACCTGAGGATCAGATCGACGACCGAGCGCGGAGCTTCAAATAACGTAACGCATTCGCGTACAAACGCTTCGCGCACCGAGGCGTCGGCGCGCCCGCTCCTCAAACCGGCCGCTGCTTCGTCATAGAGCTCACGTTCTTCGGCGGCTTCAAGAATGGCGCGGGTCAATTCAATCTCGCGCTGCATGATGCGATCACCGCCATATTGTGGGATGCGCCATGCGAAGAAGGGTTGGGTCCGTGAACGCAGGGTTGTGCGGCGCCAAAGACTTGGTGGTATCAGGTTCGGATGTTCGACGGAACTCGCCAGAAGCTTCAACCAACTGCGTGACAGCATTGGCGGAAATTTTATCGTGTTCATTCCTTCGCCCAGACCGCGCAGTGCGACAATGTCTGGGTGCTGGTCGCCGAAAATACGTGCGGTGTTTTCGACAACTTCGCGATACAGACTGTCGTTATAGTCAACCGGACGCGGTATACTGGCGGCTGAACTCTTTCCTTTGAGAAGTAACAACAGATGGGCCCCATACAGGCCGAGCATCGGGTTTTCAAACTTTCCACCCACGTATCGCAGCAATTCGTTTGTCGCCGTCGACCTTTCATCCGCCAGCGCGAGCCGTGCCGCATCCGTCAGTCGGGCTATTTCGTCACCCATAAACATCCGGTCGCGAGAGATATGAATCGAAATATCCACAAGTCGTTTATTTACGTTTGTAACGGTGCCTTCGATATTTTCGATCGGCGGCTCATAGAGGGCGAATACATGGGTGCGCCAGCCGGGCAGGATTGTAATCATCTGCTCGATTTTGCTTTCGCCATCGGACAAAGACAGGGAATACATACCGGGTGCCGCGTTCAAAGATGCACCGGAATATCGGTCCGATGACAAATCACCCGAGAACCAAGTCGCTTCGGGTGCTATTCGGGGTCCTGCATGGGTGGGACCCGTTTGGTCGCCCTCTTCTGTGGACAGGTCCAGAGGCAGTAGGCCCCGGCCACCACCGGTACGTAGGCTTGCACCTTCAGCCGGATTGTCTAGATTCATTGGCCCAAAATCGCTCCAAGGTGTCCACCAACGGGCCATGAAGACAAAAGATCCGCTGTGGACGGGCGCGCGCCGCCGACCCAAAGACAGGGCAATGGCAGGGGCTGCGTCAACAATGCCCTGTTCCGGCGGCGCAGCCTGTTCGGCTGCATACATATGAGATTCGTGTGTCCGGTTCGTGCTGGCCAATGGGGCCGCAGATCCAAATTCGATCTTTGGTACGTCGAGAATGGTATCCTCACGCAGAACAATGACTCGTTGCCATTCACTCCTGCCGGAAACTGCGCGCACCTTGTAAATGCCGGCCAGCAGATCCTGATCCAGCCGTCGGGCCCCGCGTCCGCGCAAGGCGAAATCCGCAGCAATCACGAAGATTTCGGTGGTTTCATCTGCAGCGCGTACACTCAGTTTGGGCATTGCTCTTACTCTGCTCTCTGCAAATCAATCTCGGTTTCTGCGCCGGTAAATTCAAATGCGCGTTCCCACCCGGTGCCGTCGGAAAGAACGTACAAACCCGGTGAAAGATCCAGAGTGATGCTATCTTCAATGGCATCTATCTGCGCCTCTTCCTTAAGTTTGGCATTTTCCAGAATCAGTGTTTTGCCGACCAATGGGCCGGGAAGCAAGATTTGGACGGATTTCAGAAAAGGCGGGGCGTTTTTGACCAGTATGACCGAGTCAAACGGACCAAAATCAGGCTCTGTCGAAACCAGAGGGTGCTGACGCTGATCGTCTGTCATCAGTTTCTGCATCGTTGCGATCAGATAGTCGCGCAGGCTTTCACTGGTTATAACCCGGTTGCCCTGGCCGTCGTCCACCGCTGCAGCACCGTCCAGCGCCATCTTCAAAGCATAGGAAAAAGCACCGTGGTCCTTGCCGTTTTCCATTGTGCGTTCAACAGCGCGTCCCGCAAAACGCGCTGCATAAATCCCCAATGCCTGGATATTGTGGCTGGCTCGGTCTACCTCACGCCGCCAATGTATCGGCGCCGGCGAGGCTAGCCGCCCTTGATCCATACATGCGTCATAAAACAGGATGCATTCCTTGAACCGGGCGGCATCCATGAACCAGTGAAAATAGTCGGTGACAAACAAGTTGGTGAGGTTGTCCGGCGTCGCGTCGGCAAGGTAGAGCCCGCCTTCGGTCCGTCGTCTGCCATATCCATGACCGCTGACATAAATATACAGCCTTTCTTTCGCGGGCGGTTTCTTGGCGACCTCAATAAGGTCGTCAAGCTTGTTGGTAAGGTCCGCCAGCGCGGGGCCAATTGGACCAGGGGTCGGGAAATCGTCTGATGTTACGTCAAAGATGTGAGCATCCGGTATCCCCTGAGATTTCAGCCACTGGATAAATGTTGTGGCATCATTGACGGGGCCTTTGAGATCCCGCGAACCCGAAGAGGCATTGCCTCCAAAACTGGGATAACGCTTTATCGCAATTACCAGAGCCATGGCATTTTGCGGCATCTTCCGTTGGCCTCAGATTGACGGATATGCACGTCGGATCAGTTCGCGATCTGACGGGCTGAAGTCCGAATTGAACCCGGTTTCAAAGTCCCCAATCGTCCATTTATTTGGTATTGGGTACATCATGATTGAATGCGGGTCGATTTCTGTCAGGGTCAGGATAGTTGGATCGTAGTGATCCAGAACGTTGCTCCGGATCGTGGCCTCGTCCCAGAAATTCGGTGCGCCGGACAGTTCCTGCAAAACAACCGCTTCGTTCCATTCAATACCGCCATCGGGGTTTTGATGCTCGTGGATCAGCCCAAGGGCATGACCGAATTCATGCAACACCACCTCGCGAATTTCTTCCTCGCTGGACTGATCTGTCAGCCAGCCGAAATTCATCGTGGGTTTTGTCTGATCAGGCTCTGAAAAGCACTCGGTCCCCACCAGCGACCACGAGCCTGCGCCCTGAATGAACGAAATTCTGATATCCGCGTCACCGTCAGTGACGAATTCGAACGTCAGTGACGCCATATCACCAGCAACCCAAAGCTGGGCGTAATGTTCAACCCGGGCTTTCAGGTGATCCGTCCCTTCAAGGAACCGCACTTTGATCTTTGAGTTAAAGGGCCATTTCGCGCTGTTCAGCAAGGCCGCTCTTGATCCTTCTAACGTTTCAACTTCGCTTGGATCCACGTTTTTCATAAAGGCCGCGCAGAACCGGTCTGGGTTGGCTTTTACAGTCTGGATACCGTGCTGAGCGACGTTGAGGCTGGCTTGCGCCGTACTTCCGCCATTCAGTTTCTCGCCCCACAGCGTGCAAGTTTCTTCCCAACTGGGTGCCAAGAAGCGACGCACGATGATTGCCGCGACCGGGGCTGCGACAAAGGCTGTCAGGCCCAAGGGGCCGCTAGCAAGCAGGCCCGCAATCGCCGCGGCCAGCGCGCCTTGTCCGATGTTGAAGGCATCCCGCAGGGCTTTGCGGTCTTCCTTGTCGGCATCGTCGGTTCCACACAGCAGACTGTGTAACTCTCGGTGTGCCCGCCCGAGGATTCTGGCACCCAGTTGGCGAAGCGTTGGGTACCCGCCGGCTAGGCTGGATTCAGGTACATTTGCGACGTCGTGCTGCATAGCCATTGCCGCACCCGCAGGTACGGCCCGTTCCAGCGACGCACGGCGTCCGATCTCGGACAACAAGATAGTGTCATCGAAATGGTAGGCGAGCGAAAGAACTGTATCGCCGAGAGCGTTTTCCTCGGGTGCGGGACGTCGCAGTGTGCCCATCGCGCCAAGTGCCTGTGCGGGTTGCGCGTCAGAGGTTACCCGTTTGATGACTGTCTGGAATTTCTGAGCCACTTTGCCGAATGATTTGGAATCGGGATGAAGCTCATCTTCCCAACCAGTATCGGGTACGGTGCCGCGGCAATCCACAATGTGGAGCTTCCCGGCCAGACCCGGTTCTTTGGCGAGGCTGAACAAAGCTGCGGCCCAACGGTCGATCAGGATGTGCACAATTTCACGCTGCAGGCCTTTGTCAGTGATGCCGCGTGAGTCAAGCGGGCGGCCAAGCCAGCGACCGTTGTCGGGGATGGCGTGATCATAGGTATGTGTCACGATCGGTGTACCGGGCGTGGCCGCGGCAACGTGGTTTGTGATGTTGCGTATATGCTGTTTCACATCGGCCAAAATGCGGTCGAACACGTCCGTTATGTGGCCCTCAGCATCCAGACCGGGAGTAAAGGGGCGAACGATGGCGGCAAGGTTGCCGCCACCGACCAGATCATTGCCACCACCGCTAAGAAGCACGACATGCGGGCGCTCCGCCAACACCGCCGTGACCAGCTCGTTTTGTGCAGAAATATCGTCCAGCTTATCTCCTGCTGCGCCGAGGCTCAGAATGGCGTGTTTTCGAGATAGATGGTCGATGACGTCTTGCAACAGGAAAGGGTATTGAAACCAGCTGTCGCCCTCGGACACGATTTTCAGCCCGTTCCAACCAGCTGCAATTTTTGCCTGGTAGGCTTGGCGTCTGCGTGCTCGGGAAACGTCATTCAACCCTCCTAGAGCCAATGCACCCTGCAAAGCGCTGTTCAGGCCGCTACCGCTGGGCGGGGGCTGAATCAACGCAGGGTTTACCCGCACGACCGGGGCGAATGGCCGACTGGCTGATGGATCGAGCACCATATAGGCCGCCAGATCTTCCTCTGAAACGGAAGGATCAAACAGCTTTCGGCGCAGTTCGTCTGTTTGAATAGGGTCGGGCAGGGCGTTGTCGACCATAGGGCTCTCCTTACATCCAGAGTGCGGCGCGGATCATCGCGGGGATATCATCCACGACGATGCCGTCCGGTTTGGCGCCGTCCTGTGGATGCCAACGCCCGTTGTCGGACCCGGATTGATGCCAGTAAGATGAAGGATCACATAGGGTCAGACCAACCAGCGTTTCGGCGACAATGCGGCTGCCCAGTTGTCCCAGATGGGCTCCGTCAGCCTGAACCTCGGACTCGCGAAGGACATAGAACCAAAGCGGAGTTTCGTTTTCGAAACCTCCGTCCGAAACGGCCTGCCCGGTATCGCCCGAAGTCAGCTCTGCGGTGGTCAGCGCGGTGATGCCGCCATAGCTGTCGGTATTGAATTCCGCGATACAGGCCTGAGCTGAAGGTAGGTTCAACCGATGGCCGCGACGAAGATTTCGGCGGGCAAGGTGCTTGAAGACACCGGATGGTTCGTTGCGCATATCGGCAAGTGGCGGTGCCAACTGGGTGTCGATCTTGCGCGCAAAGTGGTCGGGCTCGCTCGGGTTGTCGAGTGTAAACCGATCCCACTCGATGATCCAGTTCGTTGGTAGCGTGGGGTTATTGCCAAGCCCTCCACCTCCGGTAAAGGCGAATAGCAGATCGAAGCCCGCTTGCGGCAATATCGGCGACGGTCCGCGGCCAAAGAAACGGTTGTGGTCATACGCGCCCCTCACCATCGAGTGGCCAAAGCGGAAGGCAGCAACAGAAAACTCGAATGGCAATGGAAGGTTTTCCGCAGGCAGAGAGCCTCCACTGGCTGTTTTCACTCGCTCGAAGAAAGCCGCATAACTTGCTGCACCGTTTGCGATGACTTCAGCCACCATGGCGGGGTCGCATACCTTGTTCAGGTAGATGTTCATCACAAGCCACTGATAATGCCAGCGCGTCAGCTTCTTGGCTTCTTCGAATACGGCCTCTTCTCCGGTGGGGGCACCCGCCTGCCCCCTAAGCCAGACGACAACGCGGTTATGGAACCGCAGGAACGCGGCGTGGAGTTGCGCAACCAGAAGGTTCTCATCGTTGCGTGCGTCTCCGATAACTGCTGCGCGCCGGTTGATCACGCCATTCGAAGCAAACGCGATTTCGATTGGAGTTCCCAGAATATCGCTTTCCTGCAAAGTTCCTTGATCCAACAACGTGCCGAGCCTGAGCAAGTCGCAGGCGTCATCCGCAGGCAGCGGGGGACGACCACCAACGTCAGTGGGCACGTCGAGACGCATCATGGCTGGAAATCCGGGCGAGCGCATGGCGTCTTTCAGTTTGACTGCGGCAGGTCCATTGTCTGGTCCGTCACCATAAAGGCTGTCGAGTCCTAGCGATCCTTTTCGAAGGTTCAGCAGGGACGCCGTCACGATACTTCTGGGCAATGGATCCAGGGTTCCTCCGGCAGGTGGTTCGATGACAGACTGATCCCCCGAGGGATCCATGTTGGCCGTTATGTCATGATCGATAAACTGGCCGAGGTAGGTGAATACAGGGGGAATATGGCTGTCTGCATGAGGGGGATCATTGTCAGCTTCGACCATCGCATCCGCCAACGCGTCCAGCTTTCCCATCGTCGTACCATCAGTAGAAATTTCGGGCGCGTCGGGGAAGAAGTAACCAAAAGGTCCGCCTGGCGTTGTACCATCCTGCGGCATTGCCATAGCCCCGGCAGGAACCGCGATCGGGGTGTTTGCCGTAGCCTGGGCATAGGATACAGCATCGGTGCGCACCGACGGAGCCAGACCTGCCATCGCCCCGGGAGCGGCTTGTGTGGATAGGATGATCTTTTGACCGTGACCGAGCGTGAAAAGCATTTCAGATTACCTCGCTAAGCGGCGAAGCCATCCGATTGCTTAGGAGATTTCATCTCAAAATAGAAATTGGTGTTTGTGACGAAACTAGTTAAACCGAACGACTTCCTTATATGAAAACAGACCGAACTAGGTTCTCTCGATCCAAGTAAATACTAGCAGATAATCGGTACAACTAAAAGTTGACCGTGGAAAATAGGCAGTTTCCTGCCTCAAAACAGTTAGCTGCAGTCTGGTAGATTGTTCACAAGTTTTGGTGCCAAGTCAAATGGTTGCGCGCACGGCGCAATCAAACTGCCAACGGTGTTATGCCCCCGGCAAATGAAGCCAGAATCGGAGCGACAAGTGCAAATCCGGCACGCAGGATCTCGCCCATACCTTCCTTGAGCCCATGAGTGGCTTTCCAACCGGCGATATCAAAGGTTTCTTCGGTTCGCGAGCGCCCGCGGGCCCGCAGGGCAAGTCTTTTGACGCGGCTGTCCAAAACCAAAGCAACCGGAAGATAGAAGCTGAGCATCAACAGGCAAAAGTAGGTTCCGGTGAACAATGCAGACGCTTTGACCAGCGACCCGTAGGCGGCTTTTGCGCTGTCCTCTATCAGTGGCATGGGCCAGTACATCCAGCTTGAAGCAAAAAACATGCCGAAAGTCAGAATGAGGCTGGACAGGTACAATTGCTGCCGCATCTGGTGCAGGCTGGCGGCCAGTTCTTCGGCTCTTTCTTCGATATCAGGGCTGTCTCTGGAGGCCAAACATAGGATCATACCGGCAATAAGTGCCCCAACGGACAGACCAGCAAGTGCATTGACGATGTCCAAAACCCGGTTGAACATTGAAAATACAGGGCTTTCACCGCAAGTGCCCAACAGCCAGGTGTCATTCGCGTTCATGCAACCGGGTAGCGAACCTTTGGCCAAGGTCGTTTCAAAAACCGTTTTGCCAACCTGATAGTAAATCCGGGGCGCGGTGGATGTTGTAAACTGCTGGATTGTTGGCGTCAGCGCCAACAAAAAGACAGCCAAAGTCGTCACGATGGCGGCCACCCTGGTTTGCTGTTCCATCGGTCGCGCCAAACTGCGGGCCAGCACGGCAATGGCGAGAACGGCAAGCGCCGCAAAGAACCAAGATGCTGCAAGAAATCTGAGCCGGCCTACCGCTTCAAGCCATGTGTTCTGATCGCTCAGGATCTTAAGCGGGATATCCAGTTCCGATGCGATCATGTGATCTTGGATCAGCTTGTGAACACCGAATATCAGCACTGGAAGCAAAACAATCGAAAAATATCGCAGCTTCACTCGGCGGTTAGACATGTTCAACCTCATGAATTGCCGAAAACCCCTCTGAAATCCTTAACACAATTTCTGAAGTCAATCACCGCTTGACGGTCGACCATGTCGGAAATCGCCGTTTTGAAGGACCGGACGACCCGTTTACGTACAGCTCCCAGATGCTTGGCATGAGTTGAGATCAGGAGGAATTCTTCTGAATTTTGATTTGTTGTGATAAGATTGGCCAAGTGCCAGGATCGCAAGTTCTGACAAAGCCATGGGTGTTGACGGAGCAAATAACCAGGAAAACGCTTCTGATAAATCAGAGGCTCTACTCCTTTACACCCACAGCGGTGGGAACGCAGAGCGACCAGCGTCGCCCGAACCCAGAAGCAGACGGACCGGGGCCTGGTTCGCAGAACTTTTTTCTTCGCTCATCAAAACCTCGGTCGCATTTTTTCTTGCATACCTGCTGGTTCAGAGCGTCGAACTTGATCTTAAGCGCGCGCAATTTACCGCGGACGCGGCGGATAAGCTCAAGACCTACATTCTTGACCTCAACAGTGATGAGTTCGCGAATAGCGCTGAAAAATCCAAGGCAACCGCGCTTGCGCTAGGGGGCTTCGGCAGCGTTGCAGCATTTCCGCTGGTCCAATTCATCGACCATGGAAATGAGTTTCAGGTCAGCTGGGGAAAGCTGGGATTGGAACAGGCGGGACTGATAACGAACGACGAAACCTGCGAGGTCATCATCCGCGTGATTGATGATCCGACCCAAACTTTCAAGTGGGGGACGCGTAAGGCTGTCTCCGAAATCGCTGGCAGCGTAGGTTGCCTCGACGCTGTGGAACCGCTGGAACGCCTCGGCGCGGATTTGACATATGCAGGGGTGCCTGCTGATGCGCAGCCGGAATTTCAAAAGGCAATTCAGGCGGCATTGGCGCAAATCGAAAGAGCAAACCAAAGGGCGCAGAAATGGTGGATGTTCTGGTGAATTGCAAACCTTCTAAAAAGAGCTTCTCGCAGATGTGCAGGGGAGTTGTGGTGGGGTTGATCGTAATCTTTCTTTTGGGTGAGGACGTGCACGCGGGGCTTCAGGGTTGCCCAGATGACACGGCAAGAAACGACAAATTGCTTATAGGTTCGATGGATATGGTCAGCCCGATCAGCGAACGCAGACGGCGCGCCTTGCTTGCTGCATTCGAAATGCACTTTGACAAGGCCGACGCCTCGCTTGGGTCTCTTGCAAAGGTGATCTACTGCCCGCAGCGTCGGTTGCGGGATCGAAATACCTATGATGCCGACGTCACAGGAGTTCTGAACGACGAACGGGTATTGCTAGAAGTCGGTGCCAGAGTCAGCGGGGGTGACATTATCGTGGCCTATGTGGTCATTCCCCTGCGCCACTACGGTTTCCATAACGTCGAGCCGCCCCGTATGCAGGGTTACCACGAGGCGCTCTACGAGCAGGCCCAGATCGATGCAGGGCTGGATAAACTGTTTCGGGGCAATGCCGAGTTGCGTCTGTTCTCTGCTTTGGCGCTGGGATTGCGGCACGAAAGGGCGGCTGACTCTGCGGTTCAAACCCAAGAGCAAAAGACAATGTTGTTACGTTCTCGTGCGTTTTATTGTGACGCGATCGGAACGCTTGACGCAGCAAAACCTAGGCCTGACTACCTTGGATTGGAGCCGGACGAATGGCAGGCGCTGGGCAATTTCGCTCGCGAAGGGGCGGATCGTGTTTATCGACAGACGCTGGACAGTTTTGTTGACCAGAGTACGCTTGCAATTCTTCGAGAAATTCGCGGAAGTGACGCTGACGACAAGGGGCTCTGTGTTGATCCGCTTCCATCTCAAACCGATGGAGGAGGTCAATAATGGAACACGCAATCAGGTCATTCATGACGCGTGCAGGGTTGGCCGTTTCCGTTACTCTGTTTTCTCTGGGGGGCGTTGTGTCGGATTCGCGACCCGTCCAGGCCGGTGGATTTACCGCGTGCGAATATCCGTTTCTTTTTGAGGGCTCTGCAGCAAACATCGTTCCTTTGGAGTATCTGGCGACCTCGGCCGATGTGTCGTCAGGTGACGGGGACCGACTGGCGAAACTGCAGAAGACGGCACGACGGTTCAGCTGGCTTTTCAAACTGGATAGCTGGCATCAGCCGACCTATCGCAGTCTTGGAGTGGTCGCACATATGTTCCTAGATGGTGTTTGCGATCCTGACGTTGTTTTGGGCCTGTTATTGTCAGGCGGGGCGTCGCAGCCATTGCGTGAGGGGCAAATTCTGGTTTTCTTGCAGGGTCGCATTTTTTTGGAAGAGGACCAGATTTTCGTTCAGTCCAGACTCCGGGGGTTTCGCCGTCTCACGGATCAATACGAAGCCGTGCAACCTCTTTCTAATAACTTCGCCGAAGAATTTCTGCATGCTTACCTTGGCCAGTCCGGCGAGCCGATGTCGATTTCGATACCTGCGCTCGACGTGACTTTTGCACCGCGCGTGGTTTCCGAAGAGTTGTTCCGACGCATCGACACTACGTTTATCGAGGCCAGCAAAGTCTACAGTAGTCCCGATCTTGAGGCCTCCAGCGACGAGCTGCTCTTTGAGCCGAACGAGCGAAGAGCATTCAGTGTTGAAATTGGGGCCGAACCTGGTTGGATCAAGGTGGACGACATGTTCGGTGGCCATCCCAACCAGGGATACATTCGCATCAACCCCGAAGCCTCGCATCTGTTCCATAGTAGCTTGCCCGAACTTGATTTTCTGAATGGTGCGCTCGGGTTTCTAAGGCTGCGGCAAAACCGGTTGTCCGATGAGTTTCCGCCTGTGTCCGACGGGACAGTGCAAATGGCACAGGCCGCGCTAAAGCGTTATCTGGACAATGAGTTGACCTTCAATGAACCTGAACTCAGGGCATTGGCCCATGCGTTGATAGGGTTCATTCAGGCTTCGGAAGAAAAAGACTGGATGGCTGCGCGCGTATCCTTTCTTGAGGCGGCGACGTTGTCCCCGACCGATACCCACTACCGCAACGCACTGGGCGTGACGGATGCCATGCTCTGCTGTTCACACGATGTCTCACCTCCTTACCGAGATCCCGCAAGATGGTTCGCAGATGCCCTGTCCGTAAACCCGGAAAACGGAGAGTCGCTGAGCAATTTGCTTCGCTTCCTGGAGTACCTGAACGAAACAAATCAAAAGCCGGATGGGATTGATACGACCAATTTGCCAACAGCCCTGGACGTGGTTCGAAAGGTCGCTGACCAGAATCCGGACCTGATGTCAAAAGGACAGCGCTAGGACGCGAAGGGGACCTAAATTCGCCCCGGCTTTTCGATTGCGCTGCCAGAATTAGTATCTTGCCTGCCACCTATGCACGAGTTTACGGGCGCTCTGTTTCTTAAAAAGACAATTTCTGCTATGATCGCAGCATATTGTTGAAAGTTTATTGGGTGGTATTGAATGCGTGTTTACGAAGCGGTTGTCGCCGCGCTTGAAACCATTGGGGTAGACGCCGCTTATGGCGGTGCCGGCGAAAATGCAGCCGGTTTGATGCTTGCGCTCGACGCATCGGAAAAGATCAGACCCATCATAGCCAAAAATGAACAGGGAGCGTCGTTCATGGCCTGCGGTCACGCGATGTTTACCGGAAATCTAGGCGTGTGTTTTGCCACTGCCGGTCCGGGTGCGTTCAACCTTATTTCAGGAATGTGCGTGGCTTTGACCGACAGCTATCCTTTGTTGGCGATCAGCGGGTATTCGACGGTGGCATGGCAGGGAAGGGGGGGATTGAACGAAACCTCTGGCCTTGCCCGCACTCCGGATTCGCGGATGATGTTTCGTGCTGCCACAAAAAAAGACCCGCAGTCCGGCGAACCGGCAGATTTTCTTGTAACCGACCCCGATGACTTGATCGATACGTTGCAAAAAGCCATCGAAATCGCATTTGAAGGTCGCCCTGGCCCAGTACATGTTGCCGTCGCAGAGGACATAACCGACCCCAAGATCGAAGTGTCCAACTTTAGGCCTCTGCGCATGCCGCAGACAGGTGTGACGCCTGATCCGGCTTCACTGGATCGTGCTGCGAGCGTGTTGGAACAGGCGATCAAAGCTGAGAAAAAAGTCGTGATGCTTGCCGGATTTGGGGCGATCCTGGCCGGAGCCAATGATGTCACCAAGGCGTTCATCGAGCGGTTTCAGATACCGTTGCTGACGACAATGGATGGAAAAGGGATCGTAGCCGAGGAAAACCCATTGGCTATAGGGCTCTATTGTGATTCAGGGCACAAGGCAGCGTGGGATATTTTCGACGACGCGGATGTGGTGCTTGCGGTCGGCAACTCATTTGCGCAACATGCGACATTCGATTTTTTCGACAGATTGTTCGAAAACAAGACCCTGCTTCACGTCAACATTGACGCAGGTGAGTTTGACAAGTTCTACAAAGCTGATCACGTCGTTTTGGGGGATGCGAAACAGACCTTGCAAGGTCTGTATGATCGTTTAGACGCCTCGGTAGGTCCCGTGCCGGAACGGGATTATCGGCCCAAGGATTACGATGAACGCTTCATCATTTCCCCGCAAAAGCAACTGCATCCGGGGGAAATGGTTCAAAAGATTTCGCAAATGCTGCCGCCGGGCGGTGTTGTGTTGGCAGACGCGGGCGCACATGCGGCCTGGGCCGGCTACTATCTTGAGCTGAAGGAAGGCCAGAATTTCAGAAAACCCGGAACCTATGGTCCGATGGGGATCGGGGTGTGCGGAGCGATCGGTGTAAAGTATGCCGAAATGAATCGCTCGGTCGTAGCTGCTGTTGGTGATGGTTCTTACCTGATGACCGGGTTCGAATTGATGACGGCCGTGCAATACAACATTCCAGTGGTTTGGGTCATTTTCAACGACAGCGAATTCAAGCTGATCAAGCTGTATCAGTTGTCTGCTTTCTTCAAAACAGGGCTCGTCGAATTCGATAATCCGGACTACGCCGCCTACGCCCGAGCCTGTGGCGCAGATGGATACGTGGTCAACAAGCTCGACGAGTTCGAGAAGGCGTTTGCGGCGGCTCTGGCAAGCGGCAAACCGACCCTCATTGACGCGCGGATTACACGTCTGGCGTTGCCGAACTATTCACCCCATCCCGAAGGTGTGCTGGCCGCGATCTGGCAAGGCATTCGTTCAAGGTTCGGATTGTAGACAGGAGGCCACCATGGACGGTAGCTCGGATTCCCTGCGAAAATGGCGCGAAGTGTATGTCGGAGGCTCGCCCGAGGCAGAGTTGAAAGAAACAAAACAGCTTGCCGAACTGATGATGGCAGCACAGCAGAAGTCTGCAAAGGCTGGCAAAGCGCCCAAGGTCGAGCGCGCCTTTCATAAAAAGGCAATCGCCGCATTTGAAGGCGCTGAATTGAGGTTTGTCGACGACCTGCCAGAGGACCTTGAGGTGGGGTTCGCGATACCCGGCAAACGGTATCCAGCGATGGTGCGGATTTCCAACGCATCGTCGCAAACCCAATCCGATGAAGAAAAAGACCTGCGTGGATTGGCAGTACGCGTTCGCGATGCTGACGGCGTTGATCATGACTTACTGGCCACGAATTTTCCTGTTCCCCACGCGCGCAATGCCCGCCAGTTCGTGGTCTTCGCACATGCGGTTTCCGGTGGGAGGTTGTCAAAGCTAGTGGGGTTGGTGCGCCTTTGCTTTGTTCTGGGCTTCTCTGAAACACGCCGGATGCTTGACAACGTGCGGACAGCATTCAGGGAATGTGACAGCGTAGCGATGGAAAGCTACTGGAGCCGTGGGGCCATTGCCTGGGGAAACGAAGCGGCGCGGTACGTTTTCAAACCGGCACCGGATGCGCCGGCGGTGAAGGGTACCCACTCTGGCGCGTCGCGTCTGTCTTCAGAATACGCCACACGTCAGGCAAATGGTGATGTGGTTTTTGAACTGTTCGTTCAGCGGTTTGTTTCAGAGGATCAAACACCTATCGAAGACGCGGCGCATGAATGGGACGAACGGGTCAGCCCGCCTCTAAAGGTGGCGGAATTGGTAATGCCTCAGCGCGATCTGTCGTCACCGCAGGCCCTAGCCGAGGCGCTGAAAATCGAGCAACTGGGGTTCAATCCGTGGAATACAGCGGAAGAGTTCCGTCCTTTGGGAAACTTGAACCGCGCGCGCAAAGCGGCTTATGACGCATCCGCCTCGCACCGGCAGGGCAAACGGTTCAAGGCCGCACCGCCTCCGATTCAGAATAGAATCTTCGGAACGGCCGCGCGATCCGTACTGCGCGCCGTTAACCGCAGGATTCCGTGGCACAAAATTCCGTTTCTTTTGGTTCAGCTGCTCAACCTCGACGCGCTCAGGTATGATCTGAGGCAAAAGAATCTCATTGACACCGATCCGGAAGAAACCGTGCCAAGCGCGCGCGCGGTGCCGCCTGAACCTGCCCCCGAACATCGCGTTTACCGTACTCATGACGGCACATATAATGATCTGTCGGATCCGACGATGGGTGCGGCGGGCGCAACCTTTGGCAGAAACATGCCACCGCAGGCCCAGCCAGACGGCAGCCCCAACCCAATTGAGGTAGCCCGGAAGCTGATGGACAGACAGGCCTTTATCCCCGCCAAAATCCTGAACATCCTGGCGGCCTCGTGGATTCAGTTTCAAGTCCATGACTGGGTATCGCACGAGCGGCGCAAACTGGGCGAGGATGATGACGTCGTTCCTGTCCCAGATGGCTACCCTGATTGGAAGAACCGCCCGGACGGAGAGCCGGAACGTAATATGCGCATCGCCGGAAACATCCCGAAAGAGGGGGCAGATGATCCGATCCTGTTTGCAAACGAGAACTCTCATTGGTGGGATGGCTCGCAAGTTTATGGCGTCAATTCCGAGGCCGCGAAAAAACTTCGTAACGGACCCAAGCTAAAGCTGACCAAAGACGGCTACCTGCCTTTGAATGTGAAGGGATTTGAGCTGACCGGCTTTAACGAAAGTTGGTGGCTGGGGCTGTCGACCCTGCACACGTTGTTTGCCCGAGAGCACAATGTTCTTTGTGACGAGTTGCAGCGCGAACACCCCAACATGGACGAAGAACGGGTGTATCAGACCGCCCGCCTCATCGTGTCGGCGCTGATCGCGAAGATCCACACGGTCGAATGGACGCCAGCCATACTTGGCACCGAAGCGCTGGATATTGGAATGAACACCAACTGGCACGGCCCGCCTAAGTCGTGGTTGACGCGCTTGGGCATCTGGTTGACTGACGTTCACGCGCTTAAAGGTATCCCGGAAACTGAGCCTGATCACCACACCGGGCGCTACGCCCTGACGGAAGAATTTGCGACGGTTTACCGAATGCATCCATTAATTCCGGACGACTACATTTTCTATGATTTTCAATCCGGCAAGGAAAAAGCGCGCCGTGGCTTTCTGGAGATTCAGGGCGAAGAGACTGACGAGCAATTGCGAGAGCTTGGCCTGCGCGATTGTCTTTATTCTCAGGGTATTGCCCATCCCGGTGCGATCACATTGCACAACTTTCCGAAATCCCTTCAAAACCTCGAACGTTTTGATGAGCTGATCGATTTATCGGTGGTAGACATCGTCCGCACGCGCGCCCGGCACGTACCGCGATACAACGCGTTCCGCGAAGGGCTGCACATGCCTCGTGTTACCGACTGGGATGACCTGACGGCTAACCCCGACACTAATCAAATACTAAAGGATCTCTATGGCGATATCGACAAGGTCGATACGGTGATTGGCCTGTTGGGAGAAACCCCGCCTGAAGGATTCGGATTCTCGGACACGGCGTTTCGTGTCTTTATCCTAATGGCATCGCGCAGGTTGCAGTCGGACCGCTTTTTGACCACTGACTTTCGACCGGAAATCTATACGCCGCTTGGGATGGAGTGGGTGGCGCAAAACGGTATGAAATCCGTTTTGTTGCGGCATTTCCCCGAGTTTGCAACGGTTCTGCCAAAGAATGCGACGGCCTTTGCGCCCTGGAATGTGGTTAAGGGGGAATGAAATGCCGACGGACAAAGTTCAAAATGGGCTGAAGGCCTTTCTGAATGCCCCGCTGGCGCAGACGTTGTGGAACCGCAGAACCAAGCGTGTCAGCCGCGGTTCGAATGTAGTCGCCGGTTCGCTCAGTTGGGAATCTCAGAATGAGCGCTCGTCACTTTCACCGCTGCAAGAGGCGATCCTGATTGCCGCAAGCGGCGTTACGGGCCTGACCATGCCTGACAGGCCGTTTTTCGACGACGAAAGCGGCGATCCGATCATGTCGAAGCCGAACCTTGTGATGGAGGGGCGCACTGCCGGTAGCCCGGACAATGCACAAGGTACGCATTTCTTTATGATTAATGACAGTGGTACCTACTTTCTGCGCAGGCTTGAACCTCTTGAAGGTGGGACCGAAAGCTGGACGCCCGAGGTATTGATCGAGCGTGCAGAACAGTCAAAAGTGCAAATTCTGGACCGGCGTGTCGACGTGCCCGAAGGGATGCGTGATTTTCCGGCTTACCTCGATTCGAATCGCTTTTTGTCAAACACTCCGGGTTCGACCATTTTCTTCCCGGTGGTGGATCTATCTCACCAATACATTAACGCGTTGATGTACATTCTAACGCAGCCTGACAAGGCGCGGCCGGTCATCGTGGATGACCGAAATTTTTATCGGCCCGCTGGTGTCAAAAAGTGGATCGACAGGGGTTTTCTGAACCCGGATATCAAGATTCCGCTCGGGATCTTGGGCCAAATGCGCACACAGATCGAGGCTGATCTACTGGTGCAAAACTTGTTTCTTGTGACCGAGGCTCTGGGTCTGGGCGGCTGGATTCACGCCGCGATATCTCCACCGGTTCTGATGGGCGATCCGAAGTTCAGCGACAGATTCGGTAAGATGTTGGGGTTTGACTATGTCACACCCAAATGGCGGCTGATGGATCTGCTCCGCTGGCATACTTTGCCGGTTGCTGCGATGAAGCATGTCCGTGCCCATGCGGTGGGATTGCGCCATCATGGAGAGCACCTGATCAAGGGTAAATGTCCGCCTTATTATTCGTCAATGTCCGATGCCGTTGATGCAGTTGTTGCAGGCAAGTTCGGTCCCGACGGAATTTACAAGAACGACGCGCTGTTCAGCCAAATCTACAAGGGCGATTTTGGCGCCAAGTATCTGGAAGAAGCGGGCGAATACGAGCAGGACATAATCGAATGCGCCCGCGATATCTGTACGTACATTTATGAAACACACGGGCGATTCCCTGCCCATTGCGAAGCAGTCCACGCACCGGGTGTTTGGCTTCAGACGCATCGGGTCGAGAACGAATACTACGACGCATATTTCCAAAACGGCCTAACATCCGCCCAACGCCGGCACGACCTGAATTGGCCGAGGTGAATTGGCAAACCAGTTTTGCATTTGGCTTGACGATGGTGTTTATCACGGAACTGTAGCAAACTCACACTGGCGCATCGAAACTAGCTGTCACGGTGCCCAAGATTGTTGGGGATGTGTCGCAAACTATCAGGCCTAGTTGACGAACATACAGATTCCGGTTTTTGTTCTCCGCGATTTAGTTCTCCCATAGGTTTCAGCATGATCTCTATGAAAGACTGCCATGGTCTTTTCAGAAGAACTTGGTTGAGCGGGGCAGGGGTATTGCGCGGCTTTTGCATATTACCAGACCTGCTTCTTTCAAATACTTCAAAACCAATGCCGAGATCATCCGCCTTGCGGTGATGCTGTACATCCGTTTCCCGCTCTCGCTTCGGAATGTCGAAGACTTGTTGCACGAGCGAGGCATCGACTTGAGTCACGAAACTGTCCAGTATTGGTGGAACAGGTTTGGCCCCATGTTTGCTGCTGAGATCCGAAGAAAGCGTGTTCAGAAATTGATAGCATACTCCAAATGGAAGTGGCACGCGGACGAGGTTTTCGTGAAGGTGAATGGCAAGCGGCACTACCTTTGGCGGGCTGTGGATCATGAAGGCGAGGTGCTGGAAGCTGTTGTTACCAAACGCCGAAACAAGGCTGCAGCACTGAAATTCCTGAAGAAGTTAATGAAGTGACACGGTAAAGCGGAAACCGTCGTCACGGATCGCTTCGCGTTATACCGGGCCGTGCTCAGAGAACTTGGTGCTATGGAAAAACAGCAGACGGGCAGGTGGCTCAACAACCGAGTTGAGAATTCGCATCTGCCTTTCCGACGAAGAGAACGCGCAATGCAAGGTTTCAGGTGAACACGAAGTTTGCAGAAATTCGCCGCCGTCCACTCTTCGGTCTACAACCACTTCAATCAGGAAAGATCGTTCACCAGCCGGGACACCTTCAAGCTGACCCGCGCCGCCGCTCTCGCCGAGTGGCGTCAACTTTGTTCCGGATAGGTGCGCGGTTTTCGCAGCAAACTGAGACTGGTTCGAATTCGTCTGACAG
>NZ_JBQFTH010000024.1:0-27838 GCF_056538565.1 Ruegeria sp. BG11 | reverse complement strand
CGACGGACGCGATGGCCGACAATTCCCAGCCGATGCCCTCAAGGGGTTGTCCGGCTCCGAAGCCCGAGGCCAGAAAGACGCCGGCCAGCCCGCGGCAACGCAACCTGAATTCCGTTTGGGCTGACATAGGCCGCTACAGATCCGACCGATAGATCAATCCCGCCGGTCATGATCACGAAACATATGCCCGGCGCGATCGCAAAGAACATCGTGTAAAAATTCAGGAAAGACGAGAAATTGTAGGCGCTGCCAAAGTTTACATGGCGCATTAGCCCGAAAAACATCAAAGCTAGCAGTGCGATCCAAACCGTCACCGAGGCCGAATTGCGCCAAAGGTACTGTCAGACGCATATTGAGTGACATCGACCTCACCCCAAAAGTGGCTACCAAATACGGAAAAACCGTGGCGTTGTGCGGTGTATCTGCCAAGAGCGGGATTTAAAGATGGTAGAAGCAAGTGCCGACAAAGAGCCGGAAGGTCCATTCACAAGACGCCATTACCCATAAGCATAACTATTCAACTTCCCTGAGCTTCTTCAATGATTTTGTGATCTGGCATTTCTGATGCATAATTAGTCAATTGCATATCCGATCAATACTGTCGGGAGCGATTACATGACTGCCGAAACTTCTGATTTCGTGAAAGCCGCAGATTGCCCAAAAATAACCTCTACCAATTTGCCCAGCGGGTTTCACATCAAGATAAGAACCAAGTTGCTCGTCGCGCTACTTGGTATTGTCGGGTTAATGCTAATACTGGCGTTCACCGGGCTATCTGAGTTGCGCAAAGCGAACCTTCGAACTGCTGAGTTGCTTCAAGATCAGGTACGGCTATCAAATCTAAAGGTGTTTGAAAGCAGTCTGCAAGAAATCTGGTTGAATGGAACGGCAATTTTTGCCGAGACTGGAGGCAACACCATGCTTGGCGACAGTGCAGGCTTCTTTAAAGATAAGCTGTATGTTATTCAGTCTCTTGGCCATCTCATTGAGACAAGGGATCAACCGGATCTCAGCCTTTTTTCGAAGGATGAAATCGCGGATGTGTCGCGAAAGACTCAAGAAATAAAACGAATAGGACTTGATATCGTTGAGCGATATGAAGCTGGGCAGATTGTAGCTGCCAAATCAATGTTTGAGTTGCAGCTAGTCCCAATAATTAAGTCCTTGGACAATCTGATTGAGAAACGATACCTGCTTTTGCGCGATGGTATGCGTTCGAAAGCTTTGGTTAACCAAAACGCATTTGATCAATCGTGGCGAATGGTGCTTGCTTCAGCTGGGATTGCAGTCGTTATTGCGATTTTGCTTGGTTTCCTGCTCAGCAAATCTTTGATCCACACGATTGAGCAAATCCGGGTCACACTAAGAAAAGTTGCTCAAGGCGACTTTGCCGCTCGAGCCAATATCAAGACCACCGACGAGCTCGGAGATCTCGCCCGAAGCGCCAATCGTATGACAGAGCGTTTGGGCACGTTGTACGATGAGCTTGAGACTGCAAACCTGCACAAGTCGCAATTTCTCGCCAATATGAGCCATGAATTGCGAACTCCGATGAATTCGATCCTCGGATACACCGAAATGATCCGGGATGGAATTTATGGTCCGGTGCCCCAAAAAATCGACGATCCGCTGCATCGGGTTCAAGTGAATGGTAAAATACTACTGTCATTGATCAATGATGTTCTGGATCTTTCAAAGATTGAAGCCGGAGCACTCGAACTGGCACTGGACACATATTCGATGTCTGAGATCCTCACAGACGTTGTTTCCACGATTGAGCCTATAGCAGCGAGCAAGGGACTGGAAATCCGCACCAAAGTAGAAGGCGGACTCCCCACTGGGCATGGCGACGCGGGTCGAATTAGACAGGTCTTACTTAACATCGTCGGAAATGCGGTAAAGTTCACCGACAAGGGCTACGTCGAAATAAACTTGGCGCGTCGTGATCAACGGTTTGTAGTAACCGTAACTGATACAGGAGTTGGAATCTCCGCAGAGCAAATTGATGAGGTTTTCCTGGAATTCAAACAGGCTGACGCCTCGTCTACGCGTGCCGCCGGGGGTACTGGCCTCGGTCTGTCTATCTCTCAAAAGATCGTAGAAATGCACGGTGGGCGAATTGAAGTCGCCAGCAGCCTTGGCAACGGTTCGACTTTCACTGTTGTACTCCCCGTCCAGGCCACGAGGAGCTGAGCATGTCGAAAAGAATACTTGTCATAGAAGACCAGGCTGACAACAGACGCATACTCCGAGACCTTCTAGGCAGTCACGGCTTCGAAGTGCTGGAGGCCGAAAACGGAGCGCAAGGAGTAGACCGAGCGATTGCTGAAAAGCCCGATCTAATCTTGATGGATATCCAGATGCCAGAATTAGACGGTTACGATGCCACCCGCCAGATAAAGCAGCATCCAATATGCGCGAACATTCCAATCATCGCGGTAACATCCTTTGCTTTGTCTGGCGACGAAACAAAAGCACGGGAAGCCGGATGTGATGACTATGTTACCAAGCCATACAGTCCGCGTGCTCTGTTGGCCAAAGTCATTACGTTTGTTGGACAGGTCTGAATGAAAATATGAAAGACCCACCACTCATTTTGATTGTCGATGACCAGCAGGACAATCGCAACCTGCTGACAATGCGACTTAGCGCGCATGGTTATAGTACTGCCGAGGCCGTGGATGGCGAAGACGCTATAGAAAAAGCTACAGATTTGTCGCCCGACTTGATCTTGCTAGACGTAATGATGCCTAAGCTGGACGGTTTCGAAGTCTGTCGAAGATTGAGAATGGATCCCATACTCCCCTTTATTCCGGTGGTTCTGGTAACAGCTCGTTCTAACACTGAAGATATGGTGCAAGGGCTTGAGGCTGGTGCAAATGACTATCTCACCAAACCAGTTGACACAATTGCACTCATTGCTCGCGTACGCTCAATGCTGCGAACAAAAGCTTTGCATGACGAAGTGCAGAGCTGGAACAAGGAACTCGAAAAACGAGTAAATCAACAGATTGGTCAGATTGAGCGGTTCAATCGTTTGCGCCGTTTTCTGCCAAGACAAGTGGCAGAAGAAATTATTTCGGTTGGTGATGACAGCGCTATTCTTAAGAACCGAAGAGCGGACATCGTCGTTTTGTTTGCAGATCTGAGGGGTTTCTCGGCCTTTACGGAAGCTTCTGATCCTCAATTAGTACTGGAAGCCCTCAACGTATTTCACAATTGCGCTGGACCACTGATTGAACGGCATCAGGGCACACTTGAACGTTTCTTGGGCGACGGCATCGTTGTTCTGTTTAATGCCCCGCTACGGGCACGCGATCCTACAGGCCAGGCTGTCACCTTTGCGAGCGAGCTGCATGTTGCGGTCGCAAACGCGCTTGGACCTTTTCAAAAGGAGGGATCGAGCTTGGGTCTCGGGATCGGTATCGCCAAGGGTGAAACCACTATTGGCTGTATCGGATTTGAAGGCCGGTTTGACTATGCGGCCATTGGAGAAGTGCCAAATCTTGCAGCTCGCCTATGTGAACACGCGCGAGCTGCCGAAACACTAGTCGATGCGTCGGTTGTCGAAGCGTTAGGAACATCCAAGAAAACGCGATTTTTACGCGATCAAGAATTCAAAGGACTGACCGGAACGGTTCCTGTGTTTCAGCTTCTGAGTTAAGGTGCTGTCGATCAATTCGAACCAGTCTTAGCGAGGCTGGTAATGCTGCCCTCTACTCCAATCGACGAGGAACTCCTGACGGTGCTTGAGGACAGCTATGCTGTGTCCAAGTGGCGAATGAGGCCACGGCAAAAAGTTTCCAACAAAGAAGCGGGTTCAACATCCGTGGCTTGCGGATCAACGACGTGATTGAGCCGCATGAACGCGAACTGAACTTGCCAGCCTGTATACATGATGCCTCTCTGCGCCGCAGGATTATTTTTGCATGTATTGACGCGCGCTATCTTGGCCAAATGGTTGACTGCTGCCAGAAGGTCGATGGGTTGGGTTATCAGGTTTTCAACGTATCAAACGACAACTACTCTGTGAGTTTAACAACATCAGAGTTGGTTGCGCCGATTTATTAAATAATTGAATTTAATAAGAAAATGACGCTGGATCAAACCTTCCATTCAAAACGCCAAGGCAAAGAAACTTCTCGGATTTAATCCTCAGCATGATTGCCGGGACTACCTGAAATCCAAGTTCCTGCATCCAAAAGATTTCGCTCTTAACTGCGCGTACAACGCGACCAGAATTACGCCTTGGATACGCCGTTTCTCGCAGCCACGAAATCGACAAGGTGAGGAACATAGTCGTTTGGCCCATCACCTCCAGCGGCGAGCGCCATTGCAAAACTGTTTTTTGCGGCGTTTCCGATTGGATTGGACAGCCCCACTTCATCTGCCATGGCTTCGAGGTAACGCAAATCTTTTAGAGCATTGGATAGAGTGAATTTGTGAGACTCTCGATTGCCTTCAACGGCGTACCCCATGAAGGTTTGATAAAACCCGCAATCCATCCTGCTGCCACGAATGATCGAGTCGAATTCCTTGGTGGATATTCCGACTTTTTCGGACAGTGCCAACGCTTCCGAATAGAGCGCCGCATATCCCAATGAAAGAAAGTTATTCAGAAGCTTCATTTTGTGCCCTGCAGCACATGGGCCAATGTGAACGATGGTTTTTGCCCAAGCTGCAATAACAGGCTCCAACCGCTCAAAAACAACTGGGTCAGCGCCGACCATGGTCGCCAGCTCTCCGTTTTGTGCCTGCACGGGTGTCCCGCCCAACGGCGCGTCCGCCATATGGTGACCGGCCTGCGCTAACTTTTTAGCGAGTGCCATAGTGGAATTCGGGTCTGACGTGGAACAATCCACAATGACGCTACCGGCCTGCATGGTTGGCATCATGGCCGCGACAATTGCCTCGACCTGAGGCGAACCGGGTGCACAAATATGGATAACTGAGGACACTGCCGCAAGCCCAGCGAGGTTTTCCGCCTCCGTCGCACCCTGAGCGACTAAGTCATCGACAGGGCCACGGTTCCGATGAGCAACCACATTAACTGTGAAGCCTGCTTTTAGCAGATTTGCGGCCATACCCTGACCCATCAAGCCAACACCAACAAATCCTATCGTTTCTTCGCTCATCGAGGTCTCCATTCAACACTTACTGAGCATCAGTTTGGACCAGTACGGAATGCAAACGCAATGACCGCTAAACCTTGCATTGCGAACCAAGACAAAGGACGCAGCGAACGACTGTTTTTGGCTCCTTACAACAGATGCTGCGCTTGAAACAGATTTCTGCAATGGGCTCGATGCGGTCATTCACCATAATCGGCGTGAACGACCGCTATGCGCGTAAAGCTGTCATTGGCTCATAAGTAGGCAATGACAGCGGTTTGCCAAACGCGGAAATTTCCCGATCTTCAATACTTTCAGATTGACTACTGCACTGGGACCTTCCCCAAGGCTCGGCTCGAAGCCGACATTAATCCAATCCCTCTGAATGTCCTTTTTTCGAAGACGTCCTGGGCAAACGCTCTTAAATTTCAAGCATGGCGAGCGACGTTTATAATGATATGATCAAGAAGTTGGTTGCAGAAAACTGAGACGTCGCTTTGAGTACACCGCCCTAAAGAAACGAGGTAGAAAGCCTTTGGGTTAAGTTAAGCAGCGCTCGTGCACAAGAGGAAGCTACCCGAAAAACTCTAGACATGGTGGTACATAGTCGCGAAGGTGCTGTTAGACGAATTCGAGCCAGTCTCAGCTTGCTGCGGAAACCGCGTACCTATCCGGAACAAAGTTTCCGCCATTCGGCGAGAGCGGCGGCCCAGGTCAGCTTGAAGTTATCTCTGCTGGCGAGCGATCTTTCCTGGTTGAAGTGATTTTGGACCAAGGAATGGACGGAGGCGAATTTCTGTAGACTTCGCATGCGCCTGAAACGCTGCATTGCGCGTTGTCTTCGTCGGAAAGGCAGATGCGAATTCTCAACGCGGTTGTTGAGCCACCTGCCCGTCTGTTGCTTTTCCCTTGCACCAAGCTCTCTGAGCCCGGCCCGGTACGATGCGAAGCGATCCGTGACGACGGTTTCCGATTTACCGTATGGCTTCATCATTTTTTAAGGAATTTCACTGCTGCAGCCTTGTTTCGGCGTTTGGTGACAACGGCATCCAGTACCTCGCCTTCATGATCCACAGCCCGCCAAAGGTAGTGCCGCTTGCCGTTCACCTTCACGAAAACCTCGTCCACGTGCCACTTCCATTTTAAGTATGCTATCAATTTCTGAACACGCTTTCTTCGGATCTCAGCAGCAAACATTGGGCCAAAACTGTTCCAACAATACCGGACAGTTTCGTGACTCAAGTCGATCTCTCGCTCGTGCAACAAATCTTCGACATTCCGAAGCAAGAGCGGGAAACGGATTGACAGGATCACAGCAAGGCGGATGATTTCGGGGCTGGTTTTGAAAGAGGCAGGTTTGGTCATCGATCGAGGCTATGCAACTACCCTGCCTCGCTCAAGCAAACTTCTTCTGACAAGGCCAGGTCAATATACCCTTTGGCTAAGCTTTGTCCTTGGTGGTTTGCCTCAAAACCAAGCGCGTTGAAGTGCGAGTGTGCCGCGCTGGCGAGACTCCATCTTGCAGCCATTGCAAAACAGTGTCCGCTACATTTTTTCCAAATCCAGAAACTCCGCAATGCACGGTAGAAAGGGCAGGCCAACATTCCGAGGCCTCCTTGATGTCGTCGAAACCAACGATTTGAAACTCTTTGCCAATCTTAACATGCATTTCATGACATGCATTGATCATTCCAAAAGCGACAATATCATTAAAGCAAACAGCAGCATTGCATTCCGGATGTTCTTTAAAAAGATCAACGGTAGCTTCCTGCCCAAACGACCGACTGGATTTCCCAGTCCGAACAATAGGCTGCAAGCCGTTATCCTTCATTGCCGCGATGTAACCGGACAACCTTTCCTGAGTGACTGCGGCACCATCCAAGCCACCAATGAAGGCGATGTGCCTCGAACCCGTTTCTACTAGGTAATGCGTGGCCGCCCGTCCGCCCTCTGCATAGTCAGGGGCGATGAATGGAAACGTCGCCGTTTCGCATTCGACGTGTCGCAAGACCTGCATCAAAGGTATCCCAGCACGCTCGACCGCGGCCAGGGTGTTTGAAACATCGCCATAAGCTGGCGAAAGGATCAAGGCAGAAACACCATGCTCAAGCATAGCGCCCACCACCTGATCCTGAAGTTCGGGCTCTTCATTTGTATTGGCTACAACAACGGCATAACCTCGGGACGCTAGCGCCATCTGCAATGAAGTCGCAAACTCGGTGAAAAACGGGTTGGTTAGGTCGTTGATTACCAAACCGATCAGCGCCGTTCCCGTGGATCGCAGATTTGCCGCCGATCGGTTGTAGACATACCCAATCTCTTTCATCGCTGTATGGACGAGCTTGCGTGTCTCCGGCTTCACCTGCGGGCTGCCCTGCAACACAAGGCTTACCGTCGACTTGGAAACGCCCGCCGAGTTGGCGACATCTATGATCGTGGGTCTGCGCATTCAGGCTATTATTCAACTCCATGCAAGCTCAGAAGCGTGGTCATCCGTGCTTTAGCCAGTTCAGGGTCCGAGAGTAAACAGGCCTGATCCGCCAATCTGAACACTTGCGCGTAGTGGCAGATGTCACGGCTGGATTGGAACCCACCCGGCATGATGAAATGGGACTGGGCTCCGTTCAGCCATGCCAGATAGGCAATCCCGGCTTTGTAGAACCGCGTCGGAGCCTTAAAAATCTCTCGACTGAGGGGAACGGTCGGTGCGAACAGCGCGTTGTAGCGATCCATGTCGCCCATAGCCAACGCCTCAAGCGCCTGGCTGGCAGCGGGGGCGATAGCGGCGAAAATGCCAAGCAAAGCGTGGGAAAAATGCGTTCCGTCCCCGGCAATAAGATCGGCGTAGTTGAAATCGTCACCGGTGTAGAGGCGCACACCGTCCGGCAACCTCGCGCGGAAGGTTTCTTCGTGTGCCTGATCCAGCAAGGATATTTTTATCCCGTCAACCTTGGCGGGATTTTCATTGATTAGGGACAGCATAAAGTCGCTGGCCGCGTCGATATCCGTGCTCCCCCAATAGCCTGTCAATGCAGGATCGAACATATCGCCCAGCCAGTGCAGGATTACAGGCTCCGCAGCCCCATCGATTAGCGCGCGATAGACGTCGTGATAAGTGTCTGGACCCGCGTTGATCGCTGGAAAGGCGCGTGACGCCATCAGGATCAATTGCCCTCCCGCGGCTTCGATCGCCTCGGCTTGATGCTCGTAGGCTGACAGGATTTCACCTGCTGTGTTCAACGCGCTTAGAGGCAGGTGATCAGTCCCTGCCCCACAAGCCACCCGAGGCGACAACGGATGCACCTGCGCCGCCTTCATTGTGCGCTGGATCAACTCCAACGCGGTCTCCCAATCGACGCCCATACCCCGTTGTGCGGTATCCATGGCTTCGGCCAGGCCCAGCCCTTGATCCCAGAGCCCCTGACGAAAGCGCAGCGTCGCATCCCAATCAACGGTGGGGCGCCCATCCCAGGGATTACGTTCTGCCAGCGGGTCTGAAACCACATGAGCTGCCGCGAAGGCCGTCCGTGTCAGAGGCACCTCCGGCGTGCGCGGCACTAACGGCGTTCCAGTAAGCGCATAGGGTTCCAGCTGCCCCTCAGGGTTTGGCAAAATCAATTGCATTGTCTCAAACCTCCAAATCCAAAACCAGAATGCCGTCGATGCCACCCACGGCGTTCTCGACCAGTTGCGCGCCCAGCGCCTTGTGCGTTTCGTTGTTCTGATAGGCCTCCAGCGTGGCCCAATCGTCGAAGTCGATCACGAACCCATGCATGTATCCGCGTTCGATCTGCTCGGGGCTTTCACTACGCCCCCCGGTGAATCCTCCGGCTCCCGGAAGGGCCTTGGACACGTCCTCGAGGCCAGTGTAGATGGCTCCGATTGTCTCTTCGGTCACGTCGGCGCGGAATTTGGTCAGTACGATGTGGCGGATCATGTTCAGAAACCCTGATCTTGTTTGATCATATCGGCCGCTTTTTCGCCGATCATGATTGTAGGTGCATTGGTGTTCGATGAATTGACCGTCGGCATAATCGACGCATCCGCGACGCGAAGCCCTTCGATCCCATTGAATCGCAGGCGCGGGTCCAGAACGGCTTCGGCATCGTTGCCCATACGGCAGGTTCCGGCACAGTGGTGCGATGTTTTCGAATGTACGCAGATAAAATCGAAATACTCCTGCTCGGTTCGCACGTCCGGGCTCGGCAAACGTTCGGCCAGGATGTACGGCTTCAACGCATCCTGTGCGAGGATGTTCTGCACCAGTTTCAGCCCCCGAATGGACATCTCGCGATCGTAAGGATCCGCCAGATAGTTGGGATCAATAAGCGGCATCACCGCGGGGTCTGAACTTTGCAACCGGACAGTTCCGCGTGACCTGGGGCGCAGGAAACAAGCGTTCAGCGTAACCCCGCCGTTGGGCATCGCCTCGACCCCTGCCTCAATACCAGTACCGAGCCCCAGATGCATCTGAAGATCCGGCGAACGCGCATCCGGGTCTGCGTACCAGAATCCACCCGTTTCGAAGAGGCTGGACGCGACCGGTCCCTTACGGGTGAAAAGGTATTGCAAGCCTGCGAAGGCTGAAAGGTGAAGCTTGGCGAAACGGTCGTAGGTGTGCGGGCCGGTCACTTCGCAAATCGAGTACAAATCCAAATGGTCTTGCAGGTTCGCGCCGACCTGAGGTTGATGATAAACCGCGTCGATACCAACACTGTCCAAATGATCCGCTGGGCCAATACCCGACAGTTGCAACAAGCGTGGCGAACCGATGGCACCTGAGGACAGAATGACCTCTTTCGCGGCCAGGATCTTGTCCCCGTTCTTCATCTCGACACCAGTCGCCCTGCCCTTGTCCACCATGATGCGGCGGACCTGTGCGCCGGTGCGCACTGTCAGGTTCGGGCGGCTGCGGTTCGGCGCGATAAACGCCATCGCAGCAGAGGATCGTCGCGCATTGCGTTGGGTCAGCTGATAGTACCCCGCGCCATCCTGCTTCGCCCCATTCACATCGCGCGTTTCGGGAATCCCCACTTCCCCTGCGGCCTTGATGTAAGCATCGCAGATTGGCAAAGGTGCTGCGGGCATGGACACGCCCAGCGGTCCGCCTTTGCCGTGAAACTCGTCGTCGTAGGTGTCGTTGTCTTCGGATTTTTTGAAATAGGGCAGCACGTCGGCATAGCTCCACCCTTCGCACCCCATCTGTCTCCAGTCATCGTAGTCCTGAGCTGCACCCCGCGTATAGATTTGCGCGTTGATCGCAGACCCTCCGCCGATGACCTTGGCCTGGGTGTAGTTGAAGACCTTGTTCTGCATGTGCTTTTGCGGAACCGTGGACCAGCCCCAGCTGCCGATACCCTTGGTCATCTTCGCGAACCCGGCTGGCAGGTGAAAGAACGGGTGACGGTCGGTGGAGCCGGCCTCTAGCAACAGCACACGCGCCGAGGGTTCTTCGGAAAGACGCGCAGCGATCACCGAGCCTGCCGAGCCGCCCCCAATGACAATGAAATCATATCCTTCAGACATTCTTGTGCGCCTTGATTTACAGACGTGAAATCGACAAGCCGCCATCCACCGGGATGGCGGCGCCGTTCGCAAAGTGCATCTGCCCCTGAACCAGTGGGACCACAACGGACCCAATATCCTCGGGCGCACCCCAACGTGCCGCGGGAACAAGGCCGCCTTCGATACGGTCGGTGTACTTGTCGCGCACGCCCGCCGTCATCTCGGTCGCGATGATTCCCGGTCGCAGCTCAAAGACGCCGATGCCTTCGGGGGCCATACGTACTGCGAACAACTGGGCCATCATCGCTGCGGCCGCCTTGGACACGCAGTACTCGGCACGTTCGATCGATACCATTGTCGCGCTAACAGAGGTGACAAAGGTGATCGAACAATAGGTGTCTTGCGGCTGCGCTAACATGCGCCGAGCCACCTCTTGCGCCAGAAAAAACGCGCCTCGCAGGTTGATGTTCTGCACGAAATCCCAGTTCTCGGGCTTCAGATCCAGCATGTCACCACGCACTGGCGCCCCCACGCCTGCGTTGTTTATCAACGCGGTGATCGGGCCCAAATCGGCTTCGATCTGATCCAGTAGCGCGGGAACGTGATCAATGTCGGACACGTCGTGCTGCACATAGATTGCGCTTGGACCAAGCTCTGCCAAAGCCGCCTGAACAACCGGTTTGTCGGGTGCCGAGCGAGAGGCTATTGCGACCTTATAACCCGCCGCGATCAAGGCGCGCGCCACCCCGAGACCAATGCCCTGTTGTCCTCCGGTCACCAATGCAGTTCCGGTCATGCAGCGAACTCCGTTTCAATAATGTGACGACCTGCACGGAGTGCGAGTGCGGCTATCGTGAGGGCCGGGTTCACCGCTGCAGAAGTCGGAAGAACTGACGCGTCTACGATGAAAAGGTTCTTATGGTCGTGGCTACGACAGAACGTGTCGACGACACTGCCTGCTGGGTCATTGCCCATCCGTGCTGTGCCACATTGATGCGACGGAGTGCGCCGATCAAATGGTCGCGACAATACAACAGGAAACCCGGCCTGCTTCAGATGCGCCTTTAACCGCGCAACCAGGGCCTCGTGCGCAGCCCAATTCGAGCGTTTCCAATCCAGCCTGATCTGGTCACCTTCGACCGTCACCCGGCTGTCTGGGTTCGGCAGGTCTTCGGACATAGCATAGAAATCAAAACTGCGATTGGCGATCAGTGCTGCAATTGGACCCGGTAGATGGGTTTGCGACGCAAGAATCGGTCCGGTGATTTTTCCCAACATCTGAATGTTGCCCAAAGGCAAACCACCCTGCCCGTCGCTGTTGTAATAGTCGTTGAACATCAATGTCTTTTGATAGACAGCTCTGTTGCGACGCAGCGGATGAAGGGCCAGCACCGCCGAGCAATTGTGGTTCATGAAGTTCCGCCCGACCTGATCGGACCGATTGGCAAGACCGGCTGGACAATTGTCGTTCGCGGACTGCAGCAATAGGACCGAGGACTGTACCGCACCTGCCGCAAGCACGATGACCGGCGCATGCAGGGTACCGTAGAGGTCAACTTCGACACTTGTGACGCGACCAACGGCATCAACCTTCAGTTTACGAACACGCGCGTCAGTCAACAGTTCGACATTGCCGTGCTTCATTGCCTCGGCAAGCGCACAGGTTTCGGCATCCATTTTGCCGCTGCATGTATTGGGAAACGCATCCCAAGTTGTTTGCCCGGCCTCTAGCCAGGTCTCAATGTCCACGCCCAAAGGCACTGAGGATGGCGTCAGGCCTGCTTGGCTTAGCCGCGTCCTGAGGTCTGCAATATCAACCTCATCCGGCACAGGCGGGTGCGGGTAACCCCCACTGTGCGGTGGCTCGGTGCGATCTTCTTTGGTGGTGCCACGCGCGTCGTAAAGCTGTTCCGCGGCGGTGTAATCCATCTCCAACTCTTCGTAGGGCAAGGGCCAGCCATGCGAGTAGCCGCCCATATGCTGACGCGGCTCAAAATCCTCTTTCCGATACCGTATCAAAGCTGCGCCATAGAACTTGGAATTGCCACCGACGCAGTAGTAGTTTCCCGGGTTGAAAGGCTTGCCTGCTCCATCCACCCATGTTTCATCGGGGCGGAAGTGCCCATTAGCAAAGATCGCCCTTGGGTCTCGGTCCTGAGGTGAGGGCTGCAACCGCTTTCCTCGTTCAAGGATCAGAATGTGACGACCGGACGGAGCCAACGCGGCAGCCAGCGTTGCCCCCCCGATGCCCGACCCAACGATTATGACGTCAGCCCGATTCATGGAAGGATCCGCATCTCGCTTTCGGGATCAAAAGCCACGGCCTTTTCCATGTTCACTGCAAAGTTGAAATCCTGACCCGGTGCCACTTCGGCATCCGAACGCATACGCGCGATCACATCTCGTCCGCCCAATTGCATCGAGACGAAGGTGTCCGATCCGGCGGGCTCCGTCACCACGATACGGTTGGTCATCTGCGCGATGTTCGACGACTTTCGATCCGCTCCATCCATATCGGTGATAGTCTCAGGGCGGATTCCCAACAAGATCTCGCGCCCATCCCATGCGGCCAAGTTGTCTTGGCTGAACGGAAGTTGCGCCATAGATCCGTCGTGAACGGCGACCTCTGCATGAGGGCGGCCATTCAAGACCGTAACCTTGGCCGGTACCACGTTCATCGCAGGCGAGCCCATGAACGTTGCAACGAAGATATTCGCAGGCGTGTCATAGATTTCCTGCGGCGTACCCAGCTGCTGGACATAACCGCCGTTCATCACGGCGATGCGGCTTGAAAGCGTCATTGCCTCGATCTGGTCATGCGTCACGTAGACGATGGTGGTCCCGAGGTTTTGATGCAGCTTCTTGATCTCGGTTCGCATGTCGACGCGAAGCTTGGCATCGAGGTTCGAGAGTGGTTCATCGAACAGGAAAACGTCCGGATTCCGCACCAACGCGCGACCCATTGCAACCCGCTGACGTTGACCGCCCGACAACTGACCGGGCTTGCGATCCAGCAACTGCTCAATCTGCAACAGCTTGGCAACTTCCTGCATCGCTTTGTCGCGTTCAGGCTTGGGCACCCCATGCATCTCAAGCCCGAAAGTGATGTTCTGCCCGACCGTCATGTTGGGATAGAGGGCATAGCTTTGGAAAACCATGGCAATGTTGCGGTTGGACGGGTGCACCCCATTCATCACCTGGTCCTTGATGCGGATTTCACCGCTGGTGATCTCTTCCAGCCCCGCGATCATGTTCAGCAGGGTGGATTTGCCACAGCCCGAGGGGCCGACCAGCACCAGGAACTCACCCTCCTGCACCGAGATATCGACCTTGTGCAGAACCTCGACTGCCCCGTAGGATTTGGTCGCGTTGTCTATGTCTAGAAAACCCATTAGGTCTTATCCTTTCACCGAACCCGCCATCAGGCCGCGGACGAAGTATCGACCGGCCACGATATAGACGAGCAGAGTTGGCATGGCGGCCAGAATGGCCCCTGCGAAATGAACGTTGTATTCCTTCACGCCTGTTGACGACTGCACCAGATTGTTCAGTGCCACCGTCATCGGTTGACTGTTGGCATCGGCAAAAGACGCGCCGAACAGGAAGTCATTCCAGATGTTGGTGAACTGCCAGATGATCGAAACCACGGCGATCGGCCCGGAACTGGGCAGAAGAATACGCCAGAAGATCTGAAAGAACCCAGCGCCATCAATCTGCGCCGCCCGGATCAGCTCGGTCGGGAACACGGCGTAGTAGTTGCGGAAGTACAGCGTGGTGAAGCCAATCCCGTAGACAACGTGGACAAGCGCAAGACCCCAAGTGGTGCCAGCCAGCCCGATTATACCCAACATCCGCGCCATTGGGATCAGAACAATCTGAAACGGGATGAAGCAGGCGAACAACATCAGACCGAAAAGGATTGTGTCGTACTTGAAGCGCCATTTGGTCAGCACATAGCCGTTCAACGCCCCAAGAATGGTCGAGACGATCACCGCCGGAACCACCATCTTGATCGAGTTCCAGAAGTAGGGCTTCAGCCCTGTCGGATCGACGCCGATCTGCGCCGAAGACCATGCCTTGAGCCACGGCTCAATCGTGAACACCTGCGGCAGGTTCATCATGCCGCCGCCGGTGATCTCTTCCAAAGGCTTCACCGAGTTCACCAGCATGACATAGAGCGGCAGCAGGTAGAAAAGACCGAACAGCAGCAGCACCAGGTAGATCAACGTGCGCGTAACGCGGCCGGTTCGGATTGCGGTATCCTGAGTTGCTTGGGACATCAGCGTTTCTCCCGCAATTCGGCGTAGAGATAGGGGATCATGATCGCCGCAATTGTCATCAGCATGATCGTGGCCGACGCCGCACCGATCCCCATCTGGTTTCGCGTGAACGTGTAAGAATACATGAAGGTCGCGGGCAGTTCGGTGGCACGACCGGGGCCACCCCCGGTCAGGGCGATGACAAGGTCAAAGGTCTTGATCGCAAGATGGCTGAGGATCACAAAGGCCGACAGGAAGGCTGGTCGCAGTTGCGGGATAATGATCCGGCGATAGAGGTTCCAATTCGAGGCCCCATCCATTTGCGCAGCCCGAAGAATTTCATTGTCGATCCCACGCAGGCCAGCCAGAAACATTGCCATAACGAAGCCGCTGGTTTGCCAGACGGCTGCAAGAACCACTGTGTAGATGGCGTAATCACGGTTTTTTATCCAGTCGAACTCAAAGCTGGTCCAACCCCATGTATGCATGACGTTTTCCAACCCGATGCCAGGGTCAAGAAACCACTTCCAGGCCGTGCCGGTGACGATGAAACTCAGAGCCATCGGATAGAGGTAGATGGGACGCAATAGCCCTTCGCCCCGGATTTTCTGATCAAGGAAGATCGCCAGACCCAGGCCGATACAGGTGCAGATCACGATATAGAGGCTCGCGAAAATCCCCATATTGATCAACGAGGTTTCCCAATGGCTCAGCCGCCACAATTTGTCGTAGTTTTCCCATCCGACCCATCCAAAGGACGGCAGGATGCGACTGTCGGTGAATGACAGGTAGACCGAAAACAGAATGAACCCGTAGACAAAAACCAACATCATCGCCAGCGACGGTGACAGGACCAGCTTGGGTATCCAGTTCTGAAGGCGTGTCTTAAAATCCGCGTCGGCTGAAGCAGCCATGGCGCGCCCTCCTCGTTCGAGTCGTGTTAGATCGGAGCTTTTGCGCCCACTTGGTGACAGGGCGGCCAGACTGCCGCCCCATCGGGAGGATCACTTATGGATCACTTGGCGATCGAAACGGCGTCAACCAGTTCGGTCACAGCATCTTCGCTGCCGTATTCGCCGTTAAAGTGAGCGGTCACAACGTCATAGACGGCGTTCTTGACTGACGCAGGCGCGGCATGTCCGTGTGCCATCGAGCCGAACAGGTTGCCTGACGAAGCCGCAGCGGCCAAATCTTTCATTCCCTGCTGACCACAGGCATCCAGATCACTGCCGTCCACGTCAGTACGAGCCGGGACAGAGCCCTTCACCTTGTTGAAGGCAATCTGGAAGGAAGGCGACAGGATCGCGCTGGCCAGCGCGGCTTGCTCGGCCGATACCGTACCGCCCTGGTCAAACATCATGAATTGGTCAGCGTTGAAGGTGACCTGATCCTGAGTGCCCGGGAAGCGGAAGCACAGGAAGTCCTCACCCGGCACTTTGCCGGCGTTCAGGAATTCGCCTTTGGCCCAATCACCCATCATCTGGAAGCCGGCCTCACCGTTGATGACCATTGCTGTCGCCAGGTTCCAATCACGACCCGAGAAGTTCTCATCCACGTTGTCGCGGATGAAGGCCATACGGTCGAACGCTTCTTTCATCGCGTCACCACCCAGCGTTTCCTCGTCCAAGTCGATGAAGGCCGCTTTGTAGCCGTCAGGCCCCAACGTCGACATTGCGATAGCATCGAACACGGTCGCGTCCTGCCATGCCTGACCACCATGCGCGATCGGAGTGATCCCGGCAGCTTTCAACGCCTCAACCGCTGCGACAAATTCGTCCCAGTTGGTGGGCTGAGAAATGCCGTTGGCGTCCAGCACCGCCTTGTTGGCCCAGACCCAGTTGGTCGAGTGCACGTTCACAGGGGCCGAGACCCATTTGCCGTCATGCTTGGCGAAGGCTTTCAGCGCATCTGGAACAACGTCATCCCAACCTTCCTGGGCTGCCACTTCGTTCAGGTCAGCCAGCGCACCTTGATCGGCCCAGTCTAGAATGTCAAAGCCCAGAGCCTGAACGGCTGTAGGAGCGTTGCCTGCGGTGACGCGTGCGCGCAGAACGGTCATCGCCTGCTCACCACCGCCACCTGCTACAGGCATATCGGTCCAGCCGATGCCCTGTCCGGACAGGTCGTCCTTGAGAACGTTTAGTGCTGCGGCCTCACCGCCAGACGTCCACCAATGCAGAACTTCCACGTCTTCAGCGTGCGCAAGGCTGGTCGTGCACAGTAGACCTGCTACAAACAGCGATTTTGTCTTCATAAATTTACGCATTCTTGTTTCCTCCCTTAATGCGTTATTCTCACTCGGGACCAACCTGGTGCCCGGTCTTAGTCTTGCGGAACCCATGGCGCCCGGCTGTTGCCGATACGCATGACCACTGATTTCACTTCGAAGAATTCCTCAAACCCATATCGTCCGATTTCCCGCCCCTGCCCGGATTGTTTGACCCCACCGAAAGCGACCTCGGGGAACCCGTCCATCCAGGTATTGGTCCAGACCGTTCCCGCTTCTGCGCGGCGGGCAAACTCTAGGCAGGTGTGAACGTTTTCGCTCCATACCCCTGCCGACAGACCGTAAGCGCTATCATTGGTGAGCGCGATGGCTTCGTCCAGTGTTTTGAAAGTCAAAACAGACAGAACAGGCCCGAATACTTCATCGCGGGCGATGGGCATGTTGGGCGAGACGTCGGAAATCACCGTCGGCTGGTAGAACTGAGAACCGAGGCCTTCGACCTCCAGCGGCTCACCACCCAGATCAATAGTCGCACCGGAAGCTTGCGCCTGTTTGACATACGCGTCGATTTTTGAGTTGTGCTCGGACGTTACGATCGCCCCGACCTGCGTCGTCGGGTCCAGAGGATCGCCGAATTTGACTTTGCGCGACAGGGCGACGACACGTTCGCGGAATTCATCGGCAATGTCCTCATGCACGATGATGCGACTACTTGAATTGCAGCACTGGCCAACATTGAAATAGACACCGAACACAACCGCATCAGCGGCTGCATTCAGATCGGCGTCGGGAAAGATGACCTGAGGGTTCTTGCCCCCAAGCTCTAGCGCGACTTTCTTGAGCGTATCCGACGCTACTGCGCTGATCGTCTTGCCCACAGCGGTTGAGCCCGTAAAGCTGATCATGTCCACGCTGTCGTGGCTCGACATCACACTGCCAACGGGAACTCCGTAGCCCAGAACGATATTGCATACACCGGCGGGCAGTCCAGCTTCGACCAGCAACTCGCCCAGCATCAAGGTTGTCGACGGTGTCATCTCAGACGGCTTCACAACAACGGTGCAACCAGCCGCCAACGCGAAGGGAAGCTTCTGGCTGAGAATCCAGAACGGGAAGTTCCAAGGCGTAATGATGGACACGACACCGATGGGTTCCTTCAGCACGACACCCATCATATCTGCGCCAAGAGTGTTATGACTGTCGCCGTGCGTGCTGCGTGCCAATGAGGCCGCATAGCGCCAAAGGTCTGCTGCACCGCCGACCTCGCCCTTGGATTGGCTGATCGGCTTACCGCTTTCCAGCGTTTCGATCAGTGCAATCCGGTCGACATTCTGTTCAATCAGGTCGGCAACCTTAAGCAAAACGGTGGCCCGCTCTTTGCCCGATGCCCGACTCCACACACCGCTGTCGAACGACTTGCGTGCCGCCAAGATCGCCGCCTCAGCTTCAGCCTCGCCACCCAAGGCTGACTGGCTGACAATATGCCCGTGCGACGGCGAGCGCCGTTCGAACGTCTCACCCGATGCGCTATTCTGCCACCTGCCATCGATGAGATGCCGACCTTCAAACAAAGGCGGCAGCTCAAACGGGATAGCAGGGTTGATGGTGATGTCTTTCATATTGTCATAGGCCCGAAAATGTGGGGTTACGTTTTTCCATGAACGCTGCGACGCCTTCTTCGCGGTCCGCCGAGGCCGCAATCGCTGCGCTACCAAGGGCTTCGACCACGGCATGAGTGTCTTCACCGACCGCTGCATGGATCATATTTTTTGAGATTTCGGTGGCGCGAGGCGAAAGGTCGCTAAGTTCGGCGGTGATCTCAAGCGCGCGCGCCAGTACGTCGTCAGTCACCTCAGTCGCATAGCCCAAGGCCAGCGCGCGGTCGGCACCAATACGGCGCCCGAAGAGTGCCATTTCCTTCAAGACAGCTTCGGGGATCAGCCGGGTCAACCGCTGTGTCCCGGACCAACCGGGCACGATCCCGACCCGAGCTTCGGGCAAAGCCAGCGTGGACCGCGGGGTCATCAGGCGCAGATCGCAGCAACTGGCCAGCTCTAGCCCGCCGCCGAAGGCGTGACCGTTGATCGCTGCAATTGTCGGCTTGCCGATCCGCGCCAAGCGATCAAATATACGATGCCCGTCACGGACCCAATGGCGCGCGAATTCGGCGGGGCTCAGACCGCCCCAAGCGCCGATATCAGCACCGCAACAGAACGCTTTTCCTCCTGCGCCTGTCAGAACAAGCGCGCGAATGGACGTATCACGCTCGACCTCTGTCAGGCCAGCCTCCAGCGCGTGCAGCATATCTACAGTTAGCGCATTGAGCTTGGCCTCGTTGTCCAAGGTCAGGACGGCGGTTGCACCCTCGATATGAATGCGAAGCTTGCTCACAGTGTCATCCCCATCGGGCCAACTGCGAATAGCGACTTGGGCATCTGAGCCGCGTTTTCCGCGACTTTGACGCGACCGCCCGAGGCTTCGACAATATCGCGCTGCGCCTCAATGCCGGGCATGATTTCCGTCGCGACCAGACCCTGATCTGTTAGGCGAATGACGCACCGCTCGGTCACATAGAGCATATCTTGACCGGTTTCACGGGCACGGCGGCCCGAGAATGTGACATGCTCGACCTGATCCACCATCTTCGTGAATTTTCCGGGGGCATTCACACGGATACCATCATCCGCCAGATCAATCTTGGCGCCGGCTTCGAACCAGCCCGAGAACACGATCTTCTTGGCCCGCGCGGTAATATCGACAAAGCCGCCACATCCTGCAGTCAGATAGGGTTTTTTACCGAGTTTGGAGACGTTCACATTGCCCTCGACATCGACCTCGAGGAACGAGAGGAACGACATGTCGAACCCGCCGCCCTGGAAGTAGATAAATTGCTGTGGTGACGGCACAAATGCATGTGCGTTGGATGCGCAGCCAAAGGCAAACCCGGTCAATGGGACGCCACCAACGGCCCCCTGCTCAATCGCCCATGTCACCGCCTGAGGATGCCCCTCTTCCAACAAAACACGCGGGACCATTGCGCTGATGCCAAAGCCCAAGTTGGCGCTCATGCCGCTGCGCAGTTCTTGGGCGGCACGACGCGCGATGACCTTTTCGACACCATGCTCGGCCAGTGAAAAGCTGTCCCAAGGGCGCATAATCTGGCCAGAGATCGCAGGGTCATACGAGGTCTCTGTCGTTTGCATCTGCTCTGGGTCTTCAACGATCAGATCGACCAAGTGACCTGGCACGCGCACGTCATGGGGGCGCAAACTTCCGGCGGCAGTCACTCTTTGAACCTGTGCGATCACGAGTCCACCGTGGTTGCGTGTGCAAATCGCTTGCTCCAATCCGCCCAGATAGGCACCTTCATGTTCATAGGTCAGGTTGCCAAACTCATCCGCCGTGGTTGCGCGCAAAACGCACACGTTCGGATTGATGTTTGGGAAGTGCAACCAAGTCTGACCGTCGAATTCCTTTCGGTTAACAATTGGAGCCGCCGCACCACGCGCGTTCATCGCGCATCCTTCTCGAACAGGATCCACGAAAGTCTCAAGCCCGACCTGCGTCAGTACACCGGGTCGATGCGCTGCGGCTTCGCGGTGCATATCGAACAGAATTCCCGATGGTACGTTGTATGCGGCCACTCGATCTTCGACGATCATTTTCCAGATTTCCGGCATCTCAAGGCTGGAAGGACCCGACGGGTATGAACCGGCGAGAACGCGGCTTAGCAGTCCATCCTGCGCCAGATAATCCATTCCCCTCACGCCATACATATCCCCGGCAGCGATAGGGTGCAGCGTTGTAATGTTGCGCGGATGCCCTTCAGTGCGATACCGCTCTCCGAGTTCCTTCAGCACGAGGTCTGGGCACCCCAACGCAGAGGACGACGATACGGTGACAACCGCATTGTCTGGGATACGAGAAACGGCCTCGGAAACGGAAACAAGCTTGGTCATCAAAAACCGCCATAATCTATGTTGATACGATCACCCGACGCTGCGGCCTCACGAACGCTCAGCGCGATTGACAGCGATTTCACTCCATCAGGTCCGTCGGCAGCAGGACGGCCTTGTCCCGCCGCTGCGGCGACAAATTCCGAAACGCCTTGAACATAGAGAGAGTGGCCCGAAAACGGGATCTCTTCACTTCCGGCTTCAGTCACCAGCTGTATTGCCCCAACCGGGCGCTGCGTCATGATGCCATCCGCAAATATCGAACCCTCGGTTCCATGCACCTGCAGGCCAGACCCGGCAAAGGGGTGCGTAAAGCTCTCATGCGTCATGACCATCGCGCCTGAGGGCATAGTCCAGACGGACATGCACGAGTCTTCGACCCCTTGCCCCATCCCAGAACTGGCCATTTGCGCAACGACAGACACCGGGTCTTCATTGAGCAGGAAGCGGGTGACATCCGCGTCATGAACAACGATGTCAGGGATCACGCCACCACCAGCATCGGCCGAGTTGATACGCCACCCCTGCAAGTTTTCGGGCAAATGAACTGCGTGATGGATGCGCAACGAAAGAACCTCGCCGACGCGCCCATCTGCGATCATGTCACGAATGGCACGATGACTGCCAGAGCATCGCAGGTGGTGATTTGTAGCAAAAGCCACGCCAGCCGCGTCTGCCGCGCGCACCATTTCGATAGCTTCCGCTTGCGTCATCCCGAGCGGCTTTTCGCAAAGGACATGCTTGCCAGCCGAAATGGAAGCCATCGCCTGACCATGGTGCTTCTCATTTGTGGAAGAAATGTAGACGGCTTTCACGTCGTCGTCAGACAGCGCCGCGTTCAGGTCTGTGGTTGCATTGGGAATACCGTGTTCCTTAGCCCAGGTTTGCACCCGGTCAGAGGAATTACTGACGACCCAGGTCACGTCGTTGCCTGTCTGCTGACGCACCGCGCCCAACATATATTGCGAAGCTATAGTGCTCGCTCCGACAAATGCCCAGTTCATCTGATTTCCCCATAGTTGGAACGTTCCAAAATTTGTAGTGGAACGTTCCAAATTTGACAAGAAAAAACTCTGTGCGCACCATAAAGGCAAGAAAACATGGCTAAAAACGCGACGCTTGCAGCCTCATCCAAAACAATCACAGGGAATCAAAGGGATTCCCGGCGTGTCGGCACTCTGACTGAGTCGCAGAATTTGCCGAGCGTCACTCGCTTCATTGCGTTAGAGCAACACCTTCCACCGTCACCCTGTGCATAAGACGTCGAAACCCATGGTAGTCGTTGATCGCTTTGTGCCACGTCGCTCTGTTATCCCAAATGGCGATATCCCCTTCCTGCCAACGTAGGCGACATTGGAATTCAGGCTGCTTGCAATGATCATAAATCATACCCAGCACCGCCGCAGACTCATCCGCGCTCAAGCCTTTGATTTCGGTCGTAAACACGGGATTGACGAATAACCCGCGCCTGCCGCTGAGCGGATGCGTGATGACAACGGGGTGCAAAGCATCTTGCGTGGCTGCTTCGGCGTTCCCCAACCGGCCGCTTTTTGCCGCTTCTGTGTCCACAATGCGGGATCCAAAGACATGGCGAGAAGAATGCACCGCCCACAAACCATCTAAGAAACCACGCATCCTGGGCGACAAAGCTTCGTAGGCAGCAGCCATCGACACAAACAACGTGTCGCCACCATGGGGTGGAACCTCCAGGGCGTGCAGGATCGAGCCCATGGCAGGCTCCTGATCATAAGAGTGGTCGGTATGCCATCCCTCTCCCACAGCTTCTTTCTGATCCTTCTCTTTCAACACTGTGGCAATCTCAGGGTAGCCGTCCACCGGTTTGAAGAATCGGTTCACATTGATTGGGCCGAACCTTCTCGCAAAGGTCAGATGCTCTTGCGGGCTAACGCTTTGGCCCCTCAGTGCGACAACGGAGTACTTTGCGAAGGCTGACTTAATTACGTCGAATTGATCTTCACGCCGGATGTCCGCCCCGACGATTTCCGCACCCAATCCACCGGTGAGAGGTTTTACTTCCATGCGCCTTCCTCCCTGCTTCGCTCAGCCTAGAAGACGAGAAATATCACTTCAAAGCAATCGGCTTGGCTTCATACAACTCCAATGGAAGATCGTCCGGGTCGCTGAAGAAATTGAACCGATGGCCCGTATACTCATCGACACGGATGTCTTCGACGAAGACACCTTTCTGTTCCAGACTGTCTTTCAACGCTTCGATATCATCCACAACAAACGCAAGATGCCGCAGACCTTGCGCTTCGGGGCGAGAGGCGCGTTTGGGCGGGTTGGGAAAGGAAAACAGTTCAATCTGAGAGCCGTCCGGCAATGCCAAATCCAGCTTTCAAGATTGCCGCTCAGCCCTGAAATTCTCAGCAACGATCTTCAAACCAAGCGTCTCCGAATAGAATGCTTTGGACCGTTCATAGTCTGAACAAATGACGGCTGCATGGTGGATTGATTTCAAGCCGCCCACAGAATCTTTTCCACATATTATCAGTGTTTTAAATCCAAATCTTGAGACAACTTTTCACTCCACTTTCGAAGCTCTTCAAGAAAACCAAGAGCTGTCCGGCCAAATTCAGTAACCGAATATTGCACGGAAACAGGAGCTGTATCCATTATCTGCCGGCGAACCAGACCCTGCGCCTCAAGTTGACGCAGTCTTTCGGTGATCATCTTTTTGCTTGCCCCGCCGATCATGCGCGAAAGATCGTTGAAACGCACAGGTCCATCCTTAAGATGCCACAAGATCGAACCTGTCCACTTTCCGCCAATGATCCGCATACCGCGCTCGATTGCACACGGCTCATAACACGCCTCTGAGACATGTCGGCGCCCTTTGGCATCCTCTTCAATTCGCGCCCGCATCGTCGTCCTTTCGCTCAGACAACTAGGTTACCAAAAGTATACTAGTTGATTTCTCATACCTACACTCTCAAATGCTACCTGAACCCGCTTAAAGTCAAGGGTTCAGAGATTGCACAAATAGGATATGGACATGAGCAAAATCCTGATCGTGAACGGCACTCAGCCTTACGAATTCGCCCCCGGACAGTTGAACGCCAGCCTCACCGACCGGGCGCGCGGCATGCTGACGGCAATGGGTCACGACGTGCGCGTGACCACCGTCGCTGACGGCTATGACGCGAATGCTGAGGTTGAGGCGCACCTTTGGGCCGATACAGTCATCATGCAATTCCCGGTGAACTGGATGGGTGTTCCGTGGATCTTCAAGAAATACATGGATGAGGTCTATACGGCCGGCATGGACGGTCGTATGTGCGCAGGCGACGGTCGAACGACTGACTCACCCAAAGCAAATTACGGCACCGGCGGCACGCTGAATGACAAGAAATACATGTTGTCGGTTACCTTCAACGCCCCGAAAGAAGCGTTCGATGATGCGTCCGAGCCTTTCTTTGCAGGCGCCAGCGTCGATGACCTATTGGCACCGATGCACCTGAACGCAAAGTTCTTTGCCATGCAGCCCCTTCCGACTTTTGCTGCATTTGATGCTATGAAGAACCCGGAAATCGAGGCCGATTTCGCTCGATTTGACGTACATCTGAAAACCACATTTACCGAGGTTGAACATGTCCCAGCCTGATATCCATCTTTACACAGCGGGAACGATGAACGGGTACAAGCCGGTTATCTTTCTAGAGGAGGCAGGCGTCCCTTACGACCTGACTCACATCAACTTTTCCAAGCAGGAACAAAAGGCGCCGGATTATCTGGCGCTGAACCCTAACGGAAAGATCCCAACAATCGAGGATCGTTCGGAAGGGCGCGCCATCTTCGAATCCGGTGCAATCCTGTGGCATCTGGCCGAGAAATACGGAAAGTTCCTGCCTGCGGATCCAGTAAAAAGGTCCGAGGTGATGCAATGGGTTCTGTTTCAAGTCGGCCATGTAGGCCCCATGATGGGACAGGCGATGTATTTCCAGCACATTGCAGCGCCCAATGGCCACGAAGAGCCCTTTTCAATCCGCAGATACGTGGACGAAAGCCGCCGCTTGATGGAGGTGATGAATACACGTCTGGACGGGCGTGAATGGATCGCTGCGGACGAATACACCATTGCCGACATGATGCTGTACCCGTGGGCGCGTGCTCATGTCTGGGCACGGGTGGATGTATCGGACCTGCCATATCTGAACGCATGGTTCGACCGCATTGATGCCCGGCCCGCCGTGCAGCGGGCGTTGACCATTCCCAAGGCCAACCCTCAGTTCTGGGACGCCGCCGCAGATGCCAGCGCCTTTGCTAAGGAAAACGCAGCGCGGTTTTCGAGCGATGTGAAAGGAAGCTGAAGCGGTGAATGCCGGGCATTTCCGGCATGATCACCACACGATCGGACTGGAAATTCCAGTGCGCCCTCGCTGAACAACCGTTGCAGGGTTGCAAGGCGAGGGTCTCCACGACAACCTTCATCCTATAGAAAAACACTCAATCGGGGTGGTCGCTTGCCGACCACTACAACCTTGGAATTTTGAAGGGTCCCTAATTTATGGCACTGCATAACCACCCCATGTGGCGGAAGCCGCAACATCATCAAGACCTCGACCACACTCACGACCACGTCCACTGGGCCGAGTTATTCTATGACCTGATCCATGTTGTAACGATCTTCCTTCTTGGGAACTACCTGTCACACCATCTCGATCTGAATGGGTTTCTTGTGTTCGCCGGTGTCTTCATCACGCTCTGGTACGCGTGGGGTGAACTCAGTATTTTCAACTCGATCTACGTCAGCACCGATTTCTGGCATCGCCTGATCATGGCCGTGATGATCTGTACGGTGATGTTCATGGCCGCCGCCATCCCCGCCATCGACGGCAAGGGCTGGGTTTTCTTCGCGTTGGGGTTTGCCGCGAACAGAGCCATGATCGCCGCGCTATATTTCCGTGCTCAGCGAACCAATTCCTCGGGCGTTTCGATGTCGGCGGCACAGATCCGCAACTTCTCGGCCTTTGCCGTGATCTTTGCCATTACGGCGTTTCTGCCTAAACCGCTTGCCTATTGGGTGTTTGCTGCCGCGATGGTTGCCTCGCAGGCGATGTACATGATCCCCGGCGTCACTGTCCTGCGCTTTGAACGGTTCGTCCCGCGCCTCGGTCATATGGCAGAGCGGTTTGCCTTGTTGACGCTGATCGTTTTGGGTGAAGGGTTCTTCAAACTGGTCGTCACACTGTCTGAGAAAGGCATCTACAAAGTTTCACCCGACGTGCTGGTCAACTTTATAATTGGCGGCGTTTCGATGTTCGTGATGTGTTGGATCTATTTCGACTTCGTTGGCAACGCCAAACCCAAAGACAAAAAGGTTTCGACCTTGGTGATCTGGTGGCTTGCTCATCTGGTCTTGATGTTGTGTGGCGTGATGGTCGGCGTGGCCCTTGCAGCCGAGGTTAAGGTCGGGTTTTGGGAGCCGTACCCAACAGAATACGCTGCCATTGGCTGTTTCGGCCTTGCCGGATACATCGCCATGCTTTGGGTACTTCAGAACGTCATTGAACACCGTGTGGCCTCAGATTTCGGGCGTTGGGATGTGCGGGTGTTTGGGATCGTTTTGGCAATCGCCTGTTTCTATATTGTCCCGCATGTCCCCTCCTTGGTTGGCAATCTGATTTGGGGCACGGCCTTGCTGTCTCAAATCGCGATTCCCTTGATGCGCGCCAGAGCGAAGCTTCGCCATGACTGAAGCTGTGAAAGGTGCAAACTACCTGAGAAAAAGAGTCTACTGGTGGCTCGAGCGCCCAGACCGCGCTGCAACCGGTCCTTGGGTACTTGAACTCGCTCTAATCGCTCTGATCACGCTGAACGTGGCCGCTGTTATCCTTGAAACGGTCGATTCAATCTATGACCGCTGGGGGGTCGCACTCAATCTGTTCGAAAGCCTTTCATTGTTCGTTTTCGTGGTGGAGTACGCGGCGAGGCTGTGGGTTGCGACAGAAAACCCAAACTACAAAACGCGCGCATCCTGGGCCGTTTCTCCAATCGCAATAATCGACCTATTGGCCATACTCCCAGCGCTGCTTTACCTACTCTTTCCGGTTGACCTTCGGCTGCTAAGAACCTTCCGTATGTTGCGCTTGCTCAAACTCACAAGGTACTCACCCGCGCTCGGCATGCTGCTTGCGGTGTTCGAGGAAGAAGCGGGCGCCTTTTTTGCGGGTTTCTTCATCCTGATGGTGATGCTGATCTTTGCTGCAAGTGGCGCTTGGCTCGCAGAGCACGAGGCGCAACCAGAAGCCTTTGGCTCAATTCCGGCGGCGATGTGGTGGGCGATGGCGACATTGACAACCGTCGGCTATGGCGACGTAACGCCCGTGACAGTTGGCGGTAAGATCTTCGGCGCTGCGATCACAGTGATTGGCATTGGTATGGCTGCATTGCCAGCAGGGATCATCGCAAGCGGTCTAAACGACCAGTTGCACCGCCGACGGGCCAGCCTGGAACGTGAATTTCGAAAGGCGTTGGAAGATGGCGATATCTGTGAAGCAGACGAAGCAGATATTGAAGCCGTTCGCAAGCAGTTGGGTCTGTCGCGTCGATCTGCCGAGCAGATCCGAGATCGCGTACATGCCGAGACGATGTCAGAAGCCAAACGTTGCCCAACATGTGGTCGATCAACCGTTCCCGGAACTAGAGCCTGAATTCACGAGCAGCTGCTGTCAGACGAATTCGAACCAGTCTCAGTTTGCTGCGAAAACCGCGCACCTATCCGGAACAAAGTTGACGCCACTCGGCGAGAGCGGCGGC
>NZ_JBQFTH010000023.1:0-35001 GCF_056538565.1 Ruegeria sp. BG11 | reverse complement strand
GTCAAATCAGTGTGTCTGGGAAGCTGATACGCCGCTAGGATTGTTGCGATACCAGCGTAGTGTCAGACGTCATTCTTTTGGGTTGGTTCAAATACCACTCTCGAGAACGAATAGTAGAGATTTTCAGGTGAAGACTTTCATGTTGTTACGGTGAACTTACTGTCGATCTGAAATCTGCATCTCAAAGTTCATCAACGACAGCTTGATTCTTCAGCCAACTACTGAGATCGGATATCTGGTAGTCCGCTTTGGGCTCGAGAAACATTTGCCTAAATAGCGAACGCCAAAGAACTTCGAAGATCAATCGATTTCTTTCTTTAATTCGTCACGAGCTTCATCAGCCTCGTCCTCTAGCTCTTCGCGCAATTCTTCGGCCTCGTCTTCAAGGTCATCGCGCTCCGCATCGATCTTTTTTTCGAGCTCATCCCGCACATCGTCAGCTTCTTCCTCCAGTTCGTCACGAACTTCGTCTCCGACCTTCTCGCCTGCATCCCGAACAGCGTCGCGTGCATCGCCGTCAATCCGATCACTTATACTATCCACGCGATCCTGTGCCCTATCTGCGCCTCGGTTCCCAACATCGCGCGCCTCTGCGCCAAAGGTTACGTAAATTAAAGCGGCAGCTATCAACGACAAGCCGAAAGGTGAGACAGTTCGGAGCGAGTTCTTCATGGGTTTTCCTTCAAAAATTTTGCCAAATTACACTCGGAAAAGCGCCTTAGTTTTTGTTGTTCGTTTGATGTCAATTCGACAAAAAGAGCCGTCAAGTTGCACGACAAATTGCGCGTCCGCTGCATACAAGTTGCCGTTTAGACGCGCGTACCGCGTAGCGACAGAGACATTCTAAGTCGGTATAGCATGCATAGCAGTCGTTCACGCCGAGTATGGCGAACGACTGCATAGAGCCCAAAGCTGCCGTTAATCCCGCGAACAGGCGCCACTCCGCGGCGAGCAATTGGTTCGAGCCTCAAACAGCCGTTGCCGCGTTCGCTCGGATTTCTCAATTCAATGCCATCAGGGCCTCAATCTACATCCAATAGACCTTGCGTCTGAGAACGAATTGCTTGCTGAACTCGTAAGTCGTTCTCGAATATGATATCCGCGTGTCGGGCTGCTTCACGCGCCTTTTCGTGTTGTCCAAGTGTCGCGTACGAGCGAACTAGCATAACCCAACCGTCGGGGTCGTTCGGCTGTGTCTCCAGCCTGGCGGCAAAGCCAGCAACCATGCCTGCTATCATATCATCGCGTTCAGATTGCGATAGGTTCGAAGCGGCAACCATTTCTTCCTTTGTAGGGCCGCGGGATGATGGGGGCAATAGATCCAAGCCTAACTCGAATTCGGCCTGAGCAATAAGGTCCAGTACGAAGGGTGCCCCTGCAAAATGACGGCGCGCAGAGGTAATGGCTTCTACTGCGCCTTCCGTGTCGCCCTGTTCCGACCGTGCGCGCGCCAGAGCAATCCAGCCTTTGTGGTCCATTGGATCTGCCTCAAGAGATGCGACCAGAGACGAGACCTGAACCGACGCAGAACCACTTTGACCGGAACTTGCGATCTCGATGTCCGTCGCATCCGACAAATAAGTTGTGACGTCCACTTGCAAGAAACGTGCCATATTGACGATGTCGCGCCGAACAAGCGGCATCCAAGGCGCGTCAGGCGCAGAATCTCTTGCCAGCAAGGCCCAATCATCAATGGCGTTCTGGAAATCCTGCGATTGCGCTTTGGCTAAAGCAACATAGTACCTAGCTCTGGGGTCCGCCTGTTCTGCGGCAAGTTGTTCAAAGATGACACGTTCAGCTGAAGGCACTTTATTACCGTTCGCCAATGTCATCGCCTCGGCATAGGCTGACAGAACAGCTGGCCTGCCTTCTGCAAGATCAACAACGTGCCGGTAGGCATCAGCGGAAGACGCATGATCGCCAACCGCCGCGTAGGACCGGGCGAGCATCCACCAAGACTCGAAACTTTCCGGTTCGTTTTCTGTGCGTTCGATAAGCAGTTGGATGCGGCTGCCAATGTCTCCTGCCTCGGCGCGGCGGATCATTTCTTCGGTTTTGCGTGCGACCAAGGGCATATCTTGGTAGCGCGGGGCCCCGATCTCAGAATAGAGCGCTGTTGTGAAGCCGCAAACACACAGCACCAAGACTGCCGCCGTGACCAACGAGCGGGGCGAAGACAGGAATCCGGTATCCAGTCGACGCGCAGCACTCAGCGCCCGGCGTTCAATTTCCATCTTAGCGGAGGCAAACTCACTTTCACTGATTTGACCCGCCTTCAGGTCCCGCTCCAACTCGTCCATCTGGTCTCTGTAGATAGAGATTGCGCCATCGGAACTGGTCATTTCGATCGACCTTGCTTTGAAGTAGGGTCGCGCGATCCAGAGACCTGAAAGGAGGACGATTACACCAGCAGTTAGCCAAAATTCCATCATCCCACCTCATTCTTGAGAATGCGCTGCGCTTCCGCTTGGGCGGCGCTGTCCAATTCCGGGGCGTCCAAGGGGGTTTTTCTGCCGCGCAGATAGAACGCTGCTGACATCCCACCAATGGCCAACAGCAAGACAGGCGTCAGCCATAGTATGTAGGTATGGCGTTCGACTGGCGGGTTCATCAGGACGTAGTCGCCGAACCTGACCCTGACGTATTCAAGGATTTCGTCGTCGCTGTCACCTGCGGTGATACGCTCGCGCACCACGACGCGCAGGTCCTTCGCTATTCCGGCATTCGAGTCAAAAATCGACTGGTTCCTGCACTTCAGGCATCGCAGCTCTCTGCCGATTTCGCGCGCCCGTTGCTCCATATGGGGATCATCGAACATCTCGTTTGGGTCTAACGCGGCAGCGCTTTTGGCGAAAACCGCAAGGACAAAAGAGGTATTACTCCTTTTCAAGCGCTGACAGTAAGTCTGGCTTCTCGCGTCGGCACTGGAAACCTTGCTGGCGTAGCGGTAGCTCTGACCTTGGGAGGTCCGGGCGCAATCTTTTGGATGTGGATCGTGGCATTGGTTGGAATGGCCACCGCCTATTCCGAAAGTACTTTGGCCCAACTCTACAAAGTCACATCTTCCAACGGAAGGTTCAGGGGAGGTCCTGCGTTCTACATGGCCAACGCCTTGAACGCGCCTTGGGCTGGGGTCATTTTCTCGATCTGCCTGATTGTCAGCTTTGGTTTGGTTTTTGTCGCAGTCCAATCCAACTCGATTGCTGAAGCTTTCGAGGGCGCGTTCGGGTTAAACAAATTGGTGGTTGGCATAGCGCTGGCCGCAGCCGCAGCGGTAGTCATATTCGGTGGAATAAGAACCATCGCAAAGTTTGCAGAGATCGTTGTACCGCTCATGGCAGGTCTCTACCTCTTGCTTGCCTGTATTGTCGTAGTCCTGAACATTTCCGAAGTACCTGCTATGTTGTGGTCGATTGTTGCGGGTGCGTTTGGCCTTCAGGAAGCTGCCGGAGGCGTGACAGGAGGCGTCATGGCTGCTGCGCTTAACGGCATCAAACGGGGGCTTTTCTCCAACGAAGCGGGCATGGGATCGGCACCAAACATTGCAGCAATTGCAACTCCTGATCCCCACCACCCTTCCAGCCAAGGTTTCGTTCAGGCATTCGGGTGTTTTGTGGATACGATTTTGGTCGCAACGGCAACTGCACTGCTTATTCTTCTGTCGGGCGCAATCGAAATTGATGGACCTACCGGAATGCGACTGACTCAAGACGCGGCGGCGGTCCATCTCGGCGAAATCGGCCGCCACTTTATCGCGATTGCTATCGTCTTTTTTGGCTTCACATCCATACTTGGCAACTACTCATATGCCGAAAACGCGATGACCTTCCTAAAATTGGAAGGCAAATTACCGATTTACATCTTGCGTTTGGGTTGCCTTGCAATGGTTGTCTGGGGCGCTGTGCAAGCTGTTGCCACTGTGTTCAATTTCGCGGATGCGGCCATGGGAATAATGGCGACCATCAATTTGGTGGCGATAGTGCTGCTCTCTGGCACCGTCTACAAACTAACGGTGGATTATTTCTCGCAACGCCGACAGAATCTTGAACCTCGCTTTGTCGCAAGCAAATTTCCCGAGCTTAGCAAGGGCGTAGATCACACTGTCTGGACGGAGGAGATCCATGCCGACACTCAAAACCACTGAAAGCGAAAGGCTTCAGGAAGTCTTGGACGACATTGCAGATCGCATTGCCGGCATGTCCGAAAGGGGGAAGGTAGCAAAGTATATTCCAGAACTCGCAACAGTTGATCTGAACCAATTCGGTATTGCCATTGCACCCATCAACGGTCCGCTCGTGTCTGCTGGGGACGCGGGCACGCTGTTTTCAATCCAAAGCATCTCAAAAGTGTTTTCGCTTACTTTGGCGCTGCAACAGGTTGGCGCCACCTTGTGGCAAAGAGTTGGCCGAGAACCTTCCGGCGATCCGTTCAATTCGATCGTTCAGCTTGAACACGAGCGCGGAATTCCAAGGAACCCGTTTATCAACCCCGGTGCGATCGTAGTGGCTGATGTTCTGCTCGAAAACCGTTCTGCTGACGACGCAATCAACGACCTTTTGACGTTGTGCCGAGAGCTTTCGGAGGACAACTCGATTGAGGTTGATGTGTCGGTTGCGGAATCAGAGATCCGAACCGGTTCCAGAAATCGTGCGCTTGCCCATTTTATGCAGGCGGAAGGCAACCTTAAGTCTCCCGTAGAGGATGTTCTGTCGCTCTACTTTCGCCAGTGTAGCATCGCTATGTCTTGCGAACAGTTGGCGCTAGCAGGTCGTTTTCTTGCGGCGGCGGGTCAAAATCCAGCCACCGGCGCTACAGTATTATCAGCGCAAAGAGCAAGAAGAGTTACTGCGCTCATGATGATGTGTGGATCCTACGATGCTTCGGGCGAATTTGCCTTCCGAGTTGGCCTTCCAGCGAAAGGCGGTGTTGGCGGCGGAATCCTGTGCATTGTACCTGGTATCGGATCTGTTGTCGCCTGGAGCCCCGGGCTCGATCAAAAAGGCAATTCCCATTTGGCAACAATCGCATTTCAAGAACTGGTACGCGCCACAGGGTGGTCCATCTTCGGACCAAGTGTTTAACCCGGATTGTGGGAACCGGGTTCAAATAAATTGTGTTGCGCTTCAATGACCGGCAGAGAACAAAACTGACGTCAGACCGGAATGGGCGGCGGCGATGTCAGACGAGTGATCCGAGAATAACTTTACAGAACTTTGAGCGGCGGTCATCTATTCATAGATAGAAGCTTAGAAAGCCCCCCACCCGCCTAAAACCAAGTTCTTATGACAAGACTGCTCCAAGGGTATCTTCTCGGCAATCAACTCGCGCGACTTGTTACCCAATGGATATTAGGCCTTACCCAGATCTTCTAGCGAGACCGACGCGCCGCTGTAAATCACTCCGCTTTCTTCAAGCTGCCGATTAAGCCTGCCTCACAGAAACTCAAAAGGTTCAAGGTCATGCTCTCGCGATCCGCCTGGCCAATTTTTCCGCTTAGGGCCAAAATTCGCCACTGCGACGTACACAGAGCGAGCATTGAAGACACGGCAAACACCAATGCACCCGCAACTCGTTCTGGACTAGCCTCAGGGTGTTTTGAGCAAAGCTTTTCTACGACCCTCATGGCCACAGGATCAAAGTGTGTTTGAGCCAATTCTCTCCACCGCGTATCAGCTGAGACAATCGCCACTATTCGTGCATAAGCAAGCCACTGAGGATCTCCGCTGAAGGCTCGCGAAACTAGCGGCAGCATGAAGGCTGACAACAAATCACCGACACTCCAGTCCGCCTGTGCGTCCAACAATTCAATTCTAGAGAGACGCTCTTCAGAGAGTTCGGAAGCTCGACGCGCCACTATGCGCTCGAACAGCTCTTCTTTAGGACCCCCGTGAAAATTCACGTTGGCTTTCTGAACCCCTGCCCGTTCAGCAATGTCTCGAATTGATGCGCCTTCGAATCCCCTTTCGGCAAAGACCTGTTCTGCAGCATCGAAGATTCGTTCTCTCGCGGCGACGGATCGCTGCGACGGAGCTCTTTTTCTTTCTTTAACAGCATGTTGAGGCATCTCAAAAACCAGTTTGCCTTATTTAGAACGTTCGTTCAAGATTATTACTGTCGCAGGAGGAGAGGCGAATGGAACAGGCGCAGGTGAGAGCGGGCAAGCTGGTTGAGGCAAAGGCCCGCCCCGAAGAATGTTTTGCTTTGGTCGGTGCGGGGCCAATGGGTCTTGCAATGGCAAAGACGCTTGTCGAGCAGGGAGTGCCATTTCAAGGATTTGAACTGGCCGATGATGTGGGTGGTCTGTGGAACATCGATGCTCCTCGGTCCACGATGTACGAGACCGCCCATCTCATTTCCTCCAAGCGCATGACGGAGTTCAGCGATTTCCCGATGCTAGAGGATACGGCAGAATATCCATCACATCGCGAAATGAAGGCCTATTTCCAAGACTTCGCAAAAGCGTTTGACCTGTATCAGCACTTTCATTTCGGTGCCGAAGTTCTGAAGACCGAACCATTGGAAAGCGGCGGATGGGAAATCACCTGGCGAGACAAGACCGGCACCCATCATATCCAAAACTTCGCAGGGTTAATGATTGCCAACGGTACGCTGTCGGAACCGAACATGCCGGATTTCCAAGGTGAATTCACAGGTGAGCTTATCCATGCGTCCGAGTACCGCTATCCCACCCAATTTGCCGGTAAGCGCGTTCTTGTTGTTGGTGCGGGCAACTCCGGTTGCGACATCGCAGTCGATGCCATTCACCATGGCGTATCTTGCGACCTCTCTATGCGCCGTGGGTACTACTTTGTTCCCAAATATGTCTTCGGAGCCCCTGCCGACACAATGGGGGGTAAGATCCGCCTGCCCATGTGGCTTAAGCGAAAAGTCGATGGCGCGATCCTGAAATGGTTTGTCGGTGATCCGCAGAAATACGGGTTTCCGAAGCCGGACTACGCTCTTTACGAGTCGCATCCAGTGGTCAACTCCCTCATTCTGTTTCACGCGGGGCATGGCGACCTGAAGGTTCGTCCGGATATCGAGCGTTTGGACGGCAAAACCGTTCATTTCCGCGATGGGACCTCGGCTGAATATGACATGATACTGGCCGCGACCGGGTATAAATTGCACTATCCGTTCATCGACAAGAAACATCTGAATTGGAAGGGTTCCGCGCCTCACCTCTACCTAAATTGCATGCACCCAGAACGAGATGACCTGTTTGTTCTTGGCATGGTTGAAGCATCGGGGTTGGGCTGGCAAGGACGTCATGAGCAGGCCGAAATGGTCGCTCGTTACATAGCTGGATTGCGGTCCGGCAATTCTGCGGCGCAGGCAATCCGCTCCACCAAGTCCGATGGCTATGAGAGAGCAACAGGAGGTATGAACTACATTGACCTTCCGCGCATGGCCTACTACGTGGACAAAGCAACCTATCGGAGAGAGGTAACGGGCCAAATCGCTGCACTCAAGGCGGCTGAAGTATGAACGGAATAGATCAGGTCGTTCTGAATTTTGATGCCGGAAATCTTAGAATTCTCAATGCCATCCTGGCGATCGTCATGTTCTCAATCGCGTTGGATTTGCGTACGGACGACTTTCGGCGCATTGCAGGTGCACCCAAGCCCCTCATTGTCGGTCTTGCGTCGCAGTTTCTAGTACTTCCAGCGCTTACTTTTCTTATGATTGTCGCACTGCGACCGATGCCATCTGTAGCGATGGGCCTTATCCTCGTTGCTGCGTGCCCTGGTGGGAACATATCAAATTTCATGACCCATCGGGCGAAAGGGAATGTGGCGCTATCGGTTTCAATGACCGCTTTTGCGACGGTCGGAGCCATCGTTGTCACACCGGCAAACATTGCATTTTGGGGTAACCTATATGGCCCGACACGCGAAATCTTGCAGCGCACTGAAATTGACCCGGTCGCCGTCGCAACAACGGTCGTGTTCATGCTGATCCTACCATTGGTCCTCGGGATGCTAGTAAACGCGCGGTTAAAACAATTGGCTGATCGCATCCGCCGCCCAATGCAATGGCTCTCAATGGCTATCTTTATTGCCTTCATTGTGCTCGCGCTGGCTGCCAATTGGGCGAACTTCCTTCAGGTCGCCGGAGCCGTCATAGGTCTTGTTATTGTCCACAATACGCTGGCATTCCTCGGCGGGTATACAACGGCGACGATCACAGGGTTGTCCGAGCGGGATCGCCGTTCAGTTACCATCGAAACAGGTATTCAGAATTCAGGACTGGGGCTCATCCTGATCTTCGCCTTTTTTGGAGGGATGGGCGGAATGGCTGTTGCCGCTGCTTTGTGGGGCATATGGCACGCGATTTCTGGATTGGTTCTTGCGGGCTTCTTCGCAAGGCGGGAGCTTCCGGCATGAAACGCCTTCTCATCACTGGCGCTGCAGGTGCAGTCGGAACAGCGCTGCTAAGTCGTCTGGCGCAGAAGGACAATTATGCCGTCATAGCTACGGATATCCGAGAACCTGTGAATTTGCCGCCAAACGCGCGGTTCATAAAGATGGATGTGACCAGTAGCGACCCACACGACGTCATCATGTCAGAACGCCCCGACACCGTCGTGCATCTTGCATCGATCGTAACCCCCGGGCCAGACACAACGCGGGACTTTGAGTACCAAGTTGATGTTGAAGGTACGCGCAAAGTTCTTGATGCCGCCATTTCCGCGGGGGTACAGCGACTGGTCGTTACGTCCTCTGGCGCGGCCTATGGCTATCACGCCGACAATCCTGCGCTATTGCGAGAAACGGACGCAATTCGCGGTAATCGGGAATTCGCGTATTCTTGGCACAAAAGACTGGTCGAGGAGATGCTGGCAGACGCGAGAAAAACAGCCCCGGAATTAGAGCAAGTCGTATTGAGGGTTGGGACGGTTCTTGGGAACCATGTCGAGAACCAGATAACGTCCTTGTTCCAAAAGCCTCGCCTGATTGGGCTGAAAGGTTCTGAGAGCCCCTTTGTCTTCATATGGGACAAGGACCTGGCAGAAATACTGCTGCGCGCATCGACAAACGGGCCTTCGGGCATTTTCAACGTCTCTGGCGACGGTGCGCTTACTGTTTCCCAAATCGCCAAGGCCATGGGCAAGACTGTGCGCTGGTTGCCGCCAAAGTTGGTCAAGATGGCACTGGCCGTGGCCCGACCCGTAGGGCTTTCTCGCTATGGTCCTGAACAAGTTCGATTTCTGCAGTTTCGGCCAGTGCTGGACAACACTGCACTTAAGGTGAAGTTCGGCTATCAACCCAAATACTCAAGTGCAGAAGCATTTGAGCTCTGGTGGGAGCACGCGAAGTGAAAAAAACTGCAGTCATAACTGGCGGTGCTGGCGGCCTGGGGCAAGCTTTATCTGAAGCATTGCGAGAACAAGGTTGGCACACCGTTATCATTGACCTTCCAGGCCCGCGCCTCGACGCTTTGGTGGATGAGAAAGATATTAGTCTCTACGCTTGTGACCTAACAAAACCTAAGCAGTGTGCAGATGTATGCGCTCAGATTTTGAAGGGCAGGCCTTCAATTGACATGGTTGTCTACAACGCAGGGGTCACACAAATCTCGGCGTTTGCCGACAGTGACATGAACTCACATCGCGACCTTTTTGAAATCAACTATTTTTCAGCAATTGAGTGCGCTCGGCATTTCCTCTTTGCATTAAGAAAGTCCAAGGGAACGCATCTGGCGATCTCATCAGTCGCGGGGTTTGCGCCGCTTTTCCGTAGAACAGCATACGCCGCCAGCAAGCATGCAATGGAAGGGTTTTTTAAGTCTCTGAGAGCCGAGGAAACCTGTCACGGGGTGTCCGTTACTATTGCTGCACCTTCCTTTGTTGCAACGAACATCGGGCAAACCAAAAAAGATAAAAAGGGTTTCACCCGTCCGGGATCCGCAACTGACGGTGTTGACTATATGACGCCACAAGACGCAGCCAAAACCATTCTTGACGGGACTCGAAAACGAAAAGCATTTGTGCCCGTTGGTCGAGTTGCAACTCTATCGAACGCCATGAACCGGCTAGCTCCGACACTCTTCTACCGCCAAATGATGCGCACAATTGGAAAAAGTTAATTCTAGCAGGGTGCTGTTAGACGAATTCGAACGAGTCTCAACTACGCCTGTTGGCCGACCACCTTTCAGGTACGACGCTCTGATGTGCCGAGCGTCTGGCGAGCATGAATGACGTCCTGACGAAGTTGGCTCGTCGTTGGTACCTCGGTCTTAGGTAGTTCAGACTTCTTTGAGGATCAGCTTGTCCAGTTCCAGTTCGGCCACGATCTTCTTCAGCCTGGCATTTTCCTTCTCCAGGCTGCGCAACTCCGACGGTTGCGACTTGCCCATGCCATCGAACTGACGCCGCCAATTGTAGTAGGTCGCATCGCTGACACCGACACCTCGACAGGCCGTCCGAACATCGTCGCCATCTGCCAGCTTCAGTGCAATCTCACGCAGCAGCTTCAGAATGTCTTCGTCCGAGTATCGCTTCATGGCCATCTCTTGTTCCCCCTTCTCGGCCAAAGTAGTGGCCAAATATTAGGGGGGCAAAGACAGTGCCAGAGGTGGGCACGCTGCTGGGCCATGCCATTCGTCATGGAAACATAGAGACAGATCACGAAAGGCTGAAAAGGTGCGTAAGATCATCAATGATCTAATCCACGCCGACAAGGAACTACAGAAATTGATCAACTGACTCGGCGCCTACCAGTAAAGGCATAGAGCAGTCGTTCGACCGAGCTGTTTCAATGGCCGCTTCGAGCCCTTTACGGAAAGGCTTGAAGGGCAGCGCGCCTTGGTTCTGCTTTGCAGTTTACTTGCAGATCGGCAATTCCAACGGCGGCTGTTTGGGCAAAGATGCTCTCCAACTATTTATGATCGGCTGTAGGCTGCTTTTGGGCCAAAACTTTGGTTCACCAATCGCTTTTAGGCAAACTGCGTTCCAATAAACTCCAGCTCGAGAAAGTGATTTTCCCTTTTTTACCGCCTTGGCGACAGCGTTTATGTCTTTGGATTCTGGGTAGATATACAGGGTTGTCGGGTTTCCTTCTACGAGCGCCAAGATCTCTTTTGAGGCGGATTGCGACCAGGTTGTGCAACCATTGCTACGACCACCAGTGTAGTTCACAAGCCTTCCGTAAGGGACATAGCCATCGTTGTCTGCATGAGTGCTTTGAGGGTTTTTGAACCTGCATTGCCATTTGAGAAACACAGCCGGATGGCCTCCGATGGCGCGCTCGCGAGCATTGCTCGTTTCTCCTTCACCATCAAACAAAAGGAAGGTGCGGTAGAACGGCTGTGTTTTACCAGAATGACTGTGGTAACCTTTGAAGGACGTGCGGGTTTCAGCCGTAACATAGGCGCCTCCGGCGGTTAGTTTAGATCCCTCTGCATTGCTGAAGTTCTTCGCGCATTGCCGGCCATTCGAAAAATTAGCGCGCTGGAGTTTTCGACCATTGCCATAGCCGGACGAAACCGCTCGGAAGGACTTTTGTGACTCGCAGATGACATAAAAACGCTTGCCCGGATTGCCGTTTCTTGCAGTGCTGGGGCGGGTTGCGTCCTTGGCCAGGTAGCAGGGGTTCCTTACTTCGCCTCGGCGTAGTTTCTTGATGTAAAGCGCGCGTGCCCTTTCCAGAACGATTGGCGCGATTTGCCCCTCACCCGTACCCACGTGCTTTTGTAGCCACGCTGGAACATCTTGCGTTATTGCATTGGCGCGGTCCGGTAGGGCGCCTACCGATATGGCGATTGTTGTGACCGAGAGTGCGAGACGGAGTGAATTCGGTAGCAACGGGAAATCTCCTGCTAGAATGTCCTCGGGGTCAGTCTACCACAGTTCTTGCGCGCTAGGATGCTGGCCAAGTTTACGAACGATGCCTCCTGTTGCCTCAAATCCCACTTTTCGTTTGCGGAGGCTTTCTTACATCTTGGACAATAAATCCTGGGATGTTGCGTAGGCGTCTGGACATTCCGAGATTTGCTTCCAAATGAATGCCATGATTACACGTCGCAAGTTCCTGCTGGCAACCGCAACCGCAATTTGTGCTCCGTATATTGCGCGGGGACAAACGGTGGCGCTGAATGATGCAATGAGCGGTCTTCCGCAGTTGCATTCACTTCAAATTCAACGCGGAAACGAGGTCATTTTCGCGCAGGCCCAACAGGGTGCAGGCCTGGATAGACCGGCCAACATAAAGTCGTGTTCGAAAAGCATTGTGGCTTTGTTGCTTGGGACGGCGATCGACCGGCGGGAAATCCCATCTGTAGATGCTACCTTGCAGGAGGTCGCGCCGCGACTTTTGCCCGCTAATGCGACACCCGGTTCCGAAAGCATTACGATGGAGGATCTGGTGACGCTGCGGGCAGGTCTCGAAAGAACCTCGGGCAGTAACTACGGAGAATGGATCAACTCTGCCAACTGGATCGCGGATGCGTTGACACGACCGATGGTTGCTGAGCCCGGACAGCAGATGCTCTATTCCACAGGGTCGACCCATGTGCTTGGCGCAGCATTGACTGTGGCGACCGGACAAAGCCTTTTGAGGCTGACGCGTGAGAGGCTGGGTGCACCACTTGGTATCGAGATCCCCGCTTGGACGAGGGATCCACAGGGCTACTACTTGGGTGGCAATGAGATGGCGATTACGCCGAGGTCAATGTTGAAGATCGCGGTGTTGCTTCGGGACCGCGGGGCATTTGCCAACACGCAAATCATTCCTGAGCGTTGGGTTTTGGAATCGACCAAGCCGCACGGCCGTTCACCTTTCTCTGGACTAGACTACGGCTATGGCTGGTTTCTTTCCCCTTCGGGCTATGCATTGGCGCGTGGGTATGGAGGCCAAATCATAGCGGCCCATCCTGATCGAAACCTTGCTGTCGCAATAACATCTGATCCTACGCGTCCCGCCCGTTCTGGAGGATACTTTGGAGATTTGGTCAGATTGCTGGATGGTCCAATCCTGAACGCCATTTAGACAAAACACTTTATGGAAACCCTAGAGCGCGCTGCAATAGTCAATCTCCGAAGCGGACGAGTTGAGCATTCAAGTCATCGAAATACCTTAATCTAGACTCATCTAGTTGAGGAAATCGACGCGAAGTTTACTGGCAACGTCGACAACAAAGTCATTACCAGTTTAGATAGAGCTTGCCGGAGTGTCTCCTCTAACTCAGGCTTGCCATAAAAAATCTTTTCAGAAAGTCTACAACCGAATGGCCCTTGCAGCCAATTTTGACCAAGGCTGTACGATCACAATGAATGGTCTGCTCAGCGCTGCAAAGTGGGCATCCGTTTCGATTACACGAACGCCTGTATTGAACCCAATTCAGTTATTTTTCTACTCAGCACACTTACAAGTTGCGGTTCAAACCGAAATTGAGCTTTCTTGCTATTGTTAGGCAAGATCAGCCTCGACATAGAACGGCAGACCGAAGTCCATAGAAAACCGGAAAATTCTTCAGCGACTATAACGTTTAACATTAAACGTCCCGCTCGAACGGCCGATAGGCCGTTCAAGCGAGTATCAATCTCATGTCCGAAACCAGCCGTTGCTAGCCAATTGGATTCAAGAACGGTTGCGTTCTAACTGTGGTACAACACGATACCAGCATCCAGAACAAGTTGCGTTGGGAGTTCGAAAAGTTTGTCGTTGTCCAACGCATAGCGATGACGTGAGAACAAGGTTGCTTGATTACAGCTCACACTTGTGTTCTCAGCCTGCAGCTCATCGAAAGGATTAAACTTTAAGAAAATTTGACGAAAGCGGTATTCCAATTGCCACGGTCCAAATTGCGCCTCGCAGAAAATGCCAAGCCTCGCGTCGATCCTGAATGCGTTAAAATCTCCATCGATCAATTCGTTGGAGTTGGATCCCGGGCTCAGAATCGGAATGTCGGAAAAAATCGTATTCGCAGTTGCCTCGCCAAATGAAAGATGTGCGATCGGACGAATCTTCCACTCGTTTATCAATGGAAATTCCCAGCCGATGCCGACCGTTGCTGCCACGCTTGACCATATTGCATCCAATTCAGAGTCTTTAGCGATCCCTGGGAAGAAGATCGCTGGGTTATACTTTTGATAGGCAACAGGACCCTCAAAATAAAGCCCGTCTTCAAATGGCTTGTGCCCTCCTCGCAGCTGGGTCAAGCGTAGACATTATGTACCCCCGGAAGCATCAAATAAAGAAAACGAGAATAAAGACTCATTTGGTGTGGCGGCGATACTCAAGACAGACACAGCCGCTTGGGTGGCGGCCTCGTAGGCATCAGGGTTTTTACTTTGAGCAAAGGTTGGACTGGTCGTATTTGCAGCCGATAATGCAGCGAAAGCAAGAATTCGTCTCCAGGTATTATCTCATTTACCGGAAAAAAGAAGACCAAGCGATCTCTCTTCATCTTAGCACTACAAGGATAGTAGTGCAGCGCCTTTTGCTGTATTTACTTTGCTGGAAGTCAATTTTGTCTGGTTTGTGACGCCCTAACAAAACCCGTTCGAGTTCTTTTTAGGTTGATGAGTTGGTTCCCCCAATTGATGGTTGCCGAAGCAAACGACGGTTTTGAACCCAAAATGGACAATGCTACGACCGGCACGAATGTCTGCTTTGATCATACGCCGGTGATTCAGGTACTTGCTAAATTTCTTGCCCTAGGTCGTTTTCCTGCCGGCCTTGCCGAGTTTTCAAGCTAACCTCATTGGAGACCATCCAGCGGGAAAAACGAATGCCACCAATAGACCTGATCGCCTTACGCCACGAATTTCACAGAATGCCCGAACTCGGATTTGCTGAAGAAAATACGAAGGCGCGGGTTGCGAGTATCCTTCAAGATCTCGGAATCGAGACCCATGTCGGCGCGGGTGTTGTTGGTGTCCTTAAACGCGGGACAGGCAATCGCGCCATCGGTCTACGAGCCGACATGGACGCACTGCCGATACATGAGGCCAGCAGCCATGACTATGTCTCCGAGACGGCTGGTGTTATGCACGCGTGCGGGCATGACGGCCATATGACCATGCTCTTGGGCGCGGCGGCAGCCCTTGCTGAAGAGCCCGATTTTGATGGCACGGTGGTGTTCATTTTCCAACCCAACGAAGAACACGGATTGGGCGCGCAAGCCATGATTGCTGAAAGTGTGCTAGAGCGTTTTCCCGTTGAGGAAGTCTATGCCATTCACAATCTTCCTGCCGCGCCGGTGGGGCAGATTTCCACGCGGCCCGGTCAAATCTGTTCGAGCGAAAGCCTGTTTGAAATTCTGATCGAAGGACAAGGAGGTCACGCCTCAATGCCGCAGGTTGGGCGGGATGCGATTACCATCGGGGCAGAGATTGTGCAGGCCTTGCAAACCATCGTCTCGCGCAAGCTTGCTCCGGGCGCAGGTGTTGTCGTTTCGGTAACGGAATTCCTGACCGATGGTCAGCGCAATGTCCTACCTGGTGCAGCAACCCTCAAGGGGGATGTACGCGCACGGATGCCAGAAGATCGCGAGGAGGTCGCGGGGCTTATGCGCCAGCTTGCGGACGGTATCGGAGCTGCCCACGGCGTAAAAGTATCCATGACATTCAACACGGAATTCATCGAGACGATCAATGCCCCGGAACAAACGCGCGCAGTCGTAGACGCGGCTCTCGCTTTAGGGCTGGAGACTGAAGGCAATCGCGAACCCATGAGTTTCTCGGAGGATTTTGCGCACTTCTCGGCCGCTGTTCCGGGGTGCTTCTTGCTGCTCGGCAACGGGCAAGAGGGGCCGTGTGGCCAACCGCTCCATTCGGACGACTATGATTTCAACGATGATCTGTTGCCAATTGGGGTCGCGTTTTGGGCACAACTGGTGCGTGACCGCCTGCCGGTAACCGGAAACGGATGTGATTGACCATGTTAGAATCCCGCATGAATAGGCTTCGCGTCGAAATGGGCAAAAAAGGCCTTGATGTCGCTCTCATCACCGATGACGACAATGTCTATTACCTGACAGGGTACTACGATTATTTGCATATGGAATTTGGCCGTCCGACCATATTGGTGGTGCCGCGCGACGGTTCCAGCCTGTTGATCACACCCACAATTGACCTCATCGCCGCTCAATCTGCGGCGTGTGTAGACAAGATTGCGGCATGGAATGACGGGATGGGGGCGGAATGGCGCGCTGAATTGCCTGCCGCCATCAAAGGTGCCAGGCGTATTGGAATAGAGTCCAATCACATGCCAGCCCTTGTGCGCGCATATATTGATGAACTGGTTGATGCGCAAAATCTCACCTCGGTCACACCGATCCTGTCCGAGATGCGGATGATCAAATCCGACCGAGAACTACTGCTTGCCAGCCATGCAGGTCAGGTCGCGAACGCCATGATGAACGCCGGTCGCGCTGCCATCGGCGAAGGTGTGCCAGAATATGAAGTAGCCCTTGCCACATCGCAAGCGGGGACGCGCAAGGCGGCAGAACTCCTGAGCGCGTTTTACGACGACGCCGATATGTCGCCGAATACGCACTTCCTGCAAATCATGGCTTCGGGCGAGGCAATCACTAAGACCCATCACCGCGCCACCACACGTATCATGCGGCGCGGCGAGCCAGTATTCCTCTGCTTGTGCGGCATGACCAATTTTCACCGCTTCAAGCTGGGCTTTGACCGAACCTTTTGGATTGGCGAGATTAATGACCCATCTCAGGCCGCGGTCTATGAGGTCGCACTGGCCAGTCAGCAAGCCGCGCTTAAAGTGTTGCGACCCGGTGTAACAGCAGAAAGCGTTCACTCTGCATATGCAGAAGTTATTCAAGGTGCAGGATATGAGTATCCTTTTCGTTGTGGCCGCGCGACAGGTTTCAGCTTTTTGGAAACTCCGCAACTTGTTACTGGCGACACAACAATACTCCAGCCGGGCATGGTTTTTGCAGTGGATGGATCTGTTTCTGTAGACACCTTCCGTGCCCAGATCGGTGACAGCTTCGTAATAACGCAAGACGGCTATGAGGCAGTGACCAATCATCCAAAGACAATTGATCAACTCATCTTGTGATCCGTCTTGAACCACCAGCCCAAATTTAGTGACGCTGCTCTTAAGATAGAAAGTGGCCTTTGGTTCTGATGCAGCGAAAGCTCACTTAAATCCGCAGAGTAGACATTCGACCAGACTCGACGAACACCTGCTTCGAGCACAAAAGCGAACGTCGTCAAACATCATCTGCATGACAAATGGGGAAATTATAGGTCGACGCGCAGCTGAATTGTCAGCACTATGCCTCAACAAGGAAATTGGGGGCATTCATGGTCGAAACGCGCAAAATTGTTATAGCGCGAGAACACATAACTTCTGATGCCTTTGACGAGCCATGTGATGAGGCGTGTGGCGTTGCGGCTGCGGCAGTTTTTTCGAACCCGATGGCACGCCGTTTCGACGCTGAACTCACTCCTCTTTTTGAAATCGGGGCTGAACTTAGGCAACAACTCGCTGAAGAAGCAGTTTCGCAGCTTAACGGTCCCCCAGTATCTTATGGGAAGGCTGCGATTGTCGCCGTTTTCGGAGATATGGAGCACGGCTGCGCAGTCATACATCCCAGGCTCGGCGCTCCGATGCGAGCCGCTGCCAATGGAGGCGACGCCGTCATTCCATCCAATGTAAAGATTGGAGCGGCAGGAACTTCAATCGATTTGTCGCTCGGCCACAAAGACAACCCCTGGTCCTTTGATCATTTCGATACAATGACGCTTTGTGTGCCGGATGCGCCGCGTCCCGAAGAAATAGTCATGTTTTTGGCATATGTTGATCGCGGTCCTCCTATCCCTATACGCGGAAGTGGACCCGCTAAAAAATAGAATTTTCTTTAGCCATTCACTTCTCATCAGTGTTCTCGCATTGTCGATGCAAGGTTGAGAATTTCGTGGTCAGCCAATGTGGCGAATGGGCTACTGTCGAGTTCCGAAACACGGGCAGGCATACCGTTACACTACGCTCAAGCCTCGGAGATTTCCCACCAACTGGAAGGCAGGCCGGAGTTCGCTACTGCTCGGTTATGCGTGTTAAGGACGGCAAGGTGGTTAAGGGACGTGACTACTATGACAGCGCCACCATTGCGCGACAACTTGGGCTGGTCGAAAGGGACGCCAAGTCGAGCTGCGGTGAAATCCACACTCCAAGGTCGCTTTTCTCGGATGGCAGGTCTGTCCGCATAGCAGCATTTCGTCAGCTCGGTTTTAAAAACTGCTCCGAGCCCACACTGGAAATGCTCTGTTACAAAAGTTCGAAATTGCAAAAAATGTAAAGGGCCGAGGCCAAAAGGCGCGCCGCAGCTGGAAAAGCAGACATTCGTTACCAGCGTAGCGAGTTTTTTGGGCACAGATGTCCGAGTAGCGGACGAAGCAATCTTTGTCCGCAACTCGATCGTTACCTCGTCTAAGGCTATTGTTAATTGTTGGTAGGAAGCTAGCGATGAGGCTGGAGCCTCTTAGAAGGTCCCAACCCAATTATTGTTTAGATAAAATCTATGGTGTCAGGCATAGAAGGCGTCTCCAAGTTAAAAACGCTTGTAACAATCTCAGAAGCCTCGTCGACGACACCGCCGACGATGGGTAGCCTCGAACCTGCTTCGGCCAGATTCAGTACCCAATCTTCAAAGGCGTCGGCAAAGGCGATGTCAGTGGCGTTTGTGTCGGTTGCACTTCCGAGATACGCGTCGAAGTCAACCTGGCCTAAAGTCGGATCACTGGTCTTGAACTCGAAACTGTCGACCGCGTCAATGCCGGTTTGACCGGTACGATCAGCCCAAGTGGCTGTAAAAAGACCATCTTCGAAGGCCTCGCCAAGATCAATCTCTTGTACACCGTCTTCGCCGACGATGCGCAGGGTTTCGATGCGGGTGTCGTCCTCGTGCATGTTCTTAAGGCGCACCTCGCCGTTTTCACCTTCGATCACCAGATCCTTGCCGCCTTCAACAAAGAAACGCAGGTCGCTGCCATCAAGCGCGCCGGCATCGCGCAGCTCAAGAACGTCGTTTTCACCGCCTGCGCCTCCGGAGATCGTGTCGAGCTTATCACTGGCAAGTTTCAGGAAATCACCGAGTTCACGGGCCGCATCCAGCCCAGCCTCGTCGACATCCATAGAGCCCGTCGATCCGAATGTGTAAAGGTAAGTGTCATTGCCCTGACCGCCGACTACATCGCCTCCCGCATCGGAAACGGAGAGGAAGTCGTTGCCAGCACCGCCAAAGAACTGCGTACTATCATAGTCCATCAGAGAACTGATTGTTGCATGGATGTTGGCGACGGTGTCTTTTGCATCATGGACAAGATCGCCAACTGCATCAGTGAGCTTACTCAGCGGGTTAAGTGCGTCAAGTGTTGCCTTCAGATCATCGACTTTGCCAGTCACGCTGCTCAGCGCGCTACCGAAGACGGTATCAAAGGGGTTATCTACCGGTGTACTCTCACCGTCTTTGTCGGGTTTCAGCATGTTCCAAACGAGATCGGTGAACGTACCGCTGTCCATCATCCAGTCCACTCCGTCCTGGCCGAACGAGAAGTTCGCCTTGTCACCGGTCATGAGCATCAGGTCATCGCCGGTGCCGCCGAAGGAGAAATTGTAGGCACCGCCGCCAAGAAAAATATCATTGTCCTGGCCGCCCATTTGGAAGCCTAGATCACCGCCAGTCGAAAAGACGTCTTCACCCGCTCCTCCGAACTGAAGGTTGAGCGACGGCGCATTTTCCATGAGCTTTTCCTTCAGAGACTGCTTGTCGGTATCCGTGTCCGGACGAGACATCTCATCCTCTGCTGTGCTGACGTCGTCCGATGTCGACACTTCAGCATCGTCTTTCTGTGCATTTTCGATCTTTTCCTTGATGTGATCGGCAAGCACGCCGAATGGGTCAGCTTCGCCATCACCGCCGCGGCTAATCATGAAGTCGCTGCCGCTGCCACCCATTTGCAACTGGATACCAGCATCCTTACCGCGTTCCATCGCAAACATTACATCGGTGTCTTCGCCGCCTTCCTGGACGTTGAGCCGCCCGATGCCCACCATCAGGTCAGTACCTTCGCCGCCGAACTGTGCGGTGGCTGTGCCGCCACCGACTATAAGGTCGGCGCCGTCGCCACCGACCTGCAGGTTGCCTTTACCTGCGCCAATTGTGATGTCGGTCTCCGACCCGCCGATCTGAATGTTTGCTTCGCCGCCGGCCAGCATGACGTTGAGGCCATCTGTTCCGATTGAGTTGGCGTATTCGGCCAGCTTATCCGCCGCCTTGTCCAGATCGAAAGCGCCTAGGTCCACGTCCTTTGGAATAGTCGACCATATCTCACCACCAAACTGGAGGTTACCTTTTCCAGCACCAACGAGCCAATCAACACCGGTGCCACCGATCTGTATATTGGCTACGCCACCACCGATCAAAACGTCGTTGTCATTGCCGCCATACTGGATGTTGGATCCACCTGCGCCGACGGCTAGGTCCCTACCGTCGCCGCCGAACTGCACGTTCGTGCTGCCGATCGCGAACAGCTTGTCATCACCGACACCCCCGACCTGGATGTTTGTATTGCCCGCCGCCAGAAGCATGTCGTTGCCAGCATCGCCAAATTGCAGGTTGAGGTTCCCGACCCCGACCATAGCGTCGTCGCCATTGCCGCCGGACTGCCAGTTGGCGTTGCTAATTGCAACCATGGTGTCAGCCCCGTCCTGGCCGCTTTGGGTGGTCGCCACGATGGCATTTGCTACCATCTTGTCGTCGCCTGCGCCGCCGAACATGACGTTGACCCCGCCTGCGCTGATCATGGTGTCGTTGCCCGCGTCGCCAAATACGGTGTTAACGCCGCCAACGGCCTTCATCGTGTCGTGGCCGTCATCTCCATGCAGCACGTTGACACCGCCAATGCCGGTGATCTCATCATTGCCGGCGCCCCCGTAAGCTTTGTTGACAGCACCAATGGCTTCGATCTTGTCATCACCGCTGTCACCATACATCTCGTTATAAGCGCCGATGCCTTTCAACACGTCATTGCCCGACCCGCCATTCATCTTGTTCCACAAGCCACGGCCTTCCAAGTGGTCGTTGCCAGATCCTCCGGTCATATAGTTTTTGGCGCCGTAGCCATAGAGCGCATCATTATGGGCGCCGCCATCCATCTTGTTGTAACCACCGTAACCCTTGAGCGTGTCATTGTGGTTGCCGCCATACATGTTATTGACTGCGCCATAGCCGTAGAGCTTGTCGTAATGGTCGCCGCCATGCATGTCGTTCTTGGCACCGTAGCCTTTGATCGTGTCATTGCTCGTGCCGCCGTTCATATAATTGTAGGCGCCCTTGCCTTCCAAATAATCATGGCCGGACCCGCCATAGACGTAGTTTTTGATTCCTAAGCCGTAGACTTTGTCATTGCCCGAACCACCGTCGAGACGATTATAGGCGCCATAGCCGTAGAGCTTGTCATGCCCTGAATCGCCATAGAGGTAGTTCTTGGCGCCCCAACCTTTGACGATATCGTTGCCCGACCCGCCATAGAGCTTGTTATAACCGCCATAGCCATAGACCAAGTCATTGCCAGAGCCACCCTTGAGGTAGCTTTTGGCCGCATAACTATACATCTTGTCATTGCCGCTGCCGGCGTCCTTGGATACGCTGATGCCGTAAAGCTTGTAAGTTTGATGCGGTGATTTTTTTGAACTACCCATGAGAAAATTCCTTTCGTTCAGTTTTTAAAGAAAAAGATGAAGTTACGCAGCGACTGCCGCGCTTGAGGTCCAGTTGCCGTTTGCGTCGTGACCCGGAAATTGAACGATCCTTTTAAGTTGCCCGTCGGCACTGCGACGGGCAGCCCGGAACGCAAGACCGGGGAAAACGGTGCGCGTCAAATCGCGTGCCATCTTGAAACCGTTGCCGAACGGCGCGACAAAATCCATGACCACAGGACAGAGCCCAGAATTCCATTCCTCGGGTGTCAGGCATCGCCCTTCTTTCAAAACGATGTCTTCGGTGTCCGCATTAAGATAGGCCCAGGTAGCCAACCCAACAGGCATTTCGCCTGAGCGCCAGATCCGCAGCTGACCCAGTGCCAATGGCGGCATTATCAGTTGGCTGAACCCAGAAAGGTCGCGATCGCGATAGAGTCCGCATCGGCTCATCAATGCCAGCGCTTCGCCGAGTACGGTAAACTGTGGCGCAGAGAATTTCATAATCAAACCTTTCATTTAACGATCGGACGAAATTGATTGGAGAAGGCATCTCCACGACCGTAGCGTGCATCAGAAGCGGCGATTTGACTGGAATGGTCTGTTCGTCAGGCGAGGTAATCTGAAATACAGATTGCCCCGTCACAAGCAGATCAATTGGGGTATGTTCATCTAAACGACACATGGGATTTACCCTGGGCCATGGCCAAGAAGTTCTACCCAACGCTTGCAATATCGAACCTAGCGCCGCTAACCTGCCTACGGAAACAGAGCGCAAATACACGGCTGCGAATTGTTAGGAGGAACTATTTGTCTGAGGAGGCAAAAGAGACCCAGGATCTGCTATCATCGCAGTTGGTGAATACGCTCCAGACGGTATTGCTGGCAGAGTCGAGGTTCTTGTCTTGCTTGCGGGAGAGAACTGCAGAGATGTGCAAAGTCAAGGGGGACGTCGCAGTCATTCAACGTGAGATGAACCACGAAAATGTCGTTCACATTGCGCGCTTCTTTTTCCTTCTGAAGGCACTGGATTGTTCGAGCCCTGCGGCGATTGAAGCATTGATCGAAGCTCACAATCTAAAGGTCAAGCGCCTGCTTGATGCCGAAGACTTCCGCTTTAGGACGCGCAAAGAACTGCAGAAGTCGGTCTTTAAAGATGCACAGCAGTATGTCTGCGTGAAAACAGTCAAAGAAAAGGGCAGGGTGGTTCTTGCAAAGACAGAGATAGCGGCCCTGCTTTTTGATCACATGAGCCGTGACAGCGCTGTTAAAACACTTGACCTGCTGGTAAGGGCGGGCCTTTTGATCGAAGAAGATTCTAACCCATTGTCAGGCTCAAACAGAAAACTCATCACGGCAGACGACGTTCTTGTGGATGCCGTAAGCAGTTACCTGTCCGAAATCAGCAACTCAGCTGCAAATTAGCGTGGAGACAAACCATGAAATCCCTTTTTCGCGCTTTGGTGGCCATGTTCGTTTTCCAGCTACCAGCCCAGGCACAAGAAGCCGGTATTTTTGGGCTGGGCAGCAATATGGAAGCGTGTCTCCTGATCGAGGAAGCGGAAAATATCGCGAATGTCGCGGAAAACCAGCGCTACTCCAACGTTTGCGGCACTAGAAGTGTCAGGACATTGGATGAAATGCAGTTGCTTCGGGATGCATATAGGGCAGACCCTGAAGCAACACTGGAATTAATTGAACGGATTTTGAAAGCCGGGAAGACCAACTAGGCTCAGGACTCACAGCCCAAGTGTTGGTGGATTCGTTAAAAAAAGCCGAGAAACAACGAGCACCTCTACCAAGTGAGGCACCCAAAACATCCAGTGTCGTTTGGTCAGTAACGCGTTACGACGATAGCAACCGCGGCAAACACGACACCGATCAATAGAGCTTTTGTATTCATTGTCGAACCGCTGGGTAGTTTAACCCGAAGCGATAGGGCTATGATTACTCCCCCTGTCAAACCAGTCGCAATTGAATAGATCATGCTACTTTTGTCCGCGTTGAGGCCGATCAAAATGCCGACAGCAAGCGACGCGACAAAGTATACGCGCAGCCAACCAGACATATGCCCAGGATGGGTTTTATAGAGATAAATATTCACCCCAAATAAATGCAAGGAATAGGCCAACGTCCCAATGACATACAGCTCGGGCGAGGTTGCCGTCGCTTGCATGACTGTAATAGCAAGCAAGCAGTTATAGGTTCCGAGCGCCACTGTGTCCAAGCCAAGCGACAACCTATTGTCTTCCCCCAAGTCGCGACTGGCTTCCAGCAAGTAGTAAATGAGAAAGCCAAGCAGCGAATAACTGTACAGTGAGTTTTCCCATTTCCCGCTTTCAGCTAAACCGGCGGACAATTCACCGATTTTTGGCAGTAAGAAAAGGAAAGCATAGCCCAGTCCGATCCCAGATGAAAAATCAGATAGCCAGTTAGCCTGGGTGGGGAAACTCCGATAAAAAGACACGCAGAAGACGTGAACAGTGCCGATGACTGCAATCGAAATTATCGCGAGGTATGTCGACGCTTCGAACACGGCTAAGACCCAATGACCACGTTTCAAGCTGATGAGACACTTGTTCGGATAAAAAGCACAACCCAGAAAAACAAAAGGGTGCGATAGTGGCGTTCCAAAGTACCTACCGACTAGGTTATTGGATTGCCAACTGTTTTGAAAAATCAATGGCAGCTTGTTCTGCGTTGCGGCGGTTTGCATGAGCCGGATCGAACATCCGGTTCGAGCCCAAAGCGGGCAACGAGAGTGGCCTTCAAGTTTATGTTGCTCAGTCTTGATTTACAGACTGACGGCTTAGGTGACACATCGCAGACCTACCTGCTCTGATCGAAACAATTTATTAATGTCCGCAATCCTATTCGGAGGCATCAATGAGTTTCTCTAAGTCTCTAACCATACTCGCTTTCGCACTCATGCCGCTTCACGGCGCTGCGCAGTCTCCTTCTTTGCAAGACGCCTTCGACCGTTTCCCTGAGTTTCCCGGCGCAACTGTCTACGTCGGTGGAGAAGTTCTTACCATGAATCCGGACGCCCCGTTGGCTGAGGCCGTGGCAGTTAGAAACGGTCGAATTGTCGACGTCGGAACCCTAGAGGGTATCGAGGGTCGGCTGCCCGAAGGTAGCTATGCAATTGACCGCAGTTTTGAAGACAAGGTCATTGTGCCTGGGTTCATTGAACAGCATTTACACCCGCTTCTGGGCGCGCTTGCGATGATGTCGGATGCCATCATTTCCATCGAGGACTGGCAATCGCCGGCCGGATTTGCGCCTCTTGCCAATAGCGAGGAGGAGTTTCGCGCACGCCTGTCCGAGGTCATCAATACATATGATCCAAGCAGCGGGCGGCCGTTGATGGTCTGGGGGTATCACGCGTCGTGGCACGGGGACATGAGCCGTACGATTTTGGACGAACTGGCCCCCGACATTCCGCTGGCTGTATGGCAGCGCTCTACCCACGAGATGTACTTCAACTCCGTGGCCCTCGAACAACTGGAAATCACCGAAGAATACATTGCGAGCTGGTCAAGCGAGTTGGCCCGGTCTCAAGCCAATCTTGAAAAAGGCCTCTTCCTTGAAGCTGCATTCTGGGAGCATGTGTTCTTTGAGAAGTTTGCTCCGGTCTATGCGTCTATCGACAGGGTCATGACAGCGCTGGAGTTCACAGAGGACTATTATCACCGCAGCGGGATCACGACCCTTGCAGAGCCTGCTGGCCCTGTTGATCAGAACGCCCAAGCGCTCGTAGCAGAAGCGTTCGGGCCAGACGACACACCTTTCAACTTTTACTTTATTCCGGACGGTCGGACGCTTGGCGGTTTGTTTCTGAACACCGAGGGCCCCGAAAAAGTACTAGCCGAAACCGAAGCCATGCTGGCGTGGAGCGAAGGCCGAACCCAGTTCCTACCGAAGCAGGTCAAGCTGCTTTTGGATGGAGCGATCTTCAGTGAATTAATGATCATGCGCGATGGCTACCTGGACGGGCATGAAGGTGAATGGATTATGACGCCCGATTTCTTCAAGCAGGTGTTCGACCTTTATTGGGACGCAGGCTTTCAGGTCCATGTTCACAATCTGGGAGACGGCGGTCTGGACATTCTTCTGGATGCCCTCGAAGCTGCCATGCAGCGCAATCCGAGATATGACCATCGCACCGTCGTCGTACACTTTGGCTACGCTCAACTAGATCAGATCGCACGTATTAAACGTCTTGGCGCGATTGTCAGCGGCAATTCCGTGTACACGCCGACGCTCGCAGATCGCTATGCCGCAGGCAGCGTTGGTGGCGAGCGCACAGAGCGCATGGTGCCTTTGGGAGACGCCGTACGAGCAGGTATCCCCTTCTCGATGCACTCGGACATGCCGATGGCTCCTGCGGAGCCGTTGAAATACATGTGGTCTGCTGTCAATCGGATATCCACGAGTGGTCGCGTCGTTGGTCCGGACCAGCGCATCAGTGCAGAAGACGCTTTGGAAGGTATCACCATCGGCGCAGCCTATTCCCTTCAATTGGAGGATGAGATTGGTTCCATCGAGCCTGGTAAACTGGCCAACTTCACAATCCTCGAAGAAAATCCGCTAACTGTGGATCCTTTGACGCTGGCCGATATCAAAGTGTGGGGCACTGTGCTTGAAGGCCGTCTTCAGCCCGCTCCTCCTGCAGCGGGAGAAGACAATGACGAAGCCGATGCAAGCCAGTTCATCAATAATCCGGAACATGTACTGATGGCGTCACTACGCCACGCACGCAGTAAGGCCCACTACCACGATCACTCGCAAACGACGCAGTCTAACGTCTATGATCCACTCGGAATTTCCGCCTATGGTTCTCGTTGATTGTCGCTAGAACAAGGCGGATGATTGCCCCAGCTCGCTTCGAAAGGCGCAGTGCCTATTCGGGCATTTTGCGCAGGCGCAGAACCGTGAGACCGGCTGCGTTGCTGAGCGCCAGGTTTTTTCCGTTTGTCACGTAGCCCACTGCCGCCGACAAGGCCTTGTTCGTGTCTGCCTCAAGCTTTTCCCGATCCTCAGGGCACGCCATCTTCGCTCCTGCGAAGTTGTCCGGCATGCTGAACTTACCATTGGCTGCGTCGAGTGTTCCTGTAAACCTGTTACACCCTCCGTACAGGCCAAACTGGCCGTCTTGATCAATTGTCAAGGAAGGAGGTTTCTCAGCAATGAGCATACGCCCTGCGATCTCGTAAACTTCCCAAGCAGAATCGTAGATCGATTGGTCAGCAATGTTGCCGCCCGCTCTCCTTGGCATCATCTCTAGAACGAGTTCAGCAGAATCTGGTGCGCCACTGGTCAGCACAGGTATCGCCGTCGTTGAACGAAACATCACGTGATCATCGGAAATGATCCTAGCAGCCACTGTGTAGATATGGCGCTCACTAATTAGATCTGTGTCGTAAGCAATTTCAACTGTTCTGGGGACACCAATGAGTTTGAACCTCTGGGAAGACAGCCGAACCGAAGGTGCATCTGCACGCGAGGTATCAAGAAGTTCGACTTCCAAAACCGCGTCAGGCGGAAGCGCGTTCCGTTCCCGGTAGGTTACAGTGGTCTTCACATGCATTGTCTCGGCGACTCCGGACGAAGCGATGGAGAGTAGGGCAGCTGAAAAACCGCAATCAGGACGTGTCCAAGCATTGAGAAAGTACTCCCCAAATGTTCAGAAACCAACAAACTGCACTGATCCAAGAAACACAAGGACAGTTTCTTGGATATTCCCTTAGTGTCCGTTTCTTTCGCATCTCGGGAATCACAAAGCTTGGTTGTGAATGTTCGTTTCGGGCTGCCACTCGACAATATAATAAACTGCAGGTGATGCATCGAACGATCAGCGTCGGCGTTGTTCCTGTGTGCCAATTTGCAGGCCCAGATCTAAAATCACTGGACAGAGTCAGAACTCCTGGTGACTGTAGAATTAAATTTCAGGGGTGGAATTGTTCTGTCATAAATATTGCACAAATGAATTGGGGTACTTGCTACACCCTCCAGGCGATCCCCGTATTGCAGGGTTCGAGGACAACTCGGATCGTCTGAACGCTGTTGCAGATCGATCCAAAGGTTTTACTGGCGCCTTCAAGGAGAGGGCTACGATCTCCCGGAGAACGACACGGGTGCATTGTTTGGTCGGCCACACGTCGCACTGGCGACGCTATCGACTTGGCAGGGCTTTGCAGACTTGGAGTATATTGTTCACAGGACTATCCACGGTCAGTTTCTAGATCGCCGGGCGGAGTGGTTTGAGCATGTTAGTGAGCCAAGCTATGTTATCTGGCCGATCCAGGCTGGCCATATTCCGACTCTAACAGAAGGAAAAGAAAGACTTCTTCGGTTAAGAACAGATAGGTCAAATCCGGAGGCTTGTGACTTTGCAAAAGGTAGAGATATGGTTGCCAAAAAACCAGTTCAGCGACTACAAAGTCGACTCAACTAAGAATTGATTTTCCCCAATATGAATTCACTTTTGATTGAGTTTCGGTGAGTTTAAGTTGATAGATTCACGCTACAACACTCGCTAATTGAGCGTGTATCGTGAACCGCGCAAACTTATGGGCAAATCATGCAATGTTATGCGCAAATGCTGCGCAAAATTATGGGCGAAGACACCCAGATATTCTGAACAGAATAAATGAAGGAAATGCGGCGCCATGCGCGAACATACATGACGTGAAGAAGCGCATCGACGTTTCAATGAGAATGGCCCGTCGCTTGTGCGATCTCTAAAAGCCCGGCTCGACGAAAACCGTTTTACTTTTGCTGCGTAGGTGGAATGGCATAGACGGCACAAGCACCCGTTTGAAGAGATCACCGTGCGTCTGGAGTCAGAAGACGCAATTTTCGAAACAGAGCAAAACTCTGGAGAAGATTTTGAGGCATGAACCGGAAATTGCCGATCAATAGCTTAGACACCGACGGCATGCGCCGCGATGGTCATCTGATTTATCGACCTGATAAAAGGGTTTAGCTGAGTGAATATGTGCCTTCAACGTCAATCGGATTCTGAACAATTGAGAACCGCCGAAACCGCCGTTCACAAATGACTTCTTGTTTGAAGTGCGACCTCAACGCTCAGTTAGGAAGGACAGTCCAGACGGGCTTATTGCCAATGATTGGGTGGGAAAGGTCACAGATTTGCCCGGCGATCCTGAAGCGGATCGGTTACGAAATTCTTGCGCAGACTACGTGTCAGGGTGATCGCATTGGCAAAACCGCAACGCAAAGCGATTTGATTGAGTGAGAGGTTACTATGTCGAAGCAACTCGCGGGCGCGGGCCAGGCGAAGCAGCAAGTAGTATCGCCCAGGCGTCGTCTGCAATTCTGCCCAGAACAGACGGCGCAAGGACCGTTCAGATATGTGTGCCTGTTCCGCCAGGGCGGGGATAGACAGCGCCGTTTCGAGCGTTTCGGACATGAGCACAACGACACGTTTGAGCTTCGGGGACACCGCTTGCGACAATGCCTGATCGGGATATGAGGCGCCGTGCCGTCTGGCGTTATCGTGTAGGAACATTGCACCGGCATCAAATGCGACCGAGGCGCCAAACCGCTCTCGAATGAATTGCAAAATCAGATCAAACACCGCCGCCGCGCTGCCGCATGTCCAGAAACGGCCGTCTTGCACATGGCGATCGGGAAGAACCTCAACTTCGGGAAACTCCTCGGCGAATTCCTCAAGAAGCTGCCAGTGCAACGTGGCATTCCGAGCGTTCAGAAACCCGCCCCGCGCCAACACCTAGGCACCGGTATCGGCTGCAATCACCGTTGCGCCCTGCATCAATTGTCCAAGACTGCGGGCTAGGGTCACCCCCTTGGAGTCGCGAAAGGCGTCGCCACCAATGATAATGACCAGATCGGGTTTGGGCGCGTCTACCATCGACATTTCCGGCGAAACGCTCAGACCGCTGGAACTGCTTACGGTGCGGTCGCCGTCCGTCAGGATACTCCAGCGGATATCTGCACCGGTTTGATCGCGCACCACCCGCAACGGTTCAAGCAGGCATGCAAGCACCATATTGGAAAAGGCATTGCACAGGAAAACAGAGACGTGGATGGGATGCATCGGCAGAATTGATCTCATTTTTGGCAGGATGAATATGAAACATGCCCAGACAATTTCATAGATTTGTAGGGGTAAACCGTCGGAACAGGATCCAGTAACCATGCAGAACCGCCCGCTTTCCCACATTCGTGTCCTTGATTTTGGACATTTTCTGGCCGGGCCGTTGGTCGGGATGATGATGGCCGATCTCGGGGCCGAGGTGATCCGCATCGATCCGCCAAGTGGCGCCAAGTGGAAGGACCCGGCTTTCGACATGTTATCGCGTGGCAAGCGTGCGCTGACGCTTGATCTCAAGACAGCCGACGGGCGCGATACTGCGCTAAATCTGGTCCGCCGCGCTGACGTGGTGATCGAGAACTTCCGCCCCGGCGTGATGGAGCGGCTTGGGCTTGGACCGGAGGCGCTCAGGCAGGTGAACGCCGACATCGTCTCGCTTTCGCTGCCCGGCTTTGCGTCAACCGATCCCGAGCTCGCCGGGTTGGCAGCCTGGGAAGCGGTGATCGCGGCGCGAACTGGGCAATTTACCGACATGGGGTTGAACCGTCGGCTGATGGGGATCAATCCTTCCTTTACCCCACTGGGACTGGCCTCGGCCTATGGTGCCGCATTCGGCGCGATGTCGGTCCTATTTGCGTTGGCCGCGCGGCCCCGGATGGGAGGCGACCACATCGAAGTACCGCTTGCGTCTGCCCTGCTGGAGGGGCTGGTTTACAATTGCGAACAGATCGAGGGCTACCCCGAGCGCTACAAATCTCCGCGTGAGTTGGAGTTGGAGCGGCGCGCGCGCGAAGGCCTGCCCAACAACCTGAGCTTTGCCGAGCTCTCCGAATTTCTTGATCCGTTCTACCGCACCTATACCTGTGCCGATGGACGAGGGTTTTACATCGTATCCTGCTCGATCGTGAACCATCCCCAAAGAGTGCTGGAGGTTCTCGGTCTTAGCGATCTGTTGAAGGAATTGCCGGATTTTGATGTCTATGTCGATCAGGCGGATTGGCCCGCGGAATGGGCTTTGCGCAGCTATCCGGTGGGGTAGGTGATCGCAGGCGACTGGCCGATGCGATGAAAGCAACCTTCCTGACCCGTCCTGCGCATGAATGGGAAGGACTTTTCGGAGCGGCTAAGGCTCCGGCCACAGCGCAACGCAGCACGGCCGAATGGCTGGCCGACCCCCATGCGTTGACCTCGGGGCTGGTGGTCGCGCTTGACGATCCCCGCCACGGTCAGATGCGGCAGATGGGCAACGTCGCTTGGCTGGCCGATGATCCAGGCACAATGGATAAAACCGCTGGGCCACAGCAGGACGATTTTCGGGATGCGCTGAGCGGCGTTCTTGCAGAGACGCCGCGAATGCCCGTGGGCGGCGACGGCAAAGGCCTCTGGCTTGACGGGCTGAAGGTGCTGGATCTGACCAACGTTATTGCTGGGCCGACCATCGGGTCTACACTGGTGCGGTTCGGGGCGCAGGTCACGCTGGTCCAGCCCGTGCAGCCTTCGGTCGATCCGTGGAACGCTGTGGTTTTCGGGTTGCATGCGCAACGCGGCAAGAAAAGCGTGTTGCTCGATCTGCGCTCGGAAAAGGGGCAAGAGGCGCTTTGGCGAATGGTGGAGCGGGCCGATGTGATAACCATGAACGGCACCGATCAACAACGTGATGCACTGGGCCTGAGTGAAGCGCGACTGAAGGAAATCAACCCGCGTCTCATTCTGGTGCAGCTTGATGCGTGGGGCGGGCCGCGTCGGGGGCCGAAATCGGATCACCTTGGCTATGACGACCTCGCGCAAGCCGCGACAGGTGTGATGACCCGCTTTGGTGGCGGCCCCGAGACACCCGAAGAGCACGCTCATTTCGGTACGATCGACGCGCTGACCGGGCATTGTGCCTGCGTGGCTCTAGGAGCGGCGCTGGAACGGCTCAGGGTGACCGGAAAGGTGGTGTTGCCCGCGCCTCACTGGCCGCGGCAGGTGAAATGATCCAGGCCCAATTCATGTATGATTTCGAAGGGCGCCCAGCGTTCGATGAGCCTTCAGGACGCGAGGTGCGAGGTTGGGGGCCGTTCTATCGCTGTTATTCCGCCGCCGATGGCTGGATGTTCTTTGCTGCCCCGACAGAGCGGGAAGCAGCCCTGAGCCAGGTGCCGGATGTGGCCGACCTCGTCGACAAGGGTGACACAGACTTGGAAGCCGCCCTCACCGAGCGGTTCGCGCAAAAACCGGTGGCCGACTGGATGCGTGCCTTTGCCGGCGGCTCGGTGGGTATCACGCCTCTTGGTTCCCTCCATGACACGCGCGACGCAGGCTTGCAGTTCGAAAGCGACGGTAGGATCGACATATCCAAGTCGACCTTTCGCGCGGTGCGCCATGATCAGCATCCGATGGGTAGGTGGGTCGACCTCGTCGCGCCCAATGCGGTGCGGCCCGAAAAAGCCTCGATTGCGATCCCCGGACCTGCTCCGAAATACGGGCAGGACACGCGCGAAATCCTCGCACGGCTAGGCTATACGAACGAGGAAATCGGGCACATGATCGAAAATAGCGCAGCTGCCGAAAGCTGGTCGGACAAGTATTTGCCGGAGTAGACATATGACACAGGACCGCCCCGGACCGGCGACCACGCCGCGTACCCGTGCAAAGGCGCGCCATATCCTTGATAACTACTATATCGGCCCGGCGCGTGACGAGGCGGTTCTGGAAATATGGGGCTACACCCCAGAAATGAGCTATGCACCCGGGGACCGCGTTGCGCTGCACGTGTCCACCACGGCAGCGGAATGGGAGCTTGAGATCGGCCGCGACGGGCAGCTCTATGAGCCACTACTGACCAAGAGCGGCCTTCCGGGGGCGCATCATCCAACGCCCCGAGATTGCTCGGTCAAAGGCTGTGGTTGGCCCGAGGCCTATGTCTTCACCATCCCCGATGATTGGGCACCCGGCGGTTATCTGGTCACTTTCCGCGCTCGGAAGGGCGATGATGTGGTTGAAGAACACCATCTCATTCTAGTCAGAACCGCGCCAGATGCTGCGCCACCGCCCTATGTTCTGGTTTGTGCAACGGGCACCTGGCTAGCCTATAATTGCTGGGGCGGGTCCAATCACTATGAGGGTATCACAGGGCCGAATGGCGATGCATTTTCACCCATCGTCTCGACACAGCGGCCATGGACGCGCGGGTTCTGCAAACTGCCCGAGGGCGCACCGCGTGCGCTGCGCGAACAGCCGGCCAAGCCCGGCGAGATGGTACGCTATCCCTACATGGAGTGGGCCTATGCCTATGGCTATTCAAAGAAATACGCCTCGGCGGGCTGGGCAAGCTATGAACGCCATTTCGCCCGTTGGGCCGAGGCTGAGGGATATGAACTCGACGTGATCGCCCAACACGATCTGCACCGCGACCCTGCTCTTCTGAACCGCTATGCCTGTGCCGTTTTCGTTGGCCACGATGAATACTGGAGCGCGGATATGCGCGACGCTGTCGATGCCTATGTCGACTCCGGAGGTCATGTCGCGCGGTTTGCCGGGAATTTCCTGTGGCAGACCCGGATCGAGGACGAAGGCCGCACACAAGTTTGCTACAAATACATCGCAGATCAGGACCCTTTGATGGAGACTGATCAAGAGCACCTTGTCTCGGGTGCGTTCGAGGTGAAGCCAGTCAATCGTCCCGGCGCGTTGACCTTCGGTGTCAACGCCCTGCGCGGCGTCTATGCCGGACTCGGCAACTGTGTTGGCGGCGGTGCGGGCGGCTTCACGATCTACCGCGACGAACACTGGGCCTTTCACGGAGCCGGGCTCGGCTATGGTGACGTGCTGGGCGCGCGATCGCGGATTTTCGGCTACGAGGTCGACGGGCTGGAATATCGCTTCGAGGATGGGTTGCCCTTTCCGAACTGCACGGATGGTGCAGTGCCCGAAATCGACATTCTCGCCATGGGGCTCGCCACCAATATCGAGGCAGATCACGGTATCTGGGGTGAAACGCTCTACATCGGGTCAGCGGATGCGGCGTTCAAAGCGCAGGTGCACTTCGGAGAGGTCACGCCCAAAACCTTGGACGCCTGCAAACGCGGCAACGGAATGATCATCTCGTGGCGGCGTGGCAAGGGCGAGATATTCACCGCTGCGACCTGCGAATGGGTCGCGGGCCTGATCCGGCAGGACGACCAAGTCGAACAGATCACACGCAACGTCCTGAACAGGTTTGGTAAATCGAGGGCGCGCTCCCTGTAGCTTCTGCGTCTTCCTTGAAGCGGATCTCTGTTCAAAACGCAACATCCAGTAAAGCGGGTTCACTACCGACATCTAACCAAATCGGTGCAATGACGCACGACTCATAGCTTCTTGAAAGTTGGTCTGCCAACCCCCGATTTGTGGCGGGCTAAATCTATCGGGATCTATGCTATCGAATCACCGCCTTCCGCTCTGGGGAAGGGGAATAACCCACCGTCTCACAAATGGTTGAGAGTTAAGGTGGTGAGGGGTTGGATAAGGGGGTCTTAGCCAGCCCCCCTCTTGAGGGGGCAATCGGAGTGGTAGTGTTGTTCCGTTAGACACAGTCCATCCCGTTTCAGCGTTGCCCCAAATTGGCGGGTTCCCGCAATAATCCAAAATAGGGCGAAACGCTTTGTTTCACAGGTGGGAACGGTAAGTTTCACAATGAATCGTGGACACATTTTTTGCCATAGATGCGATATTCTCGCCGAGGTTGGCAGGACTATTTTTTAGCACGCACTTGTTTACGACCTTCAGAAGAGGTGGTCATGAGTGAAGCGTGCCACCCTTTATCAAACATCCAGAACAGGCGGAATACGTGGTTTTTGCGGCCAGACACGCGCGAATTTATCACTACGGGGTCTTAATTGCTTCATGCCGTGAGGTTAGACGGAAAGCGTGGCGCGCCATAATGGGGTTTGGCTATTTGAATGAGGGTGTACGAGTTCGGCGCGTCGCACAATACCCAGCGTTCACGTCAGCATCCTTGCTTCAGTTTGTTATGTATATCTGAATGTGCCGTCCTACTTGACGCCGACTTAGGTCTTCACCCCAACGCGATTGAATTGCTTTTCCGAATCGCCTCGCACACCGCTTCCATTGCCAAAATCGCGCGTTCATCCGCCAAGGCGACTTCGGGATTGGCCTTAATCCAAAGGTGGTTGAGCAGTTCTATCCGTCCGTCGCTGACAGACCACCCAGCTTCTCTCAGCAGCGCAGCGATCCTGCGATAGCCATATCGGCCATACTGACGTG
>NZ_JBQFTH010000022.1:0-38428 GCF_056538565.1 Ruegeria sp. BG11 | reverse complement strand
GATCCTCCATACAAACATCTGTTTTGATACGGAGTTTGTACTTCGTTTGGGAATCCACCCCTACTTTAAAAAACGTATAAGCTAAATTATGGTAAATTTTAAGGAAAACTATACGATCTACGCTGCTCTTTCGACCAATGATGATAGTATTCATCATCCAACAATATCAAACGCAGGGAGGCACAATCCGTCCACGATTCGGATCCAGCCATTATTAAATGTCCGAAATTTTTGGCGATTGTTATCTGGATCACATATAAATTCCGCAATTTGCGGCATAAGGTGGGTGAAAGCAGGGCAAAATCTGACCTACTAGATTTTTGGAGGTTGCCGTCACGTTAAGGATTGGTAAACTCTGACTGTACTGCCTCCTCACATGGTTTTGTTAGTGAGGTGTGTAAGACGACTAATTGGTAAAATTTTTTGCGTGTTGTGTGTGTGGGGGTAAAAGTGATGTCTTTGGATTCCGTGACCACCGTGTCGGGGGAAGACAGTGTTTTTGACATTCAGAGAAGTGAAGCGCGTCGGCTTGTTTGCCCTTCTAGCAAGACCCATGTGACCAGCGGATATCGGCTCTCAGGAAAAATTGTCAAACGGGCCTGCGATATCGTTCTGTCGCTGATGATGATTGTGCTGTTTGCACCAATCATGGCCTTGCTGTCGCTGTATATAATCTTCGTTTACCGCGTATCACCGATTTTTCGGCACGACCGGGTTGGCTTGGATGGCAAGATATTCCCTTGTCTGAAATTCCGCACAATGGTTCCCAACGCTGCAGAGGTTCTTGAAAATATCCTGTCCGAGGATCCGGTTCTGCGCCGTGAGTGGGAAGAAACGAAGAAGCTGAAGAATGACCCAAGAGTCTTTCCGGGCCTCGGAAATCTGATGCGCCAATCCAGCCTGGATGAGCTGCCGCAAATCTTCAATGTGTTCTTCGGACACATGAGCATTGTTGGTCCTCGTCCGGTGACGCGTGAAGAATTGGCGCATTATGGGCAGGATGAAGCTTACTACGTGGCGGTCAAGCCAGGCATCACCGGTGCATGGCAGATTGGTGGTCGTTCGGACACATCCTACGAAGAGCGCGTCTCGCTTGATGTGTGGTATGTCCGCAATTCCAGCTTGCAGCTTGATCTTCAGATTTTCTTGAAAACAGTGCTTTTGTTTGTGACCGGGCGTCTGTCCGGAGCGGCGTAACGCGGGCTTTGATCCGCCCGCCAGGCTTTGAAGTGGGCGCTGTGTTCAACGAGAAGAATGAGCAGAACCAGGGGTGCCGACAAAAGCCAGCCCACCAGGAGCCACATGAGGAAAGACCCTCCGAACACCAGATAACCAGCAAAACACAACCCAAAGGAGATGGTCAGGGAGCAGAACAATCTGGATATGATCATTGCTTATCTGGATCCTGCCTGTCATCTAGAGCGAAATCGCATCCGTTCTCGTGCGGAGTCGAATGCAGTAATGTTGCGGGATTTCATCTATAAATGGAACTCCAATTTTACTTTGCAAGCGTATTGGCAAAATATGGCCATGTTGGTGGCGGGACATGAAAATTGATATTGGCATCTGCACATTTCGTCGCGACAGCTTGCACGGAACATTAAACAGCCTGGCCAAGCAGAATATCTCGGCGGACTTGGATGTTCGGATCATCGTTGCGGACAATGATGAGCAACCGGTTAAGAAGTTCGAGATTGAGGGGTTGGCCGACAAGCTGGGATTAAACCTGACTTATGTGCACGCCCCGGCCCGCAACATCTCAATCGCGCGAAATGCCTGCCTTGAAAGCTCTGACGCAGACTATCTGTTGTTCATTGATGATGACGAAACCGCCGAACCGAACTGGATCGCGAGCCTTCTGGCGACTGCGGGACGCGATAAGGCCCGCATTGTGTTTGGCCCGGTCTTTGCTGTTTATCCATCTGGCGCGCCAGAGTGGATGATTGAAAACAAAGTGCATTCAAGCATTCCATCGGCACTGAACGGAACTGTCGAAACGGGCTTTTCAGGCAATGTCTTGCTAGACCGGCGTGACAAACGTCTACGTGAAGCCCGATTTAGCCTAGATTTTGGACGGACCGGCGGAGAGGATATCGACTTTTTCTTCCGTCTTCACCGAGCAGGAGTGCCAATGGCGATCAGCACTTCGGCGATTATTCATGAGCCAGTGGACCCATCGCGTTTATCCTTCAGGTGGCTTTGGACCAAAACCGTAGCACGTGGCACGATTTACGGGTTTTGCGCCCTGCAAGGCCAAACCGGCAAAACCCCCTCAATGTTTGTCAAAAGCTTTACGAAGACGTCATATTGTGGCCTGCGTGCTGTGGTAGCCCTGCCAAGTGTGAACCGGCGCACCTTTTGGGCGCTGCGGGGCGGGTTTCATTTTGGTGTCCTGAAAGGGTGTTTCACAAGGCCGAGCCATGAGTTTTATGGTTAATTCAGCCAATTTCATGATGATCTATTTAGGTCATGTTGACAAACGGCGGAATCAAAGACGGTTAGATGTGATGTCGATGAAGCCGAGGTAGTTTTCGGCGGTTTTGCCGTATCGCATCGCGACACGGCGGGCATTTTTGAGTTTGTTGAAGCACCGTTCAGCCATGTTTCTTAGTCTACATAACTCACGATCCACACCGAACCGCATCTTTCGGGTCTTGCGCATTGGGATTTGGGTGAGAACATCGCGCTCGCTCATGGTTTTGCAAATGCGATCAGCGTTATAGCCCCAATCAACGAGCAGCTCCTGAGGTTCGGGGAGGTTGTCAGCTGTCACAAAGTCAAAGCTCAGACAGTCCGATGTTTGTCCCGGTGTGATGTCCGTTCTCATTGGTAGTCCATGGGCGTTGACGCGGAGGTGGATCTTGGTAGTGAACCCACCTCTTGAACGGCCAAAACCCTGTCTCGTAGCCCTCCTTTTGCGCCCGGCGCCTGATGTTGGGCTCGGATAACAGTGCCATCAACCATTTGGAGTGCGTCTGGGACAGCTCCGCTTTGGTTCGATGCCTCAAGAATATCCTCCCAATGACCCGCCAGTGTCCACGTGGGAACTGCCGGTAGACGCTGGTCCATTTTCCGAACTCTCCGGGCAAGTCTCGCCCGGGTGATCCGGTGCGTGCGATCCAGAATATCCCATCTAAAATAAGGCGATGGTTGGTCGGCTTGCGCCTATTCGGAGCGTGGATAGCAAGAATGAAGTGTTCAAACAGCGACAATTCGTCGTCGCTCATCAGGTCTCGGGGCAAGCGAGTCTCCATAGCGGATACCAGCTTGAATCACGGTAGAGCGCCAGTGTGAATATCCCTTTTGCCAATACGCCCTAGGTCTCTCGGAATGCTTTTATGGCTTGAATCAGATCCCGATGCTGAATCAGAATTGTGAGTCCGAGCCCCGCAGCTAAAATGCAAAAGGCGATGGCAATTTCTCCCAAGTGGTTGGGGGACAGGATCGTGCGAACAAGGATGTGACCGCTCACCATGATTAGTGATATGAGCGATGGTACGAATAGCGTGTGCATGCAGTCTGAGACCTTGATCGGCACGGCCTGCTTGGCCAAAAGCCAGCCTCTTAGGACAATTGCGAACCCCCAGACGCAGATGGCCGCTGCGACCGCCAAAACATTGGCTACAGCGGCTGTCGCAACGACCAGAACTGTAAAAAGAATTGTGGATTCTATGCTGAGTCTGACGTGTAGTTCCGTGCGGTTGGTCGCGCGGAAGATACAGGCTAGCAGAACCACTGCAACCGCCTCGAAAGTGAGACCCGATATGGACATCGCGAAGATCGGTGCAACTTGCGCCCAGTCCTCGGACAACATCACGGTGAAAATCGCGGTTCCGGCGACGGCTGTCATTGCCAGAACCGGAAACAGCAGCGTGGCCATCAGCTTCATCGCGGCATAATAAATTTCCACCAGACGTTCGCGATTATGCTGTGCTTTGGCCATACGGACATAGACTACAGTCGACATTGGACCGACCAAACCGAATTGCGGCAATCTGGAGAACCGAGCGCTCATGGAAAACAGGCCTAAAGATGTTTCACCATTGAACTTTCCGATAGCAATGACGGCGGATTGCGTCCGAACCGCTGAGATGGCTGAAACCGTCAGAGCATTGCGGGCGAAAACCAGATGTGTTCTGATCAGATGCGGTTTGAATACCAGGTTGGGGCGGAACCGGGACAGATAGACAATTCCGGCCAGCCGGATAACCGCCAGAGCAATCTGCTGAGCAACAAGGGCCCAAACGCCAGCACCCAGAATGGCCAGAATAACGGCTAAGCCGAGACTGATGACCGTCGTGATTGTCTGTACTTTGGCGATTCCGGTGTAGTTTTCCCGCCGCTCGATTTCGGCGTTCGGAGTTGCTGAAATTGCCTGACATAGTGGCACCACAGCCAGCGCGCTGAGGATTGGTACCAGGGCTGGTTGATCAAAGAACGCAGCCCAAATCGGCCCGATTCCCAAGATGATGAGGGCGAGGCCAATTCCGACTGCGACCAGCAACCAAAACACGCTGACCCATTCTTCATGGTCATAGGTCGGCGTGCGGATCAACGAGCGTCCGAGGCCCGCGTCGCTTAATACGCTGCAGAAAATCACCACTGACATGGCCATTGCCATCAGAGCGAATTCGTCAACAGTCAGGTGCCGGGCGACGATCGGCAGGACCAGAACCTGGGACAAAGCCAGAAACAGGCGTGCCGATACCAGTGAGCTGACGCTCACAAAAAACCCTTTGACGGAGTGCGCAGCGGAAGAGTGTTGCGTGGACATCGCAGCCTAGTCCAGTTTCTTCACGGCCGCCCAGTCAAAGGATCTGATCGCCTCGCCCGAATTTGTCTGGGCCAACCAGTCCGGCTTGGCGAAGCCGGGCCAGCACTCTGGTCCTTGTACGAAGGCAACCGGAACATAAGCATCCTGGAACCTTTTGTCCGAAAAGAGCCCGTCAAACGCAGCATCCGCATGTGACCAGAACGCCAGAGAATTATTTGCTGCACAGGCCCGGTTGAAGGCTGCCAGTACATCGGGTGCGTGTTTCCAGAATGTGTCCTTGTCAAAGCTTGCATGGTTGCGCATGCCGACCTTGACCGGGTTGGCATGGGCCATCTCGACCCAGTTCAGGCCCAGCAGGTCGAGAATCTTGCCGTCATAGGCCAACGCGATGCCACCGGCGGGGCCGACCCCGATTGATGGTCGGGGCTCAATCCCGTTCAGGAAAGTCCCGAAGTTCAACCCCTGCTCGACCAGCGTGTATTCTTTCCGGATGTCAAAACGGGATTGGTAATAGTGCATCCACCCGACCAGGAAGATACCGATTGCAGCAACTGTTGCGGCGAGTGTGACCGAGCCTTTCGGCGCATAGAACCCGACTGCAGGGACAGCTGCAGCGACGAGCAGTGCCAGATAGACCGGCAGCAGCGGCGCTACGGGCTGGTAGAAACGCCACAGAACAAAGTGATCGCCGCCAAGGCCCGCATAGACTGATAGCATTCCGAATACGGTGGCTGCAGTTACCAACAATGCCCGGGCACCAGGTCGCGACTGTATAACACCGATGACGGCCCAGATGGTGCCAGCTAGCCAGAGGATGATGAAGACTTCGATGAACGGACCGTTCAACAGGAAATCCACCATGTATTTCAGCCCGTCCTTGAGACCCTGTACTTTGTCCGAGGACACTTTGGCGTAAAACGTATTGGGAAAGGGCTGACCGAAATAGGACAGGCGAAAGGATGTAATCGCGACGAAAGAGGTGCCGGCGGTAAGAATGGCCCCACCCAAGGAGCGCCAGAACCGGGGTGCCAGGATCAGGCTGAGAGTCAACAGGCCAATTGCAGCGGCAATCCCCTCAGGACGGACCAGGGGCATCAGAGCGGCTGCGAGAAGAAGGCAAATTGTATTGCCCGGTCCCCTGTCATCTTCGACTAGACGGGCCAGAAGGAACACCATCCACAGCAGCAGCATCGACCACAGCGCCAGCTCCATCATCGTCCAGACCGACCACATGAAATAGCCGGGGCTTGCGACCAGGCAAACTGACAGAGTCCAGATGGCCGGCGCAGGTTCGATATCCAGCCAGTCGGCCAGCGCGCGCGCCAAACGCAAGGTTAGATAGACCGCCGTCAGGGCAAACCCGGCACAGAGCGCGATGATAAGGAATTCAGGTGTCGGGGTCAGGCTGTAGGCAACGGCCACAATACTCATCCACAGAAACGCAGTGGACCCTTCAACCCGTTCTCCACCAACATTATAGACATAGCCAGCACCATTGGCGACGTTTTCGGCGTAAGAGCGTGTGATGGCGGCATCGTCGATCCCGATGGCAGGCAATCCGCCCGCAAGCAGCCAGGCCAATGCTGCTCCGACAAATGTCAGACCCAGTGCCAGCAGGAAATCATGAAAACGGTATCCTTGTGCCATTGTCCGATCCAGCCTCTTCAGAATTTCGTCTTCATGAATATGCGTTCAGGCAGATGCGTGATCACCGCCATCAGGGTGCGCCAGCGCAGGTCCAAATAGACCTGCCTGCCCCGCTCCATGGCGGTTACGATCCGCTCGGCAAAGGGTTCCGCATCGGTAGTCAGCGGCCTGGGCAGATCCATGCCTTCGGTCATGGCGGTTCTGACAAAGCCCGGCTTTACCGTCATAACATGCAGATCGGTGTTGGCGTATTTCTGGCGCAACCCCGAGATATAGGCCGCGAACCCGGCCTTTGCTGAGCCATAGACATAGTTCTTCGCTCGCCCGCGATCGCCCGCGACCGAGCCGATTGCGATGATCGCGCCGCCGGTTTCGGCCATGCGTGTGGCAGCCTGTTCCAGAAACATGCAGGGTGCCAGATAATTGCTGTCCACGATCAATCTGGTGGCTGCGGCGTCTCCGGCATCCTTGTCCTGATCCCCCAGAACACCGATGGCGCAGACGATGATGGACGGGGCCACAGGCAGGTGGTCGAGAAAGGACTTATGCCCGCCCAGATCCAGCACATCGAACTCGTGTGAAGTGGCCTCGCAATTGTACCGGATCGACAGGTCAGAGACATCGCGGTCCAGATCCCCTGCCCTGCGCGCTGCCAGCATCAGAGGATGGCCGCGTTTGGCCAGCGCGACGGCGATGCCGCGTGCAATATCGGATCGGGCACCGAGGATGAGGGCAGGAGCATTGGCAGGTGTCACAGATTTAACCTCTGGGATAGCAGGGATTGAAACAAGGGGCGCGATCCTGTTGCTTCGCGCAGCGCACGAAACGCAGGCACCCCGTCAGCATAGCCCGATTCAAGCGTGGATTGGGTCATACGGCTGTCTTTGGCCAGATAAAGCCGACCACCGTGTTGACAGGTGATTTCATCCAGGGCCGTCATCAGCGTCAGCGAGCCGGGCGACATCTGAAAATCAAGCGCTAGGGTATAGCCTTCCATCGGGAAAGACAGCGGCCGTTCCGGAGATCCCGGTCCGAACCGTTTGAGAACGGCGAGGAATGATCCCAGACCGGCCTCGGAAATGGCCGCCAGCAGCTTAAGCAGGCCTTCGCGGGACTCTTTCAGCGGCAACGCGCATTGATATTGGGCAAATCCGGGGCGGCCATACATTCGGTTCCACTCCAGTATGGCATCCAGCGGGTAGAAGTATTTGTCGTAGTCTATCAGCTGCGTCTCAGGTTTTCCGGAATTAATCTTGTAATACGTCCGGTTGAAGGCGCGCAGCGTGTACGAGTTCAGTGCCCAGGATGGGGCATCCATCGGCATGCGCAGCTTGCGGTGAAGGGGGATATCGAAAGGGTGTTCCGCTTTGGCGCAATCCAACTGGTCGGGTGTTGCGTGTTCGCCCAAAAATACCAAAGATCGCCCGCGTGCGGGCCCCTTGGCCAGACAATCGATCCATGCGACGGAATAGGTCACGTCGTCATGCTCCTCGAAAATCTCGATGGCCTGATCCAGATCCTGCGCTAATAGCGTTCGCTGGGCGACCCAGCCCGACGAGATTGCCAGCAGTTTGATGCAGACCGTCAGGATATGCCCGGTCAGACCGTTCCCGCCGATCGTGGTATTGAACAGGTCCATATTTTCAGTGCGTGAACAGCGCCGTGTTTGACCATCCGCGCAATAGAGGTCGAACCATTCGACGTGATCTCCGAAACTGCCGACCTTGTGGTGGTTCTTGCCATGGGCATCGACCGCGATGACCCCGGCAAGCGACACGAATTTGGTGCCGGGGGTAACAGCCGGAAACCAGCCGCGCGGGACAAAAACCTGCAGGATATCGGCAATGCTCAAACCCGCCTCGGCCACCAGGGTGCCGCTGGCGGCGTCAAAGGACAGAATGCGGTTTCTCTGCGCCCCCATAAGCGTCAGATCAGGGTTCATCGCGATATCGCCATATGAGCGCCCCAGCCCGCGGGCAATCATGCCCCGATCCGTCAGCGGTGTCAGTTCGGCAAGGGAATTCAGGTTCAGGGGTGCGGTCCGGCACTCTCGCCGGGGCCAGCGTGCCCAGCCGGACAGGGATTGAATTTTGGTCATGCCTTGTGTCCAAACCCGGGTTGCGCAACAAAGACGAAACGCTTGTCTAGGTGATACTTGGTGCAATACCCGACGGTCAGGCCAAGCACCGCCCCCACCTCGCGCATCAGGTCGGTTTGCCAGATCAGCCAGAACCCGTATTCGGTGCCCCAGAAGATCACGGTCGTCACCACACCCATAAGCGTATAGAGGCCGAATTTCCGGGTTTGTGCATTCTGGGAGACATCAAAGAAGATCCAGCGTTTATCCAGGTGAAACTTGACGATCAGGCCGGTAATCGTGCCTGCAAAAATCGCCAACGGGATCGCGAAGCTGCCCTCGTAAAGCGCCAGTGATAACCGCTGCGTCAGAAGATTGACGATCGTGGCTACAACCGCAAACGCGCTGTAGCGGAACACAAGCTGGGTGAGGGTCATAGCACTGCACTCGCCACAAATATCGCGCCACTACAGGCAAATACCGCAAGGCTGACCCGATCCCGCAGGGCAAAGACGATAGGGTCATCATCCATTTCGCCCCGGTACGAGATAATCGCCACCCGGTTGATCCAGTACAAAAGCATCATGCAGACCAGCCACAGCAGCTTGGGCTCGGAATAAAGGCTGGCAACGTTGGAATTTGAAACGTAAAGCGCCAGAATGACAACCGAGCAATAGCCCGACGCCAGCATTGCGCCGAGAACAACCGGCAGGTCTGTGACTTTATAGCCCCGGCCATCCGTGCTTGTCAGCTCTCGTGATTCAAGATCTTTCAGCTCTGAAATCCTTTTGACGGCCGCCAACGACAGGAAAACGAACATCGAGAATGCTAACAGCCATTCCGACAGCACGATGCCGGCGGCGGCCCCGCCCGCGATGATCCGGATGGTATACAGCGCACCAAGCGTCCAGATATCGATCATCAGCTTGCGCTTGAGTATCAGTGAATACGCGAATGTCAGAGCCACATAGCCCAACAGAACGGCTGCAAATGCCGGTGTCAGGAAGGCTGCGATGGTCATCGCGATCAGGAATAACAACGCCGAATGAACCACGCCATGCGCCACCGGAATGGTTCCGGCCGCGAAGGGGCGCTTGCATTTACGCGGATGCTGCCGGTCCACATGAAGATCCAGCATGTCATTGATCAGATAGATACTGGAAGCTGCAAGCGAGAAGGCGATAAAGGCAAAGAAAGACGGCAGCAACGCGGCTACTTCATGCGCGGCCAATGCCGGTACAAAAACAAGCAGGTTCTTGAGCCATTGATGCGGGCGCATGGCTTTCAGGTATTGCCGCGCGCGCGCGCTGCCGCTATCGGCTCCATCACCTGTTAGATGGGTCGTTTCGACCCCCATGTTGTCGACATTCTGGCGCAGAGTGGCGTTTGAGCCGACCGTGATTGCCTTACGTGCCCGGGGCCATACGCTCAGGTCCGCACTTGAATCTCCGATATAGTCAAAACCCTTCTCACCAAAGCGATCCACCAGCCAATCCGCCTTGGCCTTGCCAGACAGGTTATGCGCGGCATCCGATCCCACGGCCTCATCAAACAGGTCCAGTTGCTCGGTAACCCGATCGACCTGTCGCTGGTTCGAGGCCGACACCAACAGCACCTTGCGCCCTTCGGCCCTAGCTGCGTTGACAAGTGCGAGAACTTCGGCGCGCAGAGGCACAGATGTTGCGTCTACCACGACTTCTGAGGCAAGCTTGTCTTTGAAACGGGCTTTTCCCGAGAACAGCCAGCCGATGATCTGCAGCAGCCTGGCCGGATGCCGCGCGATGAAGAGCAAAAGCGCCTCATGCATGGTATCGGATTTGGTCAGGGTGCCGTCCAGATCGACAATCAAAGGCACATCTAGGTGATCGGGGTCAGTCAAATCCCGAGTTTCCGCCGGTTCACGCTGCGCTGCAAAGGTCGACACTACATCGTTCCAAATCTAAATCGTTACAACATAAAAGAACTATAAACCCGAAGAGAATTCTAAATCATGATGAGCACGCAGTTGGAAGCATATTCTTCGGACCTGCTGCGGCGGTGCACCACACAGCGCATCATATTAGCATTCTGATGCCAACAAAGTCCGAGATCAAATAAAAGCGAAATGTGGTTTTTGGCGCGCTTGGGTTGTCCAGTGGTAGGAACTGAATTGCCCTGATTGTGCCAATTGTTTCTCATTGACCAAGATTGATCGTAAGGTAAACCCGCAGGCCGGATACAAAAGTATTAATGCTTGGCCTGCGAGTGATGATTATCTAGAAAATGAAGTCGTTGGCCCCCAGGTCTTCGAACCGTATGCCGATCAGGGTCATGGTGTTGCCTTCGCCATCACCAAGCACGACGTCATCCGTGCCGGAAAGATGTTCAAGCACGTCTTCAAAGTCGTTGATTGAGCCTGTGCCCGAGAAATCAATCTGGTCGCCTGCATCAAAGCCGATCACCTGATCCATGCCGCTTGAGAACACCAGAATATCCGAGTCCGCTCCGCCGCGCAGGGTATCATTACCTTTACCACCATCCAGCACATCCATGCCAGCACCGCCCCAAATCTCGTCGTTGCCGTTTCTACCAAAGATATGGTCGTCACCAGATCCACCGTAAACGGTGTCAGATCCTTTGCCTCCGCCGAGATGGTCATTATCCTTACCACCTGCGATTCTGTCGTTTCCATCGCCACCAAAAATGGTGTCGTTGCCCTCGCCTCCTGCTAGGCGGTCTTTTTGCGCTCCACCTCCAAGCTTGTCGTTTCCGGCGTCGCCAGAGATTGCGTCGTTGCCACCCCCGCCCCAAAGCTTGTCATTTCCAGCGCTGCCGTTCAACACATCGTCAGCATCGCTGCCATTTGGGACATCGGTGTGGGAGTCTCCTTCTCCGCCATCACCACCATCTGTTCCTCCGGTGCCGTGGCCGGAGTGCCCACCGTCACCACTATCTGCACCTCCGGTGTTGTCCCCGTCGCTTCCACCGGTGTCATGGCCAGAATGGTCTGTTCCACCACCAAAGTCCTGGTCGAAGGTCTGAATTCCGTCTTCATAGTACAGTTTGATCTCGTTTGACGGCGGCGTGAAGCCATCGACCTTGTACTGTTCAAGATATGAATCCTCGAAGCCCTCCAGCCTCAGCGGGATGAACACAGCCTGGTTCTCACCGGTCAGGCGGTCTCCGACCCACCAGTAGAAGGCCAGATCCCAACTACCGTCGCTGTTTTCGATTGCTCCGTACTTTTCCAGAGCATAATTAATTTCGCTACTTGTTACCTTGGTTTGCAGTCCGTCGAACGTGTGGACGTCTTGGCGATACCACGTGTTGGCATGGAATCTGAAGTCACCTACGCTGTCTGTTAGGGTGCCACGGATATCCAGATCGGAACCGCCCGAGCGGAGCGTCATCTTAGCGTTGGAATCCGCCTTGAAAGTGATTTGTTCAACCGCAACCAAGTTGGCGCTGTTGATGATCTGGTCGTCAAAGCTGACCAAGTTTCCATCTAGGTCGCGCCCTGAAAGACCAAAATTAGCATCAGGGTATGTGACATCGACGAATACACCGCCAGAGTTATAACCACGAGCATGAAAGACGGCGAAGGAGTCTTCGACGTGAACGTTCGACAAATTGATTCCTTCGACTTTGTCGCCGACTTTGAAGCCAGTACCAACACCAACAAACAACGTATCTTTAAATACATATTCGTTTGTATAGTTGAATATATGAACGGCCTCATTCTGAACATTATAGGCAGTCAGGTTTGAAAAGGTTTGCTGGATGTCAGTCGCGTTGTCGATGTTCCGATGGCCGGTGAAAATACCTTCCTCGGTTGCAATAATCTGGTTGCCGGAGAAGCCGATAATAGGCGTTTCTTCTTCATCGTACCGCTCCCTCACCTCGAACGGGTCACCTGAGGGGTCGAATTGCACAACGTCCAAAGTCGGGCCTTGGGTACTCGTTTCTGACGTATTGAACATCCACGCAGTCTTAGAGTTCGCGGCAATATTGTCCTGCTGGAGAATTTGTCGGGCCTGGCTTTCGTAAGCGACGCCCTCAATGCCAAAATCGCCTGATTTTTCCAAGGCTAAAACATTAGCGTCACCGTCACGGTTTGGATCCCGGCCGGTGCCGACAGTAGAGGTGACAAAATTGCCGATCCATTGGCCGGTTTCGTTCCCGTCTTCCGAAACAATACCTGCTCCTGCGACACCATACACGAAGTTGTAGTCAATGGCTGCGTGGCTGTCGTGGTGGACAATCCCCCAGCCGGGGCTGCCTGTGACAGAGTTACCCTCAAGGATCGCGAGCTTTGCGTCCTCCTCGGCGCCGGTGCGGTGGAGGTGCAGTGCATAGCGGCCTTCGGGGTTCTCGTCGCCAGGGTTGCGCGGAGTGCCGATCACCTCTTCGCCGGGGCCATTCTTAATGCCCGGACCGCGATTTGACCAATCGTTCTCATCCCAGAGTTCGTTGGTGTTGATCGGCTTGGATTTATCTGTCCGGCCCAGTTCGTCGAACTCGGCATAGCGCACTTCCACATCCGCGTTGTGCATGAACATCACGTGGCCGCGCACCCCATCAGGGTTCTCAGACGAAATCGTTACATTGCGCGAAGAGTTGCCTACATAAACGGACAGTTCGTTATCGATCCCGTCACGCCCAACATAGTCCGGAGTGGTATGGTTGTACTGGAGCGCCCGATCGATGGTAACGACACCGCTTTCCGCATCAATCGCGGTGATAGTGACCTCTTCGTCCTGCGTTCGCAGGACGCCGTCGGACCCGTTGCCGACATAGTTTGTCCCCATGACCACAAGGCTGTCGCCAACTTGCCAGCTGCCCACATCCCCTTCAAGAACCAGCGTTGTGTCACCGGCTTCGGGTTCTTCGGCTAGCTTGAGATAGGGGGCTTTCGCAGCGCCGTGAATTTCGACTGCACCATGCGTGACAACACCGTTGCCCAGTTGAGATGGATCTTCGGAAAGATTGATCGGGTTGTCGTTGATCACGATCTCGGCGGATACGTCGGTATGTACAGGGTTTTCTTGAACGCCGATCGTCAGGGTTGAGGAGGAGCCGGTCAGCAGCGAGTCAACTTCAAGCCGGGTGTCTGTATCAACGGCGAAATGTAGCCCGCCGTCTACGCCCACCGTGCCTAGCTCAGCTGTGCTGACCCCATCATAAACAACTGAAATACCATGGGGAATATAAACGTCCGTGCCTGCTCCGGGTACGTTTCCGCCGGCCCAGGTCGCGCCCTCGAACCAAGAGCCACCATTGACCGCCACGGCCGTATTCGGGTCGCTGGCGTCGGGCATCAGGTTCATTAGGTTGAGATGTTCGCCTTGCATTACAGAATCATCTGTATGCGCGGAGTGGTGTGCGCCCGACAGGGCCTGCTGCTGCATCTGGATGGCTTCTGCGCGGGTGGTGCTGCCGGATCCGCTCAGATCTTGAACGGCTCCATCCGTTCCTTGCCCGGAATGATCCATCCCCATCGTGTGATTCATGTCGTTCATAACTGTTCCAGTCGCCTCGCATACCGAAAGCCCGGCCCAAAGGCCGATGCAAAAAGCCAGAACGACTCTAACCGCTCTGAATCCGGTGTTTTTGTGGTGCCGAAGCGGGTGAGTGTGTCGCTCCGGGTTTGCAATGCTGGCGTACCGTGCCAAAATGACAAGAACCATAATGCAGGCGTACCGCGCTAAAATGACAAGAACCATAGCGCGCAAACAGCGATACAAAGATCGGCAAATTTCTGCGAGAAACTGATCGGGACCGTTCCATATTCCGCCTATCTGCATTCTTTGACTGGTCGCCAAAAAGCAGATGCCCGACATATTCAGACCCCGAGTCCAAACACAGAACTAACCGTTCCCGAGATCCCGCGGGTCATTGCTTGCAACGACCTGTTATACTTGGGATAAAGTCCCAAAATGGCATATTGTCGCCCGGACATTGGCAAAACTGTGTTTCAAAAGGTAGACAATGGCAAAACTGTGTTGCCAATGGCAGGGTGGTAAATACCGGCCCCGCGTAACGGCAATCAGGTGCTTGAGGTGTCTGATCCATTCAGTTTCTCCAGAACCTCCAATACGGATATTGTGGTGTCTGGAGGCATGATCTCACTGATAGTCCCGCCATTATGAAGACATGCGCCGACTTCGTCTATTTCGAATTGCATGCCGCTGCCGGGGAACGGGATCGCGATCTTCTTGTGGCGGGGCACAACCATCCGAGCCACGCGTTTCAGCTTTTGTCCGTACAAAGAATTTGAGAGACGTGATTTGAACGCATTGGGCGCTGCCCCGGCCTGTGCAAAATGGACAGGGGTTTCTGTACCATATCGGCCTTGAATAAAAGGGGCGTCCAGCGAGACTTGAGATTTCGACCCGGACAGGACAAGCGTGTTGCTCATCTGGGTGGCATGGCTGACGCTGATGGTCGAAATTGCCGCTTCGGTCTGCCTGTTGTGGCGTAGTACAAATGACGCGGTTCGAGAGCTGCCCATCCCGGATCTCGTGACCGAGCCGCCCGCAAGCTGAAACGGCCCCAGCAGGAACTCGGCAACCGACACCCCATAACAGCCCAGATCGTGCAGCGCCCCACCGCCCAGTGACGGATCGGTGATCGGATCGCCGGGGGTTTCCGTACGGGCAAAGCCCAGGGTAGCTTCAAGATGAACTGCGTCTCCCAGCTCGCCATCAGCGATGCGTCGGCGCAGGTCAGTCATAATCGGCAGAAAGCGGGTCCACATGGCCTCCATGCAGAACACGTTCGAAGCCGCCGCGGCTTCGGCGACTTCGCGCGCCTCGGCCGGGTCGCAGGCAAAGGGTTTCTCGCACAGGACCGCCTTGCCTGCGTTGATCGCGATCAGGCTGTGCTGTTTGTGCAGCGCATTGGGGGTCGCAATATAGATCGCGTCGACCGCATCGGATGCAGCCAGGGCCTGATAGTCGTCAAAAACCTGCGTGCCGGGAAAGTGCTGCGCAAAACTCTGTGCGTTTTTCGAGTTGCGCGAAGCGACTGCGGCCAGCGTCCCGGTCTGGCTGAACTGCATATCTCCGGCAAACCGCCGGGCGATACCGCCGGATCCGAAAATGCCCCATCGAATTTTGGCCGCTGTCACAGGTTCTCGCCTTTCTTGTTTGTGTCCCCGGTGTAGGCCGCGCCCGCTTTTCGGAAGGGCAGCTTCGCAGATCCGCGAATAATGGCCTGTTCACCCAGTTTGCCAAGCAAATCGCCTATCACGGTGGGTGGCGCGTGGAAACAGCGCAGCACTTCGGCGAAGTTGCGCGCTTTGACTGCGTCAATCATCCGCAACCAGTGCCATGTCTTCAGCGTTTCAAGATAATGCGCGTTCAGCGCAGTCCGATCTTCCGGGGACAGCCCGACTATTTTCATCAGGCTCTGGTCCGCCCGAACCATAGCCCCAAGGTCTCGCGTTGAATGATGCCCGCTGAGAGAGGTGGGGCGCGTCACGGCGACATACCCCGCCGGATCGGTCAGGCAAAAGCGTGCGCCCTGCGTTAGGGCCGTAGCATATAACATGTAATCTTCGCCCAAGCGCATATTGGCTTCATAGCGAAGCTTCACCTGGTTCAGGAAGGCTGTGGAGATCAGGGGTTTGAGGAATCCCAGCTCGCGGCGCCCACCCCGCTGGCTGGACAGGTTGCCCCGTACGAAGGTGGTAAAGTCGAGAGGCTGGATGCCAATCGCATCCTCTGACCACAACCGGGTGCGCGGCCCGTCAACGTCGGTTTCAGGCACTTTGAACAGATCATCCGCCACAAAGTCCCAATCCCCCTGCCCCGCTATACGCAGCAGTTGCGCCAGACGCCCCTGATCCATGAAATCATCCGAGTCCAGTGGGGTCACGTATTGGGCTGAGGTGTTTTCCAGCGCAAGATTGCGTGCGGCGGCTGGCCCTTGGTTCTTGGGCTGGGCCAGAACCCGCACCCGATCGTCTTCGGTGGCCAGAGCGTGGGCGCATTCCAGCGTGTCATCCGGTGACGCGTCATCGATGATCAGCACCTCAAGCGCCACTTCCTTCTGGGTTAATACGGACGTGACTGCCCTGCGTAGTGAAGATTGCGCGTTCCAGGCCGGGATGATCACGGCGATCTGGGCGTGGGTCCCGGTTTTGGTCATGGCCAAGCTACAGACCCGCTGTTCTGGGCCTTGCTGAACCGGGAAGGATTCGAAAAAACCGAAACACTATAAAATGTTGCATACCCTGAACCAGCAAGGCACAAACCGTGTAACATTCGGACCCGCTATATAACGTATTGAGATTTCCCAAAGCGTAGTTGAGCCATATGACTGATGCAACGGTAATAATAGCGGCGTGGAATGCTGCCGAGACGATAGGCCGATCCGTCGACAGCGCGCTGGCGCAACGCGGGGCATCGGTTCGGGTGGTTGTTGCCGATGACGCGTCCGAGGATGATGTTGCAGCCCACCTGCCGGATCGGGAAGAGATCATTCTGCATCGTCTGGACAAAAACGGCGGACCTGCCGCCGCCCGTAACGCAGCATTGGACCTGGCCACCGGAGATTGGGTCTGCGTGCTGGATTCGGATGACACGATGCGACCTGACAGGCTGTCCGGCATGATCGGGATGGCCGAACAGGTCGGGGCGGATATCGTTCTGGGGAATTTCATCAGAGTCGATGGAGATGAACGTCCGCTGGATGCCATGCCGTTCGTTCCGTCAAAGGACATCGACCCGGCACAGCCCATTGCTTTGGAAGACTATGTTGCGGACAATCTGTTATCCCGCCACTCCAGAAGCCTAGGATATCTCAAACCGCTTATTCGTCGTTCCTTTCTCGAGCGGACAGGCCTGCGATACGACCTCACTTTGCGCAACGGGGAGGACTGTCACCTGATCTTCGAAGCGCTGGCGCATGGGGCGAAGGTTCATATCCGACCCGAGGCCGATTACCTGTATACGGTTCGTCCGGGATCGGTGTCCTACCGGATCGACCCTGATCACTTCGAGGCTCTGGTCAAGGCAGACCGCGCCTTTGTGGAGAGATATAAAAATACGCTCAGCGCCGAAGCGAAGGCCTTGTTACGTCGCAGAGAGATAGGGCTGCGGAAAATGATGGAGTGTGAACGGATCATGCAGGCGCTGAAGTTAGTGCATTTGGGCGATGCGATACGACTGGCGGGTCGTCATCCTTTCGCTTTGCCCAGAGTGGGACGCCAGTTAGCAGAAAGCATCGGCAAGAAACTTGGTCTGGTGCCAAAAAGCTGACCCAAAATTTGAATACTCTTATTGAATGTAATAGCAAAACAAACCTAAGTTTGGATCAGTCGGGTCCCGACGGAGTCCGTAAATGATACATCATTGAGGTGACCGGGACCTTGCTTCCTTCAGAAGGTATGTCGAAAACTCTGGGCGCTGATCGGCGGGCGACGATCCTGGTACATCGCCGGATCAACAACCTGCAGTCGGGCAGCGGGGTGCATCTGATGTGCCTGTGCACCTGTCTGGCGGATGCGGGGTACGATATTCGGATCGTGATGGCACCAGTCACCAGCTTTGGGCGTATTCCGTTCTGCAGACCTGATCGTATTCTTGCCGATCGGGGGATCATGGTAGAATGGCCCGGAACGGTTCGGATTGGGGGGATCTATTTTCCAACCCGCCTCGCCGTTTGGATAAAGGCTTTGCGTCGCGCTGCCTATCAGACCAGTTCCCTGCCATCCCGCTGGTTTGGTGGGGTGCGTCAACCCTATCCCAGTGATTTGAGCAAAACACTGGAGCCATCAGAAGCACGTACGGTTCAGAATGTGGTAAACATATGTTCCAACGACATTGTTGTTGCTGAATACTCGTCGCTTGCCCCCTTACTTGGCGGTTGCGAAGCTAAGAAACGCGCGGTTTTGATGCATGACCTGTTTTCCAGCCGCGCCAAGGCGTTTCAGCAGGCTGGCCGCTCGCCGGATCACATTCCGATCACGCTTGAGCAGGAGTGTGAGCGTCTGATGCAGGCCGATACCTGTATTCACGCATCGCAGATCGAGGCTGTTGAGTTGCAGCAGCGGCTTCCGCAGATCAACCATATCTGGATGCGTCCGGTCATCGCCGAAAATACCGGTGTTGCCGGGGATACACCACGTGTTGTTTTCGTTGGTGTCAGTCATGGTGGAAACCGGGCTGCACTGGATCTGATCCTGAACGAGATATGGCCGCGCGTCCGATCCGAGGTAGAGTGCGAGCTGTGGATCGTTGGTGAAATCTCGGATTGGGTTACAGAAAAGTCCGAGGGAGTCCGGTGCCTTGGCTTCATCGAAGACCTGCGCGAACTGGGCAACGGTAATGTCATCGGTATCGCGCCGATGCTGGTCGCCAGCGGAATCAGCATCAAGATCGGAACTTACCTGGAGCTTGGCATGCAGGTTCTAACGTTCAAGCAAACGCTTGAAGCCTATGGCGACACGCTGGATGGGCTCGTGACAGCGGTGTCCACGACCGATGAATTTGTCTCTACGCTGGTAGATATGATTTCAGGTCAGGGGCGCACAAAGGAGTACCAACAATATGTGATGTCCAAGCTACAGATGCGGATGAACAACCATGAACTTCTGACTTACCTGAAATCCGTGAACTGACCGCCGGGCCTAGCCAGGAGGGGCGGCGCTATCGGGGCCAACCAAAACTCGTTCGACGGTGATCACATCTCCGGGTACGACAATTGTATCGGGCCCCTGAATGACCTTGCGCGCGTCGCCACGACCACGCTGCAGGCTGATGATCGTGTCATATTGGCGAGTTTCATCCTCAAACCCGACCGACCCCCGCTCAAGTAGCAATCTGCGCGCCGTGTCCTGACGGCTGTTCAGTAACTCGATGCGCGCGTTTATGGCCTGCAGTTCCACGGCCGCCTGTGTCGTGCGGTTTGTGGTCAGCGCCAGAATATCGCGTTCGGCTTCCTTGATGCTCTGGCGGGCCCTGAAAAAGCCGTTCTGAAGATCAAGCGATTGTGTCTCAAGATCGAATACCGCCCGCTTCGCCTGTGTCAGTTGAGGTGCTCTGGCCAGCCCTTTCTCGACCAGGGATTCTATATTCCGCATTTGCTCTTCTGCCAAATCCAGCTGTTCCTGTTGGCTTTCGATTTTCTGTTCAAGCGACTTACTTTCCGTCGTCAGCAACGAGATCAGCTCGGTCAGCGAGGCCCGCTCCCGCTCCAATGCAGTTTTGCGCGCGGTAAATATCCGGCTTTCCTCTTCCAACATGATATCCAGGCCTGCCGGTCCGCCGGATTGGGATAACTCGTCGGGGAAGTGCAGTTCGACCCAGTCCTCAATCTCGGCTTTCAGCCGGACCGAGGCGATTTTTGCACGCAGAAGCTCTGCCTGAATCTGCTCAAGCGAGCCAGAATCGCGTAAAATACCAAGGGTGTCGACGCTCAACTCACCCACACGTCTCTGACCACCAGCCAGAGCAAAGGCTTGAATGGCCGTCAATCCGGGGCGGGTCGGAAAAGCACCGGGGTTGGCAACATCACCCATAATGAAGAAGGGTCCATATTCTACCACTTCGACGGCGGTCGAGGGCAGGCTGTTGCTGCGGATCTGTGTTTTCAGTGCGTCGGCAACATTGTTGGCCAGTTCTTCAGGCGTGTGACCTGCGGCTTGAATGCGACCTGCAAGGGGCACCATGATGCGCCCTTCATTCTGCACCAGAAATTCACCGCTGACCGCCGGCCAGATGACATAGTCGCGCTCATCTTCGTTCCAGGTCACGACGCGCAGGCTGATCCTGTCCCCGGGTGACAGGCGGTATGTGTCCGACGCGTCAAGAGATTGGGCATATCCCAGCGAGGCGCCAATCAAAGTTGCAAGGCAGAAGACCAGCAGTCGAAGCATAATTACGTTCCTTCCGCACCGTGCGGTAATATTGTAGTGACAAACAAAGACTTGCCCCGCCATATGGTGCCAGACATAAGAAAATGGCCTACGTTCCCATTTGGGGCTGCACAGCAAATTTTCACTTAAGGAACTTTTCTTTGCAAGGTTCTATTTCGGCGATTATCCCGACTTTCAACCGGAGCGGTTATCTGGGTGAGGCCATTGATGCGCTGCTGAACCAGACACGGCGGCTCAGTCAGATAGTCATCTGGGATGATGGATCGACCGACGACACACCCGAGATCGCGCGCCGCGCGCTGGAGGCGGACAAAACCGGCTCATTGCAGTATTTCCGGGCGGAAAATCAGGGAAAATCCGCCGCTCTGAATGCCGCGCTGAAAGAGGTTCGGGGAGATTATATATGGATATGCGACGACGACGATATCGCCTGTCCGGATGCGGCCGAAAAGCTGGCGCAGGTTCTGGACAACAGCGACGCGGGCCTGGTGGCGGGGGCGCATACCCGGTTTTCCGTGGATGAACGCAGCGGGCAAAAAGCCTTTTTCGGGACGGGGTACTGGCCTGATCTGTCTTCGGGCAGCGTTGTTCGCCATCTGCTGGAAGATATCTTCTTTTTCCAGAATGCCTGTCTGGTCAGGCGATCATGTTACGAAACAATAGGGCCATTTCGCGAAAATCTTAGCCGATCCATAGACTATGAGATGTTTGTCCGTTTGGGGACGCGATTTCCGATCACGCTGGTTGATGATGTCCTGTTTTTCCAGCGCAAGCATGACGGAGCACGTGGCCCGGCGGCTCAGCAGCATTCAGCGGCTCAATCGGATGCGGTTTGGCTGCAGAGTGACAGGGAAATCTTTGCTGCTTTGCGCGACCGGTTGCCGATTGCGTTTTACGCTGCGCTGTTTCGCGCGGGGTCGCCGGAACTGGCGCTGCGGGCAGGCTATCTGCAACGCGGTTGCGTTTATGCCCGGCGCTGCGACTGGGCGGTCGCACTAAAAGATCTTCAGACGGCGGCAGACATGGAACCGTCGAAAGGGCTATCCGCGACCGAGATCGATATCGTCATCCGGGCCATGGCCGGGAAGCATGGCAGCCATCAGGCTTATCTTTCCCCGATGCGCGACCAACTTTTGGCACTGGCGCGAAGGGGGGTGGCAGGCAAGACTATCGTCAACGCCCTCGGGCGCGGCTCAGTCTGGCGCGCGCGCGAAGCTTTGTCCGGGCGGGCGTTCGGACAGTTTGCCAGTGTCGCGAGCTTTTGCGCCCGAGCTGGATTTCGCCCCCGACCCTCGTCACATATTGGAGAGGTGTCCGAAGTCGATCACCTTGCGGATGAGGCATACAAGTGGTGACCGATACCTCACGTGATATCGACCCGACACGAGTTGTTGTTTTGATCCCCACTCTGAACGAGGCAGCGCATATCGAAGACGTCCTGTCCGACATTATTGTTAGTGATCCGGTTGCATCCCTTTGCCCGGTTATCGTGGCTGATGGAGGTAGCACGGATGACACCTGCGCCATCGTGTCGAAACTGACGGAGCGTTTCGACAATTTGCGCCTGATCCATAATCCCGGAAAAACACAAGCAGCGGCCATGAACCTTCTGCTTCAGGGAGAATTTGACGAATTCGACATTGCCATCCGATGTGATGCACATGCGGCCTACCCTGCTGGATATGTCAGCAACCTTGCGCAGTGTCTTGTTGCAAAAGAGGTCGACTCGGTCGTCGTGCCGATGGATGCCATGGCCGATAGCGGCGGATGTTTTCAGCGCGGTCTTGTCTGGGTGGCAGACAGCAAATTGGGGGCCGGGGGATCCCCGCATCGCGGTGGCAGCAAGTCGGGTTACTACGATCACGGGCATCACGCCGCCTTTCGCCTGTCCGGCTTTCGGGCCTTAGATGGGTATGATGTAAGTTTCGTTGCCAATGAAGATGCCGAATATGACCTGCGGCTGACCCGTGGAGGCGGAAAGATTTGGCTGAATGCCTATCTGCGCATTGGCTATTTCCCAAGGCGCTCGGTCAGACGCCTATGGAAGCAATATTGGAACTATGGCACCGGGCGCGCCCAGACCTGTCTGAAACACAAGGTCCGACCAGGTCTCAGGCAGCTTATACCGGCCATTCATACGGGTCTTGCTGTGCTCAGCGTACTGGCTTTACCGGTGACCCGTCTGCTTTTGCTCTGGCCACTGTTCTACGGTGTTGTCATTCTGGGTATGGGCTTGCAGATCGCTCTGCGCCACAGATCCCTGTGCGGGCTGACGGCCAGCCTTGCGCTTGCCACGATGCATCTGGCCTGGGGGCTGGGTTTTCTGCTGCGCGTGCTGCGAGGCAGGCACAAGACCGAACCCCCTCCACTAGCCAGTGAAAGACCCTGACCCGACATGCCCAAGATCGCATTTTTTGGCCATAACTCGAACGAACCTGCCATTCGCCGGCGGGCCCGAGCTTTTCAGAGCGCGGGGCATGAGGTGGTTGGGTTCATGCCGCACCGGGGGACAAAACAGGCGACAGACTGGCCGGTTGTCGACCTCGGAGAGACGCGTGACAATGCCTATGGGCAACGGATCATGTCGATTTTCCGGGGCGCTGGTATTGCGGCGCGTGAACGCGCCCTGCTGGAGAGTTGTGAGGCCATCTATGCCCGTAATCTGGATATGCTGGCGATGGCAGTCCGCACCCGCAGCAAGCTGGGCCTTAATATACCGCTGATCTATGAATGCTTGGATGTGCACCATAAGCTGACAGGACAAGGTGCGGTTGCGCGCGCATTGCGGCGCGTTGAAAAAAGCCTGCTGACGCATTGCGCCCTTGTGGTAATTTCCTCGCCACGATTCGAAACCGAACACTTCGCGGTGCATTATCCGGGTTCCTACCGGGCGTTCCTGTTGGAAAACCTCATGATCGAAGGGGATGATTTCCCCCCTCGCCCATCGCTAGAAGCGGCCGAAAACGCATCTGATGGGCCGCTGCGGATCGGGTGGTTTGGCAATCTGCGCTGCCGACGCTCATTGGATCTGTTGTTGGGTCTGGCGCGCCGGTTTCCCGACGACGTAACACTCAGCCTGCGCGGCTATCCCGCGCCCGGTGTGTTCACGAATTTCGAAGAGGAATTGAAGCCGTATAAAAATGTTGCCTTCGGCGGGCGGTATTCCGCACCGGGAGATCTGGCCGCGCTGTATGGTTCGGTTGATCTAGTTTGGGCTGGAGACTGGTACGAGGCCGGTGCCAATTCCGTCTGGCTGCTGCCCAACCGAATCTACGAAGGGGGGTATTTTGCCACACCCTCGCTTGCCCCAGCCGGAACCGAAACCGCCCGCTGGCTGCAGGGACACGGCAGCGGTATCCTTCTGGAACAGCCGGTGGACCGCGCACTTGAGGCCACGATTGCGGAACTGCTGGCGAACCGGTTCCCGATCAGGGCGTTGCAAAAACAGCTCCTTTCACTCCCCAAAAGTACATTTGTTGAGGGATCGGAAACAACGAAAGAACTTCTTCAGGCCGCCGGAGTGCCCCCTGTTTGAGCATGCACACACCCTATGGCAGGCTAAAGGCGGGCTTTGGGATGGTAAAACGGGTCGGCGCCTGCAACATGTCAGCGGTGTTTGCGATTGGGCAGTCTCTGCAATCTGGATTCCCTGCCCTGCGCGGTTTATTCTCTGACCGCGTTTACCGCCGTATATTTTTATTGAGATCCTCTAATGACCCAAGAGCTCAGGACTTTGACAAGATTACCTGATTTCATTATCGGCGGCGCGCCCAAATGCGGCACGACCTCGTTGCATTTCATCCTCGGGCAAAGCCCGCAGATCGGGATACCCGACGAAGAAATACACTATTTCGATGCGGATGATCCGATTACCCATCCTGATTTTCTGAATGCAAATGGGCCCGAGTTGAAGTGGTTTGATACCCGCCAGGAGCATGCAGCCAATCTGGATTGGTACACGTCCAGGTTCGCCAGATTTCAGGACAAGTTGCTGATAGGTGAGGATTCCACCACCTACCTGTTTTCGGCGGTGGCCGCGCGGCGCATCAAAGAGCTGTTGCCCGATGTGCGTCTTGTCTTTCTGCTGCGCGATCCGGTAAAACGCGCCTATTCGCAATATTGGCATCTGATCTGCAGCGGACGGCTGAGTTGCAGCTTTGAGCAGGCCCTGAGCCAGCACAGTTCAATCATTCTGGGGTCGACCTACGCCCCTCATATTGCCGGGTATTTCGACGTGTTCGGCCGGGATGTCGTACATGTTGCCGTATTCGAGGATTTTCTGACCGATAAGCAGGTGTTCCTGGATCGGATCACCACCCATATCGGAGCGCCCGATATGGATGTCGGGACGTTGCAAACCTGGTTTAACCGGACCTATTATCCGACGATGCCCAAAGGCCAGCAATGGCTGAACCGGATCGGAGGCCGGATCGTGGCGGGGCGCTATCGCAACCATATGGGGCAAGAGACGGGGCTGTCGGAAAAGATACGCAACAAGCTGCACTATCATTGGTTCCGGCGCGTCAATCCAATCTTGCTGAAGTCGGAAAAACCGCCCGTCATGCGACCGGACACGGCGGCTTATCTGGCGCATCACCTGTCGGACCGGAACGCAGGCTTGTCTGATCTTCTGGACCGCGACCTGTCGGCCATCTGGTCCGGGTTCCGGGGATGAGTACTCAGCGGGTGGATATCGTACTGGTTTACGACCCTAAGTTCTCGGGTGGGACCGCTACGGCGATGCTCGCGGATGCTATTGCATTTCAAGCGGCCGGAGCGGCGGTAGGGTTGTTGCCCGTAACCTCAGGTTTCTTAGTTGATATTGATGACAAAGACAATGCCGCTATTTTGGAGTTGGCAGATCTGAGCGGGTTCCGCATGCTTGAAGCGGGTGGCACAGTGGTTGCTGATGCTGTCTTTTTTCACCACCCATTGGCATTCTTTCGTAAAGTCGCTGAAACGGCAAAAATTCAAGCTGATACATCGGTTCTGGTGGCCCACCATCCGCCGTTCCGCGGGGATGGGTCACTGGAATACGATCCAATCGCCACTACCCGTGTAGTCAAACGGGCGTTCGGCACTAGCCCCATGTGGGCTCCTGTTTCGGGCGTGATCCGCAAGCACCTGCGAAGTTTCGCACCCTTTGTTCGCTTAACCAGTGCAGATTGGGTGAATACCTTTGATGCCGCCGATTGGGAACCCGTCCGGCAGATCTTTGACCAGCCGGTTGCGGCCGTTGGACGGCACAGTCGAAGAGATATGCTGAAATGGCCCGATTTGGCCTCGGACGTGACCGCTTCTCTGGTGCCACCTGGACCGGGTTGGAAAACTCGTGTCATGGGATGTCCGGTCCATGAACTGGAAAAAACAGGCGTCGACTTGAGCGGATGGGAGATCGTTCCGTTTAACGGCGAACCGGTTGAGCGTTTTCTGGATAGCCTGGATGTTTTTTCCTATTTCCACAGCGACAGATGGGTCGAAGCTTTTGGGCGTACCGTGCTCGAGGCGATGTTGATGGAACGCCCCTGCATCCTAGATCGCAGGCTGCGCGAAACCTTTGGACCGCTGGCACAATATGCCTCACCTGCTGAAGTGCCGGACATTCTGACGGCGCTGCGCAATGATCCGGCTGGCACACGAAAGCGTTGCTCTGAAGTGCGCAGCATCGCGGTCAATCGGTATTCAAGCGCTGCAATTCCAGACCGTCTGCACGCCCTGCAGCAAGATCAAGGGACGACCACGCGTATTGGCCCGGTTCAAGCGTCTCCTGTAGTCACCCTGCGCAAGCTGGCCGGGCTTGCACGTCGGGAACGCAACGCGGCACAACCGGTGAAATCGCAATGACCCGGATCAGCCTCGCAGAAGTTCAGGCAAAAGACTATGATATCTGCGTCATTGGGGCTGGGGCGGCTGGATTGGCTTTGGCATTTGCCTTGGGTCGCGCCGGGCTGAAAGTTCTGGTCATCGAACAGGGCGACTTCAACTCCGGTGAGATCGACGGAACGATTGACCGGGATGAGATCGTGTCGCGTGACACCCACGATCCCCGCCAGCGTACCAACCGCGAAGCCGTGGGCGGTACACTTTTGGGTTGGGGCGGACGCTGTGTGCCGTTCGATCCCGAAGATTTTTCAACGCAATCCGGGCGGCATGTACATCCCTGGCCGATCGCTTTTGAAGACTATGCAAAGTGGGTCGCGCCTGCCGCTGAATTTCTGGAGTCGGATACGGAATTCGAAAAGCCCGCGCCTGCCGGGTGGCCTTCGGTCGAAGGTGTGAGCGTTGAACGGGTCGAGTTGCTGAATGCGCTGGGGCAGGCAGATGCGCTACAGGAGCGGCTGCAGCTGGGGCGCGAACCGGTTGACCTGCTCAAGCAGGCGCAGCTTCTGTCAATGCGTTGGAGCGAAGGTCCGCAAGCCCGGGTGCGCGTGCTTGAAATACTGCACGAAGGGCAAACCACCACCCTGCCCTGCCAACAGGTCGTTCTGGCTTGTGGCGGGCTTGAGACGACGCGTCTTCTGTTGTTGGATCAGGCTGTGCGGCCCGAGGCGTTCGGCGGGCCTTCAAGTGCGCTTGGCCGGTATTACATGGGCCACCTGACGGGTGCCGTGGCAGAGATTACATTCCGTGATCCCGCGGTGTGCAGTGGCTTTGGATATCAGAGTGAAAATGGCCACAGCCCCTATCGCCGCCGGTTTGTCTTGACCGGGGACGCGCCTTCCAATGTTGCGTTCTGGGTCGAAAACCTCGCTCCGTCCGATCCTCGGAACCGGTCGGGTGAGATTTCGGCAAAACATCTGCTGAAAGGTTCAGATGGCCTGGGACAGGCAGGGGCGCATATCGCCAATGTTTTACGTGATCCGGTCGGGGTGATTGACGCCATGCGCTCGGGGGCCAAGCGGTTTTCGGCGGAAATCGCCCGGCGCCCGCAGCGTCTGGTGGCCCGGGGTACCGGGCCTTACGCGCTGGCCTATCATGCTGAGCACTTCCCGGAACATGACAGTCGGGCCATGCTGTCGGACGATGTGGACCAGACCGGTCGGCGCAGGTTGAAGGTCGATTTTCGTTATGGCGCGCGCACCGTTCAGGCGCTGCTTGATGCGCATAAGCTACTGGCCCAACGTGTGCAGTTGGCGAACGCAGCCGACATATCATTGCCGGACGATGACACCCTTGCCGAGGCGATCATCCGCAAGTCCCGCGATGGGTATCACCAGATCGGCCTGACACGCATGTCGGCGGACCCGCAAGATGGGGTTGTCGATCCCAATTGCCGCGTGCATGGCACTGGAAACCTGTTCGTCGCATCTGCCGCGGTCTTCCCTGTGTCCGGGCAGGCCAATCCAACCTTGTCCGTGGTTGCCATGGCGCTGCGTCTGGCCGATCATATAGCGGTAACGCACCGGGCAGGTTTGGCAGCATGACTGTGATGGAGACATATTCTTCCAAACGCGAGGCGTTCGAGCATCGGCGCGACCACGTACTGGTGACATTGTGGTTTTTCGTCACGTTTAAGCAGTTCCGGTATGATGAATTGATCCTCTATCCACTGGCTCTATATTTTGCCTGGGCCTTCGTGCGGGATTTCAACAGAAATTTCCCGCTGATTGCACGCAGCGCGATCCTGTTTGTCTTTCCAGCGTGGTGGATGCTTTCCGTCCTTTGGGGGGATCAAACTGGGTTGATTGTGAGGTCGGGCCTTCAACTGACACTCACAATCATGATCTGCTATTGCATTGCAACGCGATTAACCGCGCGCGATATCGTGGTGTCACTTTTCTTAGTTGCGAGCTACTATGCGATAATGAGTTTTTTGGCTCCCTATTGGGGAACGGGACACACTGCTCGTGGGGTGTTCAAAAGCAAGAATGCGATGGGTTCCGCCATGGTTTTTCTGTGGCTTTCTTCGCTTTGTATCATAATTGATACCGTTTACCCGAAAAGGCTTAGGTTGATTGCTTGCATTATGGCAATCCTAGCAGCAATTCAGATAAATAGAGCAGACTCAGCAACAGCTGTGTTACTTGCACTTGGCATTTTGGGGATGGTGCTCTTCTTTGGCGTCTTGCCACGCACAGGAATTCTAAAGCGCCCCTTGTTCTACGTGTTTGGCTCAACATTCTTAGGTGCTCTTTTTTTTGTATCTTCAATAGTTTTCTCATCGAGAACCGTTGATCCGGTTGACGCGATTCTATCAGCATTTGGAAAGGATAGCACTCTAACCGGGCGAACCGTGTTGTGGCAATATGCAAGTCAGCAGATAGAGAAGAGCCCCTTTCTTGGAGTTGGAGCAGGTGGATTTTGGACTCCCTACGACAAGCTGTCTGAAGCAAGTCGAATTTATGAAGAATTCCATAAAGTGTCAGGCGCAACTTTCTCGTTTCACAATTCGTACTACGAAATAGTTGTGCATCAAGGTATAATCGGATTGCTATTTTGTGTTCTTATTATAACTTGGTCGATCGTAAACATCCTACTCATTGGAAACAAGGCTGAACCGGTTTATACAGTTTTTTTTCTTTGTGTATGCGCCGTTACGTTAGCCCAAAGCATGACGGAATCCTACCTATTTATGCCATTTACACTTTTAACAATGCTCTTGTTGATAGGTGGCCTAATGTCCTGCAAAAAGTTGAAACACTTGAGTTTATTGGGGCAGTGTTAATGAGAATTATGTTTCTAAAAGCCTTTCTTTTCTCGGAAACGCACATGATGCATTCGGAGGTTATAGTGCTGTGGGGGTGAGGGAGACGCTACTGAAAGAAGAGATCATCGGAAAATGAGTGGAAGCAAGAATTTTCAAGCAAGTCTGTTGGCGATGCTGTCTTTGTTAGTGGGTGTTATTTTTTCACCCTATTCTTTTCCCCCTTCTGATAATTACGCCAATGGACCTTTCCTTTTAGTTGAAGATGCCGTTGTTTTATTTAATTATTATAATAATATAGCGTCACCAGAAGTGCTTCGAGACTATGGTGGATATATAGCCATTTACCCGCAAGTGGTCGCATACCTTTCTAGTAGTCTTAACTTTGTACCGCAAATCTTTTTGTACTTTTCTTTAGCATCCATTTTTACCTTTTTTCTTTTGATCCAAGCATCAAGCTATCTATGTGAAGTAGGTTCAAAGGGTATTCTTTTTTGGCTGTGTGTCATTTCAGTTGGCAGCGCATGGATTTCTCCACTTAATCAGTTTAATTTAATGTATTCTATGTGGCCTGCAATGGTTGGTGCTGGAATCTTGCTTGTGCGAATAGTAGCTTTTGATTCCAGCGTTTCATATGCGTACTTGCCAGTTTTGGTCGTCGCACTTGCCTCGCATCCGGTAAGCATATGCGTTTTACCCGCTATCGCTTGGGGTCTCGGTTGCTCTGTATTGGTTAAGTTTCCAAGTAATAGGAACCTAGTTTTTTTAGCGGCCGGACTACTAGGTGTGGTTATTAGCATACTTTGCATACAGAGTGGCGATAGAAATTTTGGTCCAGAACTATATAGAATACGGAATTATTTTACATTTTTAGCCAGCATTCTGTCAGACGTTGGAAATTTTTTTATTTGGTTACAAAAATACCTACCCACAGTTTTTCTTATTGCTGCTGGCATTTATATTTTATTTAGAGGCGTGAAGATGTTTGAGAAAAATAGGAACCTCTTCCGGAAGCTTCATAAATTCTGTGCAAACCCTTCAAACACTATAGAGCGTGAATTTATTTCATACTTGTTGCTTTTTTCGATTTGCATAACGTTTTTGGTGATTTTTTTATTGACTCATAGAGCTGATGTTCATCACGGGTTGGCAGTTCGCTATGGTATACCTGCATTTACGTATTCGGTACTTATCATTTCTAAACCAGTTGGTGACCTGTTCAACTTGCTACCTAAGATGCCGATAACGCTAGGATCACGACAGCTATTGATCGGGGTCGCTGCGTTATTTCCAGCATTCTTGTTTTTCATGCAGCAGCAAAGTGAAGATGTGCGAGCGTTTCTAGTTGGGCCGGGCGAATGTGTGCGCCAGCAAGGTAGGGGTGACATCGCCGTTCGATCACAGGAGAGATGGACGCTACTCATCTTGCGTGAAAGAATAGAGAAAAGTGCGATTGAAGGTGAGAATATCTTTTCTGAGTTCGGCGATCCCGTTTCGAATAATTGTCCCGAAGCTTTACCCAAAGTTGTCCGAACTTGGATATTTCACTGACGTAGGGATATTCTGTTGTCGAAACAATTGAACTCAATAGCCTCGTTTGCTTTGGATAGCATGATCACACGCTCGTGCTGTTAGTGCCATAATGGTGAGCGTTGGGTTTTGAATTCCGATTGATGGAAAGGCTGCCCCGTCGGTAACGTACAACCCTGGCGAATCCCAGACCTGGTTGTTCAGATCAAGAACGGATTCTTCTGGTGAAGTTCCCATTCGGGCACCGCCGACCTCATGAATTGAGGAACCGGGTATCGACGGAGTGACGCTCTCTTTATTATGGATTGTAACATCGAAGAGGTCGGCCAATTCACTAAGTGCTGCAAGCTGTTCTTGAGCAACTTGCGACTCAATTGAGTGGTGCTCACATGATATTTTCAGCGCTGGAATTCCCCATTTGTCTTTCATTGTCGAGAGCTCTACTCGGTTTTCCGCATGAGGCAACATTTCTGCATCTGAAACGGCGGTAAAATGCGAAGTGTTGTCGGCACCCGGGAACATATAGACACGCACGCCGTACCCGCGCCCGGCGCTGCTTGAGTTTCCATCACGCATGTCAAAGCGTGGAAGAAAAATACAATCCTCAACCCCCATCTTACTGCGCCCAAGGCCTTTGGATCGGCTGACACCTTCGATTTTGAGCGAAACGTGATCCATAATGTAGCGCCCTAAAGCGTCCGAAGAAATGCCAACCCCTTTCACATGCGGTTTGCTTCTTGAGAGCATTAGAATCCGCGTGCTCTCTAATGCAGACGCGCAAAGAAAAACCAGTGGTGCCTGCGCGTCCTGAAACATTTTTGATTTTTGGTCGTAGAACCGCATCCCATTCGCTCGACCTTGCGCGTTAAAGAGTACCTGGCATCCAATTGCTCCTTGCCGACAGTCTAAACGCCCCGTCTGAGCGGCAGTGTCGAGCGAGTTTAGCGGTAGTGCGTACCGACCTAGGATGATGTCCGCATCTTTCCAACGTTGCCCGATTTTTTCGATAAGCGTGGCCTGTGTATCATTCGGCTCTAGCTCGTTCGTAATTACGCTGTCTGGAATCCAGGGCGAGTGCTCATAGCGACCATTCAAAGACAAGCGGCGCTCCACTTCGACATACCACGGGTCGAGGTCAGTAGCGCTGACAGGCCAATTTGGTCCCAAATTGTCTGAGGGTGTAAAGTCAATCTGGGAATGACGATAATATTGTTTGCCATGAGCTGGTACAATCATGCGGCCACCAAGCTTTCGGACGCGAATCCAGTTGTATGGTTTGTCAGTTGGGTGATTGTATGGATTATCTAAATCATCCACGAACGCGTCAGGAGCTGTGGGCCAAGCATAACATTTTGATTGAATTGGGCGCCTTAGACGCCCAGCCATACGGAATGCCTGCTGAGTCTTGTTAATGACCCGCCAGGGAAGGAAACGGTATAACTCAGGCTTTGAGAATGTTGGTAACATCCACGACAATGTCCTATCGATGGGCCGGTGAAAAAATGGTGCCTGCAAGCCTGCATCGAGTACAAGCGTATTCAAACCGGCTTCCGTTAGAAGTGTGGCTGCGAGGCCGCCGGATGCCCCTGCACCAACTATGATAGCGTCATAGCCAGTTTGTCGCGTGATCCTATCCAAAGTGGTGCGTGCTATCGCTTGTTCTAGTCTCACCAGGTTAATATCCTTTTAGAGTGGCTTCAGCTTGGCCCAGTGCCAGAGCAGGCCTACATTACAATAAGTTTATTGTGGAGTACTCTTATGAAAGAGCCCCCGCGGCAAATTGAAAGCAATAGTTTTATCCACGATTTACAATCTGATTTTTTAAGTAAACGAAAGTGCAGGATCGGATTTGGGTGTGGAAATTTGTATGCCGGTCGCGAAGCGGCCACTTCCATTAGAGTATTGGAAGAGGCGATTGACCGCGGCATCGTTTATTTCGACACCGCCCGTCTATATGGATATGGTAAGGCCGAAGGCCTTTTGGGTGAGGTGATCGTAAACAAACGTGATAAGCTGGTGATTGCTACGAAGGCAGGCATCTGGCCAGTCTCACCTACGTTAGTTTGGCGCGTTCGGGCAAAGTCGGCAGAAATTGCTCGTAGAGTAAGGCTATCGAGAAAAATTTTAGAACCACCCCCGCTCAGACCGCGCTTCAATGCATTTGGCCCCGCAGAAATCAGGGAAAGTCTCGAGACATCGCTGCGACAATTGAAGACTGACTTTATCGATATCTTCTTGTTACACGAATGTACGTTAAATGAAGCTACCAGTGGCGACGTTTTGGACTTGCTTGGAGAATTCAAAAAAGAAGGGAAAATAAAGGTCTTTGGTGTGGCAACTCAACCAGACATATCAAGAGATATCGCCACTCATGGAGCGAGTGAGCATGAGGTTATACAGTTCAAAAACGACCCAATCCAAGAAATATCTGACGATTGGCAGGTGAAGCCTAGGCGATTAATCGTAAATCACTCGATTTTAGGGGAAAATCTTTCAACTACACGCAAATTTATGGAATGTTATGAAGGTGAACGGTACCTAGAAGAACATGCGAAAAAACTATCGTCAAACTCGGAACTCTGTGCCGCACATTTGATCGCTTGTGCACTTCGTGCCAATTCTAGCGGTGCAGTACTGTTTTCTACATCACGGCCTGAAAGAATCCAACGTACGCTCGAAGCCGCGGAACTTACAGATGAGGATGTGGCTCTTACATTTGAACTTTTGTCTGACCGCGCATTGTCAGGATAATAGTGTTTCTCCATGATAACAGAATACTAACCTGAGTTTTTTTAACCGGACTTAGGGTTGAATCGCAAGGCGAGTACAGCGAGAGATCATTTAGATCTCATGCTCCTATTCCCCATTAAAGACATTGCAAAAAACCCAAGAGCTGACGCGATCAACGTCCCTGTGATGAATGCAATCAATGAAGCTGAAACTGACTGTTCTGGGGGAACACCGAACTGTACTAAAACAAAACTGAAAGCCGCTTCTCTGGGGCCAACGCCTGCTACGGAGATTGGAATGGCTTCGATCATGCTCACCATCGGCAGGGCGACAAGAAACATCACCACGGAAATATTGGCGCCAATGGCGCTCGCACAAGCCCAAAGAAATACTCCCCGCAATATCTGGAGCAGGAAGGCAAGAACAAGCGAGATCCAAATGACCTGACCGCTTCTGTACGTATCTAGGGCGTAGAAAAATTTTTCGATCTGATCTCGAATGACCTGCAAGCGTGGCCAGTGAAAGAACTTCAATACTGCTTTGCGCATGCCTCTATTCATTATCATACTGGCGCCCAAGATCATGATTGAAACACCCCCGCTTGCCCAAAGTCGCAAATCGCTGTTCGTGCCGTCCGCCACAAACGCTAGAGCGACAAACGCCAAAATGAACTGCGACATTAAGGACATAAGCCGGTCAACGATCACAGAGGCTGTGGCGACTGCAAAGCTGGATTCGCGTGCAAGGCCGCCAACGCGGATAGCTTCTGCACCAATCGTGCCGGGTAAGAACAATCCTGCATAAGAGCTGAAGAAGGTCAGTTGCACAAAAACCTTAAACGGAACTCCCAATTGACGATCGACGAGAAAGCTCCATCGGAAGGCATTGAATAACATCAATGCGATACCCAACAAAATAGTAGTGAATATCCATTCAAGGTTTATTTCGCGCAGCGATCGATAAAAGGCTGCCATGTCGATTTGATGCGCCAATAGTCCTAGCAGGGCAACGCTTCCAAAAATACGGACGATCGGCGAATTTATCTTCAACTTCAATAAACGGGTACTCCAGATAATCGGCGTTTTACCTTTAGCACTAATATTTGGGAGCGCGATATGCGCCTTTTGCCTGGCAAGCGCATCAAAAAATCACCTTTCAGTCGGACAGAGAACATTGGATCATCTCCTGAACGATTACAGCGCCGCCCTCGCCTAAGGCCCCAAAAGCAACTTTCGTAGCCAGTGCGTTTTGCAATGTCGACAGCTAATTGAGAGCCGATCGTATACGGGAAACAAAGGTGCTGCACGGATGTTTGCGGAACATGTCGTTCGATTTCTGCCTTTGATATACGCAGGCTGTTTTCGATTGCCGCTTCGATTTCAGCACCTGTCTCTAATCGGCCCAAAGCCGGTAGCTCCCGTCGCCACTTTTTAACGACAGCTTCAAGTTCCTGCTTCCATTCGGGGTTCTGAAAAAAGTCTGGCCCAGCCATGCGTACAGTCGTCAGAAGATTCTGCACGAAGCTTTCGTTGGGCAAGAACGCTGGTTTGCCCGACATACGTGACTCGGCTTCGAAAATCGGGTAGCCGAGTAAAGCGGTTTTTGCCGTAACCGGATCCGGTTCGTGTCCTGGCGCAACCGGAATATCAAAAAGCGCGGTAGCAGTATCTGGCGTTACAAAGCCAAGGAGTTTATCTGATACAGGCACACGATGGTGGAAATATGTGTGCGATTGAAAATCAATGCAGCCCGTACGCGCTATTTCTTCTATGTCTGACCATGTCATCAAATCCAGATCCTGCCGATCGGCTGCAATGACCTGAACGGGACCTCTGTCACGAATATAACCAGGAATTAGGAACACCACTGCCTGCATATTGTACTTTTGCAGTAAAGGGAATGCGGTTTTATATACGCTCTTACGACCGTCATCTATCGTCAACATAACCGCTCGTGACGGTGCCGATCTCTGCCCTTTCAGGATTGCTATATACGTGTCGCAATCAAGGGTCTGATAACCATTTTCCGAGAGATACAGCAGGTGTGTTTCAAACTCTTCCGGATCAATGCTGTGATAAACAAATACGGGAACTTCCTTTTGGGTTTCATCGACTGTTCGCGCATGTACAAACTTCGGATATGATCCGAGAACATGATGCCCCAGTTCGTCAATCACTTCTGCAAGAATTTGCCTGCCTCCACGTCCTGACGCGATTGCTACCCGCTGCAATCACAGAATAACTCTGACCATCGACCAGTAAATTCGGAGCGCGTTTCCGGCCAGACCCAATAGCGCATTCACACTGGCTCTGCTACTTGTAAACGGGAGATCCGGCAGCCCAGATACGAACAGGTCCCGGTCCATGGTGGTGCGCATTTTTTGCAACTGTCTGTGGTCGCGGCGAATTTGCGCGCGTATCTGAAAAACACTGCGCCAAGCTCCTGTATACTCCCCGAATTTTCTATTGGCTACAACATAACTTAACAACAGACATTCAAAGATAATAAGAATCGGAAGCAGACTTATAAGTGTCCTCATCTGGTAGTTGGTACCGAGAAAGACAAGCCGATTATGCACCATACCTTGAATACGGGGGACCGTGCGGATCCGATTGTGATAGACTAAGGCATCAGGCACGGCAAAGCATGCAAGCCCCATCATCTTCAAACGATGGTGTAGTTCTCCATCGTCTCCCCAACCAATCACGAGATTTTCGTTGAAGAAACCGATTTTTTCGATCTTTTTTTTGTCTAGTAGTGCAATCCCGCCACCAACTGCTGGGTGTGGCCCCTTCCTCTGCAGAACATCCAAAGATTCCTTATCATATGCGGCGGAACAACAAAGACAGTGCATCTGATGACCAAAGATGAATATCTCCTCCGAGTCATCATTGTACATGACTGCTGGTGTGCACGCAGCAGCTTCGGGACGGGATTGCATCACGCCTAGCAAGGCGGTAACGGCATCTCGATGGAATGAAATATCATTATCTGTTACCAAAACAAACCGATGCGTTGCGCACCTAATTCCGGTATTACGTACAATGGATGTACGACCGGTGTTTTTGGGAAGCGATTTTATCTGGACATGTGGATAGTGTTGTTTAAGAAATTCTAACCCATCGTCAGTCGAGCCATCATCAACAACAATGTACTCTGTCGGGGGGGTATCCAGTTGCGCCAGTGAGTCCAAGGTTCGTTTTAAGACGTTTCGCCCATTGTGGTTGATGATAACACAGGAAAAAACGGGCTTTTCTCTCATAGTATCTAGCTCGTCCATTTCACCTCCCAACTTACTCTTTCACCCCACTCAGTGTTTTTCGATGTCGTCAGTGCATTCCATATTGTTTGAAATTTGCCTGACCAGATTCTGATCGCTAACATCTTGTCTGATGAAAAGCGCAGAGTTTCCAAAACCAGCTCTACTGGTTTCGAGGTGTACCTTGTAAGTTGGTTTGGCCAATCAGATATACCACCACGCGACTGGCCAGCCATTTTATCCCAACAGAATATCAGGATCCTGGACGAATAGAACCAGCGATGCGTCGGAGGTAAGCTCATAATTGCCGCCGCCAAGCGACGTGCCTTTGAGCAGGCCGGAACTGGCACCATCCACATTGATATCAGACCCGTTGATGGTGATGACGACACCCAATCCATCGAGTTGATCCGCTACCGTTGCCGGGCCAAGCGACTGTTCAAAGACCAGACGGTCTGCCCCCTGGTCGCCAAAATCCAAAATGACATCCGCCGAAGTGGCATTCAGGGCAAAATCCGTGCCGAAGATAAAGCTGTCATCGCCCTCTCCTCCAGTCAAGGTATCGGCTCCGGCGCCACCATCGAGGCGGTCTATCCCCGCGCCACCCAGCAAGTCGTCGTCACCGGCACCGCCGCGAACCACATCATTTCCGCCACCGCCATTCAGAAGGTTTGCCTGCGCGTCACCTATCAGAAGATCCCCGGCACCGCCGCCAATGACATTCACAGCATCTAGAGATATTCCCGATCCTCCGATCGTTCCAGCCCAGAAGCCGATCTCTTCTTCCAGAAAATCGGCCATCGCCTCTGCATAAAGCGCATCCCCTGCATCGGTGAAATGCACCTGATCCGGCAGAAGCTCGTTTTCGGTGATCGGGGGCTCGAATAGATGCAGAGTTGGATGCGTGGCCGCTTCCGAATCCACGATTTGCCGAATGCCCGGTACGAAGGTCCCGTTGCCCGCGTCTCCGGCGATCATTTCGCCATTGACCATGCTGTAGCCTTCATTGGTTGCCGCAACTAGATTTGCAAAGGCCGGCTTTACAGGTATAAGCGAAATCACCAGGTGACGGTCTTGCGCCCCTTCTAGCGCATAGAATTGCTCGATCAGGGTTTGTATCCCGCCCAGAACCTGACCGACTTTCGTCGGTCCATTCAAGTCATTCGTGCCCATCATGAACAAGGTCACGCCAGGATTGATTTCATCAACGGTCAACGAGAAATTCATGGCATCGTCCGGATCATCGGTCAGCGATTCCGCCAAGCTATGTCCCGGTGTGGCATTGTGATCTCGGTCGATCATGTTATCGGGACCGTCGTTGAAGCTGCCGACATAGTCGATCCAGACATTGTTAGCAGATAAGGTATCGAACAGATCATCGCGGAAGCCGCCTTCGGCATCCGGATTTCCGAATTTGTAGCCTTGCGTTAAGGAATCACCGAATGCCATGACGGTTGTTGCATAGGCGTAGTTGGCCTGTGACAAATCGACGACTAGAGCGCGACTTTCTCCAGTGAAATCACGTTGTCCTACAGACAGGTAGACGGTGGCGCTATCGATGCTTTTACTATCACTGATCGTATAATCGAAACTGTCACTGCCCACATACCCGGCATTCGGGGTGTAGATGATTTCGCCATTCACAATAGCTACGGATCCATTACCGGGCTGAGCGGCTATACCGCTGATCTCCAGCGTAGTCAGGTAGTCTGCATCTGGATCCACATCGTTGCTCAGAACATCAATCGACCAAGATCCTGAACTGTCTACACTAACATAGTCATCATTTGCCACAGGCGGTGGATCTGTAGTGATCAACCGTCCGTTTGCTTCCATATCGGCTTCGGTTCCGGCCAGGTTGCGGACGCCGGTGAGCAGGGCGACCTGGACGAAGCCGCTGGCCCCGT
>NZ_JBQFTH010000021.1:0-40739 GCF_056538565.1 Ruegeria sp. BG11 | reverse complement strand
GCGCGCCCGCCTAAAACTCAACCTCAGATGCCCCCAGTCTATCCTGAGCGTCTCCACCGCCTCAGCAGCGCCCCAGCGCCTCAGCAGCGCCCCAGCGCCTTAGCAGCGCCGGTGAAGGGGTATTTACGGATTAGGTCTGGGACCTGCAACCCCCATTTTGCAAAAACTTCAAATTTCTCGGCAGAAAGTTTCCTACCTTAATAAAAGCAACAGGTTAGCTTCATTTTACTGGCGGTTTTTCCGCCTATACCCCCACGGATAGCTGACAACGAACAGCCAAGCGCCTGAATCGTACCCAATGCTTGGTATGCGTTCAGGACGGACTGAGAAAAACGCCGCCCGAGTCTCCTCGGACGGCGCTTTTTCGTGAGTGGTGTAGGCCACTACTTCAGATCAAAGCGATCCGCGTTCATCACCTTGTTCCAGGCCGAAACAAAGTCGCAGACGAATTTGCCCTCGGCATCTGCCTGACCATAGACCTCGGCCAATGCCCGCAATTGCGAGTTCGAACCGAAGACCAGATCGACACGAGTTCCCATCCACTTGACCTCACCGCTGGTGCGGTCACGTCCCTCATAGACGCCTTTGCCCGAGGGTTTCCATTCCGTGCTCATGTCCAGGATGTTGGTGAAGAAGTCGTTGCTTAGCACACCGACGCGATCGGTGAACACACCGTGCTTGCTGTCACCAAAATTCGCACCCAAGACACGCAGACCGCCTACAAGGGCCGTCATCTCAGGGGCAGACAGTGTCAGCAGCTGCGCCCGGTCGACTAACAGCTCTTCGGGCGAGACGGTATAGTCGGCCTTCTGGTAATTGCGGAACCCATCTGCGATTGGCTCCATCACGGCAAAGCTGTCCACATCGGTCTGCTCTTGAGACGCGTCGGTCCGGCCCGGGGTAAACGGCACTTCAACATCCTGACCGCCTGCTTTGGCCGCCTGTTCGATACCAACAGCACCCGCCAAAACGATCACATCGGCCAAGGACACTTTCTTGCCGCCCGATTGAGCATTGTTAAACGCGGCCTGAACGCCTTCCAACGCGCCCAGCGCCTTGGACAGCTTCATCGGTTCGTTGACGTCCCAGTCTTTCTGCGGCGCAAGACGGATTCGGGCACCATTGGCACCGCCCCGCTTGTCCGAGCCACGGTAAGTCGAAGCCGAGGCCCAAGCTGTCGAGACCAGCTCGGACACCGAAAGCCCAGTCGCAGCGATCTTGGCTTTCAGGTCGGCCACATCCGCATCGTCAATCAGATCGTGATCGACTGCAGGGACGTTGTCCTGCCAGATCAGCTCCTCAGCGGGGGCTTCTTCGCCGATATAGGCCGAACGCGGACCCATGTCGCGGTGAGTCAGCTTGAACCAGGCGCGTGCGAAAGCATCGGCGAACTCTACCGGGTTCTCGTGGAAGCGTTTCGATATCGGGCCATAGATCGGATCCATGCGCATCGCCATGTCGGCGGTGGTCATCATGGTTTTGACCTTCTTCGACGGATCATGCGCCTGCGGGGCCATGTCTTCTTCTTTGACATTCACTGGCTCCCAGATCCACGCGCCCGAGGGGCTTTTGGTCAGGTTCCAGTCATAGGCGAACAGCAGGTCGAAATAGCCATTGTCCCATTGGATCGGGTTCGCGGTCCACGCGCCCTCGATCCCCGAGGTGGTGGTGTCGTCACCCTTGCCCGAGCCGAACTTGTTGATCCAGCCAAAGCCCATCTCTTCAATCGGAGCGGCCTCTGGATCGGGACCAACCAGATCGGGATCACCCGCACCATGCGCCTTACCAAAGGTGTGGCCACCTGCGACCAGAGCGACGGTTTCCTCGTCATTCATCGCCATGCGACCGAAGGTGTCGCGGATATCACGGCCCGAGGCCAGCGCGTCGGGCTGTCCGTCCGGACCTTCCGGGTTCACATAGATTAGACCCATTTGCACGGCGGCCAGTGGGTTTTCCAGATCACGCTCGCCCGAGTAACGGCTATGTGGGTTGTCCGTCGGGGCCAGCCATTCGGTTTCCGAACCCCAATAGATGTCCTCCTCTGGGGCCCAGATGTCTTCGCGACCACCGGCGAAACCGAAGGTCTTGCCGCCCATCGACTCGATGGCGCAGTTCCCCGCCAGAATCATCAGGTCGGCCCAGGAAATCTGGTTTCCGTATTTCTGCTTGATCGGCCACAGCAAGCGGCGGGCCTTGTCGAGGTTTCCGTTATCCGGCCAGCTATTCAGCGGAGCAAAACGCTGGTTCCCGGTCGAGGCGCCGCCACGGCCATCTGCCGTCCGGTAGGTCCCGGCACTATGCCACGCCATACGGATGAAGAAGCCACCATAATGGCCATAGTCTGCCGGCCACCAGTCCTGCGAATCCGTCATCAGCGCATAGAGGTCTTCTTTCAGCGCTTTGTAGTCCAGCTTCTTGAACTCTTCAGCATAGTCGAAATCTGCGCCCATCGGGTTCGATGCCGGTGCATGCTGGTGCAGGATCGAAAGCTTCAGCTGGTTGGGCCACCAGTCGCGATTCGAACGCGTGCCAGCGCCATGCATCACAGGGCAACCGCCTGCTTTGGGGTTATCACTTCCGTCCATATCGATCTCCAATCCTGGCTCAGGTCTTGCGGCTCAGCGCGGTATTAACTGTAACGAACAAGATTACAGAAAGATGTAGCCCTGATGGATTTCAAGGGTCGCTCGCCGAGATTGGCGCAGCCCCCACTCATCAGGGCGACTCTGCGCCCTTGTGTCGGGGGAAATCTAGCAAACCAGAGACATAGAGATAAGTTTTGTTTTCTCATAATAACAATAACCAAAACCTATGATACGTGGATCCTCCGACCCGTAACCTTGGGTCACAACGCGCTCAGGCAGATTGTCTTCTTTCCTGTTCGCTTTCAGTCTGGCCCGAACAAGCGGCCAAAGACCCCGAGCAGGACATAAGGACAGCAGGATGGAGTTTGACTATGTGATCGTCGGCGGAGGCTCGGCCGGATCGGTTCTGGCCGGTCGCCTGAGCGAGGACCCGAACATCAGCGTCTGCCTGCTTGAGGCCGGTGGTCCCGGAAAACATATCGCCATCCGTATGCCCGCCGCCGTAGTGTCGACGCTTCCCGGACGCCCCAAGATCAGCAATTGGGCGTTCGAGACAGTCCCGCAACCGGGCCTGAACGGGCGGAAAGGATATCAGCCGCGCGGCAAAGCCTTGGGAGGCTCCAGCGCGATCAATGCCATGCTCTATATACGCGGGCAGCGACAGGACTATGACGGTTGGGCCGATCTGGGCTGCGACGGTTGGGATTGGGACAGCGTTCTGCCTTACTTCAAACGCTCGGAAAACAACGAGCAGGGTGCAGATGACCTACATGGCGATAGTGGCCCCCTGCAGGTGTCGGATCAGAAAGAGCCGCGCCCGATCACCAATGCCTTCATCGATGCCGCCAGCCAGATGCAGCACCGCCGCGTCGAGGATTTCAATCGCGGCGATAACGAGGGCGTTGGACTCTATCAGGTGACGCAATTCCGCGACCCGACCCGCAACGGGGAAAGATGTTCAGCCGCAGCGGCCTATGTGCATCCGGTCATGGATCGTTCAAACCTGACCGTCATCACCCATGCCCATGCCAAAGAACTGACCTTCGATGGCAAACGCGCGACTGGAGTGATCTATAAGAAGAGAGCAAAAGGCGAAGATATCTCGGTCTCGGCCAGACGAGAGGTGTTGATCTGTGCGGGCGCGCTTCAATCACCGCAAATTTTGCAGCTGTCCGGTATCGGCGACGGGGAAGAGTTGCGCCAGCACGGAATAGCAGTCCGTCATGACCTGCCTGGCGTTGGTAAAAACCTGCAAGATCATCTGGATTTCATTCTGGCTTACAAAACCAAGGACACCGACAATTTCGGTATCGGCCTGACGGCAGGCATGCGCCTGATGGGGCATCTGTTGCGCTGGCGCAAAACCGGGTCATCGATGGCCTCGACGCCCTTTGCCGAAGGGGCCGCGTTCTTGAAGACCTCTCCTGAACTGGACCGTCCCGACATTCAGCTCCATTTCGCCATTGCGCTGGTCGATGATCACGCCCGCAAGCTGCACTATGGCCATGGCTATAGCTGCCACATCTGCAAGCTAAGGCCCGAAAGCCGGGGCACCGTCGGTCTGCATAGTGCCAATCCTTTCGCCGCACCCGCCATTGATCCCAAGTTTCTATCCGATGACCGCGATCTGCAAACCATGATCAAAGGTGCGCGGATGATGCGAGACATCATGCAGGCCCCCGCCCTTGTCCCTTACCGTCATAAAGAGATGTTTGGGACCGAAACCGCCGAAACCGACGCGGATTGGGAACGCCATATCCGCGCTCGCGCCGATACGATCTATCACCCCGTCGGCACCTGCAAGATGGGGCTGGATGAGATGGCTGTGGTCGACCCAGAGCTAAAGGTTCACGGGATCGAAGGGTTGCGGGTCGTCGATGCGTCAGTCATGCCAACTCTGATCTCGGGCAACACCAATGCGCCCACGATCATGATTGCCGAGAAAGCGGCCGACATAATCAAGACTGCTCAGTGACCTTCATCAGGGCCTCCAGCCCAACGCGGTAATTGGGGTAGAGCAGTTTGACCCCAAGCTCATCCTTGATCCGGTTGTTTCGAACCCGCTTATTCTCACTGTAGAAACTGCGCGCCATCGGCGTCATTTCGGCCTCTTCAAACGGAACGGCGGGCGGTAGCGGCAGGCCCTGCAGTTCGGCTGCGTAGCCGATCACATCTTGCGGCGGCACCGGCTCATCATCGCAAACGTTATAAACAGCGCCGGGATTCGGGGCCGCCATCGAAGCTGCGAGAACCTGCGCGATATCCTCCACATGGATGCGCGAGAACACCTGACCCGGTTTGATAATCCGCCGGGTCCCACCGCCCTTGAGCTTGGAAAAAGGCCCGCGACCGGGGCCATAGATGCCCGCCAGTCGGAAGATATGGATCGGCAGGCCGGGAATAGCCGACCATTGCTCCTCGGCCAGCAATCGCCAGCGCCCGCGTTTGGCTGTCGGCGCAGGTGGCGTGGCCTCATCCACCCAGTTGCCCTGATGATCGCCATAGATCGCCGTGGTCGACAGATAACCAACCCATTTGAACTGCTCCGCGCGCGCGGCGATCTCGGTGCCCAGCGCCGCCAGTACCGGATCGCCATCCTCCTTCGGTGCGGTCGAGATCAGCAGATGCGAGACCCCATCCAGATCCGGCACTTCTCCAGGCCAGATCAACGGCTCAGCGCCGGAGGCGCGAATAGCGTCAGTACCCTCGGCATCCCGCGTGGTGCCAACAACGCGCCAACCCTCGGGCGTCAGGCGGCGCGACAGGGCTTGGGCAGAGTATCCGTGACCAAAGGAAAACAGTGTGTTCGTCATGCCCTCTAGATGATCCGAGCAGACCGGGGATGCAAGCGCCACGTCGACTCACTTGATTCGAATCTCGCGATGCGCCTTTCTTTTAGGCATGAGCCAGAAAACCCCAGACCTGCACGCAGCCTATGCGCTGACCTCTCCGGACGACAACAAGCGCCTCTATGCCGAATGGGCGGGCGACTATGATGACGGTTTTGCCGCGCGCGAGGATTATCAGCTGCATATCCACACCGCCCGCGCCTTTGTGCGGGCCGGGGGGCAAGGCCCGGTGCTGGATGTCGGCGCAGGCACCGGTCTGTGTGGCGCGGTTTTGGCCGGTCTTGGGGTTGGGCCGATCGACGCCACGGATATTAGCGCCGAAATGCTGGATCAGGCCATGCGCAAGGACACCTATCGCGACGCGATCGAGGCCGACCTGACCCAAGGCATCCCTGTGCCGCGCCATAGCTATTCGGGTATCGTGTCCTCTGGCACCTTCACCCATGGCCATCTGGGCCCCGAGGTGCTGCCCGCCTTGCTGCGCGTCGCGCGCCCGGGTGCGCAATTTGCCATCTCAATTAACGCCAAACATTATGAGGAACTAGGCTTTGCCGACGCCTTCAGGCAGCTTGAGCAGGGTCAGATCATCAACCTGTCCCTGCCCGAGGTCCGCATCTACGGAGACCTCGCCGCTGGTCCGAACAAGGACGACACGGCCTATGTCGCCCTGTTCGAGAGGACCTGATCAGGTCTTCGCCCCGAAACGCTAGGTGTACATCTGTTTCTTGAACGCCCGCGTGCGCGTCGTCGCCTCGGCCGAACCGTCGTGATAGGTGCCGAACCACTTGTCGAACGGGATTTCCGAGGTGCCGTAGTTGCACTCGAAATAGCGGTGGTGCAGCTGATGGAAGAAATCGCCAGCGCGGGCAGCATCCGTTTCTTTCGCCCTCAGCTTTTCGAAACCGGAATGGGACAGAACCGGGCTGATCTGCTGAAAGTAGGTATGGAACAGAAGGTGCAGCGGGTACGATGGGATGATCAGGTGAATGAAATAGGTCGTGAAGTAGAGGATGTTCTCATACCAATGGTTTGAGATTCCCGACCAGGGCCCGATATTGACATTGCGGTGGTGCACCGCGTGGACATGTTTGTAGAGTTTCGGGTGATGCTCCAACCGGTGCACCCAATAGAAATGCAGGCCGGACCACATGGGGATCAGCAACATCCACAGAACAAACCATACCGGCGCGCTGGCCCATGTCACAGTCGGCACATAACCATTGGCCATCGCCCAAAAGATCACCCACTGATAAACGGTCGCCACTGTCATCGCGCTGCCCAAGGTCCACCAAATATTGTCGAGGACCTGATTGCGGAAGGTGAAGTTGCCGTTGTCCCGGGTCAGATCACGGCGATCGAACTTTTTGTACATGCCCTGCCCTTTGCGCATGTAAAGCCACCAGTGCAAACCACCCGCGACCAGAATTTGAGGCACCATGTTCAGCAGCCAAATCCGGACCATCCACCCCGCCGAGAAACTCTTCATTGCGTCCAATCCGGGGAAGAACAGAACATAGGCGATCACGGCCAGTGTCATGCACAGGGTCAGCGAGGTGATCTGCAACCACGCCCCGCCATACCATTTTACAACCGCCGCCGGGCGGAGCGGCCAAGTGAATAGAGGGTTCAATCCCACCGGTCCTTCGGGGTGATAATTCCAACGGGCGGCTTCCGGGTCCTGAGCAGTATCGGTCATGGCAGTCACTTTTGTCTGTTGGGTCAGGTTGCATAGTCCGAGCCTTCGGCGTCGAGCAGGGCTTTGATCTCACGCAGATGCGCCTGGGCTTGATCGGGGTAGTCATCCAGCTCTTGCGCGGTCTTTTCGGCGATTTCATCCGACAGCACGCGCAACGGCTGGCCCGTTTGCAGCGCACGGATGTAGGTTTCGGCGGCGCGTTCGAAATAATAGAGTCTATTAAAGGCATCTGCAGGGTCGCTGCCGATGATCAGAACACCATGGTTGCCCATGATCATGACCTTCTTCTTCGGGTCCGACAGCATTGAGGCGCAGCGTTCCCCCTCGCTTTCAAAAGCCAGACCGCCGAATTCCTCATCAATCACATAGCGGTTGTAGAAGGTGGCTGTGTTCTGGTCGATGGGGGGCATGTTGCTGTCCGCCAGCGATGCCAGCACGGTGGCAAAGATCGAATGTACATGCATGACGCACCGCGCATGCGGGCAATGGCGATGGATTGACCCATGAAGACCCCACGCCGTTGGGTCAGGCGCGCCGGGTTGGCTCATGACATCCGGATCATTGGCATCCAGCAACAACAGGTCCGAGGCCCGGATTCGCCCGAAATACATCTGATTGGGGTTCATCAGGAACTGCGTGCCGTCCTCGTTCACCGCAAGGCTGAAGTGATTAGCAACGGCCTCGTGCAAGTTCAGACGTTCGGTCCAGCGGAACGTCGCGGCCATGTCCACACGCTCGGACCAATGGTCGATATTGGGGCGAAGATTGGCGACACTCATGAGAACGCTCCTTTGGGCAGGGGATTTAAACAAAGCCTGCCTTGGGCCCCTGGATTTGACCAACGAAAAAAACGCATCTATCCCATTAGTAGAACTTATGGTGAGGTTATGCAGATGCAGAATTCCCTGCCTCCTCTGGGCTGGCTGCGCACATTCGAGGCGGCAGCACGTCATCTGTCATTCACCGGCGCCGCCCGCGATCTGAACATGACGCAAAGCGCGGTGAGCCAGCAGATCAAGTCGCTCGAGGGGCATCTGGGTCAGCCCTTGTTCCTGCGACGCCCCAAGGCGCTGGAACTGACCGAGGCCGGAATCACTTACCTGCCCGTCGTGCGCGAGGCGTTTCGCACGCTGGTACGTGGCACACAGGCCGTGACGGGCGCTCAGCAAAACGCGGTTCAGGTTCAGTGCAACATTTCCTTTGCCGTGAACTGGCTGGCCCCACGCCTGCCGGCCTTTCGGGCTGAGCACCCGGATGTGCAACTGAACATCTTCACTGAACTCTGGGAGCCGCAGGAAATGGCCGAAGGCGCTGCGGTCGAGATTCGCTTTTCCCTCAGGCCCGCCGATACGGTCCGGACTGAGTTGCTGCGGCGTGAACACTACTATCCCGTCTGTGCGCCTGGTTTCAGTGTCGACCTGGAAACGCTGCAGGAAAAGCCTTTGTATGATTGCTCCAACCTGCTTTCGAATTGGGCCAGTTGGGCGGATGATCAGGCTCTAACATGGGGCAAACCGTACATAACATACGCCACGACCTATCTGGTTTGTTTGTCAGCGGCGATGGCCGGTGGCGGCTTGTGCCTAGCGCATGACACGATCGCAGACAGGTTAATCGAGCAGGGTTTGCTGGTCGCCCCTTTTAAGCATCGCGCAGAGATGCCCGAGGCGTATTACCTGCTGCTCTCCCCTCAGGCAGAGGAAACGCCTGGCGCTGTGGCCTTTGCCAATTGGATACGTCGCGAGATCGGGTGAGAGGGCCTCTCCCGCCCATCGTCGCGGCCCCTTGCGGGGCAGCTTCTCTGGTTGGGCCGGGCAGCGCTGGCGCGCTGCGGGCGGGATTTGTGATGATTTCATGATACGGGATTACCGGGGTTGCACCTGACAACACATTCGGGAAAGTTGAGCCATGGAATACACACCCTTCCCAAGCTGGCCCGATGTCGCCCCCCGTTTAATCGCCGTTGCCGCAGGTCGTGAACCGGCGGATATGGTGATCCGCAATGGTATATGGGTCAATGTTCACAGCCGAGAGCTGCTGCCCGATCACTCCGTCGCCATTGCCGAGGGGCGGATTGCCTTTGTCGGGCCTGACGCCAGCCACTGCATTGGTCCCGACACGCAGATCATCGACGCCAACGGGCGCTACATTCTGCCCGGCCTTTGCGACGCGCATATGCACATCGAATCGGGCATGCTGACACCGGCTGAGTTCGCGCGGGCCGTGGTCCCGCATGGCACGACCTCGATGTTCACCGACCCGCATGAGATCGCAAATGTGCTGGGTCTCGACGGCGTGCGCATGATGCATGATGAGGCGATGATGCAGCCGGTGAATATCTTCACTCAGATGCCCTCCTGCGCGCCATCGGCCCCGGGATTGGAGACCACCGGCTATGAAATCTCGCCCGAGGATGTGGCGCAGGCGATGAGCTGGCCGGGTATCATCGGGCTGGGTGAGATGATGAATTTCCCCGGTGTGATCAACGGCGATCCGAAGATGCTGGCCGAGATCGCAGCCACTCAACGGGTCGGGAAAACGGTCGGCGGACACTATGCTTCGCCTGATTTAGGGTCTGATTTTGCGGCTTATGTGGCTGGTGGCCCGGCAGATGACCATGAAGGCACCTGTGAGGCAGACGCCATCGCGCGGGTACGGCTGGGGATGCGCTCGATGATGCGGCTGGGGTCGGCCTGGTACGATGTGGAGACCCAGATCACGGCTGTCACAGAGAAAGGTCTGGACCCGCGGAACTTCATTCTATGTACCGACGATTGCCACTCGGGCACCTTGGTCAATGAGGGCCATATGAACCGGGTGGTGCGCCATGCCATCGCCTGTGGGTGTGAACCCCTGGTTGCGTTGCAGATGGCCACGATCAACACCGCCACGCATTTCGGGCTGGAGCGCGAGATCGGCTCGGTTACGCCGGGACGACGCGCGGATATCATTCTCAGCTCGGACTTGACCGATTTGCCGATCGAGATGGTTATTGCACGCGGGCAGGTGGTCGCTGAGAACGGAGCCATCACCGTCGAATGCCCGCATCTGAACTGGCCGGACCACGCGCGCAATACGGTGCATCTGGGACATGCGCTGACGGAAAGCGACTTTGAAATCCAGGCCCCCGCAGGCGCGAACCGGGTTCAGGCCAATGTCATCGGTGTTGTCGAGAACCAGGCTCCGACCAAGGCGCTCAAGGCCGAATTGCCCATCATCGGCGGTCTGGTCGAGGGGGAGGGCGAGGTCTGCCAGATCGCGCTGGTAGAACGCCATCGTGCCACAGGAGGGGTCACGAACGCTTTCGTCTCAGGCTTTGGCTATCAGGGCAATATGGCCATGGCCTCGACCGTGGCCCATGACAGCCACCATATGATCGTCGTCGGCACCGACCGCACGCAAATGGCGCTGGCCGCCAACCGTCTGGCCGAGGTCGGCGGTGGTATCACCCTGTTCCGGGACGGTCAGGAACTGGCGCTGGTGGAACTGCCCATCGCTGGCCTGATGTCCGACAGCCCTGCCGCCGAGGTCGCGGCAAAGGCCGAAAAGATGGTCGAGGCGATGGAGGCCTGCGGCTGTCAGTTGAACAACGCTTATATGCAACACTCTCTGCTGGCCCTTGTCGTGATCCCCGAATTGCGGATCTCGGATCTTGGGCTGGTGGATGTTCGTACGTTTGAAAAGATAGACCTTCTGGAACCCCTGGCATGACAATAATAAGAACACCTGACACACCTGCTGCGGAAGACTTCACCGACCCCAAGGCCGCCGTCGCGCGGCTTGAACTTCTCTACAATCAGGCCACTGATTTCCTGTGCGAGGGCTTTTCGGCGGCCATGCAGGAGGTGGCTCCTTCGGCCCGTATTAGAGCCTATTACCCGGAAATTCGCATCAAGACCTCGAGCTATGCGCAGGTCGATAGCCGCCTGAGTTTCGGGCATGTCTCGGAACCTGGCATCCATGCAACCACCGTAACGCGACCTGACCTCTTCCGCTCTTACCTGACGCAGCAGATCGCGTTGCTGATCAAGAACCACGACCAGCCGGTGACCATCGGAGCATCAGATACGCCGATTCCGGTTCATTTTGCAGTCGCCAACAACCCAGATCTGGTGGTGCCGCATCAAGGTGCCGCGGGTTTCACCCTGCGCGATGTGTTCGACGTACCCGATCTGACAACAACCAATGACGATATCGTCAATGGCGTGCATGATCATACCGAGGTCGGGCCGCTTGCGTTGTTCACCGCTCAGCGCGTCGACTACTCTCTGGCGCGGCTGGCGCATTATACCGCGACGGATGCGGGGCATTTCCAGAACCACGTTCTGTTCACCAACTACCAATTCTACGTGTCCGAGTTCGAAAACTACGCGCGTGAACAACTCGCCGATCCCGATAGCGGGTACACCAGCTTTGTCTCGACCGGGAATGTCGAGATCACCGAGGCAGATGCAGCGCTGGAGCAGCCGATGAAGCTGCCTCAGATGCCGACCTATCACCTGAAGCGTGCGGACGGATCCGGCATCACTCTGGTCAATATCGGCGTCGGACCGTCGAACGCCAAAACCGCCACCGACCATATCGCGGTACTACGTCCGCATGCCTGGTTGATGGTCGGGCACTGCGCCGGCCTGCGCAATACACAAGCCTTGGGCGACTTTGTACTGGCGCACGCCTATCTGCGCGAAGACAAGGTTTTGGACGATGACCTGCCGGTCTGGGTCCCGATCCCACCGCTTGCAGAGATTCAGGTGGCGCTGGAGCGCGCCGTGGCCGAGGTCACCGAACTTGAAGGGTATGAGCTGAAGCGGATCATGCGGACGGGCACTGTCGCCTCGGTCGATAACCGCAATTGGGAGCTGCGCGATCAATCCGGCCCGGTGCAGCGGCTTAGCCAATCCCGTGCGATTGCGCTGGATATGGAAAGCGCAACGATCGCTGCAAATGGCTACCGATTCAGGGTTCCCTACGGAACTTTGCTCTGCGTGTCCGACAAACCGCTGCATGGTGAATTGAAGCTTCCCGGCATGGCGTCGTCCTTCTATACAACTCAGGTCAGCCGTCATCTGGCGATCGGAATAAAGGCGATGGAGCATCTGCGCGGCATGCCGTTAGAACGCTTGCACAGCCGGAAATTGCGTTCATTTGACGAAACGGCCTTCCTCTGACGTAAAAAAGCAACGTTTTCCCCATATTTTTAGGGTTTTCCGCGCTACTATTCGTTGTGTTCGTCCACAATATCCCGTTACAGTTACGCGGTGAGGCCCTATAGATCGGGCACGTTAAGGAGACCAAGAAATGGCAAAGCCTATGACAAAGACTCAGCTGGTGGCTGCTCTCGCTGAGGAAATGGGAACCGACAAGAAATCCGCGAACGCGGCGCTGGAGGCTGTGACCGGCCTGATCACCCGCGAAGTTTCGGCCGGTGGCGCAGTAACCCTTCCCGGCGTCGGCAAAATCTACTGCCGCGAACGCCCCGAGCGTCAGGTTCGCAACCCGGCCACTGGTGAGACCTTCACCAAAGAAGCCGACAAGGTTGTGAAGATGACCATCGCAAAAGCTCTGAAAGACAGCGTGAACGGCTAAGCCGCGACGTCATGTTGACAGAATGTGGGGCTGCCGGAAGGTGGCCCCTTTTTCTTGCCGGACGACCCGTTTAAGAAAAGCACACCGCCCACCCAAGGAGATGGAAATGGATCTGCGCGCCATCGCAATGGGGCTGACCTTTGCCCTGATCTGGTCGTCGGCTTTTACGTCGGCGCGGATCATCGTTGCGGATGCATCGCCTCTATTTTCTCTGGCGTTGCGCTTTTTGATTTCCGGCATCATCGGCGTCGCGATCGCGCGGGCCATGGGCCAATCCTGGCACCTCACACGTGAGCAGTGGCGCGCGACCATATTGTTCGGAGTTTGCCAAAATGCCCTTTATTTGGGTCTGAATTTCTATGCGATGCAAACCGTCGAGGCCTCGGTCGCGGCGATTATCGCATCCACAATGCCGCTGCTTGTGGCACTGGCGGGCTGGGCATTTCTGGGTGAGCGTTTGCGCCCCTTGGGGATTGTCGGGCTACTGGCTGGATTTGTTGGCGTTGCACTCATCATGGGCAATCGCATCGGCGCGGGTGTCGATCTGTTCGGAGTGGCCCTTTGTGGAATCGCAGCCCTCGCCCTGACCTTCGCGACCTTGTCCGTGCGCGGGGCAACGTCGGGCGGCAATTTCATGATGGTAGTTGGTTTGCAAATGTTCGTGGGTGCCGCGATTCTGTTTGTCGCCGCCCCGATTTTTGAAACGATCCGCATACATCTGACAGTGCCGTTGGTTCTGGCGTTCAGCTACACAACGCTGTTCCCTGGCCTTCTGGCGACGTTGATCTGGTTCATGCTACTCAACCGGATCGGGGCGACTCGCGCGGCCACGTTCCACTTCCTCAACCCCGTGTTAGGCGTCGCTATTGCCGCCGTTCTGCTGGGTGAGAAATTGGGGCCTCTGGATGCGCTGGGTGTTGTGATCACCACGCTCGGCATTCTAGCGGTGCAACTGTCGCGTCAGCCTGGTCAGGGTAGCAGCGCCTCGACCTGACGGGTCAGCTTTGGCGATGTCGGCTTTACGCCTGAACCAAAAGTAGCCACGACTTCACCTTCTGAATCCAACAGAATTTTGTTGAAGTTCCATTGCGGCACAAAGCCGGTTTGGTCCGCAACGGCCTTGTAGAACGCATGCGCCTTTGGCCCCTTGACCGGAGTGATGTCGGCCATCGGTAGGGTCAGGCCGTAGTTCATCTCGCAGAAGGCTTTGACTTCGCTTGCCGTTTCCAGTTCCTGATTAAAGGAATCCGATGGGACCGCAAGCACCACCAAACCGCGTTTGCCATAAGTTTCATGCATCTTCTGCAAATCCGCGTATTGACCGGTGAAGCCGCATTGCGATGCGGTGTTAACCACCAGAACCGGCTGACCGCGCCATGACTCAAGGGACAAAACACCCCCGTCGATCGACGCAAATTCGGCCGTCAAAGGCGCCGCTTGCACAGCACGGCCGATCAACAAAAGAACGCTTAGCAACAACACACGAAACATGGCAAAACCTCCTTGGTATACAGGATACGGTAAAAACCTCCTTCCGGATCAACCGCACATGCGCGCGAGGGGTTTGAAATATGATTTTGATTTCCGAAATTTTATGCCCAAATACTACTCAACCATTCCAATTGATCGGAGGAGCCATGTCCCGCTACACCAAGGACCCCGCGGTTGTTGCCGCTCTGTCCCCCGAGGCATTTCACGTCACCCAGCGCAGCGGCACCGAACGTCCCGGAACCGGCGCATATCTGGGCAATAAAGAGCCCGGCATCTACGTGGATATCGTATCGGGCGAGCCGCTTTTCGCCTCGACCCACAAATACGAATCCGGCTGTGGCTGGCCCAGTTTCACAAAGCCAATCATCCACGAACATGTGGAAGAGTTTCGCGACACCACCCATGGTATGATCCGCACCGAAGTCCGCTCAAAACACGGCGACAGCCATCTGGGCCACGTCTTCCCGGACGGCCCGCGCGAGCATGGCGGGCTGCGCTATTGCATCAACTCTGCCGCCCTTCGATTCATTCATCGTGACGAGATGGAGAACGAAGGTTACGGCGAATACCTGATCCATGTGGAGGACATCCAATGAGTATCGAACGAGCTGTTCTGGCCGGTGGCTGCTTTTGGGGCATGCAGGACCTGATCCGAAAACTGCCCGGCGTGTCCCGCACGCGTGTCGGATATACCGGCGGCGACGTGCCAAACGCCACCTATCGCAACCACGGCACCCATGCCGAAGGGATCGAGATTTTCTTTGATCCTTCTCAGATCACCTACCGCGATCTGCTGGAGTTCTTCTTTCAGATCCACGACCCGACTACACCGAATCGTCAGGGCAATGATCTTGGCATGAGCTACCGTTCAGCGATCTACTATGTAGATGACGTGCAAAAGCAGGTGGCTCTGGACACAATTGCGGATGTGAACGCCAGTGGATTGTGGCCCGGCAAGGTCGTCACCGAACTTGAACCCGTGGGTGACTTCTGGGACGCCGAACCCGAACATCAGGATTATCTGGAACGCATTCCAAACGGCTATACCTGCCACTTCCCGCGCCCCGATTGGGTCCTGCCCAAACGCGACGCGGCTGAATAACGCTTGGCCCCCTTCGAGTTCCGAAGGGCGTTAACCCGTGGCGACACGCGGTCGACCGCTGGCCTCGACGGTCAACATTGCCTCGACAAACACCTCACGCTCTTCCACGCGAGCGGTTCGGATATCGCGGTCGACAACAACCCGGATATCTTCGGCACCCGCCTCGCGCACGGCACCTTCCGCCTCATCTCGCAGAATCTTTTCCAGCAGCGCCAAAGCTTCATCCGAGAAGTTGAAGTCCTTTGGCCCATCCTCCAGATGAACGCGATACTGCCCTTCGGCGGGCGACGTAATGGTACCCGACCGCCGCAAGGTCAGCCGCCCAACCACCGCCCCGATGGCGTTGGCCACGCCTGCATGTTCGGGCAGAATCATTTTGCAACGCAGCCGCTCCCCAACCGCCGGATAGTAACTTGGGGCCGAGGCACCCAGACCCACCACATCCACATTCAACGCCGCATCCAGCGCCAGCAATCCTCGGTGCTGCGTCAATCCGCGTTGGGTCAGGACATGCCGGGCAAGCTCCTTCGGGGGTAGACCGAAATCTTCGGACTCCTCGGCAAAAGCAGTCTCTAACAAGGTCAAACTGGTCTGTTCGGTCAGTTGGTCGATGATCATCTGCGCCAGGAGTTCTGGTGTCGCCGCCAGCATGTCACCCGACCCAACCCGTTTCCGGGCCACCAGTTCCAGCGCTTTGCGTGCGGCATCTGCGTCCCACGCCTCGACCCGACCCAGAACATGGCTGGCATCAGATGGCGTGATCCCCGAAACCTGTAGGATTCCGCGATCCACTAAGCGGGTCAGCGCTCCGTTCTCCATCCGCGTCCGCAATAGTCCGCTGAGGGGCAAGACCTGATCGCCTAACCTGTGCAGCAACGCCTCTTCCCGTGCGCCGATTCCATCGACACGCACCCCCGGAACGCGCCGTGCGAACCGTGTGTCATGCTCACCCACCGTGGTTGAGCGCAGCTGCTCGTCCAGCATCGCATGTACGACTTCGGGCGCCTCGGAGGCGATGAGGGAAACCGGCAGCACCCGCCGTGGCCCAAGGAAGACGCCGCCCTTCAAGCCTTCGGTCATGACATGAACCTGGCTGTCGCCGCCCAAACCGTGGGTCCGCATCGCAACGGCCTCAACCATTGTGCGGAACCCACCAACCTGCGCGCCCGCCGGATCAATCGCGGGTTTCCCATCGCGGATCAGCGCCACATCCGTCGTTGTACCGCCGATATCCGAGACCAGAGCGTTCTCGGCCCCCGTCAGCCACCGCGCCCCGACGATCGAGGCCGCTGGACCGCTCAGAATCGTTTCGATCGGCCGCTCCCGCGCCTGTTCCGCGCTCATCAACGCGCCATCCCCGCGCACGACCATCATCGGAGCGGTAATGTCCAAAGCCAGCAATTGATCCTGCGCGCGCCCGATCAGCCGATCAATCATCCCGATCAACCGCGCATTCAAAACGGCCGTGACGGCGCGCTTTGGCCCGTTCAACTTGGCGGACAATTGGTACGAGCAGGTGACCGGCGCCCCGGTTTTCTCGGTTATGATCCGCGCCGCTTCCAACTCATGCGCCGGATTGCGTGTTGCGAACTGCGCCGCCACGGCAAAGCCGGAAACCCCTTTGTGAGAGTCTAAAAACGCCCCTAAAGCTTCAACATCCAGCTTTGCGACCTCACCGCCCGCATGGCTGTGTCCACCTGCCACGACTAGCGCCGGATCGCCTTTCAAAGCATCCCTAAGACCATGCTTTTCAAGATCGCTTTCCTTGAACCCGATATAGACCAACGCCACGCAACCACCCTGTCCCTCGACCAGAGCGTTGGTGGCCAGTGTCGTCGACAGAGACGCCATTGAGACCTGATCTGGCGTCACCTGCGCCTCATCCAAAACGGCCGAGATCGCCTTGCCGACCCCAATCGCCAGATCCGCCCGCGTGGTCAGGGACTTAGCCGAGGCGATCACCTCACGCTCATCCCGGATCAACACCGCATCGGTATAGGTTCCGCCTGTATCTACCCCCAAAGCCAGCGCCATCGGGTCCTCCATCTGTTCGCTGCAGATGGGTGTAGCGGTTTGGACCGACACGTCCAGCCTGTTTGCGGCATTTCAAGCGTTTCGGGTTTTACCTGAATTACCAAGTGACACGAATGTCCCGAGAACGCTGAAAGCGTGACAGGGTATTCGCGTCACAGGTTTAACCCGAAGCGCTATTACTCAGCTGTTCCACAGCCCAGCGCGCGGCATCGGCCACAGTCGGATCGGGATCATCCGCCAAGCCCTGCGCCACGGCCCGCAATTCGGCCCGGCCCGAGTTGCCAATGGCATAAAGAACATTCCGTACAAACCGGTCGCGCCCGATCCGCTTGATCGGAGAGCCCGAGAATTTCGCCCGAAACGCGGCATCATCCAAAACCGCCAGATCAGCCAGGGCCGGAGACTTCAGATCCTCCCGCGCTACATATCTTATGTCGCTGGCAGCCACCGCAAACTTGTTCCAAGGGCACGCTGCTAGGCAATCATCGCAGCCGTAAATCCGGTTGCCCATCTTACCGCGCAATTCCTCGTCAACCGGGCCATTATGCTCGATCGTCAGGTAGGAGATACACCGGCGCGCGTCCAACTGATAAGGGGATGGAAAGGCATCTGTCGGACAGCTGTCCAAACAGGCGCGACATGATCCGCAATGGTCAATTTCCGCCATATCCGCCGGAAGGTCCAAAGTCGTAAAAACAGAGCCTATAAAGCACCAATTGCCCCATTCTCGACTGACCAGATTGGTGTGTTTACCCTGCCATCCCAACCCGGCTGCATGACCCAAGGCCTTCTCGGGAACCGGAGCCGTGTCGACGAACACCTTCACCTCACCACCCGACTCAGAAATCAGCCAACGGGCCAACCGCTTTAGCCGCTTCTTAACCAGATCGTGGTAGTCCTTGTTCTGCGCGTAGACTGAAATCGCCCCGCGTTCGGGATGGGCCAAAACCTCAGTTGGATCATGCTCGGGCGTGTAGCTTTCGGCCAGCATGATCACCGATCGCGCCTCGGGCCAAAGGGCCGCCGGATCCCCACGCCAATGCGTGCGTTCCGCCATCCAGCCCATCTGCCCGTGATACCCCGCCTCCAAAAAGGCGTCCAACCGAGCAGGCACTTGTGGCACATCCCATGGCCGACACACCCGGCACGAGACAAACCCCTCGGCCAAAGCCTGCGCCACCAGTTTGTCCTTTAAACCCGATCCGCTCTTCATCTGGCTAAAAATATCCTCGGGGGGAATCGCGCCTCTGGCGCGATGGGGGTCAGACAGCCCCCCTTTGCCACCCTATCAGAAATCCAGATCGGCGTAATGGGGCGGAGGCCGAAACCCCGGCACCTGATCCGCCAGAATCGACCGGAACGCTGGTCGCGATTTGATCTTGGCGTACCAATCTTTCACCGCCGCGCTGCGATTCCAATCCACGTCCGAGATATAGTCCAGCGCCGACAGATGCGCTGCAGCCGCGAAGTCCGCCAGCGTCATCTGATCCCCGGCCAACCAGCGACGATGATCCAGCAACCACGCCATGTAATCCAAGTGATACTTGATCGCCCGCGCGCCTTCCTTGACGTTCTTGCTGTCCGGATAGCCCTGCCCGGTCATCTTCTTGTTGACCCGCTCATATAGAAGTTTCGAGGTCACCTCGTGATGAAACTTGTCATCGAACCAGCCCACCAAGCGCCGCACCTCATACCGTGCCTCGGCGGCCTTGGGCATCAATGGCGGTTCAGGGCGCGTGTCCTCGATATACTCACATATCGCCGCGCTCTCGGACATGATCTGCCCGTCCAACCGCAACACCGGCACTTTGCCAGCCGGGTTTCGACGCAGGAAATCCGGATCTTGTTCCCAATACCGCTCTTCGACCAGCTCAACTTCGATCTTCTTCTCGGCCAGTGACAGCCGAACCTTGCGACAGTAGGGAGAGAGGGGAACGTGAAACAAACGCGCCATAGACTTCCAATCAAACCAATGAGTACCCCTCAGCTTTAGCCTTGGCAGGGCGTGGGATTCAATCCTCGAAACAATCCGCGCGACCATCTGCGCGGATGGTAGCCGCCCCTTGCAGGATGGCCGCCGCCCGTCTGCGGGTGAAAACCGACGGATCCGTCACCGAGCGCTTGCGGGGCGAGGGCAGGATCGCCGCAAGCCGCGCCGCCTGCGTTGGGGTCAGTTGCGCCGCGCTGACACCAAAGTTCCGCTGCGCCGCGGCCTCAACCCCAAACAGGCCCGTCCCGGTTTCCGCGACGTTCAGATAGACCTCAAGAATGCGCTGTTTGCTCCAGAAAATCTCGACCACAGGCGTGATCGTGGTTTCCATCGCCTTACGCACCCAGCTGCGCCCCTGCCACAGAAAAACATTCTTCACCACCTGCTGCGTGATGGTTGAGGCCCCTCGGGTCCCGCCCCCCCCCAATGCGTCGCGAATGGCTTCGACGTCAAAACCCCAATGCAGACAGAAATTTGCATCTTCAGCCGCCACGACCGAACGCGCCATGATAGGAGCGATATCCTCAATCGGAACCCACTCGCGCTCGACCTTTCCAAGACGGCGCCATTCAGACCAGATCGTATGCGTGATCGGAGGGTTCACGACCGAATACAGCAGCACCAAAGCCACCAGAAACGCTGCAACGCCCAGCGCGGAATAGATCATCCATCGCCGGATACGGGACCAGAGCGACCGTGTCTTTTGCCCCTTGCCTGCTTTACTTTTTCTGCCGCTTTTCTTGCGGGCTGCTTTCTTTGCCATGGTTTTGCTATACGCCGCCGCGACTGTCTTGGGAACGGCGGAATTCCGGATCGGCGGATCGGACCGCGCGACTGTGTCCGCCGCGAAATACAAAAAAGACCCGCGCTCCACCTCAGAAACGCGGGTCCTTCTTATTTATCTCTGCACCCGACTTATTCGGCCGGAACAGCAGCCACTTCGTTTGTCAGAGGATGGCTGAGCTTGTTCAGCATCTCTTTCGGGCAGACCTGCAGGAAGTTCGCCTTTTCCACATCCCAATGCTGCAGGATGTCCGAGGCCTTCCGGCTGAAGGTTTCCGCCGCGTGACGCTCGATCAGCGATTTCAACTGATCTTCCCAATGATCGACGGTCACCGGGCAGGTCACCAGCGTTTCCATGTTCATAAACGCCTGCGCCTTGCCCTCAGGATCATACAGATAGGCCATGCCGCCGGTCATACCGGCGCCAAAGTTGGCCCCGATATCACCCAGGATCACCGCAACGCCGCCGGTCATGTATTCACACCCGTTCGAGCCACAGCCCTCGATCACCACTTTGGCGCCCGAGTTCCGCACCGCGAACCGCTCACCCGCGCGACCAGCGGCAAACAGCTGCCCGTCGGTTGCACCGTAGAGAACGGTGTTACCGATGATCGTGTTGTCATCTGCCTTCAGCGGGCTGACCTGTGGTGGGCGGACGACGATCATGCCGCCTGACAGCCCTTTGCCGACATAGTCGTTGGCGTCACCAGACACCTCCAGCTTCAGACCCGGTGCCGCAAAGGCCCCCAGCGACTGACCTGCCGAGCCCTGCAGTTTCACATGCAGGTGGTCGTCCTGGAACGTGTTCCGCATTCCGAAGTTCTGAACGATATGGCTGGAGACGCGCGTACCTACGGTCCGGTGCGTGTTCTGGATCGCGTAAGACAGCTGCATCTTTTCACCGTCTTTCAGGAACCGCGCCGCGTCGCGCACGATCTCGGCGTCCAGCGTATCAGGCACCGCGTTGCGGTCCTTGTCACGGTTGTAGACGATGTCATGCGCGCCATCGACAGTGATCAGCAGCGGGTTCAGGTCCAGATCGTCCAGATGGGCCGAGCCACGGCTGACCTGATCCAGCAGATCGGCCCGACCGATGATCTCATCAATCGAACGCGCACCGAGGCTGGCCAGCAGCTCGCGTACTTCCTGCGCGTAGAAGGTGATCAGGTTGACGACCTTATCCGCGTTGCCGGTGAACTTGGCGCGCAGGCTTTCGTCTTGCGTACACACGCCAACCGGGCAGGTGTTCGACTGGCACTGACGCACCATGATACAGCCCATCGCGATCAAGGCGGCGGTGCCGATGCCATATTCCTCGGCCCCCATCATTGCTGCCATGACGATGTCACGACCGGTCCGTAGGCCACCATCGGTCCGCAAGGTCACGCGGTCACGCAGGTTGTTCATCGCCAGAACCTGATGCGCCTCAGTCAGGCCCATCTCCCACGGAAGACCGGCATATTTGATCGAGGTCGCAGGCGACGCGCCCGTACCACCATTATGGCCCGAAATCAGGATGATATCCGCTTTCGCCTTGGCCACACCTGCAGCAATCGTGCCCACGCCTGAGGACGCCACCAGCTTCACCGTCACCTTGCAGCGCGGGTTGATCTGCTTGAGGTCGTAGATCAGCTGCGCCAGATCCTCGATCGAGTAAATGTCGTGGTGCGGCGGCGGCGAAATCAGCGTCACGCCTTTGGTTGAGTGCCGCAGACGCGCGATCAGGTCGGTGACTTTCATGCCCGGCAGCTGACCACCCTCACCCGGTTTCGCACCCTGGGCGACCTTGATCTCAAGCTCTTCACACTGGTTCAGGTACTCGGCAGTCACGCCGAACCGGCCCGAGGCCACCTGCTTAATCTTGGCGGACGGGTTGTCGCCATTTGGTTCCGGCACGAAGTGCGCCGGGTCTTCACCACCTTCACCCGAGTCGGATTTCGCACCAATCCGGTTCATCGCCACGTTCAGCGTCTTATGCGCCTCGGGTGACAGCGCACCTAACGACATGCCCGGCGTGACGAAGCGTTTCCGGATCGAGGTGATCGATTCGACCTCTTCGATCGGCACTGGCTTGCCCAGCGGTTTGAAATCCATCAGATCACGCAGATGGATCGGCGGGTTCGACTGCATCTTGGCCGAATACTGCTTCCACAGCTCGTAGGACGCCTTGTTACAAGCCATCTGCATCATGTGCATCGAGGTCGCTTCCCACGCATGGGTCTCGCCCGATTGCCGGGCTTTGTAGAACCCACCAATGGGCAGCACGTCCAAACCGTTGTCCCATGCCTTGGCATGGATTTCTTCGACCTTGGCCTGAATACCGGTGACACCGATACCGGAAATCCGGCTGGTCATCCCGGGGAAATATTCGGCCACCATGGCACGGCTGAGGCCAACAGCCTCAAAGTTCAGACCGCCGCGATAGGATGAGATCACTGAGATGCCCATCTTGGCCATGATCTTCAGTAGACCCTGATCGATGGCCTCGCGATAGCGCGCGACGTTTTCCGTCAACGTGCCTTCCAGCAGACCACGGTCAATCCGATCCGCCAGCGAATCCTCTGCCAGATATGCGTTCACCACTGTAGCACCACAACCGATCAGAACCGCAAAGTAATGCGGATCAACACATTCGGCCGAACGCACGTTCAGCGAGCAGAAGGTCCGAAGCCCTTGCCGTGTCAGATGCGAGTGCACCGCGCTGGTCGCCAGGATCATCGGCATGGCCACACGGCCCTCGCCCGAGTTCATGTCGGACAGCACCAGATGCCCCGCGCCCGAGCGCACAGCCTCTTCTGCTTCGGCTCTAACACGGGCCAAAGCGGCGCTCAGCGCGCCACGACCGGGCTCAAAACTACAGTCGATTTCCGCCAGAGGAGAGCCGAAGGTCTCGACCAGTTTGTCCCACTGCGCGTTTCCAACAAAGGGGCTGCCCAGCACCACGATTTCAGTTTGGCTGCTGTCTTCGTCCAGCACGTTTTTCAGGTTACCGAACCGGGTTTTCAGCGACATCACGCGGTATTCCCGCAAGCTGTCGATGGGCGGGTTTGTCACCTGGCTAAAGTTCTGACGGAAGAAATGGCTCAGCGGGCGGTACTGCTTGGACAGTACAGCCGAGGGCGTGTCATCCCCCATCGAAGCCAGTGACTCCTTACCGTCCTCGGCCATCGGCGCGAGGATCTGCTCCAGCTCTTCGATCGAGTATCCCGCCGCGATCTGACGCTTACGCAGCTCTTCTCCGCGGAACATAGCTGTGTCGGTCACGCCGGCCAGCGCGTCATCCAGATCATTGATCTTATTGACCCACTCACCAAACGGCAGGGCGCGGGCCAATTTGTCCTTAATCTGTTTGTCGCGGTAAAGCTTACCGCGCTTCATGTCCACTGCCAGCATCTGACCCGGACCCAGAGCGCCTTTTTCGGTCACGGAGGCCTCATCAATCGGCACCATTCCGGCTTCAGAGCCCGCGATGACCAGACCATCGCCCGTCACCACATAGCGCATCGGGCGCAGACCATTACGGTCGAGACCGGCACAGACCCAGCGGCCATCGGTCATGGCCAGAGCGGCGGGGCCATCCCATGGTTCCATCACCGAGTTGCAGTAGGAATACATGTCGCGCCACGCCTGCGGCAGCTCAACCGCCTGCTTGGACCAGCTTTCCGGCACCAGCATGGTTTTCGCCATGGGCGCCGAGCGACCTGCGCGCACCAGAACTTCAAAAACCGAGTCTAATGCGGCCGAATCCGACGATCCGCCTGCGATAATCGGCTTGATGTCTTCGGCATAATCACCAAAGGTTGAGGACGCCATTCGGATCTCATGGCTCTTCATCCAGTTGATGTTACCCTTCAGCGTGTTGATCTCACCGTTATGGGCCAACATCCGGAAAGGCTGGGCCAGCCACCATTGGGGGAAGGTGTTGGTCGAATAGCGCTGGTGATAGATCGCAAAGGCCGACTCAAAGCGTTCGTCCATCAGGTCTGGGTAGAAAACCGCGACCTGTTCGGCCAGCATCATGCCCTTATAGATGATCGAGCGGCAGGACAACGAGGCCAGATAGAGACCCGAAATCCCAGCAGCCGCAGCCGCTTTTTCGATGCGACGACGGATGACATACAGCTCACGCTCGAATGTCTCCTCGTCCACGCCTTTCGAGTTCGAGATCAGGATTTGCTCGATTTCTGGACGGGTCGCGTTGGCCTTGTCGCCCAGGCAGGTGACATCAACCGGCACGTGACGCCAGCCGTAGATGTAGTAACCCATCCGCAGAACCTCGGTTTCAACGATGGTGCGGCATTGCTCCTGCGCGCCGAAATCGGTGCGTGGCAGGAAGACCTGTCCAACCGCAATAAGCTCGTCCAGCTTGGGTTCGTGACCGGTACGACGGATCTGGTCGTAGAAGAACGGAACCGGGATCTGAACATGGATACCCGCGCCGTCGCCTGTTTTGCCATCCGCATCGACAGCGCCCCTGTGCCAGATCGCCTTGAGGGCATCGATCCCCGCATCCACGACCTTACGCGATGGCTTACCGTCGACGGACACCACAAGGCCCACACCGCATGAGGAATGCTCTTCCTCTTCGGAATAAAGACCGTTTTCCGCCATCCACTTGCGCTTGGTTTCCTCGGCGCGCACCCAATCGGCATCAAATTTGGTCATTCGCTGTCTCCTGCTTCCAAGGGGGCACGGATTGCCAGATCCCTGGTTTTGGTCTTTGGCTGGCGTTCTGGATCGAACGCGTATCCCTTTGGGAAAATGTTGAACTTCGACGATGGCAGTTATTCAGCTGCGACCACCGCCTTGGCATTGAACCGCTCGATGATGGCATCGGCACAATCACGGCCATCCCGGATCGCCCAGACGACCAGAGAAGCGCCGCGCACGATGTCACCAACGGCGTACACTCCATCCATCTCGGTCTCACCGGTCTGGAAGGCCGCTTTGATGGTGCCCCAGCGCGCGACCGGCAAATCGGGCTGTCCGAACAACGTGGGCAAGTCTTCGGGCTCAAAACCTAGCGCCTTGATCACCAGATCGGCGTCCTCGACATAGTCGGCACCTTCGATCACCTCAGGCGCCTGACGGCCCGACGCATCCGGTTGTCCCAGGCGCATCTTCTGCACCATCACGCCGGTAACCTTGTCATCGCCGACGAAACCCTTTGGCGCGCTGAGCCATTCGAACACCACGCCTTCTTCCTCGGCATTCTGAGTTTCTCGCTGCGAGCCGGGCATGTTGGCACGGTCACGGCGGTACAGACATTTGACCGAGGTCGCGCCCTGACGGATCGAGGTGCGCACACAATCCATCGCCGTGTCGCCACCGCCGATAACCACAACTTTCTTACTGTCGGCGTTCAGACGACCATTGTCGAAATCTTCAACCGCGTCCCCAAAGCTTTTGCGGTTCGAGGCGGTCAGGAAGTCGATCGCCTTCTCGATACCCGTCAATCCGCTGCCCGGCATGGACAGATCACGCGACTTGTAAACGCCGGTTGCGATGATCACGGCGTCATGCTTGGCGCGAATTTCGTCAAATTTGGCGGCGTCCACGTCGCAGTTCAGAACGAACTCCACCCCGCCTTCGGCCAACAGGTCATTGCGGCGCTGGACGATGTCTTTCTCGAGCTTGAAGCCAGGGATACCGTACATCAACAGGCCGCCCGCACGGTCATAGCGGTCATAGACTGTGACTTGGATACCGGCACGGCGCAGCATGTCGGCTGCCGCCAGGCCACCCGGGCCTCCGCCGATGATGCCCACACTTTCGCTGCGTTCAACGGTTGTAACGACGGGCTTCACCCAGCCTTTGTCCCATGCGGTGTCAGTGATGTATTTTTCAATCGTCCCGATGGTGACCGTACCGTGACCCGACTGTTCAATCACACAATTGCCCTCGCACAAGCGATCCTGAGGGCAAATACGGCCACAGATCTCGGGGAATGTGTTGGTGGCTTGGCTTGTCGCGTAGGCCTCTTCCAGACGACCTGTCGCCGTCAGACGCAGCCAGTCGGGGATGTTGTTGTGCAGCGGGCAATGCGACTGGCAATAGGGCACACCACATTGGCTGCAGCGGCTGGCTTGCTCTGCAGCCTTGGCCGATGCGAATTCCGCGTAGATTTCATCAAAGTCTTCTTTGCGGTCATCGGCGGCACGCTTTTCAGGCATGACACGGTCAATCTGCACAAATTTCAACATCGGTTGCTTTGCCACGGGTCCGACTCCATGAATTGGCTTGGAAGCATCTCTTTATGAGATCGCCCCGGATATGAAAAGTCATATATGCTGACCTAATTAAGAAAAATCTCGGCTGGCGCGCAAAATATTTGCTTTTTTTTTCTATTTTTATGTCCGACACGGACCTATCTATCATCTTTCCTTTTCGACACCACCAGAATACCCATAAACCCAAAGCAATTTGATGGCAGTGCGGCAGGGTAAATGAGTCTCTTTCACTTGATTCTCGTGGCGATCATTCAGGGGCTTACTGAATTTCTGCCTGTCTCCTCGTCCGGCCATCTGATCTTGCTGCCCAACCTGACCGGGATGCAGGATCAGGGCCAAACCATCGACGTCGCTGTTCATGTGGGCACGCTGGGCGCGGTTGTTTTGTACTTCTGGTCCGACGTCAAACAAGCAATCCGCGGGCTGCCTGCGGCGCTGTCCGGACGCACCGACACGACGCAGGCTCGGCTGGCGCTTGGGTTGATTGTGGCAACGATTCCGACTGTCCTCGCTGGGCTGGTCCTTTACCTGACCGGCCTGACCGAGGCGCTACGATCCATCGCCGTCATCGGCTGGACCATGCTATTGTTCGGGCTGCTGCTCTATTGGATGGACCAGAAAGGCCCCCAGACTAAGATCGCCGCCGATTGGGGCCTGCGTGACGCGGCCATCATGGGCCTTTGGCAGGCCATCGCTCTGATTCCCGGCACATCCCGGTCAGGCATCACCATTACCGGGGCACGGCATCTGGGCTATACACGGGAAGAAGGCGCGCGCCTCGCCATGCTGATGTCGATCCCGACCATCATCGCCTCGGGCGTGTTGCTATCCCTCGACGTAGCCCACCAGGCCGACGCGCAACTGGCCAAAGACGGAGCGGTCGCCGCCCTCTTTGCCTTTGTGTCAGCCCTGCTCGCCCTCGGCCTGATGATGCGCCTGCTGCGCAGTGTCAGCTTCACGCCCTATGTCATCTATCGCGTCATTCTGGGCGCGATCCTGCTGGTGATCGCCTATAGCTGATCAGGTCCGCAGGTTCTTGGCCGAGTTCTGAATATCGTCATACTGACCCGAGGGGCGGAATTTCCACAGGTACTCCAGCAGAACAGCGTCAAGCGTCGTCGGCACAATCCCCAGATCCGCAAAGCCCTTGGCGCTGTCACCGACCACATTGTCCTGCCGAAGGTTTTTGAGCTGATCCCGTGTCAGGATCGGGTTCGAGAACAACTGGAAGCTGACGAACTTCAAGATGTCCAACACGCCGGCCATGATCTTGGCGGCAAAGAAAGGCACGCCCAGAATCACCCGACGTCGATGAATGACCTCCAGCATTTGCTGCATCAAAGCCCGGAAGGTTTTCACCTCAGGACCGCCCAGCTCATAAATGCCCGAGGCCGCCTTCCCCAAAACACCCTGCTCGGCCGCTTGCGCCACATCATCCACATAGACCGGCTGAAACCGCGTCTCGGCCCCGACCAGAGGCAAAAACGGCCCGAACCGCGTCATCGCGGCGAACCGGTTGAAGAACTGATCCTCGGTCCCAAAAATGATTGAGGGGCGCAGGATCACTGCGTCGGGCATATGGGCCAGAACTCCGGCCTCGCCCGCCGCTTTGGTGCGAGAATAGGCGCTGTCTGACTCGGCATCTGCACCAATGGCCGAGATATGAACCATCCGCTCCACGCCATTCTCGGACGCAAGACGCGCGATGCGTTCGGCCCCTTCGGCCTGCACTGCGTCAAACCCGTTCTTTCCCAGTTCGTTCAGGACACCCACGCAATTCACGACCGCATCCGCACCCTGCATGGCCAACTGCACCGAGGCATCGTCCCGGATGTTGCAAAAAACCGGTTCCACCTGACCCACAACGCCATAGGGTTTCACGAACATGGCCTCGTTCGGGCGTCGCACGGCGACTCGGACACGCCATCCCTTGGCCGCCATACGGCGCACAATATAGCGCCCGACAAACCCTGACCCTCCGTAGATCGTGACCAGTTTCGACATTCGATGGCTCCTGCTGCGTGGCTCTGACGTAGAAGTAGCGCCCGAACCCCTTTGAAACAAGGCATCAAATCGCCGCGTGTCCTGCGAAGAAACCCACTGCGAAAAGGGTCCGAACGGTGTGGTTCAAAAAACTTTCAAAAATCTGTCCGAATCTGGTTGACCCTCCCCGCCGCTGGGCTTAAACGCCCCCTCACGACACCTGCCCAGGTGGCGGAATTGGTAGACGCGCTAGCTTCAGGTGCTAGTGTCCGTATGGACGTGGAGGTTCGAGTCCTCTCCTGGGCACCATTCCCAACAGGTAAGCTACTGCTTCCCTTCAGCTTTAACTGGAGCTCACCAAGGGCGTAGTACATGCTGGAGAACAAAACCGTTCCCTTCTCATTTGTGAAAGCAGGGGTCTTTTACTTTACACGGCGGGTCCCGAAGGACCTTGATCACCACTATACCACTGGAAAATATCGTTCTCGCTGCGGACAAGGTCAGCAGCAGTCGCAAAGTCCCGAGCGCAAAGAGCTGCTCAGCGACTGGATGAATATTGGTATCACCTACGCATCCTAGACGTAGACCTGCCGGGCAAGCATCTTCTGACGATGGGAGCTGCGGTCGACTTTGGGTCTTCGTCGCCGTGTCCCAATGATGCCAGCGTCGACGCGGTAAAGCTCTCAAAAGCCGTGACAGACTATCTGCAGCTGAAAGAGCAAGGTCGTCCAATCACCTCCTTCAGTGATCTGCTGCACGTGGTCATTGCGCCTCGACAACGTCAACCTACTCTGGCCCGCCATCGTCGCGGCCAATCGGTGCGACCTTGTGGCAGCGCATCCGGCCATCCCACTCAGTCCCGAGTTCCTGCGCATAATCGTGGTCAATCTCGCCCGTCATCCACGGCACCAGGTTCTCATTCGTTTGAATCGCAGGCGACCTCGTGTGAATGTGCTCGATTTCGTGCAGGCAGGGAGGGTAAGAATGGTGCAGGTATTCATACCTGATGAGAAACGCGCGTAGAGGCCCGTATAGTACGTGCAGTAGTCATTGGATTATGCCTTGATACCCGGCCCCTTTTGGACCTGTCCATTCATAATGGAAACTGGCGGGAATTGTGCACCTACTGCTCTTCCAAGCGACCCGGAACGAACCTAGTTTATATGCCGTTTCTATCTTCGCGTTGAAGGTTGTGAGTTTCCATCGCTTTACGTCTTCCTTGAACCAGTGCGGTACAAACCGCCTGCGCGCCGTAGAGCCTATCAATTGGTCATCATTGATGAACGCGATATCCAACATCTGAGTGATTTGACGTTCCAGCTCATCGAAAGGTCTTTGGCGATAGGATCGCGCTCAATTGCGATTAGAACTCCGTTCACGATCCAGTTCTGCAGGGCATAAAGCTCTGCCAATGTAATTTCGGGTCTACCGGGTCTTCCACATATTCAGTAAGCATAGCGAAATCAGCGGAACCTTTGATGAACTTTTTTGTTGGCAGATACTCATTTCGTGCAGGTGTGAGAATCCTGACTAAAAACGAGATTGCGTCTCTCGCGGTTAAGACGAAAGCTCTCAGGATATCGGAAGGCGTAAGTTCTGAACCGGAAAAATCAGATTGGGATCGTCAATAAGATGTGCATTTGCACGCAGGATTACAGAAACTTGACCCGGATTGCCATAGTGAGCCGTTGAAATCGTACCCAGCGTGTCACCCGGCGCGACAATGTAGTTCCGATAACCAACATACCCTGACAGAATGCGTGGTGCGTAGAAAACAGGAACGTGGACAGTAGGAAGTGCGCCTTCGCACCGGCACTGTCATCAGTCAAAGTTACAAAAAGTCGATCAAGCTGGAAGTTGGGATTGTCTGAAATATCTACACTAGGTGGAAACTGCTGCAACGCGATTGCACCTGCCGAAGCCGCGCCGCTAAATTCGACGTGTACTTCACTGATTGAGATGGAAAGATGGCCTTCAAAGCCAACGGCATTTCCCGCAATCATGATGGTGCTGCCGACAAAATCAAATGGCTTAGGTTGGAGAACCTCGATATTCATTGATGAGCTCCTTGCGGCTAAACTCAAAACAACAACCGAAATCGTCCCGGCGACCAAATGCGACTGGGTTCAATACCGACACCGGACTATTTCGAAGCGATGGTGCAGAATTTGAAGCGTGCTGACAATTGGCGTGCCGACCCCCATTTTAACGGGCTGAATATGACGGGCGGTATGGTAATCACCTCAGGCATTCCGAGCGGGAGAAACGGAGAGCCTACGTTTCACAAATGATTGATAGTGAAGATGCTGAGGGGCTGGACGGGGGGTTCTTAGCCAGCCCCTCATTCTCGGGGGGTGCAGAGTGGTAGTATCGTTCTCTGGCTACAATCATGTCAGCGAAACCGATTGGCCGGCATTGGGGAAAACCCTTAACTCTGCGGAAACTATTGAAGCATCTTGTTTCCATTTTGGAAACAGGTAATTTCATTCTGAAACGTGGTCGCAATTTCGACACAATGTCATTCTGTCGATGAAGGCGATGTGTTTTGGTTTTAGAACTTTCTGGTCTTTCCAATTTGGTTTGAGGGAGTAAATTAGTTCGGCGTTTCGCCCCACGAAACCCTCCGATTTAATCTAAATCTTGGATCGCGTGATTTAAGGGTCGATTGATGGTCGTAGATTTCTTTTCATCGCCGAAATCGGAACACTTCACGGAGATACTGTGACTACGCAGCGCTCCCTGAGGAGGTCAGCGACTATATCGAGGGGTAACGAGTTCTGCGCGTCGAACCATTGCTGTCTCGCAAATCCAAGGAGTTCGCGCTCTACAAAGCAGAGGATCGAATTTTGGCTATGGATTTGGCTGCGCTGTGCTAGAGGCATCTGTAACCCGCGCTCTATCTGAACCCACGGCATACAACAGTCGCTCCGAGTCTGTAGTGACGCATGCAACAAGCCAAAACTAACTCCAAGCGGACAGTTTTGGAAATTCTAACGTAAGAAACCTAGAGTTCGGCCAGCTCTTTGCTTACCAACGTGGAAATGAAAGTTCAGCACTTCAATGCCAAGCACTACTACGTCTTGTGGCTCTCGGTTGGGCTAAATCACCTACCTGAACATTGAGAAAACGTAAGTAGCATGTTTCACGCACGGGACAGCTCCAAATGGTGATCGTTTGATTAAAAACCTGAAGGATGGTGATTTGGTCGAAACGCTTGGTCATGTGTCGTTGCCGATCAGATGGATCGGGAAACGTGATGTTAGCGGCAGAGGTAAGCATGCGCCTATTCAATTTGCGTCAGGAGCAATAGGAAATCGGCGAGAGCTCCGCGTGTCTCCTCAACATCGCGTCCTTGTTTCAGGTTGGCGGTGTCAGTTGTATTTCCATTCGCTCGAAATGCTATGTGCAGCAAAACATCTATGCAATGGAGGCACGGTCTACCGTGAGCCTTGTGATACGGTAGGATATGTCCACATCATGTTTGACAAACATGAAATCATATACAGCGAGAATGCCAAGCTCGAAAATTTCTATGCTGGCGAACATGTTCTGAATACAGACCGACAGTTATCAGGAATTGATTGAGGTTTTTCCGGAGTTAGCCGAAGGAACATACTATCATAGTCCTGCATGCCCTTTGGTTCGCCGCGCCGAAGCCGCACTTGTTAACTAGTCACCAGAACTAGTTTTCAAACTCCATCCCCTCTGTCTGAGCCCATGACACAAGGCAGCAAAGTCCTGCGTCCTGTGAATTCGCCACGCAAACCTCGAAGATTTGCAATGCAACCCGAACCGGACGAGTACAAGCACAGCAGACAAATAGGCCGGTAACGGCAGCAATGGGCTCAAAATGGCAACTAATAGCAACTAGTTGGTTAGCAACAGGGAGACGATGTCCTCTATGCGGACTAAGCCGCCGATCGCTGCGGTTCGACCAATGGTTCACGAACGCGTGATCACTGTTGCTATAGTGGGGTCGAGAAACAACCTACCTATCAGTAGGTAAGTAGAGTAAATTTGCACAGACACAGTGACACTGGAAGGAGACCCAACCATGCGCGTGAACGCCGACTTCAATGAACGTACCCTTGTACATTTTGAAGAGAACGATTGGGTCGCATCCCCGATGCCCGGAGTTGAGCGCAAGATGCTTGACCGAATTGGAGAGGAAGTAGCTCGTGCCACCACCATCGTACGTTTCGCGCCCGGCAGCGCCTTCTCTGCCCACACGCATGACGGTGGCGAAGAATACCTGGTTCTCGACGGTACTTTTCAGGACGAGGACGGTGATTTTCCAACTGGTTCCTACGTGCGGAACCCGCCGACCTCTTCTCATACACCTGCAGCACAGGACGGCGCGACAATTCTGGTAAAGCTCCACCAATTCGATGCTAGCGACCGCAATCAGGTCCAAATCGACAGCGGCAAGGCAAGCTGGATTGAAGCAGCAGATGGTGTTTCCAGGTTGCCCCTTCACACAGATGTACGTGAAACTGTAGCGATGGAACACTGGGATGCAGGTACAGTGCGCTCTCTAGATGCTTCAGGCGGGCTTGAGGTCTTTGTGATTGATGGGAGCTTGAACGAGGGTGGCGATACCCTGTCCCGCTGGGATTGGTTACGCCTACCCGTCGGGGCGAGTTTCGAGGCGACCGCTGGCGCTGACGGGGCGCGAGTCTGGATCAAGACCGGCCACCTTAGTCACGTCGCAGAGAGCGTGGCATGAAGCCAAACGGAGAGATTGTCATCGTCGGCGCAGGGTTGGCCGGCCTCGCTTTGGCGCATGCGCTGAAGCTTGAAGGGCGCGACGTGCTTTTGCTTGAGGCCCGCGACCGCGTAGGCGGTCGCATTCTCTCACAGAGCGGCTATGACCTCGGCCCTGCTTGGATTTGGCCGCACAACCACCGCATGCTGGCCCTCGTAGACAAGCTTGGGCTGCGAACATTTCCACAATACAGCGATGGACGATTGGCGTTCGAGGATGCTCAGGGCAATGTGCGTCGTGACTTCGATTTCGCGCCCATGGGTGACGCGCTTCGCGTTTCAGGTGGACTCGCTCAGATAACCGACGCTCTCGCACAAAAGGTTGTTGAAACGCTGTGCCTTGGCCACGAAGTTCGGCGTGTGATCGAAGAAGACGAATTCGTAACCTTGATCGGAAACGGGTTTTCATTGCGCGCCGACTTCGTTGTTTTGGCGTTGCCCCCGCGCCTCGCTGCACAGATGGGTGTGGTCGTTCCGGATGTTCCAACTTGGATGGCCGGGCATGCAAAACTCGTTGCTCTTTACGACACCCCATTCTGGCGCGACGCGGGCCTGAATGGCGACGCAATCTCTCATCAAGGTCCCCTGGCTGAAATCCATGACGCGTCACTCATGGACGGCGCCGAGGGTGCTCTGTTCGGCTTTGCAATGCCCGGCACGGCCCGGCAGCCCGGGTTCGAAGCTCTCGCTGTGGCGCAACTGGTCCGCCTGTTTGGCCCCAAAGCAGCCGAGCCACGCAGCGTAATCGTAAAGGATTGGAGTGCCGACATGGCAACCGCCACGTCTGCCGACCTCGAGCCGCTTAAATCACATCCTATGTATAGTACACTAACTCCTACTCCGAGGGTGATCTTTGCAGGAACTGAAACCGCACTGTCGCATGGTGGTTTCCTCGAAGGCGCTCTTGAAGCCATGGATGCAGCGCGGCAAGAATTGTCGAGGGTGATGGTATGACATCAGAAGAGAAAATCCTCGCCGCCGCCGAGGCGCGGGTCCGCACTGTCGGCTACAACGGCTTTTCGTTCCGAGACATTGCACGCGACGCAGGGTTGACCAGCGCAGGTGTACATCATTACTTCCCGACCAAGTCCGATTTGGTCGCTCGACTGGCCAGAAATTACACGTCCCGTTTCTTAGCCGCACTGGATGGATGCCCGTGCGACGCGCGTGTCGAGCGCCTGCGCGAACTTTTCGCGGAAAGCTTGCACCAGGACGGAAAGATGTGCCTTTGTGGACTTCTCGCAGCTGAAAGCGGAGGTCTGCCTGAACCGGTCGCGGAGGCGGCAAAAACGTTCTTTGCAGCATTGGTCGATCGGCTTGTCAGCGCATTTCCGGACAGCGACGATCCGCTTTCTGACGCACTAGCGGTGCTCGCGACGCTGGAAGGCGCTGCACTACTTGCGACTGTACAGGGTGATCCTGACATCTTCGAGAAAGCAACGTCCGCTTTGGGCTTGAAAGCAAAGCGGCGCTTAGATTCAGAGCTTTGACCTTGCAGACGATTTCTATGCCGATAAGACCAAGTAAACGGGCTGTCTACTCAACGACTTGCCCGCCCTGAAGAACGTAGAGATTGAACTAACAACAGGCCGCACTAGCTTGCCGGCTTAGGTCTACCACAAACCGAAGTCTATTGATTTTTTGCTTCATAGACGCATCTCACACGAACCCTTGGCCCGCGATAGACACGCTAGCAATTCTCGCGCTTGTGAAGCCCGGCAGCTTTATCGTTCACCATGATTTGCAAATATTCTGGGGTGAGAAGGGCGCATATGCGACCGGGCCAAAAGTTCTGCGAGAATTAATCCCTGGCCGAATTCTTTCAAACTTTCTTTGACTGGGTATCCGAGCGCGACGCAAAGCCTCTAGAGACCCGGAAGTTCCCCAAAAATATCTTCGCTATTCAAGTCCCGGAAAACATAAACCGCCTTGCGCGTAGGGTTAGCGAAGCGTTTTGTCTCTTCTGGGACCGCAGAACTGATGCGCATTTGGTGCCGCCAAGCTTCTCGGCTTCATTTGCTCAGTATCTTTCAAGCACCCATCGACCAAGCGTCGTTAAGAATTTTGAGATTGGGCAAGAGCGTTATGACGCTCCTCTTGCCCCGCGACCGAAAGCAAAGCGGTTCTTCGGTTTTCTTTAGCGGATTAGATGGTCTAGCTACTTCTGATAATCTCGGGCATGAGTTATAGATGCTCGTCCTACACCTCACATGCCTAACGACTCAGCGTTTTTGAGTCTGTATTGCTCTGCGACCACGTCGAACAGTTGACGCATTGCTGTGGCGGAAATGGTGTTGTAGTACAAGTTGCACATGAAGCACACGATGCGCATCCAAAACCACTTGGGCAAACGCCAGATGTTCGCTAAACGTTTCCCATGTCTGATTGACCCAACCGCAATCCGTTTGACCTACACAAAGAGCTTGAGTCCCGCACCGTGACAGACTGGCAGTCCACAGTCTGAAGCAGGTTAAAAGCTCACCATTTGAAGCTCAAGTTGCAGTGGTGGCCTTCACTTGAGCGCCAGATAAGCGTACTATACGCAAGCCGCTACACGGCAGGAACGCAGGATCACTCGACCGCGATGCATGAGTGGTTGTTGAGGAATGACGTTGCTGCACCAGAGGTTTTGACGGGTTGGCCAGAGCAAGGGTCCTGAAGTGCGAAAGGGACTGGCAGCGGGGGTAAGGGCCAGTCCCTTGCGAGATAAACAGAACGGAAGTTCGATCCGTTGAGTTGAAGTTAGCCCATCTATAAACATCGCGAAATTAGGGGAATCCCCTAGATTTGGACGTTTCTAAGTTCCAAACAGGAAACAGTCTGTTTCGTTGCGAATCTTAGACACACCCAAACAACAGTGTCAGTCTTCTTCCGTGGGCGGCATTTGGTGGCATTTTAGTACGTTTCAATCATTACAGATGGCTCAATCGGGGGTTATAACTGCAATGTGCCGCCCCGCTATATTCAGCCCAACACCAAAATCGATTGTGATTTTTGCGTGTCACACTGAGCTCTCAAATTCATCTGACGGTCGAAATTGAGACACTTCTCTCTCGTATCAAACGTGGGCGGCGCGCCTCGAGGGGGTTAACGATTTCAAAGAGGGGGTAAGAGTTCGGCGCGTCGCACCAACTGCAATCGGGTTCTAACGACTGTCGCCGCTGTTGAGTTCAATCTAATGGTTGGTAGATACCGACAGACCCTGTTCGGAAACTGCACCGCGCGGGTCTTCCGATTGCTTTTGACTGATTGCCTCACACGCTTCTTCCATCGCTAAGATTGCCTTTTCAACAGCAATAGCGATTGCGGGATTGGCCCGTACCCATGGATGGTCGCCAACATTCGATTTGAAGCATTCCGCGAGGATGATCGCGGGAAACAGCGCACATTCCGCTAAGTGGTCATTCATATAAACCTCCTGAACAAGTTGGATTCAGGTCATTTGGTTTCGTCAGGCGAATTGAGATTGTGAATTTCTGCCAAGCTCTTCTGCAAAGTTGCCAATTTCCTGCATGTGCCGATAGCGTGCGCTTTGGACGTAGTCTTCTAGCGGTTGCTTCAGCTTCTTAGCCAGTCGCACATGTTCGTTGATTGCTTCGCGCATCTCTTGTGCTTCTCGGCTGCGTATACCGTGTTTATAGGCCGGGTTGGCTCTACCAGAGCCGTGGCCACCACCTGCGCCGTGCATCCGGCACACCGCCCAGCCTTTTCCCGCAGGGTTTTTGCAAGGAAGTCCGGTGCGTTTTGACTTCGTTATACATCGCGGAGCGGCGTGCGCCCTTTGCATGGGTTTAGAGGCATTTTTCATTTCTTGCCTTCCGCCGTGTCGACATTGCCGACGATAGCTTGTCCGCCGCCTCCAACGTTTAAGCGCTGAACGGTGACCGTCTGTTTGCGGCGATGAAGCCCTTAGCCTGAAATTCGCGGAAGCCATTTGCCACAGTACTACACGTGACCCCAATGCGCTCTGCCGCTTGCCGTGCGCTAAGGCTGATACAGGTACTCAGCAACTCGTTCGTCGATTGCCACCGATTTGACCACTGCCGAAGGACTATTGAACTCATACCTCACGAGCTCACGAGGTGGCCCACTGGCGCGTTGAGTGCCATCAGTTGCTGGCCTGTATTCAGCGCGGTTTCTCCATACAGACTTAATCAACTGGGAAACACATTTCAGACTTTCGGAAAACTGCAACACCTGAATTTCTCCGTTTTGGCGCGTCAAGCTATGACACCAACGACATAATTTACAGCTAAATTGCATTGATTTCTCGCATTTGTGGCGGGGAAATAGCCCATGTGTTTGGAGAGCTCAGTCTCACATTCCAATCACTCGAATAGCATTTCATGCCATGAGCGTTGACGTCTGAGCCTAGCAAAGCACTTCTCTGCGTAGGCCCCGGCCTTTGTCCCAGACTTACTTGGCTTTCTTTTCAAGGTTTTGCCAGAACTTCAGCTTTTCGTCGAAGGTCTTTTCCATCTGCTTCGGCTTCGCTTTCGGGACGGCCTGTTGCACTACATGCGTTGCCTCGTGACCGATCAATTTCTTGGCCGCCGATGCAGTCTTGGCAGCTTTCGACACCTGAACGAGAAGGTCTTTGTTGGCTTTTTCGTCCATGCATTTTTTCTTTTTGGCAGTCGAAATGGCCTTCTGTGCAGCTTTGCCCTGCTTCATCGCCACTGCAATCGCCTTCTTCAACGGTGCCAGTGTCTTCTTGGCGACCGGGGACGCCTTTTCCGCCTGATCAATTATTTTGGACTGCTGGACAATCGCCGCCGCGAGCTTGTCCGCCTCTTTTTCAAATTTATCCAGGCCTTTTTCATCAATTTTCATTTGGTTTCTCCTCAATCTAAGACGCTTGGTCGATTCATCGAGAGAATGCGGCAAATGCTGCCGGTAAGTCAGTGAAACCCGTCACACTGGCGTTAAACATACCAAAGCAGCGCACCTTGGGGGCGGAGCCAAAAACTTTTGTCTATTGCAAGGCCGCTGTGGGCCGGAAAAGTTCAGCCTTTTGGATCAGGCCTGCTTCTCTATGGTCTCATCGACCGTATCGGCGTTCAGCTCGATCACCTCAGCAGGGACATCCTCTTCGGTCTCGGGTACTTCTTCGGCAGAGGCTTTGTCTTCCAGCGCGCCCACAATCAAAGGCAACATATGCACACCTGTGGCTGTGGCGATCTCGGGCGTCTGAGGTGTCTGCCAGCTGAGCGTATCGAAGCTGCCACAATTCTGGCAGACCGGACCCCATTCGGGCTGAATGTCATGGCAGTTCTCGCAGACCCACTGCGGTCCACGCGGCGCGGTCAAGGCCTTGGCCAGCCAACCCTGAACAACAGCGTCCGAGGCACCTTCGCCGCGCTCAATGGCCGCCATCAAGGTGTATCCACGGGCATCGGCCTGTTCTTCGACCACATCGCCCAGCGCGCGACGCGCTTCGGGGAAGTCCTCGGCGACGATGTTCAATTCGGCCAGAATCAGGCGGGTTTCCATGTTCTCAGGATGGATACGGGTCAACGCGGTGAACCTCTTGATCCGATCCTGAGCCGACTCGTCCGGCGCAATCTCGGCAAAGGCGTGGGCGAGATCGGGGTGGGGCTGAACCTCCCACGCTTTCTTGAGGATCTTGGTGGCCGCGCGTGGCTTGCCCTTTTCGATATAGGCCCGCGCAGCCATGGCGGCGGCGGGCACCAGATCGGGCGACAGGCGGTTGGCCTCGATGGCTTGTTCTTGTTGCTCGACGCTTGCGCCATCGTCCAGAATGCCCTTGGCCTCGGACAGGGCCAAAACCGCGTCGCGCCGTTTGAACACATCGCGCGGCAGGTACCCGGCTTTCAGCTTCGACGTCAAAGTCGAACGCGCTCCGGCCCAATCCTGCGCCTTGGTCTGAAGGTTCAGCAAGACATCTTGCGTTTCCTCATGGCGCGGCTTCAGCGCCAGGGCTTTCTCGGCCAGTTTGCGCGCGGTTTCGTCATCGCCCTCGGCCAGCTTCTGTTTCATGATACCGCGCACACCGACAAAGCGCGTGGCACTGTTGGTCACCAGCTTCTTGTAAGTTTCCGAGGCCTTTTTGGTGTCGCCCGTCATCTCGGCCGCTTGCGCGACCAACAAGTTGGTCAGTTCCGGCTTGTTCAGCAGTTTCTCGGCCTTAGAGGCCTTGGCCATCGCCATGCGACCCTCACCAGATGCCAAAGCCATGAGACCGTCGGACATCGCCTCATACCCGCGCCGTTCGCGGCTGCGGTCGAAATGGCGCGACAGGGCCGTTTCATCACCGTTGAGGAATTTCAGCGTCGCGATCAGCAGGCCCAGCAGTTTGAAGAACAACCAGACGCCAAAGACCAGCACACCCAGCGCAATCACCGATTGCAGCGGCCCTAGCGTGTATTCTACCCCGGCGACGGTAATCTGAACCCCGCCGCTGGTTTGCATCAGGAAGTGACCACCCAAGGCCAGAAGGCCGATAATCGCAACAAAAACAAGGATCTTAAACAATGACCACAGCATGGCAGGTCCTTCAGTTCGAGTTCAGGTTGGAAGCAAGCGTATCGGCAGCTTCAACCGCCGCGACCCGGGTCTGGGCTGCTTGTTCCCAATCGGCCATTGCGGTCTGCGCCGCCTCTGGCAAGGATTTCAATTCAGTCATGGCGGAGGCGACATCACCATCGGCCAAGGCCGCCTGAGCACGCGACAGCACGGCATCCGGGCCATCCCCATCCTGAGGGGTCACCGATCGCGCACCGGTCTGGCGTTGCAAAAAGGCGATCACGCCAGTGCCTTTATCCGCATCACGCGCATCCGCCAAAGCGATACGCGCCGCGGCAGGGAATGAGGCCCTCAAGGACGACAGCGTCTCAACCCCTTTATCTGCAGGCGCTGAAAGCGCATCCGGCACCGTCACCCCCCCCGCTTGCAATTCACTCACAAGGTCCGAATAAGGCTGACCGGCATCCAACTGTCCATGCAGGCGCGACAGGATAGCTAGGTTGGTCGCGGCTTGCGCTTCGGCCGTTGCTTTCGCCTCAAGCGCCTGCGCATCGGCGACCATTTTTTCGACCTCACCGCGTTGCGCCGCCAGTGAGTCCTGCAGCTTTTTCAGTTCAGCTTCAAAAGCAGCGGTCGCTTCGGTCGAGGTGTTTGCAGCGATGGGCGCCTTCTCAAGCTCGGTCAGCCGGTCGGTCAAAGGCGCGATCTGGCCCGTCAGAGATTCGACACTGGATTTCACGGCGGTCAGATCTGCATCAACCGGGTCAAATTTTTGCGACAGCGCCTGAACCTGATCCGTCAGGCCCGACACGTCCGGCGCATCCGAGAGCTTCTTCGTCAGCGCTTCGATCTGATCGGATTGTTCCGAGAGCTTCGATTCAAGCGCCGCAATCACGTCCGAGTTATCTGACCCAGCAGACGAGACCAGCCCCGTTTGGGCCGCCGCAAAGCCAAGGCCCGCGGCAATCACTCCACCTATCAGGGCCGGAACAAATCCGCCGCGTTTTCCCTCGGTTGGTTCAAAGGGTGTTTCTTTCGCTGCCGCGGATTCCGACGGCTCTCTGGTCGTTTCGGCTTCGGCTTCGGCTTCGGCTTCGGCTTCGGCTTCGGCTTCGGCTTCGGCTTCGGCTTCGGCTTCGGCTTCGGCTTCGGCTTCGGCT
>NZ_JBQFTH010000020.1:0-47421 GCF_056538565.1 Ruegeria sp. BG11 | reverse complement strand
AAACATTAAACAAGCGAAAAAACCTAAGGTGTTGAATTCAATGGGAGGCGAGTCTCAATAATTCAGTCCCATTATTTACGTACTCCGACAAAAGGCATGATTTCGCTACTGAAATCTTATAATTATGATTATGGTAAAAAGTGCACTCCTTCAGGGCAAATACAAGTCGGGGCTTCACTATTCTTGGCTAGAAGATTGCATATTGGCCGGACGTTTACACTTGGTGCATTCGTTACCCTGACCGAAAAGGGCGTTTTACAGATGCCAAAGGCAGGCTTTCTCGCTAGGGAACTGTTTGAGGAACTGACGAACGATTGTCTATTTCATACGAAGACTTTGGCAATGCGACTACCGCATGTCGAGGGGAGACACACCGCTAGAGGGTTCGTGACCGTCATTTATTGCCTGCTAAGCGCTCGCGATACGGGGCGTAAGCGGGGCGCTCCAAGAGGACGTAGAGGATAACAAATCTACAGCGTCGAATTGTTTCGGACTGTCTCAACAACTTTGTCATGCGCGCCGACAGTGATCCAAGCCTCATATTGCGATAGAAATACCCGACCGTTCAACTGATCAAGGAAATGAGATCGCTTCAGTCTGTTCATGACCGGCCCCTTGACCTCGGACAGATGCAGACCGACGCCCATATCAGACAGGCGTTGGTTGATCGCCTCAAGGCTTTCCAACGCGGAATAGTCAACCTCGTTCACCGCAGAAAACATCAAGATCACATGACTGACACTGCAGCCTTCAGGCACACGGTACTGGATCAGATCTTCCAGAAACCGTGCGTTAACGAAGTACAGGCTTTGATCCACGCGTAGGTTCACGACGGAAGGGATCGTTTCAACCTCGTGACGTCGAATGTTGCGGAAATGCTGCGTGCCAGGCACAAGCCCCACCTCGGCGACATGCGGACGCGAAGTCTTGTAAAGGTGCAGTAGGATCGAGGTTACCAAACCCGAGGCAACCCCAACCTCGACCCCCAGCCCCAACGTTAGGCCAATGGTGGCGGCTACCGCTACAAAATCTGCGCGAGAATAGACCCATGTCTTTTTCAGAACTGAAAAATCTACAAGGCTGAGTACGGCCACGATGATCGTTGCTGCCAAAGTGGCCTTGGGCAGGAAGTAAACTAACGGGGTCAGTGCAAAGGCGGCAATAGCAAGGCCAACGGCCGTGAATGCTCCGGCAGCAGGGGTTTCGGCTCCGGCGTCAAAATTGACGACCGAACGCGCAAACCCACCCGTAACCGGATAGCCCCCTGTAAACGCTGCCCCCAGATTGGCCGCGCCCAAACCGATCAACTCCTGATCCGGATCAATCCGCTGGCGTTTCTTTGCGGCCAGTGTCTGTGCGACCGAGATACTTTCAACAAATCCGATGATCGAAATCAGGATCGCCGGAGCGATCAGTTCTTCTACAAGATCGAACGAAAGGTTGGGCATTGTGAACGGAGGCAAGCCCTGTGGCACCGTCCCTACAATCTGCACCCCTTTAGCATTCAGGCCCAAAACCCATACGGTAACAGTTGTGGCGACCACGGCGGCGACAGGTCCGGATTTCGTTAGAATGTCGGCAAGAACCGGCCCTTCCCCCAAGAGCCCAAGAAAATGTTTGAGGCGCTTGCGGACCCAGAACAAAAAGCCGGTGGCAAGGCTGCCGATTCCCAGCGTCACCCAATTTGTCTCAGGCAAATGTGTAAGGATTGATCCGATCATTTCAGGCAGTGTGTGCCCATGCGCATCGACACCCAGAATGTGCCTGAGCTGACTGGTCGCAATCAAAACGCCGGAGGCTGTGATAAACCCGGCAATCACCGGGTGGCTGAGGAAATTGGCCATGAATCCCAACCGCATCAAGCCCATAAGCACCAAAAACGCGCCAGACAGAAAGGCCAAGGTCAGGGCTGCGACGGCGTAACCTGCAGTGCCCTGCTCGGCTACCTGCCCGATCGCGGTGGCGGTCAAAAGCGACACCACCGCCACCGGCCCAACCGCCAGCGCGCGGCTTGTCCCGAAGATCGCATAAAGCACAATCGGAACAATCGACGCGTAGATACCGGCCTCGGGCGGCAATCCTGCCAACAGAGCGTAGGCAAGCGATTGCGGGATCAACATGATCGTCACGATCAAGGCCGCAATCATATCGTTTGAAAATGCACTGCGCGTATAACTCCGGCCCCAATCCAGAATGGGGACAAATCGGCGAACATGGTTGATCATCTACGGTCTTTCGTTGCGCAGGACTATTCCGGGGCCACGTTCAGCTTTTCAGGACGCGCCATCCATTCCTTGCCGCGCAGCATTGCCTTCCAGTAGATCGGCGGCAGCAGGCTTTCCTTCAGAATCCACGCCAAGCGACTGGGTTTGGTGCCATCTATTAGAAAACGCGGAAAACTGGGCTTGAGCGCTCCACCATAGCCGAACTCGGCCAATACGATCTTGCCGCGTTCGACGGTCAGAGGGCACGAGCCATAACCGTCATATTGCATCGTCGCAGAGCGACCTGCGATGTCAGCCACGATATTGTCCGCCACAGTAGGCGCCTGCTTGCGTGCCGCCGCTGCTGTTTTGGCATTCGGTGCATTCATCACATCACCCAAGGACCAGATATTGTCAAAGCTCTTGTGCCTCAGCGTGGCCTGATCGACATCGACCCACCCCGCCGCATCCGCAAGCGGCGACACACGCACGAAATCCGGAGCGGTTTGCGGGGGGCAGACATGGATCATGTCGAAGGAGACTTCGACCCTGCACGGCTCATTGTCTGGTTGGGTCACCTCGAATACTGCCGTCTTTGCTGGCCCGTCGATGGCAACGAGGTTGTGGAAGAAGTTCAACGAAGCGCCGTATTTTTTAACATAGCCCTCCAGCGCCGGGACATAGTCCTTGACGCCGAACAGCACTCCACCGGCGTTCATGAACTGGATGTCAATGTCGCTCAGTACGCCCCGCCGGGACCACGCGTCGCCGGACAGGTACATGGCCTTTTGCGGCGCACCGGCACATTTGATTGGCATCGGAGGCTGGGTAAAAATTGCCCTGCCCTTTTGCATCTCACGCACCAACTGCCACGTATATGGGGCAAGATCATAGCGATAGTTCGAGGTTACGCCGTTGCGGCCAAGAGTTTCCTCTAGCGCCTCGACCTTGCCCCAATCCAACTTCAGACCCGGGCAGACGACAAGTCGGTCGTATTTCACCACTCGGCAGCCATCCAGAACGACGGCGTTGCTTTCCGGCTCAAATGCAGCGACGGCCGCCTTGATCCAATGCACGCCCTTGGGGATCAGACTGCCCATGGTCTTGGCCGTCGTCTGGGCATCAAAGATACCGCCGCCCACCATGGTCCAGCCGGGCTGATAGTAGTGAACATCTGCCGGATCAATCACGGCAATGTCCAGATCGGGTTGCCGCGATTTCAGACTGGCTGCGACCGAGATCCCCCCTGCCCCCGCGCCGACGATAACAACCTGAAAATGGGCATCGCCCGTATCTGTTGGGGTCTTGCCTCCATTTGCGATCCGGCGGGCCACGCCGTTCATGTCGTAGCCCGCTGCCTTGGTGGCTGTCAGGACTTCGGCAATCGGCCGTTTCATAGCCTCGTGAAAGGACCACAGTGTGGCCGAGCGTGTCCCGGTGCGGCAATAGGCAAACACCGGGCGTTGGACGTCTTCAAGCGCTGCGCCAAACGCCTCGACATCCTGATCTTTCACCATGCCGGATTGCACGGGAACATAGCGGGCCTCGATCCCTGCGGCCTTGGCTGCGGCGGCGATTTCCTTAAACGAGGGTTGATCCGCCCCTTCGCCATCCGGCCGGTTACAGATGATCGCGCGGAAACCCTGCGCAGCGATTGTCCCGACATCCTCGACCGAGATCTGAGGGCTGACGGTGAATTTGGGTGATAACGTGCGAAACTCCATCTCTGTTCTCCTTCTGGCCTGTCAGAGGGCGTTTACAGGCACTTTGAGCATCGGGTTGCCGTCGGGATCCTTGGGCACCTCGCCTGCTCTCATGTTGACCTGCAGTGAAGGGATAATGAGGTTTGGCATCGCCAGCGTTGCATCACGTTCGGTGCGGAACTTGACGAATTCTTCCTTTGTCTTGCCACCGCCAACGTGGATGTTGTGGGCCTTTTCCTCGGCTACGCTGGTTTCCCAGGCAATATCGCGCCCGTTCGGCCCATAGTCGTGGCACATGAACAGACGCGTCTCATCCGGCAATGCCAGGACTTTCTGGATCGAGTCATATAGAACGCCCGCGTCGCCGCCCGGAAAATCGGCCCGGGCGGAACCCCCGTCCGGCATGAAAAGCGTATCCCCAACAAAGGCCGCATCACCCATGACATGAACCATGCAGGCTGGCGTATGTCCTGGCGTGTACATGGCATAGGCCTGCATATTCCCAATCATATAGGTGTCGCCATCTTCGAACAGCGCATCGAATTGCGAGCCGTCACGTTGAAACTCGGTTCCTTCGTTGAAGACCTTGCCGAACGTGTCCTGCACCACGGTGATCTTGGAGCCGACCCCGATCTTGCCCCCAAGTTTTTCCTGAATATACGGCGCGGCGGACAGATGATCGGCATGCACATGGGTTTCGATAATCCACTCCAGTTGCAGGCCCTTGTCGACCACAGACCGGATCAGCTCATCCGCGTGATCAAAGGTGATACGCCCGGCCGCATAGTCGATATCCATGACACTGTCGACGATCGCGCAAGCGCTCGAGTCCGGGTCTTTCACGATGTAGCTGATCGTGTTCGTTGCCGCGTCAAAGAACGCAAATACGTTGGGTTTGATCGCCATGTTTACGGGGTAAGTGGCCATATCTTGTCTCCTCCGGGTCTCAATTCAGGTATGTGCTTGCAAATCAGGAGCCAGCGCCGCCTGCAGGCCTTTGCCGAGGGCGATGCCCACAACCAAGGCGCCGACGAAGGCGAAGACCTCCCAGCGACCCGTGCCCAGTGCGGGCAATGCGCCACCAGGGCAGAATCCGGCGATGCCCCAACCGATACCGAACAAGGCGGACCCACCGACGAGCTTGAAGTCAATCTTTCGCGCCGACGGCAAATGAAACGCAGGTTCAAGCAGGGGTGCGGCACGGCCGAAGACCATCTTGTAGCCAACAAAGGTGGTTATCAGTGCACCTCCCATGACAAAGATCAGGGACGGGTCCCAGACACCAAACAGGTCAAAGAAATTCAGCACCTTGGCTGGGTTCGCCATGCCGGAAAGCGAGATTCCAACACCGAAGACCAGACCGATCAAATAGGTTGAGATGAGTTTCACGCTTTATCCTCCGAAAACGTGGCGTGTGACGAAAACGGTGGCAAAGGCGAGCAGCATGAACGTTGCTGTGGCTGTGATCGAGCGAACGCTTAGTCTCGCCATTCCACACACACCGTGGCCCGAGGTGCAGCCGCCGCCCAGGGTCACACCGACACCGACAACCACACCGCCCAGAACAAACGCGGCAGTGGAGACCGGCACCTGAACCTGAGGCATCTGCCCGGACATCAACCTCACCACCAAGGGGCCGGTTGCCATGCCTGCCAGCAACGCGGCGCGCCAGGCAAAATCACCGGACGATGCAGGCCGCAGCAGCCCGGCCAAAACACCGGTTGCGCCCATCACGCGCCCCATCAGCAACATCAGCAGCACCGAGGCCACTCCAATCAGAACGCCGCCGGTCAGCGACGCCCAAGGGGTAAATGCCGTCTCGATCATCAGCAGTCTTGACATGTCTTGAGGCCAACGATGCGGTAAAGCGGGCAGTTGCCGACAAAGGCCGTGAAGGTGAACACACCCGCAACGATCAGCGCCAGCCAGAACAGGAATGCGCCTCCCAGCACGCTCGTGCCCAAAGCCATGTATAGAAGCATCGCAGCAATCAGAATGCGCAACGCGCGGTCAAGTTTGCCCATATTTATTGTCATGTCACACTCCATCGGGAATCTATGAAATGACAATTGCACGGCGCAGCTCACAGCTTTTGTGACATGGTCACCAAACTGCCGAAGCAAATACAAAGTTTGTATTCAGACCTCGGGAGTCGCCGATCTTGCCAAGCGTTCCAGCCCCTCGCGGTCGGTCAGGCAGACTTCGCCACGCGACTGTTCCACCCAGCCACGGCGCTGGAATTCCGCCAAGGTACGAGAGATCACTTCGCGCGCTGTGCCCAGCTCGGTCCCCAACGCTGCATGCGTTGCGTGCACCGTCTCGCCCATCCCGGCCAGCTCTAACAATCGCGAGGCCAGCCGAACATCCATACGCTTGAACACGATATCGTCGATCAAAGTAAAGAGATCGGTGATCCGGCGAGAATACGCTGCAAAGACGAACTCGCGAAACACAGGGGATTTCGCAACCAGATCGTCGAACGTTTGGCGCGGGATAGCTACCGCTGAAACGTCAGTCTCGGCAATGCCGTCGGCGGAATAGTCTTCAAAGGCCAGCATACACGCCGTGGTCAGCACGCAGCTTTCACCGGCATGAACACGGTAGAGGAACACCTCGCGCCCGGTCTCAGATTTCTGCTGAACCCGGACGGTTCCCTCCAAAAGAAGCAATAGGTTGTCAGCCGTTTGGCCTGGCGCAAATATCTGCGTTCCTGCGGGAACGTTGACGATCTGGCTACCGCTGATTAGATCAGCGCGCACTGTATCCGGTAGGCGGCTGAGACCTTTGAACTTATCAATCCAAGAGTATTCCATAGCCGATAATCCCACCATTTTGACTGCCGTAGCAATTTTGCCAGAACCGTGCCGCTACTCAATGCGATATTTTGAATGTGAGGCGAACAACCGCGTTCTGAAAGATGCCATTCCTGTCACATGGCATTTCCCCGTGCTGGAATAGAATTGGGCTGCGTGGCTGGAGGTGGTGAACCCCCTCCCTCTTATCGCTCGGTTGTGTTTTTTAGAGATGCCATCAGGTTATGAAACTTCTCGCCTTGTACGGCGACGTGGGAACGAAGGGCGTTGGCAGTATCGTCCGCCAAGCCGTCCTCAAGAGCGCGAACGATGTCCTCATGCTCGGACATCGACTGCGCCATGCGGCCACGAAATCGAAGCTGTTGCCGCCGGAAAGGTTTGAGGCGCCGATGTAGCTTGGAGGCCTCTTGTTCCAGAAACGAATTCCCGGACTGCTTGTAAATAATGCGATGAAACCGTTCGTTTTCGAGGTAGTACGTGTCTGGATCACCGGCATCGACGGCCTGCTGACATCTCGTGTTGGCGGCCGTCAGATCTTTCAACGCCTCCTCGGAGATACGCATAGCGGCAAGTCGGCCGCAGACAGCTTCGAGCTCGGCCATGACCTCGAACATCTCCATTAGTTCTACGGGACCCGGCTGTCGCACAAAAGCACCACGGCGTGGGATAAGGTCGACTAGGCCCGACAGCGCAAGCCGTTGAAATGCTTCTCTAAGTGGCGTTCTTGAGACTCCAAACTGTTCGGCTAGTTTGACCTCATCCAAACGGTCGCCGTCAGAGAATGTACCGTCAAAGATCAACTCTTCCAGTTCCTGGGCGATATTATCGGCAAGTCGTAAGTCCATGGGATTATGTATAGGACTCAATCTACGAAAAATTCAAGAGCAATGATCTTGTATACAAAAAAGTTGACTAAAAAACAGAACCGGCTTAAGCATACCCTGACCCCGGTACGCCGGGTCGAACCAGGGAGGAAATAATGAAAACCATTTTTAAGACAGCCGTTGCTGTAGCAGGGCTTGTATCTGCTGGCACGCTTGTATCCGCAAAAGAGCTGCGCCTGTCGCACCAGTGGTCCAACAAGGACATCCGTCACCAGGTCGCCCAGATCGTGGCCGATGAGGTTGCCGCCGCCGATGTTGATCTGGAGATTAAGATTTTCGGCTCAAAATCGCTGTTCAAACCTCGCGAGCAGTACAAGCCGCTCAGCCGAGGTCAGCTGGACATGACCGTTCTGCCGCTCAGCTATGCCGGTGGTCAGCAGCCCGCCTATAACCTGACTTTAATGCCCGGTCTGGTGAAAAACCACGACCACGCAGCGCGTCTCTCCGAATCTCCCTTCATGGAGGCGTTGGAAGAGAAGATGGCCGAGGATGACGTGATGGTTCTGGTCCATGGGTATCTGGCCGGTGGTTTTGCCGGAAAGGACAAGTGCATCACCAAGCCCGAAGATATCGCAGGCTTACAGACCCGCGCAGCAGGTAAATCCTTTGAGCAGATGCTGGCCGGGGCCGATGCCTCGATCGCCTCGATGGCGTCATCGGAAATCTACAACGCCATGCAAACCGGTGTTCTGCAGGCGGCCAACACTTCGTCATCGTCATTTGTCAGCTATCGCATCTACGAACAGGTCAGCTGCTACACGCCAGCGGGCGACGTTGCCCTGTGGTTCATGTACCAGCCATTGCTGATGAACAAATCCACCTTCGACGGGCTGAATGAAGATCAGCAAGCTGCATTGCTGGCCGCGTCTGAAAAGGCACAGACCTACTATCTGGAAGAAGCCAAGAAACAGGACGCAAACTCGGCCAAAGTCTTCGCCGAAGCGGGCGTCGAGATCGCCGAAATGAGCGCGGAAGACTTCGAAGCATGGCGCGCTCTGGCGCAGGAAACATCCTACAAGGCGTTCGTGGAAGAAGTGCCGGACGGGCAGGAGCTGCTGGATAAGGCCCTGGCGGTCGAGTGACCTTTTCTCGCCCGGGCGGCCCCTCAGCCGCCCGGCACTGATCTCTGTTCTGATCTTCAGACTTAATTGCATCTCAATCACTAGGAGACGCAAATGGCTGGCCATAGCTCTGCCGTTGCTTCCCATACCGGGAACAATCCCTTCCTTCGTCTTGTCGCTGCTCTTTCAACTCTGGCCGGATGGTGTTCCGCAGCCATGATCGTTGCTGCCGTCGCCATCACCTGCCAAATGATCGTCGTGCGTTTTGTCCTGAATGGTTCGACCATCTGGCAAACCGAAGCGGTCATCTATCTTGTCATCGCCGCCACCCTCGTCGGTCTACCTTATGTGCAACGCCTGCGCGGGCATGTGAATGTCGACCTGATCCCGATCTCGCTGGCCCCGCGCCCCCGCTATTTTATGGCGATCCTGACCTCGGCCCTGTCCATCGCCATCGTCTCGGTCATGCTGTTCTACGGCTACGAGTATTGGCACTTCGCATGGGAGCGTGGCTGGAAATCCGACACCGTATGGGGTGTGCGCCTGTGGATTCCCTACCTGTCCATCCCGGTCGGCTTTGGATTGCTGCTGCTTCAGCTGATTGCTGACCTCGTCGCCGTCCTGCTTGGCATCGATAAACCCTTTGGTCTGGAGTAAAGCCGATGGACCCTCTCCTACTCGGCGCCATTGTCGCCATCGCCACCATCCTTGTTCTGTTTTCGGGCGTGTCGGTCGCCATCGGTTTGCTGATCGTTTCAGCCGGGTTTCTGATTGTCTTCGACGGTCCGCGCTCGCTGGAACTGATGCCTGAGATTTTGTTCGGAAAGCTGGATAACTTTGCCCTTCTGTCGATCCCGATGTTCATCATAATGGGGGCGTCCATTGCGTCGACGAGGGCCGGAGCCGACCTCTACGAAGCCCTGGAACGCTGGCTGACCCGCGTACCCGGAGGGTTGGTCGTATCAAACCTTGGTGCCTGCGCTTTGTTCGCCGCCATGTCTGGATCGTCACCCGCAACCTGTGCCGCCATCGGTAAGATGGGCATCCCCGAGATGCGCAAGCGCGGCTATCCCGACGGCGTTGCTGCGGGTTCCATCGCCGCGGGTGGTACACTGGGCATCTTGATCCCGCCCTCGGTCACCATGATCGTCTACGGTATCGCTACTGAGACCTCGATTGGCCGTCTGTTCCTGGCTGGCGTCATTCCTGGCCTGATGCTGGTTGGCTTGTTCATGGCCTGGTCGCTGTATTCGACCTGGAAATCCGGTGACGCCACCCGTCTGGGGTCTGGCAGCTACACTTGGCGTGAGCGTTTCGAGATTCTGCCGCGGGTTCTACCCTTCCTCGGCATCATTCTGGGTGTGCTGTACGCCATGTATGGCGGTATCGCCACGCCATCGGAAACGGCTGCCGTTGGTGCCCTGCTCTGCCTGCTGATCGCAATGATCATCTACAAGCTGTGGAACCCCAAGGACATCTGGGTCGTGCTGCGCGACAGCACCAAGGAAAGCGTGATGATCCTGTTCATCATCGCCGCTGCCGGTGTGTTCTCGTACATGCTCAGCTCGCTGTTCATTACACAGGCGATTGCTGAATGGATCGGTACGCTGGATGTGAACCGCTGGGTTCTGATGGGTGCGGTCAATGTTTTCCTGCTGATCGCCGGGTTCTTCCTGCCCCCCGTCGCTGTAATCCTGATGGCGGCACCGATCCTGTTGCCTATTATCACTACCGCTGGCTTTGATCCGATCTGGTTTGCGGTTGTACTGACTATCAACATGGAGATTGGTCTGATCTCACCCCCCGTCGGCTTGAACCTCTATGTGATCAACGGCATCGCGCCCGACATCTCGCTGAAGACCATCCTGACAGGCTCTCTCCCCTTCGTGGCCTGCATGGTGATCGCAATTGTCCTGCTCTGCCTGTTCCCCGGTCTGGCCACCTGGCTGCCAGACCTGGTGATGGGAGCGACGGTATGACCCTATTGGCGGATCTTCTGTCCACTGTGTTCGAGCGGCGCTATCGCCGCTCGGGCGCGGCGGCCCTCGACGGCCGCCCGCTGACCGAACTGGCCGATGCGCTGGTCGGGTCAGCGGGCGAGACTTCGGGGCTGGCGCTGGCCGAGGAAATCCTAACCCGGTTCGACACTCTGGGCGACGAGGAAAAGCTGGAGTTCTTCCGCTATATCGCCTCGGCCATGAATATCGACCCCGAGGCGGTGCGGTCGTCGCTGGATGAATACGAGCGCGACCCCTCGAAAGCCACCTATCGCAGCTTTGCGGCTGCGGTGGAACCGGCCCGACAGGAATTGATCCGCCGGTTGAACCGCGTGCCCGGTGCCACCGGCGCACTGGTACAGATGCGCGCCGATCTGCTGCGGCTGGGCGGCAAGGAACCGGAACTGCAGGCGCTTGACCTGGACTTCCGGCATCTATTCGCCAGCTGGTTCAACCGTGGCTTTCTGGTGCTGCGCCCGATCAACTGGGAAAGCCCGGCGCATATTTTGGAAAAGATCATCGCTTATGAGGCGGTCCACGCCATCGACAGCTGGGATGATCTGCGCCGCAGGCTCGAGCCCACCGACCGGCGCTGTTTCGCCTTCTTCCACCCCGCAATGCCCGATGAGCCATTGATCTTTGTCGAAGTGGCGCTGAACCAAGGCATCCCGGGCTCGGTGCAGGCGCTGCTCGCCGAAGACCGCGATCCGCTGCCGCAGGATCAGGCGGATACGGCTGTGTTCTACTCGATCTCGAACTGTCAGGCCGGGTTGGCCAGCATCTCGTTCGGCAACTCGCTGATCAAGCAGGTGGCCTCGGATCTGGCGGCGGAGTTGTCGGGGCTGAAGACCTTTGTCACCCTGTCGCCCATTCCTGGCCTGAGCCAGTGGCTGAGGCAGGAAAACATCGAATGGGACATCGAACAGCCCGATCAGATGAAGGCACTGGCGGCGCATTACCTGCTGAACGCCAAGGGCCGGGGCAGCATGCCGTTCGATCCCGTGGCGCGGTTCCATCTTGGCAACGGAGCGCTGGTTCACGCGGTTCATGCCGATGCCGACACCTCAGACAAGGGTCGGGCACAGTCCGGTGGCACCATGGTCAACTATCTCTATGACCTCAGCCGCGTGGCGCAGAACCACGAGCAATTTGCGAATACCCGCGAGGTGATCGCCTCGACCGAGGTCAAATCGCTTGCCGCGTCCGCCTCTCTCACATCGACACAGGAAAGGTAATCCCTATGGCCAATCCTCTCTATGACGGTTTGTTCGGCGCTCACGCCGGCAAAGACACACCTTTTTTGCATCTATTCGACGGTTCGGTGATTACCCATCAGGATTTTCTGAACACCGCTGCGCAGATCGCCCATCTGACAAAGCAGCTGGGATTGAAACCCGGCGACCGGCTTGCGGCGCAGATCGAGAAATCACCCGAAGCGCTGGCCCTCTATGCCGCTTGCGCGCAGGCCGGCCTGGTGTTTCTACCCTTGAATACCGCCTATACCGTCGATGAGCTGACCTACTTTATTGAAAACAGCGGGGCCTCACTGATCGTTTGTGACTCCGGAAGTGAAGAAAACCTTGTCCCCATTGGCGCGCAACTGAGCGCGCGCGTAGAGACCCTGAACGCGGATGGCAGCGGTAGCCTGATGGAAAAGGCATCGGCAATGCCTGTTAGCTTCGACACTGTCGATCGGGACGGCGAGGATTTGGCGGCGTTCCTCTACACATCGGGCACCACGGGCCGGTCCAAAGGCGCGATGCTTACCCAGAACAACCTGTTGTCGAATGCCGAAACGCTCGTTGAAGAATGGCGTTTCACATCCGACGACGTGCTGCTGCACGCGCTGCCGATCTTTCACACTCACGGACTGTTTGTGGCAACTAACGTGTCACTGGCTGCGGGCAGTAGCATTATTTTCATGCCTAAGTTCGATCTGGACGAGGTTATCCGTCAGATGCCTCAGGCCACGACAATGATGGGCGTGCCCACTTTCTACACCCGCTTGTTGGATGACGATCGGTTCACAAGGGAACTGGCCGAACACATGCGCCTGTTTGTTTCCGGTTCCGCGCCCTTGCTGGCGGAAACGCATGTGCAGTTCGAACAGCGCACCGGACACCGCATACTCGAACGCTACGGCATGACCGAAACCAACATGAATACGTCAAACCCCTATGAAGGGGAGCGTCGCGCAGGTACCGTCGGGGTCCCTCTGCCCGGGGTTGAACTGAAAATCTGCGACTCTGATGGAAACACCCTGCCCCGTGGCGAGATCGGAGAGATCGAAGTGCGCGGACCAAACGTATTCAAAGGCTATTGGCAAATGCCGGAAAAAACCGCGGCCGAGCTACGGGAGAACGGCTTTTTCATCACCGGCGATCTGGGCCGGATCGATGAAGAGGGCTATGTCCAGATCGTAGGCCGAAACAAAGACCTGATCATCTCAGGTGGCTATAATATCTACCCCAAGGAGATTGAACTGGTGCTCGATGACCAACCCGGCGTGCTGGAAAGCGCCGTCGTTGGCGTACCCCACCCAGACTTCGGAGAAACGGTTCTTGGTGTGATTGTCGCGGAACCGGGAGAGACTCCCAACCTTGAACAGATGCAGGCTGCGGTATGCAACAGCCTCGCGCGGTTCAAGCACCCCCGCAAGTTGATCCTGATGGATGAGCTTCCCCGCAACACCATGGGAAAGGTTCAAAAGAACATCCTACGTGACCAGTACAAGGAAATGTTCGTGGCCGCATGAGAGGCTGCCGTTTTTCCGATCAAGCAATGCAACATGGGGGCAACTGCGGCTTGCCCCAATTTCGCAAAAGTCGTGCGCGAAAAACACGTTAGATGTCACTTAGCCAAACCTGTCGAGGAGTCTCGGTCAGTTCGCAGATATACATATTTTCATAACCCGCATGACGAATCAGCTGGCCATCCGTCATGGTATGGTTCGAAAACTTGAGCCAATACTTGGATGATGTCATGTATAGCGCATGGCGGGTCAAAGTTTCTTGCAGTAAACCGGCGCTGCGACAAAGCTGCGGTTTCGCCGAGCGCAACAATACTGGCGGCCCCAAAGGCCGTTTTCCCAAAGTTGAACGTTTTGTATCTCCTTCAGGTCGGGTAAAGCGCAGCCCGATTAATGTTGCTATTAGAGGCAAGCCATAGGGGTTTATTCCGCTGCCATTGGAGGCAGGAACCGGAATTCTCTGATGCTGTCGGGCTTCATCTCGATCGAGAACCCGGGCTGCGTCGGCGCGAAATAGGCCCCGTTCTTCACCACGCAGGGGTTGACAAAGTGCTCATGCAGGTGTTCGACATACTCGATCCGCTTGCTGTCCTTCTCGCCCGAGATCGCGATGTAGTCGATCATCGACATATGCTGGACATATTCGCACAGGCCCACGCCCCCGGCATGAGGCCAAACCGGCAGATCGTATTTCGCCGCCACCAGCATGACCGCGAGCACTTCGTTCAGCCCACCCATCCGGCAGCTGTCGATCTGAACGATGTCGATCGCGCCTTCCTTGATGAACTGCTTGAACATGATCCGGTTCTGACACATCTCGCCCGTCGCTACTTTGACCGGTGCGACGCCCTCGCGGATCGCCTTGTGGCCAAACACGTCATCAGGGCTTGTGGGTTCTTCAATGAAGAAGGGGCGTGCAAAAGACAGCGCCTTGACCCAGTCGATCGCCTGATCGACCTCCCACACCTGATTGGCGTCGATCATGATGTTCATGTCTTCGCCCAGTACTTCACGTGCGATGGTCAGGCGACGAATGTCGTCATCCAGATCGCGGCCAACTTTGAACTTGGTATGAGTAAAGCCCGCTTCCTTGGCCTCATGGCACAGGCGGCGCAGCTTGTCGTCGGGATAGCCCAGCCAGCCCGCCGAGGTGGTGTAGCAGGGATAGCCCTCGGCCTTCAGTTTAGCGATGCGCTCCGCTTTGCCCGGTTCAGCGGCGCGGAGCATCACCAGCGCCTCATCCGGGGTGATCGCATCGGTCAGATAGCGGAAGTCGATCAGGCGCACGATCTCTTCGGGGGTCATTTCGCTGACCAATTGCCAAACGGGTTTGCCGGCCTCTTTGGCCCATAGATCCCAAGCCGCGTTCACGACCGCACCAGTCGATAGGTGGATCGCCCCCTTGTCGGGACCAATCCAGCGCAGCTGGCTGTCACCGGTGATATGACGCCAGAACCGGCCCATATCTTCGGTGATCCAGTCCAGCTCCAGCCCTTTGACCAACGCACCGAGGGCTTCGATCGCGGCCACACAGATCTCATTGCCTCGGCCAATGGTGAAGGTCAGTCCGTGGCCCTCATGCGCGCCGTCAGTTTCCAGTACCACATAGGCGGCGGAATAGTCGGGGTCGGGGTTCATCGCATCCGACCCATCCAGACTGTCCGAGGTCGGAAAACGCAAGTCCTGGGTTCGAATGCCGGTTATCCGGGTCATTTGCTGGCCTCGACGGTTTGACGCTGAACGCCCAGCCCCTCGATCCCCAATTCCATCTGGTCGCCGGGCTTAAGGTAGGTCTGCGGGTCCTGCCCCATGCCAACACCCGGAGGCGTTCCGGTCGAGATCACATCGCCTGGTTGCAGTGACATGAACTGCGACAGGTGCGAGATCACCGTCGCCACGTCGAAATGCATCGTCTTGGTTGAACCGTCCTGATAGCGGTGTCCGTTCACCTCAAGATACATCGGCAGATTCTGCGGGTTCGGCACCTCGTCGCGCGTCACAAGCCATGGGCCGATGGGGCCAAACGTGTCTGCAGACTTGCCTTTGACCCACTGCCCCGAGCGGTGCAGCTGAAAGTCGCGTTCGGACAGATCGTTGACCACGCAATAGCCCGCGACGTGGTCCAGCGCGTCCTCGACGGATACGTATTTGGTATGCTTGCCGATGACGACGCCCAACTCGACCTCCCAATCGGTCTTGACCGAGTTGCGGGGGATTTCCACAGTGTCATCAGGCCCGATGATCGCCGAGGTCGCCTTGAAGAAGATCACCGGTTCTTCGGGTAGGGCCATGCCGCTTTCGGCGGCATGATCTGCGTAATTCAGACCGATGCAGATGAACTTGCCTACATGACCGACGCAGGCGCCGATACGGGGTGAGCCGTCGACCATGGGCAGAGCATCCACATCCAACGCGCGCAGGGCATCAAGCACAGCGTCTGACAACGCGTCGCCCGCGATATCGCCAATGACACCCGACAAATCGCGGATCGCACCGTTTTCATCCATAAGGCCGGGTTTTTCTTGTCCAACCGGACCGTAACGCAGCAGCTTCATCTCAAATCTCCTTAATCAAACGGTCCAGCCGCCATCGATGGCGAAGGTCTGTCCGGTGGTGAATGCGGTCTCGTCGCTGCCCAGATAGACGGCCAAGGCGGCGACCTCGTCTGGGTGACCGATACGGCCCATGGGCTGGCGCGCGATGAAGTCTTTCATCGCCTGCTCGTAGTCGCCGGCCGCGCGTAGGCGGTCGTGTAGGCTGGGACTGTCGACGGTGCCAGGGCAGATCGCGTTGCAGCGGACACCTTGCGTGATGAAATCGGCGGCGATGGACTTGGTCAAGCCGATCACAGCAGCCTTAGACGCGCAGTACGAAAAGCGGTTCGGCACGCCTTTCATCGACGATGCGACCGAAGACATATTTATGATCGAGCCACCGCCATTTTCCAACATGCCGGGCAGAACCAGCTTGGCCAGCCGGTACATCGCCTTGACGTTCAGATCAAAGCTGAAGTCCCACTGGTCATCATCGCATTCAAGGATCGAACCGGCGCCAACGAAACCTGCGCAGTTGAACAACACGTCCAACTCTCCGGCGGTCGCAACCACCTCGGCCACCGCGTCCGCATCGGTGACGTCCAGCTTCAGAGCCGTCACACCTTCGATCGCAGCCAGTTCCGCAAGCGTTGCATCATTGATATCGCAGGCAATCACCTGCGAGCCTTCGGCCACATATTTCTCGACGCTGGCGCGGCCAATGCCCTGCCCTGCTGCGGTTATCAGTGCTTTCTTTCCGGCCAGACGGCCCTGTGGTTTGGTCATGTCGTCCTCAATCCGTATGGAATACTTCAATCATGGGTGCCCATTGCTAACCTTCGGCGCGGCTGGGCAGAGGGTTTTGGCAAGGGTCGGTGAAACTCCACTATTCTCGCGTTATGGGGTCTTGCGCCATGCGCCCATATCCCCTTTGAAATCGGTGTCGTTATATTCCCAGTCCCCAAACAGCAGGTTCTCGGGTTCACGCAAAAAGATCGTGTAGTTGCGGACATTGCTTTTGGCGATCTGAGCCAGCACGTCTGGCCAGAAGGCAGCGTGCGGACGCTTGTATTTGTCTAGCTTTTCGGGCCTCACCCCGATCACCATGCCCATACGTTGATCATGCGACCTCCCTGATCTCAATCGGCGTGGACTGAGCAGTGATTGCCTGCCAGTCCCACGCGATACCAAGCCCAAGCAAATCTGACGGAAAGGCAAGCCCATCCTCAAAGCGTATCGCGTCCGTCGTAACGCTGTCGAGCTGTGGGATGTATTCCAGCCATTTTGCATTTGGTATCGCACAGACCAGTGGCAGATGCAGTTCCATCAAAAAATGCGGGCAGACCGTGACGTTATACGCCTCGGCCAGATGCGCCACTTTCAGCCATGGGGTAATGCCTCCGATCCGCGCCACATCAACCTGCACAATACTGGCCGCACCCGCGTGTAAATAGTCCTTGAACTGGCTCAGCGAGTACATGCTTTCGCCGACGGCTATCGGCACCGAGGTCCGTTGCGACAGTTCGGCATGGCCTGCGACGTCATCCGCGGGCAGTGGCTCCTCGAACCAGCCGATACGATAGTCTTCCAAAACCTGAGCTCGGCGGATCGCTTCGGACAGGGTAAAGCCCTGACTGCCATCGGTTAGGATTTCATATCCTGGCCCAACCGCTTCACGCACCGCAGCCAAACGGGCGGCATCCTCGCTTAGGTGGTCTCGCCCGATCTTGATTTTCGAGCCCCGAAACCCCCGCCCCTGCATTGCAAGCGCGTCATCGACCAAGGCCTGTGTGTCCAGATGCAGCCAACCGCCCTCGGTCGAATAGAGCGGGATGCGATCCTGCGATCCCCCCGCGGCTTTCCACAGCGGCAGCCCTTGTTTGCGGCAGCGCAAATCCCAAAGAGCGGTATCAATTGCGGCCAAAGCAAGCGAAGTGATCGCCCCCACCGCCGTCGCATGGGTCAGGAACAACAGATCGCGCCAGATGCCTTCGATCCGGTCCGCATCGCGCCCGATCAGAGCGGGTGCCAGCGTTTTTTCAAGCAGCGCCATCACCGACGGGCCACCGGTACCGATGGTGTAGCAATAGCCCACACCCTTTGCCCCGTCGCTGTCGGTCACGGTCACAATCGGCGTTTCCTGACTGACAAAGGACTGAATGGCGTCAACCCGTTTCACCTTTGGGATCAGGTCGATCATGCGCAGTTCGATATAGGTGATGGTGGCCATGGTTGCTTACCCTCTCAGCGCCTCGCCGGTGGCCGCGTCGCAGACGTGGCATTTGTCGAGAACCAGATGGAATCGCAGCGTCTCGCCCTGCTCCACCTGGCGCGGATTGAACATCTTGGCCTGAACCTCGACCCCCGCCAGATCGGCAAACAGCGAGGTTCCGGCGCCCAATGGTTCTTCCAGTGCAACCGGCAGCTCCCGATCGACCAAAGCGCCCTTTTCCTCGACTGCGTGGCCGACCTGCATGAGATTGTCGGCGCTGTCGCCGAATTGAACCACATGTCCCGCGCTTACATGGTCGCGAGTCGAGGCCGGGAACGCGAGCGCATCCTTCAGAACGACGCAGCCAGCCAGCGTCATCGCCTCAACCTGATCGTGGGTCACGTAGACGATGGTATTGCCGACGCGCTGGCGCTGACCTTCGGACAGTTCTGCCGGTTTGTCGTTCATTAATTCGTCCGGCCCAAGGATCGCTGCGACCTCGGTCACGATCTTGGTGACCTCGGCTTCGGGGCGATTGGCGATCTGTAGCGTGAAGCCTTGATTCTCGCGCGCGGTCATATGCGGGTACTGCGCACTTTTCTGGAACATCATCGAGATGTTGCGTTCACGCGGAGGCAGGTCGTTGACCACCCGACTGCTGATACAAATCTCACCATCGGAGATATCTTCGAGCCCCGTGATCATACGCAAAGCCGTGTATTTTTTGCAGCTTCGACGAACGATCCACAGTTCGATTCGGCATGCGTTGCCCCTGCACGCAGAACAGCGCAGCTTTCAAGCAAGCTACTAATATTACAATACGAATTCATCACTTGCTTCTCCCTAGATTCTATTTTGGCGACTCTCCCACATCGCTTTTGTTCGTATTTAAAACTTTTATTTACAAATAAATCAACATTGACTCGCGCTGCATATTCAAGTCACTTTGCCCACGCATTCGCCCGCAAGCGCGAATTGGGAGGAATAGGTGTCGGCAACGTCAGAAAAATATCGTGCCCCTGCCCTAGAGAAGGGTTTGGACATCATCGAGTTGCTATCGCTGCATGCCGACGGGTTGGCGCAAGGTGACATTGCACGCGCTCTGGATCGGTCCCAGAGCGAGATTTACCGGATGTTGTCCACACTGGTGCGACGCGGTTATGTGATCCGGTCCTCTGACGATGATCTCTATTCGCTCAGCCTGAAAATGTTTGCGATTTCGCAAAGGTATCCTCCGGTCGAGCGGTTGCTTGAGATGGCGACACCCAAAATGCGGGCCGCTACGCGAAAGGCCTGGCAATCCTGCCATATGGGGATGGAGAGCAATGGAGATATAGTTGTTGTCGCCTCGATTGCCTCTCCCGGGAACTGGGGTTTGGCATTGCGCGTCGGAACAGTGATTGGCCTTGGGAATACCGGCACCGGCCGTGTTCTTGCCGCATTTCGCAGTGACGCCGACCTTGACGACCTGCTGGACAATCACAGGCTTGCGCAAGGTGAGCCGGAATTGGACGTCGTTGAATTCAAGGAACATGTCGCCCGCATACGCGAGTGGGGTTATGAACAAATGCCATCAGCCACAGCGGTCGGGGTGACGAACCTCGCCTACCCTGTGCTGGACCACGAAGGGCAGGCAATCAGCGTCGTGAACTGCCCATTTTTGGAAAGGATCGATCAGCTTGAAGTTCCGGGAATCGAAGACGTGCATCAACTCTACAAATCGCTGGCGGAAGAATTGACTGATTTCTATACGGGCAAGTCGCAAGCCTGACCTACCAGTCGCTTGTCACCATGGGATAAGGTCACGCGGGTTAGTATATGTCCGCCCTGGTTCCTATACGAATAGGCGGCTTTCGCCAAAAATTGTATCTTTAGACAAGAGTTTCGCTCTCTTTGGTTTTGTTGGCCAAAAGACCGCCAATTGTGATGAGACCAGCGCCTATCCAGCCCCACAAATCGGGTAGGGTATTCCAAATCAAATACCCGAAGAAGACCGCCCAGAGCATTCCGGAATACTCAATCGAGGCCAGCGTACTAATCGGTGAGAACGAACATGCTGACGTTCTGAAATACACACACAAAGCGCCACAAACACCCAACAAGCCAACGAGCCAGAGGTCGGAAAAACCCGGAACGTAGCTCCCATAGGGCACCAAAATAGCGGCCGCAGCAAAGACCATGAGATATTCATATCCGGCGATTGCTTCCGGTGTATCCCGTCGTGAAAGGGCACGCGCCGTGATTAAGCCGAGTGCGCTACACAACGCGGCCGCCAATGGGAAAAAGGCTGCCGCGTTAAGACCTAAACCCGGCGGGCGTATCAAAAGTAAAGCGCCCATAGCGCCTGAAACTAGAGCAAGTAGTTGTGGAAGCCCGGGATGTTCTCGAAACACAAGTGAAGACAAGACCATCGAAAAGATAGGCGCGACCATGAAAATCATGGTCACTTCGGCAAGCGGCAAGTTTTGAAGACCGGAAATGAAAAAGTACATTGTGCCTAAGGTCAGTACCCCCCTGGCCATCAATAGCGGCCATCTCGGTGAGGCTAATGATCTCCAGTTTCGAGGCGCGATGAACAAGAGGAAAAACAAAAGTCCAAAGGTGCTTTCGAACAAGATGATCTGAAGCCCGGAATACGTCTCGGATAGCACCTTGGCGACCGCATCCATCGCAGACATAAAAAACACGCCTAGCGCAAAGTAAGCTGGACCATTGGCGTATAGTTGCGATGGTTTGAGACGGGCGATCATGACGTGAGCTGATCAAAAATTGACGTGCGCTCCAGCCGAAAGCGCGCAGTGAACGGACCAGGTGTTTCGCGTAAAAATGCGTCCATAGACCTAAGCATTTCGAGCGCATCAATTTTCTTCTGATTGACTGTGTTTTTCTCGAGCCATCTTTCAAGCCGAAGCAATTCATCGGGTTGCACGTTGTGCTGTTCGCCGAGGTGCAGCATGTGTTTGTACGAGCGGTTGGAGAAATACTCTTGATCCATAAGCTTCAGGAGCTTATCGGCTGTTTCTTGGGAAATGACTTTGTTTTCTGAAGCAACCTCAAGCGTTGCTCTGATGTTTACAAGCGGCTCTGACAACGACGGGTATTTCAGTTCGGCAGGTCCGTGATTCAAGGCAACCTCGTCGTCACGCGTCAATAGACCGTCGCGGTATTCCTCAAAGATGCGGCCGACCCCTTTCATGCCAAAACTATGCAGTTCCGCCGCCCGCAACGCGCCCATGCTGGAACTGCCGAATACATGCACACCTTGATCAAGCGCCCAGAGTATTTCCTTGTGCAGCACGGAGGGTGTGAACTGAAAATAGCCGTCAATTATTCCGATGGCGCGTGGCTTTCGCGCGACCGCATACAATACATCCCCCTGAGCCGCCGGGGGCAGGTATTCAGCCGCCAAAATCTGTTTAGCTTCACTTTCGTGAATGGTGGGGCCGCAGAAAACAAAAACGGTCATTGCATTAACTCTGACGCGTTTTGCGCACGCAATCCCGGCGTGTAGCGCGGGTCGTCATGCGGTCCTTCCAACCCGGGAACGAGAACCCTTACAACAGCAATGTGGTCGGAAACATAGTCGGCTGTAATGTCGATGAAGCAGGCGCTGTCAAGCCCAGCTGCAGTCAATCGCGAATTGAGCCAAACAAGATCACTCTCGTGAGATGTGCTTTCATACGACTGTCTGGAGTCAAAACTCAAGCGCCCAGGCCGGGCAATCGTTTCTTGGAACTTCATCTCCGAGTAATAGTCCGAGTGCAGATCATCGCGCGCGCCCGTGATCAATGTCAGCCTCTCCTGCGCAGCTTCTGTCAGGGCGCGCGAGAGTGCGATCTGCCGACACGGATGGCACCCTGCGCCGACAGATGGGCGCGAGAGAAGTACGGGTACATTTCCATTTTCGCATGCCCAAACCAAGTAGGCAGGCACGCCGACTTCCGTAGTCACGTCCCAAATCGCCAAGCAAATGTCTGCGTCTTTGAACTTGCGCAGGGTCTGGCACAAACCGAGATCTTCTATAGTCCGTTGGTCAATCCGACGTGCATCACGCTCTTGCCACGGCAAACGCGACCATAGCGCCACAGCATCCCGTTCGATCACCTCGCACAAGCCGTGTACCTTTGCCTCGGAAAGTGAATTCCCCGAGGCCAGACCGTTGGAACTGGACAGGAAGAACCCGCTCCCGGGTGGCAGAGGGCGTGTGTAATTTGTATGAACCAGTTCGTAGGGAACCCACACATTTCCGGAACCCGTCAATAGTTGCATTTCAATCCAGAGGTTCCGTGCGAAAGGATCAAACTCCACCTCATCGCTAAGCGGCAACTGATCAACTGGCAAAACACTGTGTGTGTATCTGATATCTTCAAGGCTCGCGAGTATGACCGGAGCCACAATGCGTTCGGCGTGAAAAATCTCGATAGACTCCATCACAGCAGAAGCGACCGCAGCGTCATATGTCACGCCCTTCCCTTGAGAAACGGCCATTGATCGCGAGTTTGGCCTGCATACGACGGTTGTCGGTAGCCCAACACGATCAAGCCCCGTGACATCCGCTATACGCGTGATGCCAAAAACCGGAAACAGGTCCCGCAAAAGCTCAACCGTCTGCCTGGGCGAGCGAATGCGATGTGTCCCATCAAAAAATAGTTTCAAACCAAGTTCTCACGCGACTGGGAACAACCTATCAGTGCGCGCAATGATAATTCATACTGCGCGACACGAATGTTGGCTCAAAGGCTTGAGCCAACACTCAAATACGTTGTTTGGACTGGTTTTAAGCAGTTGGTTGAATCTTCGCCCCGACTTGGGCCGGAACAATCTTTGCTCCCAGTTGAGACGGGTCAATCTTGGCACCAATTTGGCCTGGATCGATCTTGGCCCCGATTTGGCCCGGATCAATCTTTGCACCCAGCTGAGACGGGTCAATTTTGGCTCCATGCTGGCCGGGATCAATCTTGGCACCGACCTGCGAAGGGTCACCTTGGCATACGTCTTCGGTAGTGATCGCAGATTGGCGATGTGCAGAATTGGTACCGGGCTGAGCAAAAACTCCGGATTGATCGATGGTGATCAGACGGCCATCAGGCGAACGAACAGTTCTTTTGTTTTCAAACATTTAATTTCTCCCTTTGTTGGAATCTTCGTTCTAATTTGTTTTGCACTTCAAGAACCAGAGCGCGCCTTTCACTAGCATAGAATTTGCATGATCACCAAGGCGCATGACGGGCGCTATCCCAGATGAGTTGGAATGAGAACCTACGTTCAGGCCAATAGGAAAAGCATGGGTTTGACACACTTTGGAAGCCTTTGGAGTTGCAAGTATGCTCAAACCTAAAGCAAAACCTGTTGTTTGGTGCTCCTTCATTGCGTGACGAATTTCGGCACTATCGGCCGAAACGGGGTCGTCAAATATGGCCGGGCGCGACCTAGTTTTCTGGCATTGGTCGCTGTCTGCTCAACTTTCGGTTGACTTATTGTCACCGCTCCAGACAAAAATTCGAATGGTCTGCGCAGTCGATATTCTTTGTATTGGAAGCTCTGTTTGCGGCAAAAGCGTAGACCACAATGCAGAACAAACTGAATGTCGTCCAAACCTATGAACCAAACGATATATGAAGGGTGCAATAGGCAATAGTTGCAGGAACTTAACAGTCTCGCCTACCCAAGTCGCTCTCTCTTTTGATTGGCTCTAAGGGAGATCAGCATCCACCGGTCAACGAGATTGTGCGCCGTCTTAGAAAGTTGAGCAGTTCCCGTGGATTGCCGGCCCGTTTATCAATTTCGTCTCTCTCAATAGGGTCGCCTACGATCGGGCGCTGGGGTTTATCCAAGGCATGCCGTACTTCGTACAAAAGCAACCCTTGGCGCAGCGTGGCAGAGACATTGCTGGCGATTTGATAGGCACGACTGTTGCGTCCTGGAAAACGAATGGGGACAACTGTGGCCCCAGAGCGCTGGATCAACTTGGCTGTAAAGGGATTCCATTCGCGTTCGACCGCAGGCCCCCACCAACTGTCCGACGAGGCAACAACCCCGGAAGGGAACAATGCGATTAACCCTCCGTTCGCAAGATGCTCCACAGCTTTTCGGCGCATTTCCAGGCTCTTTTCAAGAGCGTCGGGTTCATGATCAAAGGGGACCGGGATCATGAACTGGTCAATCTCAACGACACCCGTCAGCAGAGACCGCGTTAGAATTTTATAGTCGGTTCGGACCTGACCGATCAGTTCCGCCAGGATCATGCCGTCGACAAGTCCGTGCGGGTGATTGGCGACAACCACCACGGGCCCTTTGCTCGGGATTTGACGAATTTCTTCTTCGGGTGTTTGCAGCGCGATGCCCATCACCTTGAGGGCCAGCCCCCAGAAGGGTTGCCCAGCGGGCACGCCCATTGCCTCGAATTTTCGGATGCGACGCAACAAATGGAGCTTGCTTGTAGCCAGCTCAATCGCTTTGATTGCCCATCGTTGAACCGGGTTGCTGAATGTGGACGCATAAGACAAGCGGCGCCGATCATAGGGCTGCTCGCTCAAGTTTGTTCCGTCGCTCTGGCCAAGCAACAGCCGAGTCTCTTTGTCCGGGCGGCCAGTACCGGGTCTTTTTAGGGTCTGAGGCTCCTTACCTCTCATCGAAGGATGAAGACGGAACACGGCGCGCGGCGTGAAATACGCGACGCCGTCGAGCCCAACAGATAGTCCCGAACGCCGGGTTTGTGAGATCCGACAATAACCAAATCAACATGGTTCTCGCGGGCAAACTCCGCGACCTTAAGGCCTGGCTTGCCAGTGATAACCTCGGTCGAGATGTCGTCCGCGCCGCTCGCAAGGCGATCCAGTTCGTCCTTGATACGTGCTGTCAGGTGGTTCTCGGGTTTCGACTCGACAAATTCGGCGACGAAACCGGGTATGTCTTCCAGCACTGTCAACAAGGTCATCCGGCCGTCTTCGGCAAGCAGACGGCGCCCAGCGGCGATTTTGTTGGCGACGACGCCTTCGTGGTCCAGAGCGACCGGGATCAGAATGTGCTTGTACATAGTCAGTTCCTTTGTCGATTTAGGGGGCGTTTGTAGCGGCCGTGCCGCGGGAGGCGATCATCTTGGCGGCCTCAGACTTCTGCACGTGCGAGTTCGCGAGCCAGATCAAGATATTGACTGGGAACCGCTATGCCATGCGCCTGCGCGCGGCTGATCGAATTTGCCCGCCGATCCCCCGGAAGCCGTGCGCCTTCGAGGCTTTCGATGGCCGTCAGCACCATTTCGAGACGATCCGTGAAGGCGCCCAGATTGCTTGGACTCATAGCAATCAGGAACTGCCCGGACCCCGGAGAAGGCCCCTCTGCGTCAAAAAACGAAGCCACGCCCAAGCTGGGGTTTGCACCGGTGAAAACCGACGCGAGAACCTCGACCATCAAGGCGATGACGGTTCCCTTTGCCCCTCCGGCTGGGGCCATGGAACCAGCCAATGCGGCGGCTGGGTCGGTTGTGGGCTTCCCGTCTTTGTCAAAGGCCCAGTCCGGTGGGATGGGCTTACCTGTTTTTTTGGCATGCATGACCTTGCCGCGCGCAACATGCGAAAGCGCCAAGTCAATCACCAGAGGCGGTGCGGCGCGGCGCGGCGCTGCAAAGGCGATGGGGTTGGTGCCAAAAACCGGACTCGCGGCGCCCCAAGGGGCGATTGCAGGAGGGGCATTAGCAAACATCAAGCCCACAAGACCCTCAGCGGCGAGTTTTTCGACCTGCACCGACAACGCCCCCGCGTGATGCGAGTTATTTATCGACATCGTTGCAGTGCCGTATGAGCGCGCCACGCTTATGCCCTCTGAGATGGCGTGATCCAGCGCTGGGTATGCAAATCCGAAATCGGCGTCAGTGGAAATCGCCGTTTTACTGGTTAGGCGAGAAGTAATTTTTGCGTCCCGCTTTATCTTTCCGCTGCGCACCTGCGCGACATAGTCCCCGAGGCGCGACAACCCGTGACCTGCCTGGCCTTCGGTTTCTGCGGCCACCAGTGCATTGGCGACTGATTCAGAGTGTTCTTTAGAAACCCCCTGAGCCACCAACGCCCCTAAAACCAGGGCTTTTGCCTCGGAATGGCTGATGTTTTCCACTTGTGTCATGGTTTTGTTTTTGGGTGGGACGGCACCTTTGTGCCGCCCCTATCCGACTTAGGCGCTGCGATAGAGCTTGGTCATCGAAAACTCGCGATGGCCAAGCGCTTCGGCGGCTGTGTTGCGGCCATTGGCTGTGCGGCGGATCATGTCGATCAGTGCATCGCCCGCTTCGTCAATGGTCTGTTCCCGGCGCAGGATACCCGAAACGTCGACGTCCACGTGCTCTCCCATCGTCCGCACGGTCCGAGGGTTCGCAGTGATCTTGATAACCGGAACAATCGGATTGCCCACCACATTGCCTTGACCCGTGGGGAAGGTGTGGATAACTGCGCCACCGGCCGCCATCAGGGTCACACATTCCGCCGCGGCCGAGGAGCTGTCCATGAAGTAAAGCCCCGCGCCCGAGCTTGGCGCTTCGGCGGCATCGAGGATGTCGATGTATTGCGAGGTCCGACCGATCTTCTCGAGGTTGCCCAAGGCTTTTTCCTCAATCGTGGTCAAACCGCCTTCGATGTTGCCCTTGGTCGGCTGGGAATCCGACAGGTCATCGGTCTGATGCGCAAAGATCACGTCGTCCTGATAGGCTTTCCACATCTTGTACCAGCGCTCGCCAACTTCTTCGTTGATCGCGCGTTTCTGACAGATGTGCTCAGCGCCGGTAATCTCGGAGGTTTCGCCAAAAAAGCCGGTGATGCCTTCGGGTAGCAGCTTGTCGTACATATTGCCAACCGTCGGGCAGGACCCCAGGCCGGTGGTGGTGTCGGATTCACCGCATTTGGTCGAGATCCAAAGCTCGTTCAGCGCGCACTCTTCGCGCTGGTATTCCGAGGTCAGATGCACGAATTCCTTAGCGGCCCAGCTGGCTTGGCGTATGGTTTCAAAATCCCCTTTCTGCTCGATCGAGAATTCGGCTACCGGTTTGCCGGTTTCGCGAATGCCGTCTGCAATCCGTTTGGTCCAACCGGGCTCAATGCCGATCACGACAACAGCAGCTACATTGGGGTTCGCCCCGGTGCCAATCATGGTCCGGAAGTGCAGCTCCAGATCCGCGCCAAACTGCAGGCGGCCATAGGCATGCGGGATGGCCAGTGTGCCCTTGACGTTATTGGCAACGGCTTCGCATGCCGCGTTCGAGATATCGTCGACCGGCAGGATAACCACGTGGTTTCGAACGCCGACACGGCCATTCTCACGACGGTAAGCATGCACAGACATATTTTTGAAATCGAGTGCCATTAAGAGGACTCCTTACCAGCGCTTTGTTTTGCAGTTGTGGGTGTGGACGTGGCCACCCTTGGGAATGTCCGCGATGATCTTGCCGATGTCCTCGCCGTATTTGATCGCGGTATCGCCGTCCTTGAAGTCTTTCAGCGCGATCTTGTGGCCAATTGGCACATCAGCGCCCGATGTCAGACGGAAGGTCGAATTGTCATGAGTTACGCAGACCAGCATATCGGTGCCGGCCGTCAGGCCCTCGACCACGACAACACCGACATTGTCGGCATGTTCGTGGACGAGCAAGTGGGGGATTTCAGCCATTTGTAGTCTCCTCAGGCGTCAGGTTTTAGAATGATTTTCGGGGCCGCAACGCGCCCAGCCAGAATGTCTTCGAAGGCATCTGCGCCATCTGACAACGGACGGCTTTCCACCCAGCCCAGTGCGCCCAGCCTGCCCTCGAACATGGCTGCGGCTGTGTCGCGGAAATCTTGTGCGGTGTACGTGTAGGTGCCAATGAAGGTGATCTCTTGCAGGGTCATGCGACGCACATCCAGACCGCCTGTGTCTTCACCCAGGCCAATATGCAGAACTACACCTCCGGGCTTGGCAGCTGCAGAAGCAGCCGCCCTTGTTGGCGCAAATCCAACAGCGTCGACAACAACAGGGAATTCGCCCTGAACCTCTTTGGCGACCTGCATCCCGCAGGTGGCGGCGAGGTATTCTCGGCGGATGTCATTTCTCTCGACGATCACGATTTCCTCAAAGTCCATCGCTTGCAGGGACAAAGCGGCGGCCACTCCAATTGCGCCACCACCAATGACAAGCGCTTGGCGCGGTTCCGATGGATGCAGCGCCTCAACGCCAAGTCGAGCCGCGTGCCAACCAACGGCGATGGGTTCGGCCAGTGCTGCTTTGGCCAGCGACACATCGTCAGGAACCGTGACCAGATTGGCTTCGGGGATGCGTACAAGCTCGGCGAAAGCGCCCTCGCGCGGGGGCATCGAGATGATCTGCCGCGTCGGACACAGGTTTTCACGTCCGGAAACACAGGCAGGACAGGCACCGCAATTGACCAGAGGGTTGATCGTCACACGCTCATTTGCGCGGGGTCCGTCAACGATGGTGCCAGCCGCCTCGTGCCCAAGGATAAGAGGGGCTGGGCGGCGGTTGTCGTGACCCAGATAGGCATGCATGTCAGAGCCACAGATACCGACGCTTTCCACCCGGATCAGCGCCTCGCCCAGCTGTGGGGTTGGGTCCCTGGTCTCTTCGTAAGACAGGGCTTTAACGTCTGTATAAACAAGAGCTTTCATTTGGCGGTGAACCCTCCATCCAGCATCAGGATTTGGCCGGTCACGTAGCGAGAGGCTTCTGAACACAGAAAGAGCAGAGGCCCATCGAGATCTCCAAGCGCCCCGTTGCGGCCAATGCAAGTTTGAGCTGCGTTACGTTCGGCCCGTTCGGGATTAGCAAAGACCGCCGCAGTCAGTTCGGTCTCAAAAAAGCCCGGACCAATTGCGTTCACATTGATCCCCGCAGATGACCACGCCTCGGCCATGGCGCGGGTCATTTGGGCCACGCCGCCCTTTGAAGCGCCATAGGGAAGACCGTTTGGAAAGGCCCGAAATGACTGCAGCGAGGCAAAGTTGATAATCCGCCCCCAGCCTTTCGCCGTCATGGCCGGGACGAAAGCCTGGCTCAGGAAGAATGGGGCAGACAAGTTGACCGCGAGGGTCGCGTTCCAAATATCTGGTGACAGGTCCTCGGCAGGCAATCTTGGGTTGAGACCCGCAGCGTGAACAAGAATATCCGGCGCGCCGAACGGAGCAGCGATTTCGCGCACCAGCTCCGGTTGGTTTTCAAGATCGGCCACATCGCCTGCGACCACGGCAACGTTTCCGCCCATCTCGTCCGCCCAGCTTGCCAAGGCGTCGGCGCGGCGGGCGACGCCCACCACCTTTGCACCGGACTTTGCCAAGATCGTTGCCGCTTGTTGTCCGAGGCCAGAACTGGCCCCGGTCACAACGGCCACGTGACCGTCAACGCTAAATAATCGTGAGGAAGACAAGTGTTTTAGCCTTGCGCCGTCAGGTTGAATTCTTCGTCTGGGAAGTACTTCTTCAGGCGGATGTCAGCCGTGCGCGCGTGGCCTTCCATACCTTCGAGGCGTGCAATCCGTGCGGTCGCTTCAGCGACGGGCTTGGCTCCTTCACGGGTCGCGCGCTGCCAGGTCACGATTTTCATGTACTTGTGTACACTCAAGCCACCTGTGTAGCTGGCCGCCCCAGAGGTCGGCAGGACGTGGTTCGTACCTGACGCCTTGTCGCCAAAGGCCACGGTGGTTTCTTCGCCCAAAAACAACGAGCCATAGCAGCTGAGGCGATCCAACCACCACTCCAGATCCACCGCCTGAACCGTCAGGTGTTCGGGTGCATAAGCATCGGATGTTGCGGCCATTTCCTCACGGTCCGCGCAAAGGATGACCTCTGCGTAATCGCGCCAGGCGGCGGTGGCATTGTCGCGGTTCACTTCTGGCAGATCGGCAATCAGTTCTGGCACCAGCCGCATGACGTCTTCGGCCAGGGCGCGGTCATCGGTGACCAACCAGACCGGCGAGTTATAGCCATGTTCGGCCTGACCCACGAGATCGGCTGCAACCACCATCGGATCGGCTGTATTGTCGGCCAGGATCAGGCTGTCGGTCGGGCCGGCAATCATGTCGATGCCGACACGGCCGAACAGCATCCGCTTCGCCTCAGCCACGAACTGGTTTCCCGGACCTACGAGAATATTGGCCTTGGGCAAGCCAAACAGGCCAAACGTCATCGCCGCAACGCCCTGAACACCGCCCATGGCCAAGATTTTGTCTGCACCACAGATATGCGCCGCATAGATGATGGCAGGCGCGATACCCACATCGGGGCGTGGTGGAGAACACGCGACGATGTGCTTACAACCGGCGACTTTCGCCGTTGTAACGGTCATGATCGCACTTGCGATATGGCTGTACCGCCCGCCGGGCACATAGCAGCCTGCAGCATCCACCGGGATCGCCTTCTGCCCCGCGATAAAGCCAGGCACGACCTCAGTTTCAAAGTCTTTGACCGTGCCCAACTGCGCCTCGGCGAACTTCTTGACGTTGGCGTGGCTGAACTGGATGTCCTGCTTCAGCTTCTCGGGCACGAGGGCCGACGCAGCCTCGATGGCCTCAGGTGACAACAGGATTTCGCCATCGTAATTGTCAAACTTCCGGGCGTAGGCCATGGCTGCTTCATCCCCGCCTGCCTCGATTTCATCAAGAATGTCACGGACGATTTTCTTGGTTTCCGAAGCATCGCTTTTCGAGGTCAGCGTCGCTTTTTTGAGATATTCTCTCGGCATTGATTGCTTCCTATTTATAAATATCTGGCAGAAGAACGGTCGAGATCGTCGGCACGTAAGCGATGAACAGGGTGACGATCAGCATGAACAGGACGAACGGAATGGCGCGATAAGCGATCTTCAGGATCGATTCGCCCGTTATTCCTGCGACCACGAAAAGGTTCAGCCCCAAGGGTGGCGTGATAAAGCCAACGCCCAAGGCGGTGATCATCATGATGCAGAACTGGATCTCGTTCATGCCGATGTCATCCGCCAGAGGCTTCAGGATCGGCGCGAGGATCACGATGTTCGGCGTGGTCTCCATCACGCAGCCCGCTGCGATCAGGATGCCGACCATCATCAGGATAAGGACGAGCGGTTCGTCACTGACCGAGGTGGCGGCTGCCACAAAGCCTTGCGGGACGCCAATGATGGCCAGTGCTTCGGCCAAGGGAGCCGAAAAGGCGATGATCGGCAGAATGACCCCGTTCACCTTGGCTGAACTAACCAGCATCGCTGGAAAATCGCTCAGGCTCAGAGTGCGCAGGATGAACCCCATGACGATCGTCACCACCACGGCTGTAGCGCCTGCTTCGGTCGGCGTCAGTCGACCCGAAAAGATGCCGTAGAAGATGATGCCGGGCACCAGGAAGGCATACCAACCTGACTTCAGGGCTTTGCCTAGCCGCGAGAAGTATTCTCCCATGCTGATGTTGCCGCCACCTTCCCAGCCCTTGAGGCGGTTCATGATGATGTTGGTGGCAAGAATGGACAGAAGGATCGCGATGCCGGGGATCAGAGCGGCCAGGAACAGTGTCGAGGCAGAAATGCCCAGAACAAGGCCGATGATGATATAGGCGATCGATGGCGGGATCAGGATGCCGGTACAGGCACCCGCCGCAACTAGCGCGCAAGCATATGGCCGGGGATAGCCGGATTCGACCAGTCGGTCGATCGTCATGCGGCCAACAGCTGCTGCCCCTGCGGCGTCCGAGCCCGAAATCGCGGCGAACATACCGCAGACAAGCACCGTGGCTGATCCAAAGCCGCCCTTGGCGAATTGTGTTAGAGCCTCAGCCACATCAAGAAATTTTCGACTGAGCCCCGTTCTGACTAGGACGTCACCCGTTAAGATAAACAGCGGCACAGCCGTCAGCGCGAAAAAGTCGATGCCAGAGAACAGCTTTTCCCCGACGAGGCTCAAAGGCAGAGCCCCTGACCAGACAAGCATCAGGATCGCGGCCGAACCGATGGCGGCCCAGACGGGAACAGCAAGTGCGACAAGGACGACGAACAGGATGACCGGGCCATAAAAATCCCAGCCGAGGACAACGGATTGATCGAGTTGGTTCCAAAGCATGTCCAGCCCCCTCAGTCGAACAGTTTGTCACCTTCGTAAACGGGGCGACCCGCACGAAGGTCCGCGATGTCGCGGAGGATGGATTGGAAGAGGCGCAGCAGAACCAGTGCGAAACCGATTGGAACGGCCATCAGGAACCAGACACGGCTGATGCGCAGACCGTCTGTTACAGATCCAAATTTTGCGGAAACGTGGACTGTTTCATACGAGTAGTAGAGCGCCACGACCGACACGGCGACCATTACAAAATCCCCAAAGAGATAGAGCAGCGCCTTAATCCGCGGGCTGACATAGTGCATGATCACGTCAATGCGGATATGTCCGCGTTCACGAACCGCAGCTGCAGCGCCGATCCATGCGAGGTAGATGAACGAGTACCGGACGATTTCCTCGCCCCAGATCGAGGAATAGGACAACAGCTCGCGCCGAAGCACTTCGATGAACATCGTCGCCACCAGCATCGTGTAGAACACGAGCAGCAGCCAGCGCTCGGCATTCCGGTTCAGTTCTTGCAGTATTCGTTGCATGCAATCCTCCCGTTCACCGACACCTCAAGGGCAGCCGGCAGCCGGATTTCCAAGTTGTCGTCAGATTTTGGGGCGGCCAGAAACTATGCCGCCCCTGAAACGCGACGAGGCGTATCAAGCATCGTGGACGTAGTAGCGTCCTTTCGTGCCAGCCGCTTCTTCCAGCTTGGCAAAGTTGTCCATGGAACCGGCGAGCTCGACCTTGAACTCGTCCCAATCGGACAGTTGGTATCCACCAGCGGCTTTCCATTCCGCAAGCTGATCCTCGCTGAGGCTGTGGAACTCGACACCTGCTTTGCGCAGTTCCGCCATTGCGTAGGTGCGTGCAGACGGAACCTTGGCCAGGTTCTGATGCGAGGTCAGTTCGCCCGCGAACTCGATGCCTTCCTGCACATCTGCCGGTAGCGAGTTGAACCATTCCAGATTCATCGAGTAAATCTGGCTGTCCGGCACCGCCTGTGTAAAGGTGACATGGCTCAGGATGTCCTTGAAACCAAACACAAAGAGCGCGCCAACAGACGGGTCAAGAGCATCCGCCACGCCCTGCTTGATCGCCGAAGGCGTTTCGCCCCAGGCCACCGGCGTCGGGTTCGCGCCGACCATGCGATAGTACTGCTGTAGCATCTTCGAGCCGGGCACGCGGAACTTGACCCCTGCCATGTCGCCGGGCGTGATCACGGCGTTTCCGCCCTTGCGCACAGCCACAACGCGCGGGTCGATATTGATGTAGAAAAGCGCCTTGAAACCTGCGGCTTCGATCTTGGGGTGTACTTCGGCTTTCCACGCATCCGAGGTCACTAGGTTGGTGAAGCGCTGGTTGGAGCCACAGAAATAGGGCATGTTGATCAGGTCAGCCGCGCTCGCATAGGGCGCGAAATTCGACAGGGAATGCTGCGCGCATTGGATGGTGCCAGCCTGTACCGCTTGCACCAGGGCGCCACCGGCCCCCAACTGACCACCCGGTGCCAGCTTGACATAGACCTTGCCATTGGTGGCGTTCTGGATGTTTTCCTTCAGGTCCAACTGCATGATCGGATAGCTGCGCGATGCACCCAAGACATACGCCGTCGCGAGGGTCATCGTGAATTCCGCTGCATCCTCGCGTTCACGCTCTTCCTTGGCGGTCTGTGCCGCGGCCTCGGTGGACCACAAGGTCCCCGCAGCGCCCGCTACCAACGCTGCAGTAAAGCTGCCGCTTCCTGCTAGCTTTAAGAAGTTCCGGCGTGAAGCCGAAGCCAATTCCTGCTTTTCACGATCCATGTTTTCCTCCCTATGGGTCATGTCATTTATTGTTTTTTTGATTGTGCGGCCGCCTCTTTCCTTAGCGTGACGACAACGAATGCGAGAGATGCCGCGAACAGCAACACCATCTCTCCTACGTCGCCCAGGAACTGGCCGTAGCCAAATGCGCCCGCGACGACGTTGATCAGGAACGCCAGAAAAAGCGCAATGGCCGCGAATATGAACATTGCCAAACCCCCTCCTCTCCGATTCGAAGCCACTGTAAGCGCTTACATTTTGCATTGCAAGCGCTTACACTGTACCTAGAATGGCACCCTAGTTGACCCCGCATTCCGAAGAGCGCAAATGGAGCGCCAAAACCACGAGTGTATTTAGGTAGATGACGAAGGCACCATTTCCAGACGAGCCAAGCCGGACGTCACCGACACTGGAAGACGTTGCGCAACGTGCAGGCGTTTCGACGGCCACTGTTTCGAGGTGCCTCAACAATCCCAAAATGGTGTCCCAGAAAACCCGCGAAAGGGTCCTCAGTGCGGTAAAAACACTTGGCTACACACCGAACTTCGGGGCTCAGGCCCTTGCCGCCAAACGCACCAGAACCTTTGGCGCAATTATCCCGACGATGGAAAACGCCATCTTCGCACGTGGCCTCCAAGCGTTTCAGGAAGAGCTTCAGAGGCATGGCATAACCCTCCTCGTCGCCAGCTCTTCATATAATCCTGAGCTTGAAGAAGAGCAGATCCGCAGCCTTGTGGCACGCGGTGCGGATGCGCTTTTGCTGATTGGTTTTGACCGGACCCCACAGGTTTACGAGTTCCTGAAGAAACAACGGATCCCGTGTGTGGTTGCGTGGGTTTACGATCCTGACCAAACGCACCTGTCCATCGGGTTCGACAACCGAAGCGCCATGCGCGCGCTGACCGAACAGGTTCTCGACCTTGGACATCGCGCCATTGCCTTTGTCACTGCGGAGCGGGACGGCAACGACAGGGCACGGTTGCGCTGTGAGGGCGTGCAACAAGCGATGCTGTCTCGGAACCTGGACGTCGGCAACCTGCACGTCATCGAAACGCCCTACTCGATCGACAACGGAGCGCGCGCCCTTGAGGCGGCGATGGAATTGGAACCGAAACCCACTGCAATCCTATGTGGCAACGATGTTCTTGCCGCCGGTGCTCTGAGGCAGGCCCGGAAAATGGGCCTTGAAGTGCCGAGAGATGTGTCCATCACCGGGTTTGATGACATTGAAATAGCAGAGATCGTAACACCGACCCTGACAACGGTTCATGTTCCTCATCGAAACATGGGTAAAGGGGCCGCTCGTATGCTGGTCGCTTTGCGCAAAGGTGAGGATGCGGGGTCAAGTGTACAGCTCGAAGCCACGACAAAGATACGCGAGTCACTCGGGCCCGTACCCCAGGCGTAGGACACATGGCCAGTAGTTGACCCGAGCTACCTCTAAAGCATCCGGCCCACCCAGTAAGGACAGGCCGGACAGGTTATCGTGAGTGGTGGGTCTTAGTCGTACAGAACGGCCGAGATTTTCGGGTCGTCGACATTCGAGGCATCGTAGTAGTAGAAGCCCGTGTCGATGAGGCTCGGCACTTCTTCACCGTTCAGGGCCGAAACGGCAGCTTTGACGGTTTCATAGCCGATACCAACCGGGTTCTGCGTGATCGCACCAGCCATCAGACCGCTTTTGATCGCGTCTTTCTGCGCCTTGCCGCTGTCATATCCAATAATGACCAGACCTTCGGTGCCCAGTTCCTGAACGCCATTCACAACGCCGATAGCTGAGCCTTCGTTGGTGCCGAAGATACCATTCAGATCCGGGTTTGCAGTCAGGATTGCCTTGGTCACCTCGGTCGATTTGAGGTGATCGCCCTGACCGTATTGAACGGTAACGACTTCGATATCCGGGTATTTCTCGGCGATACGGTTTACGAACCCGTCGCGTCGGTCGATCCCTGTGCGGCTGGTCTGGTCATGCGCGACAACGGCAACCTTGCCCTTACCGCCGATCTTCTCGGCCATCTTGTCCGCTGCCAGACCGGCCGCCGCAAGATTGTCTGTAGTTGCGGTCGAAAGCGGGATGTCGCTGTCGACGCCACTGTCGAAGGCGATAATCGGAATACCTTTGTCATTGGCCTGTTTCAACAGCGGGATCGCGGCCTGACTGTCCAGCGCGGCAAAACCGATGGCCTTGGGATTGTTGGCAAGTGCTGCTGCCAGCATGTCGATCTGACGGTCCACCATGGTTTCGTTGTCAGGGCCTTCGAAGGTGATGGTGACGTCAAACTCATCCGCTGCCTGCTCTGCGCCAGACTTAACCGCCTGCCAGAACTGGTGCTGAAAGCCCTTGGACACCAGCGGGATATAGATTTCTTCGGCAGCCGCCATCGAGGCGGGACCTGCCAGGGTGGCCGCACTCAGCGCCCCCAGAATGAAACGACGTGAAAACATGTTTTCTCCTCCACAGTTGGTCGTTTTGTCGTTAGTTGATTCAGCCGGATTTCTTGCGCCGTGCCATGTCGGCATAGACGGCCAGAATGATGATTGCGCCGGTGACAACGGTCTGCCACTCCTGCGCGACGGACAGGACACGCAGCCCGTTTGTCAGCACCGCCATAATCAAGGCGCCGATCAAAGTGCCAAGGATCGTGCCGCGACCGCCCGAGAGCGATGTGCCACCGATGACAACCGCTGCGATGGCCTCCAGCTCATACCCCAGGCCCAAAGCAGGCTGAGCCGAGTTCAGACGCGAGGCGATCAGGATGCCGCCGATGCCGCAGATAGCTCCGGCCAGCGCATAGATGCGGATCTTCCACATATCGGTGTTGACACCGGACAGGCGCACGGCCTCTTCGTTTGACCCGAGCGCAAAGGTATAGCGGCCCAGAACTGTGCGGCTGAGTATATACGAGGCGGCGATCGCGACGATGAACAGGATCAGCACGCCATTGGGGATGGGCAGCGCTGGGAAGACCTCTCCGATCAACGATCCGCGCGAGATCTGGTCAAAGCCCGGTGTGTCGTTGAAGTAGATTGGTCGTGTCCCCGAGATCACCAGCGAGAGACCTTTGAGGATCAGCATCATGCCGAGTGTGGCGATGAAGGGCGGGATTTTCATCTTGGCGACGAAGGTCCCCGAACACAGGCCACAGAACGCGCCAGCCGCGATTGCGGCCGCAACACCCAATAGCAACGGCATGCCCAGATATGTCAGCACCACCCCCGCGATCACCGCGCAAAAGGTCATCAACGTGCCCACCGACAGGTCGATCCCTCCGGTGATGATCACCAAAGTCGCAGCAACCGCCAGTACACCGTTGACCGAGGTCGCCTGCAAAATCGCAATCATGTTGGAGGTTTGCATGAAGTTCGGCGACGCGATCGAAAAGCCGATCAGCAACGCGATCAAGCTCGCGAAGGCCAGCATTTTCTGGTAGGCGCCGCTTTCCGACAAACCCCCAAGGGGCTTTTTCTTGTCGATATCCGTAGCTGTGGTCATTGAATTGTCCCCGTTACCTGCATCGCCGCCGCACGTTGCGTGGCCAGATGCATGATGTCTTCTTGTGTGGTGTCTTTTCCGCCGGGCAGAATGCCGGTCAGCCGGCCTTCGCACATCACGGCGATGCGGTGGCTGAGGCGCATGATCTCGGGCAATTCGGACGAGATCACGATGATCGTCTTGCCCTGCTCTGCCAGCTCCTCGAGCAGTTTGTAGATTTCGGATTTTGCACCGACGTCGATGCCCCGTGTGGGTTCATCGAAGATCAGGATATCGCAATCGCGCAGCAGCCATTTGGCGATGACCACCTTTTGCTGATTACCGCCGGACAGCAGCCGAACCTCTTGCACATCTGATGGCGTCCGAATGCCCAGCTGCGCGATGTAGCCTTTGGCGGTGGTGCTGATTTCACTGTCATTCAGAACACCGCCGGTACTTGTGAAAAGATCCATCGAGGCCAGCGCGATATTGTCCCGCACATTCATCCCCGTGGCGAGGCCGAAATGCTTGCGGTCCTCAGATAGATACCCGATCCCGGCCTTCACCGCGTCGGTCGGCGACTTGATCGAGACCACCTGACCATGCACCCGGATTTCACCGGCATCTTTTGGATCAGCGCCGAAGATCGCTCGCGCGACCTCGGTCCGGCCAGCGCCCATCAGTCCGGCAAAGCCGAATATCTCGCCTTTCTGAACCGAAAAGCTGACATCTTGGATTTCTTTGCTGCGGCTCAGGCCAGTGACTTGTAGCGAAACCTCGGCATCACCCAGATCGGGAACGTCCAAGGGCTCCTCGTTCACCTCACGCCCCACCATCATTGCGATGATCTGGCTGATTCGGGTCTCTGCGGCCCCCACCGTGCCGACATATTCTCCGTCGCGCATGACCGTGACCCGGTCCGAGATCTGCTTCAGCTCATCCATTTTGTGGCTGATATAGACGATGCCCACACCTTCTGCCTTGAGGCGGCGGATGATCACGAACAGCTCGGCGATTTCGGCGTCGTTCAGGGCCGCGGTCGGCTCATCCATGATCAGAACTTTCGACCGGAAGGACAAAGCCTTGGCGATCTCGACCATCTGCTGTTTTGCGATGGTAAGGCTGCCGACCAGCGCCTTGGGATCGAGGTTCAGGTTCATCGAGGCGAAGATATCGGCTGTTTGCGCATTCAGCGCGGCTTCGTCCAGACGACCAAAGCTTTTGCGCGGTTCGCGTCCGATGAAGATATTCTGCGCGACGGTCAGGTCATTCATCAGGCTCAGTTCCTGATGGATGATGCCAATGCCCAGATCCTGCGCCTCGCGCGGGGTGGTTGGGCTGACAGATCGCCCCTCGATCACCAGATCGCCGCCGTCACGCTGATAGATGCCCGAGAGAATCTTCATCAGCGTGCTTTTCCCGGCACCGTTCTCGCCCATCAGCGCGTGAACTTCACCCGGAAACAGATCGAACTGCACGGATTTTAGCGCATGCACACCGGGGAAGTGCTTATCAATCCCCGTCATGTCGACCAGTTTCGTCATTTCTCCTCCCATTCTGTCCCTCTCCCCAAGGGCGGTGCGGCTTACATCACCGCGCCGATTTGCCAGGGGACGAATTCCACGCCCCCAAAGCCAAGTTCCTCACTTTTGGTTTTCTCACCTGAGGCGACACGGATCAGTATCTCGAATAGCTCTTCGCCTTTGGCTTCGATGCTGACGCCATCGGTGACGATGTCGCCGCAGTTCAGATCCATGTCTTCTGCCATCCGGGCATACATTTCCGAGTTGGTCGCCAGTTTGATGCAGGGTGTCGGCTGGTAACCCGACACCGAACCGCGGCCGGTGGTGAACACTATCAGGTTCGCGCCTGATGCCACCTGCCCTGTAACCGAGCATGGATCAAATCCGGGGCTGTCCATGAAGACGAACCCGTGTTTGTCCACCTTCTCGCCGAACTTGTAGACGTCGCGCAGCGGTGCCGTGCCGCCTTTGGCGACAGCGCCCAACGATTTCTCCAGAATAGTCGTCAGCCCGCCGCGCTTGTTGCCGGGGCTTGGGTTGTTGTCCATCTCACCGCCATTGCGTTCGGTGTAGTCTTCCCACCAGTGGATACGTTCGATAAGCTTTTCACCCACTTCGGTGGTCTCGGCGCGGCGGGTCAACAGATGCTCCGCCCCATAGATCTCGGACGTCTCGGACAGGATCGTCGTTCCGCCGTGGCGCACCAGCAGGTCTGAGGCATACCCAAGGGCTGGATTGGCCGTGATCCCGGAATACCCGTCGGATCCACCGCACTGCATTCCAACGGTGATCGCACTGATAGGCGCGGGCGCGCGCTCGGCTTGATTGGCCAGCTCGGCTATTCCTCGCAGTTCATCTAGCCCGCGTTCGATGGTGCGGCGCGTGCCGCCCTCGTTCTGGATGGTCATGTAGCGCAACGCGCCGTCTGACCGGATCGGGCGTCCTCCGACAAGATCTGCGACTTGCATGACCTCGCAGCCCAAACCAATCAGCAGGATACCCCCGAAATTCGGGTGCTGCGCGTAACCAGCCAATGTTCGGAACAGGGTAGCGTAGCCTTCATCCTTACCGGACATGCCGCAGCCCGTGCCATGCACAATGGGCACCACTCCATCGACATTGGGAAAGCTGTCCAGCAGCCCGGACTTCTCGGCCGCCTCGGCAATGAACCTTGCAACCGAGCCCGAGCAATTCACGCTGGTCAGGATGCCGATATAGTTGCGGGTCCCTACCCGACCGTCGGCACGATGATACCCGTCAAACGTCCGATCCGCGCCGAGCGCTGGCAGCGGAGCATTGGCGCTGGCATGCGCATAGTCCTGTTGATGCGCGCCCATCCCCAGATTGTGGACATGGATGTGCTCACCCGGTGCGATGTCGCTTTTGGCCTGACCGATGATCTGGCCGTAACGGATCACGTTTTCGCCAGCCCGAATCGGCATCGTCGCAATCTTGTGCCCGCGGGCCACTTGCGAGGTCAGAGGTGTCGACACATGTGACGGCTGCTCGCCCGCCTGCAAGTCACGCAGGGCAATAACAATATTGTCATCAGGGTTAAGCTGAACGACGTCCCGCGCCGCCTTTTCCAGAACATTTATGCCGTCGTGTGCTTGCATCACTTCCCCGCTTGCTTGGTCCATGTTGCTAAGTGGTACATCTTCTCTTGTCAACTAACATGTTAGAATGTTAAACTCTGACCATGAACAAGCTCCAAGATATTGATGCCTCTCTCCTGCCCGAGATTACGACCACCGAAGGATCGCTGGCTCAGCGGGTTCACCACTCTTTGAAAACGGCGATTCTAGCGCTGGACTTTCCGCCAGGCGCGAACCTACGGAAGGCCCCGGTTTGCGAGCGTTTAGGCGTGTCACGCGCGCCTGTTGCGGACGCCATCGCCCGACTGGCATCTGAAGGTCTGGTGGATGTAGTCCCGCAATCCGGGACGCGTGTGTCTTATTTCTCGATGGATGAGATCCGCGAAGGTGCCTTTCTGCGCGAAGCACTCGAACTGGCAACCGTCGCCAAAGTGACGCGGGACCTGACCGAAGATCAGCGCAAACGCCTCAGCCGCAATATGCGCCTGCAAGAACTTTTGATCGAAGATGACGATGTTCCTGGCTTCTATCAGGCCGACGAAGAGCTTCACGGCATGCTGATGGACTTCACCGGCTTCCGTCACCTCGCCAACGTTGCGCAGAACGTTTCCCTTCAAGTGAGCCGGGCGCGGATGCTGTTGCTGCCGACCCCCGGCCGGATTGCGGAAACACTGGCGGAACACAAAGCCATTTTTGACGCGATTTGCAGCCGCAACGAACAGGCCGCTCAGGACGCAATGCGCGCCCATTTGGGACAGTTGATGCCGCGCATCGAGGAACTCAGGCAGCAAAAACCCCACCTTTTCAATCTCACCCAACAGTCGCACAGCGAGGCAGGATGACCGTTTCACAGACAGAATTGCTCAATCACCGCACCGCGCGGCCCGTTCCGCTGACCCGGATGGGATTTGGCGGTGCCCCGCTGGGAAACCTGTACCGCAAAGTGCCGGATGAGGATGCGCAGGCCGCGCTTCAGGCCGCTTACGATGCGGGCATTCGGTTCTTTGACACCGCACCGCAATACGGGCTTGGGCGGTCCGAGCGCCGCTTTGGCGAGGCGACTGCCCGCTTTGGGCGGGAGAATATCCAGCTGTCCACCAAGATCGGGCGTCTGCTGCTGGATTGCGAACCCCATGAGGTCACGCCCGAAGCATTTGTGGACGTTCCGCAAAAACGGATCGTGTTCGACTATACCTACGACGGGGTGATGCGGTCCTACGAGGCCAGCCGTGAGCGGATCGGAGTCGCCAATGCCGACATCCTTCTGGTGCATGACGTCTGCGTGTTCAGCCAGGGCAGTCAGGAAATGTCGGACGCCAAAGTGCGTGAGCTGTTCGACGGTGGCGGCTACAAGGCACTGGTTGAGCTGCGCGACGCCGGAGAGATCGCCGCCATCGGCGCAGGTGTGAACGAATGGCAGGTATGTGAAAAGCTTCTGGGCTTGGGTGATTTCGACGGCTTCCTGCTAGCCGGCCGTTATACGTTGCTTGAGCAAGAGGCATTGGACAGCTTCCTGCCACTTTGTGAAAAGCGCGACGTGGGGATCATTCTGGGCGGGCCCTACAACTCCGGCATCCTCGCAACCGGAGCCGTGCCGGGTGCAAAATACAACTATGCCGATGCGCCCGAGGACATAATGGCGCGCGTCCGCAAAATCGAGGCCGTTTGCGCCGCGCATGACACTCCTCTGATCGCGGCGGCCCTTCAATTTGTTCTGGGCCATCCGTGCGTCAAAACAGTCGTGCCGGGCGCTGTCAGCGCAGCCGAAGTGCAATCCAACGTGGCCCTGCTAGAGCGGGAAGTGCCCCCGGGCCTCTGGTCTGATCTGCGGTCCGAGGGGCTGATCCGTCCGGATGCACCGTTGCCGAGCGAGGCCGCCGATGCTGCGTAACATCGACCCCATTCTGTCGCCCAGCCTGCTACATGCGCTCAGAGCCATGGGACACGGTGATGAAATCGTGATCGCGGATGCGAATTTTCCCGGCACAAGCACCGGCCCTGAGTGTATCAGAGCGGATGGCTCAACCGCGAGTGAGATGCTGCGGGCCGTTCTATCCTTGATGCCTCTGGATACATTCGTGATCGACCCCGCCCTGACCATGCAGGTGGTCGGTGATCCGGACGCAATTCCCGAAGCCGTCGGCGATTTTCAGGACATCATCGACGCGACAGCGGACAACCCTGCTAAGATTCAGGGGCTCGAGCGGTTTGCCTTCTATGAGCGTGCGGCCAATGCATTTGCCATCGTTCAAACGGGCGAGCGCAGGCTCTATGGCAATATCATCCTGAAAAAGGGCGTGATCGGATGAAGATTGACGCGCATCAGCACTTCTGGGCCGTGGCGCGGGGGGACTATGGCTGGCTGACGCCTGACTTGAACGTGATATACCGCGACTTTACTCCTGATGATCTGGCCCCATTGCTGCAAGACGCTGGCATTAAAGGCACCGTGCTGGTGCAGGCTGCTCCGACGGTGGCCGAGACGGAATATATGCTGTCCCTGGCGGACGAGACCTCATTTATCAAAGGTGTTGTGGGTTGGGCCGATTTCGAAGCCACGAATGCGGCGCCTCAAATCGCAGCATTGAACAAGCACCCGGCACTGGTTGGGCTTCGTCCGATGATTCAGGACATTACCGACCCGCTCTGGATGCTCGGCGACGCTCTGACCCCCGCTTTTACCGAACTGACAGCGCGGGGGCTGACGTTCGACGCATTGACCTTGCCGCAGCATCTGGGACCGCTCAGAAAGCTACTGTCCCGTCATCCGGATATGAAAGTTGTCATTGATCACGGTTCCAAGCCGCTGATCCGGGACGCAAAACTCGAGGGTTGGGCCGCGGATATGGTAGCGCTGGCCAGTGAGACCAACGCATGGTGCAAACTGTCTGGTCTTGTCACCGAAGCCGCACCTGATTGGACCGTCGATGATCTCCGCCCCTACGTGGACCACCTTTTGAACACCTTTGGCCCGTCCCGCCTGATCTGGGGCAGCGACTGGCCGGTTTGCACCTTGGCCAGCAGCTACGAACGCTGGCTTGAAACCACAGACCTTTTGCTGAGCCAGCTCAGCAGCTCCGAACGCGATGCTGTCATGGGTGGCAACGCCGCGCGGGCCTATAACCTCAGGGATTGACATGACTCTACCAAATCTGGACTCCAACGGGCTGTGGCTCGGACGTATTGAGCGCGCCGGGATTGGCCCCTGCGTTGTGACCATGCGCGATGGTCGCGTGGTCGATATCACATCGAAAACCGCGCCAACCGTTCGGGATATTCTTGAGCGGGACGATGCAGCAGACTACGTCCGTGCGACGCAAGGCGAAGACCTTGGCCCTTTTGACGCCGATCACCACTGGCTGGCGCCGTGTGACCTGCAAGCGGTCAAAGCCTGCGGCGTCACATTTGCCGGTTCCATGGTCGAGCGCGTGATCGAGGAACAGGCCGCAGGCGACCCAGCCAAAGCCGACGCGATACGGTCGCGCATCGGCGCGCGTATCGGCGACAGCCTGTCCAATATCACGCCCGGCTCGGATGAGGCCGCGAAGGTCAAAGAGGCGCTGATCGAAGAAGGTCTCTGGAGCCAGTACCTCGAGGTCGGGATCGGACCGGATGCCGAGGTATTTTCCAAGGCGCAGGTTTTGTCTTCGGTTGGCGTGGGCGCGGATATCGGGCTGCATCCGATTTCCACCTGGAACAACCCCGAACCCGAGGTGGTTCTGGCCGTTACCTCACGCGGCGAAATCAAGGGCGCGACGCTGGGCAACGATGTGAATCTGCGCGATGTCGAGGGGCGCTCGGCGCTGTTGCTCAGCAAAGCCAAAGACAACAATGCCTCATGCGCGATCGGGCCGATGATCCGGCTCTTCGATGATGGCTTCACCCTCGACGACGTGCGAAAGGCCGAGTTGACGCTGACTGTCACCGGGCCCGATGGGTTTGTTCTGAACGGCGCGTCTTCGATGTCCCAGATCAGCCGCGATCCGGCGGATCTTGTGAAACAGACAATCGGGCGGCACCACCAATATCCGGACGGGCTGATGCTGTTTTTGGGCACGCTTTTTGCTCCAACCCAGGACCGCGACACACCCGGAGGCGGCTTCACTCATAAATTGGGCGATATCGTCACCATCGCCAACGGCCAGCTTGGGGCACTGACAAACACGGTGCGCCTGTCCACGGAATGCCCTGAATGGACCTTCGGGGCCTCACATCTGATGCGAAACCTCGCCCAACGCGACCTGCTTTAAGAAAGAACCAACATGTTAACCGGAAAACACCTAATCGCTGGCGAATGGGTCGGCGCAGACGCCACTTTCGCATCGGAACCTGCCCATGGCCCAAGCTATGACTTTGCAGTGGGCACGCCCGCGCTGGTTGACCGTGCCGTAGACGCCGCCGAGGAGGCCTTTGTCTCATTCGGATGGTCAACCCGGGCCGAGCGCGCCGAGTTGCTGCGCAAGATCGCGGATGAGATTGACGCACGCGGCGAAGCGATCACTGAAATCGGAACGCAAGAAACCGGCCTGCCCGAGGCCCGTTTGCAAGGCGAACGTGGCCGCACCGTCGGTCAGCTGCGTCTGTTCGCCGATCATATTGAGGCGGGCGACTATCTGGACATGCGTCACGACCCGGCCATGCCCGACCGCGCACCCCTGCCCCGCCCCGACCTGCGCATGATCCAGCGCCCGCTGGGGCCTGTGGCTGTGTTCGGCGCGTCCAACTTCCCGCTGGCTTTCTCGGTCGCGGGGGGCGATACGGCGGCCGCTTTGGCCGCAGGCTGTCCCGTCGTTGTCAAAGGCCATTCGGCGCATCCAGGCACGGGTGAATTCGTCGCGCAGGCCATTGATGCTGCCATCAATGCGACAGGCGTTCATCCCGGTGTGCTCTCATTGGTGCAAGGCGGCAAACGGGACGTGGGAACGCGTCTGGTGCAGCATCCTCTGATCCGGGCGGTTGGGTTTACCGGAAGCCTTGCTGGAGGTCGCGCCCTGTTCGATCTATGTGCGCAACGCGACGAACCAATCCCGTTCTTCGGTGAGCTTGGCTCGGTCAATCCAATGTTCATCCTGCCGCAAGCCGCCGCCGCGCGCGGGGCTGAGATCGGGACCGGCTGGTCTGGATCTTTGACAATGGGAGCAGGTCAGTTCTGCACCAATCCCGGCATTGCCGTCATCACCGATGGCCCCGAGGCGAATGCGTTCCAGTCCGCCGCCGAAGCTGGCCTGTCCGCCATAGCCGAGCAAACCATGCTGACCGATGGTATTGCAGAAGCCTTCCGTCAGGGGGTTTCTCGAGTCGCGGCGGGCACCGGAGTCACTCAGATCATGGGCACCAGCTGCACGACCCGCGATGCGGCCTCCTACTTGTTCACGGTGTCCGGCGATGACTGGTTGGCGGATCACAAACTGCAAGAGGAGGTCTTTGGCCCGCTCGGCATCGTCGTCCGCGTCCGCGACACGGCGCAGATGCAGCATATCGCCCGCGCGATCGAAGGCCAGCTGACCTGCACGTTGCATCTGGACCCGGGCGACAAGCCCGATGCACAGGCGTTGCTGCCACTGCTGGAGCGTAAAGCTGGGCGCTTGCTGGCCAACAGCTTCCCCACTGGGGTCGAGGTCTGCGACAGCATGGTCCATGGCGGCCCCTACCCGGCATCGACAAATTTCGGCGCGACATCGGTTGGTACTCTGTCGATCCGTCGTTTCCTGCGGCCGGTCTGCTATCAGGACATTCCCACTGATCTGCTTCCCGAGGGTGTTTAACACCGCCGAATGCGCCTTGAGAGCGATGTCAGCAGAAATACCATCGAAAAGCCGTTTGCCCTTGGCGGTGGCTGAACGATCCAAGCAACGAAGGAACTCGATATGAAACTGCTCCGCTTTGGTCCGAAGGGTGCTGAGAAACCCGGACTACTGGATACCGAAGGTACGATCCGTGACCTTTCGGGGGCGGTCGGTGACATCTCGGGCGAGGCGCTGGGGGACGAAACGCTTGCACGGTTGCGGGCGCTGGATCCCGCCAACTTGCCAGTGGTCGAAGGCACCCCGCATCGGAGCCTGCGGTGGTCAGGTGGGAAAGTTCATCTGCATCGGTCTGAATTACGCAGATCACGCCGCCGAAAGCGGTATGGAACTGCCGCAAGAGCCGGTGATTTTCTTCAAAGCCACCTCAGCGATCAATGGCCCGGACGATACCGTCGAAATTCCGCGCGGCTCGGTCAAAACTGATTAGGAGGTCGAACTGGGCGTCGTCATCGGGAAAAAGACCAAGTATTTCTCGGAGGAAGAAGCGCTGGATCATGCGGCTGGATATTGCGTCAACGACCTGTCCGAGCGTGATTTTCAGCTGCACCGCTCGGGCCAGTGGGTTAAAGGCAAGTCCGCCGACACGTTTGGCCCCATCGGCCCTTGTTTAGTGACGCGCGACGAGGTGCCCGACCCGCAGAACCTGCCGATGTATCTTGAGGTGAACGGGCACCAGTATCAGGACGGCTCGACCAAAACGATGCATTTCGGTGTTGCGAAGGTAATCTCGCACCTGTCGCAATTCATGTCACTACAACCCGGTGATGTGATCTCGAGCGGGACGCCTCCGGGCGTTGGCATGGGACAGAACCCGCAGACCTACCTCAAGCCGGGCGACCGCATGGAGCTTGGAATACAAGGGCTGGGTGAGCAACGGCAGCGTGTCGTCGCCGGATAACCGAAAGCGCCCTTTCTACGGGGTCCAACTGTATCAACAAAAAAAGCGCCGCCCTGTGTTTGGGCGGCGCTTGGCTTGTTTGTGTTTTGGTGGGTTTATTCTGCGGCCTGTGGTGCCTCGGCGTGTTTGTCA
>NZ_JBQFTH010000019.1:0-58815 GCF_056538565.1 Ruegeria sp. BG11 | reverse complement strand
GCCGCCGCTCTCGCCGAGTGGCGTCAACTTTGTTCCGGATAGGTGCGCGGTTTTCGCAGCAAACTGAGACTGGTTCGAATTCGTCTGACAGTACCCTTTGAATGTCTGGCGCTACTGACGGTGAGTTATGATGTTGAAACCTTCTTTCGATGATGGTGGCAAGAAATGCCGCGCAATTCGGCGATATTGATCTTCCGTTGCTGCAAAGGCATGAGCGCCTTCTCTGTTGCGCTCGTGCAGCCGGAGCAGACAAACCTCATCTGACACATCCAAAAAGTGAAGGTGGTGCTGCGCAGCTGCGCCTTCCAGCAGGTCGCGCATCCAGGCTCTATTTTCAATTGTGTTCGCTGGAAAATCGAGAACGACGGAAACGCCAACCTTCAGCAAAGAAGTCACGTGACGCCCCATGACCGGTCGCAGTTTCAAAGCGCAACTCACATAGTCCTGAAGCGAGCTCATCTGGTCGCCAAACAGGGCGCTAAGCCATTCATCTTCTGAAATGAGGACGGCCGCGTCTCTTTCCGCGAGTTCTGCTGCCAGAGTTGATTTCCCAGAAGCGACTTTGCCGCATAGCAAGTGAAGCGTTGGAATAGCCTGTGACATAAAGCGAACTCCCGGACTACCTGATGGTCCCTGCGCTAAGTTGGTCCGCCAGTTGATCAAACACCAACCTGATCCTTCGTGCAGTATGTAACTCCGAATGCGTCGCCAGCCAAATCGGGAACTTAAACGGCTCGCGGTCGGGAAGCACGCGCTCCACACCTGGCGTTAAGGCAGCCACATCATCCGACATTACACTTATTCCAAACCCTTGGCGCACCAATTCCCAGGATACTATCCCGCTTTGTGAGCCAATCCTGAAGCTTTTTCGGGTGACCTGAATGCCCGCCGGATCGAGAAAGCCGATCATCGTGTCGATGTCCCCGAACCCGACAAAGTCCAATTTCGCAAGTTCATTTTCATTTTTAGGCCGTCCGACCTGATCAAGATACGAAGGTGCCGCGTAAAAATGGGCGCTGGCCTCGGCGACAAGCTTTGCTGTTAGATCTGGCTGAGTTGGGCGTACATGTCGGATGGCGATATCAGCCTCACGTCGCTGTATGTCTCGTATGTCATTTGCAGCAACGACGTCTATCTCCAGCCGCGGTGCCGCAAGTCGGATCTTTTTTAGTATCGGCGGCAGCTGGTAGGCAGACATCACATCGGATGCAGTGATCCTGACTTGCCCTTCAACAGCTTGCGACTGACTTGTCGCAGTAAGAGAAATCCTGTTTGCGACATCCGCCATTTCTCTGACATGCAACAAAAGCTCGGAGCCAGCGGTCGTTAAATTAAGCGACTTGCCAACTCTTTCAAACAGGGTGATGCCAAGCGCCGTTTCCAGCGCAGCAACTTGACGGCCGACAGTTGGTTGAGTTTGCTCAAGAACGAGCGCCGCTGCGGAAAATGAGCCTTCTTCGGCTGTCGCAAGAAAGGACCGTACTTGATTCCAGTCGAAATTGATGGCGTTCCAATTCATGCATTTATGCATAACACTTCTGCGGATTGTGACAATTCCATAAATGATTGTTCGGAAGTAAAGGGTACGGCAACAACCTTGTAAGAGAGTAATGAAATGGCTGCTTTGTCTAAGGATGCCGCGTTCTGGAGCAACATCTCGAAAAAATATGCGGAAGACCCAATCCGCAACATGGAAGGGTATCTGAAAACACTCGAGCTTACGAAGTCGTACCTGAAAGCGGAGGACAACGTACTGGAAATCGGGTGCGGGACGGGTTCAACGGCGCTGCTGCTTGCACCGCATGTTGCCCATATCACCGCGACGGATCTCGCTCCGGGCATGATCGAGATTGCCGATGAGAAGCGTGTGAAAGAAGGATTGGAGAATGTCACTTTCAAGGTGGCCGAAGTTCTTGAGCACGGTCTTGGCGAAGGGTCTTACGATGCGGTCCTGGCGCACAATTTGCTTCATCTCCTGCCCGATTTGGACCAAGCGCTTGAGCACATTTCCGCACTTACAAAACCCGGTGGTTTTTTCATATCCAAAACCGTTTGCGCCCCTGAGAGCGGTGGTTTCAAGTATGCGATGATCAGTCGGGTCGCGATCCCAATCATGCAGGCTCTTGGGAAAGCCCCGTTTGTGCATTTTGTGTCTGGATCAGTGCTTGAGAGGAAGATTGCGTCCGCGGGCTTCGATGTCCTCTATAAGTCTGATCAAGCCTCAATGCTCCAAAGCCGCTATATTGTTGCGCAAAAATCTTTAAGTTTTAGTTCGTTCAGTGGCATCCGTTGAAACGATCTTTGCGTCACATTGCGCGGTACTTTCATACTGGAATGAACGGAGTTACTTTGGTCTGCTTCTGCCTTAAGAAAGCTGTTGCGAACGACCGTTTTGTCTGCATCGCGGACAATCGACCAAACCAGACGAAGGTCTGCTTCGAGCCCAAAGCGGAAATCAGCCCCCACGTCCGTTCCGCCATTTGCTTGGCTTGCAAAACTGCACCCTTTATTGCGACAGAAAAGTCGGGGCCTTCCTTTTCGGGCGCTCCATCCTTAGTCGTCCAGCGCATTGTGTAGTCGAGTTCGACGACACCATCTTCTTCAATAACCATGTTTATGACATAGCCTGTGAAAACAGGATCATTCTTGAGCTTAAAGATGACAGTTCCGGTCGTCGGATTGGCTGCAATAATCTCACGCACCGTTTTTCCCCATTCTCAGATTTTACGAGCATTTCACGCTCTATTGAGTTTGGGCCAAACTCTTGAATGATACGCACATCCACGACGCCGGGGACGTAGCGGTCAGGGTGCCGTATTTTCTCAATCATCATGCTCCAAAGCCGTTCAGCAGATGCATTGACCGAGGATTTGTAGTTTACGAAAGGCATTTCGCTTCCTTTGAGATTTGCGTACCCGAAACTCACACAGCACCGGGTACATTTCAGTTAACCGAGATGGATGGCTATTGGGGGATAGCCAGTAAGGCCGACGCCATTGCGCACCGCATCTGCGTTTCTGCCTGATCCAAGGAACGCATTCATAGCGGCTTGGTACTGACCCATATGTTGGGCCAAAAGACTGCCGATATGCTTCCCGTTCACTTGCGTATTTGACGCCAGTTCCGCCAGAACAGCGACCCATGTCGTCACGACGGCTTCAGCGGCAGCAAGCCGTGTCATTGTGACCTGCTGAATGAATGGATTGAAGTCAGACGACGCGTCCATGACAACATAGACCTCATAGCCATCACGCAGAGCGGACAGCGCGGGAAAAGCTGCACAGACCTCTGTTGACAGGCCGGAAATGACCAGTTTCTTGCGCCCAGTTGCCTCTACAGCTTTACGCGACGCGTCATCATTCCAAAAAAAATTGATGTACGGGCGGTCGATGACCTCTACGTCAGGAAACAACGCCTCTAGTTCTGGCATGGTGGGAGCGTTCGGACCGTCTGGCCAACTTGTTCCCATGATGACCGGAATATAAATGGCCTTAGCCGTTTTTACATGCCCAAGAATGTTGTTTTTCAAAAGCATTGGGTCGATGGAGCTGAGGAATTGCATTAGTCCCACCTGATGATCAATCATCAGAAATACGTAATTGTCAGGTGTGAGTTCCGAAGTTGGAAGCGCCATATTCAAGCCTTTCTTAAGTAGCGCCGCGCACCTGCGGCAGGGCCGGAACACGATCTTCGCCTCCGACCGTGGACAATATTGCTCTGTCTTGAGAAAGTTTAATTGGTCAAAAACGGGTTACATTGATGACATGAGTGGAATAATCATTACCGACCTTCGAGATGCTAAAATTATCGTAGAACTTTACGCCCAATTGAGCTTTGCCGGTGCTGCCCGAAAGCTTGACATACCCCCAGCAACGCTAAGCCGCCGCATCGCCGAAATGGAACGTGCGGCGGGCTTGCGCCTCTTCGAGCGAACAACACGATCCGTGACTAATACGGAGGCCGGGGAACTCGCATTGGAGCACGCGACAAGGATACTGAGCGAAGTTGATGAGCTGCAACGATCTATTGAATAGAAGCGTGGTACACTTGTCGGGCGTGTTCGAATATCGGCGCCACACATTCTGGGCCATCAATTCCTTGGCCCGAACGTTAGCGCCTTCCTGACAGAGAACCCTGCTTGCGACGTCACTCTGGACTTGTCCAACAGACGCGTCGATGTGGTCAATGAGTGTTTTGACTTCGTTATCTGGGTAGGACCTCAGGCCGACAATGATCTTGTCATGCGCCACATTGGCGATGTAACCGCCGGGTTGTATCAAAAGCATTCCTCCGCGGGTCAGGCGAGAAGAGTGTTCAGCCATCCCAACGAATTGGAAGGTGTTGATGCGGGCTTGCTGCACAGTGACGATGTACGCAGGTCTACTTTGACGCTCACACGTGGGCAGACTGAGGAACAGAGCTGTAGCGTGCGGCCAAGGTTGATAGTACTCAATCCTTGGCTATTGGTTGATGCCGCTCGCGATAGCGGGCTGGTTGTTGTGCTTCCTCGGTTTGTCGGTGAGCAACTGGTTGAAGCGAAAACACTTGAACCGGTTCTGCCTGATTGGGACGTTGTAGATGCGCCAGTGCGCATTTTGCATCCTGCGAGGAGATATCAACGCCCAGTGGAAAAGGCGTGTATCGATTTTGTGGCGTCGAGGTTACGCGAAGCAGTGAGGGTGAATAGTATGTAGCATTACAATACTGTCCTGAGCATTGTCAGGTTTGCATTTGTCGCGTCGCTCTGCCGAAAACAGGGCGACCTGAAGCTACACCAAAGGCCCCATTGTCCGCCCAGCCGTCATCGAACCACTTAGCGGCGAAGATCTACTGCGAGCCCGAAGGGCCCAACGCTGCGCGTTCAACGCAGGCCAGCTTGACGAGGCAAAGCGCCAAACGTTTGCCGGACGAAATTTGAACATAGGCGCGAAGCCAACCTCATGCTATTTTTAAGAAGGATTTGTAGGATGGGAAGCTGTTGGATCGCCAGCACTCAAAAGAGATTGACCGTGTCTTAAGCGGGTTCGATACGGGGCGAGACAGACTTGTTACGGATAGCTGGCAGCGCTGTGTTGAAACCTATGGTATGGATCCCTCACGACAGGAACCCGCGCACATCTTGCCTGATACCAAATTCCGTGAACATCTGGAACAATCCGAGCGTCTGATCGCAACGGCGCGCTCGGGGCTCCATTCGCTGTTTGCGCAGGTGGCAGGGCAGAACTACGTCCTGCTGCTTGCGGATGCGGATGGCGTCTGCGTCGATTTCTTTGGCGACCGGAACTTCGAAGACGAGCTCAGAACTGCGGGTCTTCATCTGGGTTTCAAGTGGACGGAAGAGTTGGCAGGAACGAACGGAGTGGGGTCGTGCATCGTTACAGGTCAGCCGGTGACGATCCATCAGGGCGATCATTTTTCGATCACGCATACGCCGCTGTCTTGCACGGCAGCGCCTATTTTTGACACCAAAGGTGCCCTTGCGGCTGTTCTGGATGTGTCCTTGTTGCGTGGACCCTCGCCGAAGGCGTCGCAGAATCTGGCCATGACATTGGTGACGAACTCCGCCCGTCGCGTCGAGATGGCAAACCTGATGGCATCAACCCGGCGCGATTGGGTCCTGCGCTTTTCAGCCAGCCCCGAATTTCTTGAGGTCGATCCCGAAGCGGCGGTTGCAGTGGACGGAGGCGGCAAGATCATCGGTATGACCTCGGGGGCCAGACGCGCACTGGACCCGGACGGTTCGGGCCACCTGATCGGGTCGCAACTACAGGACTGGCTTGAAATCAGTGTTGATGACATGCCCGAGTTCATGCGCGGCAGACCGTCCGAAGACCGCGTTCTACACCTCAAGGATGGGCGCGCGCTCTATGGTCATGCCGTTGCTCCGCAGACGCCGCAGATGACGGCAGCTCTGCGCAAACGGGAAAAGGTTCTGCCTGGTGCCCTTGGTAGTTTTGCAGGGCCGGATGCGGGCCTTCAGCAACTTTTGAACAAAGCTGCGCGTCTTGCGCCGACCAATCTGCCGCTTTTGCTGACCGGTGAAAGCGGGACGGGCAAGACCAAGCTGGCGCGCGCGATCCATATGGCTGATCCTGCGACACAGGATTTCCACACCGTGATCTGTTGCGACACGCCAACATTCAATTTCTGCCATGGTATCGAACCCAGCACACTGTTTCTGCGCGGCGTTGAAGACCTGAGCGAGCCTGCGCAGGCCTCTCTTTTGGCAGTGCTTGAGCGGCGGGCTGATCTGAGGATCATCGCCTCATGCCGGCAGCCCCCGGCGGGATTGCAGGGCGGTCTGCGCGAAGATCTGCTGCACCGGATTGCGGGGGCCACATTGTCTCTGCCGCCTTTGCGCCATCGTGCGGACCTGGATTGGCTGATTGATCGTCTGCTCCGACGGTTTGCCAGCCATGATATTCGCCTGTCGACCGCTGCCCGCGCCGACCTGAAATCACGATTGTGGCGCGGCAATATTCGTGAACTGGAACATCTGCTGCAAAGCTCGGTCGCCCTGTGTCAGGACAACATCATCGACTTAACGGATTTGCCCGCCCCGGCATTCGCCCCTATGCAAAAGCAGGACTCAGATGATCTGGAAGCACTTTTGCGTGCCTGCGACTGGAACATGTCCCAACTGGCCAGGCGCCTTGGTGTGAACCGATCGACGATCCTGCGCCGTATGCGAAAAGCCGGGCTTAAACCGCCCGCTTAAACGCATATGTACCCGTGTTGCGCCCTTGTTGCGCGCGCAACAAGCCATGGCGTTTTTGGACCGAACCAAGTGTTGAGGCGCCAAATCCGCTTGCCCGAAGGGTTTCGGATTTGCCAGCCTTCTGCTCCGTGGAGATAGGGAGGATGACATGCTCGACACAACACTCTCGGATCAGGTGCAGAGGTTTCTGGATGACTTCGGTTCGGCTTTGTCCAAAGGAGATATCGATGCCGCCTGCGAAATGTTCCAGGACGATTGTTATTGGCGCGATCTGGTCAGCTTTACCTGGAATATTAAAACGGTCGAGGGCAAGGCGCAGGTGGCAGATATGCTGTCGCATCAGCTGGCCACAACCAAGCCGAGCGGTTGGAAAATAGCCGAAGGTGAGGTGCCCACTGAAGACGGCGGAATAACCACCGCTTGGATCGAGTTCGAAACCGAAGTGGCACGCGGCTACGGGTTGATCCGCCTCAAGGATGGCAAGATATGGACGTTGCTGACCACGATGGTCGAGCTGAAAGGTCATGAAGAGCCTAAAGGGTTCAACCGCCCACTTGGGGCCAAGCACGGTGCGGGGAAACACAGGACCACATGGGCCGAAGAACGGGCGCAGGAAGAGGCTGAACTGGGCTACAAGACACAGCCCTACTGCGTCATCATCGGCGGCGGTCAGGGTGGTATCGCCATGGGCGCGCGGCTGCGTCAGCTAGGTGTGCCGACGATCATCGTTGAACGGAATGACCGGCCGGGCGACAGTTGGCGCAATCGCTACAAATCCCTCTGCCTGCATGATCCGGTCTGGTACGATCATCTTCCTTACATCAAGTTCCCGGAAAACTGGCCCGTCTTCTCGCCCAAGGACAAGATCGGTGACTGGCTTGAGATGTACACCAAAGTGATGGAGCTGAACTATTGGACGCGCACGACGGCCAAATCCGCCACGTTCGATGAAGACAAGGGCGAATGGATCATCACTGTCGACCGGGACGGTGAAGAGGTTGTACTGCGGCCCAAACAACTGATCATGGCGACAGGGATGTCCGGCAAGAAACGCATGCCTGATTTTCCGGGTATGGATGTTTTCAAAGGCGAACAGGTGCATTCGTCGGAACATGAAGGTCCGGACAAATGGGCCGGTAAAAAGGTCGTTGTGGTGGGGTCCAACAACTCGGCCCACGACATCTGCGCGGCGCTTTGGGAAAACGATGCCGATGTGACAATGGTGCAGCGGTCCTCAACCCATATTGTACGCTCTGACACCCTCATGGAAATCGGACTGGGCGATCTCTATTCTGAACGTGCGGCGCAGTCTGGCATGACGACCGAAAAGGCCGATCTGATCTTTGCTTCGCTGCCCTATCGCATTCTTCATGAATTCCAGATTCCAGCCTATGCCGCGATGAAAGAACAGGACAAAGAGTTCTATGACGGGTTGGAAAAGGCCGAGTTCTGGCTGGATTGGGGCGATGATGACAGCGGGCTGTTCATGAAGTACCTGCGCCGCGGATCGGGCTATTACATCGATATCGGGGCCAGCCAGTTGATCATTGATGGCGAGATCAAGCTGAAACGCGGTCAGGTCACTGCGCTTGATGAAACCGGAGTTATCCTTGATGACGGCACGCATCTGGATGCCGATCTGGTGGTCTATGCGACCGGGTATAACTCGATGAACGGCTGGGTCGCGGACCTGATGGGTCAAGATATGGCAGATCGGCTTGGGAAATGCTGGGGTCTGGGCTCTGACACAACCAAGGACCCGGGGCCTTGGGAAGGTGAGCAACGCAATATGTGGAAGCCGACACAGGTTCCAAACCTTTGGATGCATGGTGGGAACCTGCATCAGTCTCGGCATTATTCACAGTTCCTGTCGCTGCAAATAAAGGCCCGGATGGAGGGTATCCCGACGCCGGTCTACGGCCTTCAAGAAGTGCATCACCTCAGTTAAAGCATACGCTAGAACCAAGAAGCGGACTTTTATCTTGGCAGTTTTGTAGCAATCAATGCTTTGGGCTGCTTCGAATATCTCCAGGCACGGATACTAATCTTTTTATAGTATGCACAAGAACTCGAAAGCTGATAACGGTGCGAGTTGCATCACCGATGCAATATGCAGAATTTCGTTTTGCGCGGTCGGCAGCGTTATGTCCTTTGTTCTGGAATTCTTGGGTTTGGCACTATTTTAAACTGCAGGCGTGATAGATTTTGAATGGGTGTAGGCACCGAGACCCTCCAACACTTTTTCGCGACCGAAACCGGGTTTTCGGTTGCCGCCAAAGGGCAATTCGATTCCGCCGACCTAATAGTCGTTGACAGTGACCTGCCCCGCATCCTCCCGCTGGGCCATGCGGAGGGCGATAGAAAAATCGCTGGTGTGGATCCCAGCGGCCAGAGCAAATTCGGTGCCATTGGCGAGCGCCAGTGATTCTTCTTCGCTTTCGAAGGTTTGGCCGCAAGAACCGGACCAAAGACTTCCTTGGTTACCGCAGCATCGCTGTCGCTCAAGCTGTCTAGGATGGTCGGTTCAAAGAACCAACCCTTGCCAGTTTCTGGGTCTTTTGAGATGTTGCCGCCGGTGACGATCTCTACCCCGTGGGCTCTGGCACGCTCTACATGGCCTGCAATCAGTGCAAAGTGCCGCTCAGAGTTAACCGCACCCATATCCGGACTCCAAAGACCGTGGCCAAAGCGCAGGCCTTGCGCTTTTCTGATTAACCGTTCCAGCACCTCGGCGTGCAGGGCGCGGTTGATCACGAGCCGGGAACCAGCCGAACAAATCTGCCCGGAATTGGAGAAGATCGCTCAGAGCAAGCCTTCTGCCAGAGCCTCGGCATCGGCGTCAGAAAACGCGATCAGCGGCGACTTTCCGCCCAGTTCCAAGGTCAGTCTGGTCACGTTGGGTGCCACATTCTGCATCGCCCCGACGCCTGTTGCCACCGAGCCGATGAATGTCACATGCCGCACGCGGTGATCCGCGACCAACGGTTTACGGGCCTCGACGCCGGTCCCAGTGACCAAATTTACCACACCCGCTGGCACGCCAGCGCGTAACAGCAGCTAGGCAATCATCAGCGCGGTAAAGGGCGTGGTTTCCATGGGCTCTACCACAGCCAAGCAGCCCGCTGCCAGCGCACGGGGGAATACTACGCACAGGCGTTGACGTAGGGTAGTTCCAAGGAACGATATGGGAGGTTACGCCTACCGGTTCGCGCAGGGTAAAGGCAGCATTATCGTTGCCCAGATTGACGCTGCGACCGTCCAGCTTGCCAACGGTGCCGGCGTGGAATCCGAACAGGCGTGCAGAACCGGCGACGTCGCCTTGCGCCTCGGCCAGGGTCTTGCCTCTGTTGAGGCTTTCGACTTCCGTCAGCTCGTCAGCTCGTCAGCTCGTCAGCTCGTCAGCTCGTCAGCTCGTCAGCTCGTCAGCCTCGTTTCGCATCAAACGCGCCACTTCGTTCAGGATGGCGCAGCGGAGTGCGGGTGGCGCGCTACGCAAGCCTTCGAAGCCTTTAGTGGCGCTGGTCATGGCGCGGTCCACATCAGCAGCAGTGCCAGCAGTGAAATTGGCAAAGGCTTCACCAGCCCCAGCATCAAAGCTTTCTATGCGGTCTTTGCTATCTGCCGCATGTCAGTCTCATCTATGAAATGGTCGCGCGGCACGTCTGGCGGGGTAGTCGCAGGCTCAAAGGCCTGCACTGAAAGTGTCGATACAATCTGCATCAAATGGGCAAGTAGTTCAAAGGCTGTTGAGCCGGTGCTTCTCTAATATCCCGCAGAGCATAGCCTGTGCTTGCAGCCTGTGTTCTCGATGACGTTCACGGGCAACATCCGGTCGACCTTCACTAATCGCTTGAAAAACAACCCGGTGATCTTCGTTGGATTTGACGGGCAGGGGCCTGATGAACAACGTCGTTGCGCGTGCGCGGCGCACCTGGTCGCTCATCATGGCGACAATCGCTTCGACCCGTTTGTTGCCGCCCAACCGAACGAGCTCCTGATGAAACAACTCGTCAGCCTCGGCCCAGGCTTCAAGGTCTTCGGCTTCGATGGCTTGATCCATCTTGGCAATTGATCCAGCAAGGACCGCCAGTTCATCTTCTGAATAACCCGCTTCGGCAGCGCGCTGTGCTGCGAGGCTCTCGAGTTCCGTCAGGATGTCGTAGATTTCACGCATATCATCTGAAGAAACAGGCAGTATCCGCACGCCCTTACGGGGCCGCATTTCAAGCAAGCCCTTACTCTCCAACATCAGCGCAGCTTCCCGTATCGGGGTGCGGGACATGCCAAGGGTCTCGGCAAGTTCCGATTCCAGATGGTCAGTTCCGGCTGCTAGTTCGCCAGACAGGATCATCTGTCGCAAATCCCTAACAGCGCGTTGGGTATTGGAAAGAGTTTTTGCGTCCTGACCCTTCACGGCGTCTCCAGGTTGATCTTTCGTCCCTCCGCAGCCGAGAGATAGATGTTCTCTTCAATGCGGATCACGTCCAAATAGTTTCGGGCCGTGTTTTCTAACGGCGTGCCCTTTACAAGGCCTGAAACGACGTGACTTTGCAAGGCGTGTACGCAGTCTCCTCCAAACCCATCATGATCGCTCGGAGGAAAAATCTGCTGTCGCTCCTGTTTTCCAAAAGCGCGGAGTTCAACTGAACCGTCGCCGTAAAGAACCAGTGATCCTTCGGTTCCTTCGATGAGAGCCTCACCCATGGTTTGACGCAGGTTTTCGGCACTGTGGTCAAGGCATCTGTTGCCATCGAAAAGGGCTTTCAAGCCGTTGGGGTGATCAAATAGGATGAAACCTGCATCCTCGCCCGCGATAAAGGGGTTAACTTGGCGCAAGTCCGCATAAACTGCGCTGGGCGCACCGAACAAAAATCGGAACGTGTCTACCCAGTGAACTGCTGTTTCATGAACGAGGAAACGCGGCATGTCCTGAAAATACGGCTGCCGGTCAAGGTAGGCTCGTGGTCCCTGTCCGTCGCCGGGCCGAAGCCGGAAAGTCGCTTGTAGAGGTGTTCCAATTCGACCCTCGGTCATCGCCACCTTGATCGCACGATACCAGGGCTGAAATCGAAAATTCTCGTGCACGACGATAGTTGCGCCTACCGCTTCAGCCTCGGAGACGATCTTCTCCGCTTCATCCAGAGACATGCAGAATGGCTTTTGACAGATCAGCCACTTGATACCAGAGTTCAGTACCGTTCGGATGGCTTCGGCCTGCGCTACAGGTGGAAGGATGATGTCCACGAGATCTGGTTTTTCCGCCTCCAGCATTTGTGACAGATCATCGTAAGCGGCAAGTCCTGTTTCTTTAGCCTTGTTGATATCACGGTTGCAGGACGCAATCGGAACCGCTCCGGGCATTCGGGACCAGCTTTCGTAGTGGAACCTGCTGAAATATCCCGCGCCCACACAAGCAACCCTGATGGTTTGTCGAGTATTCATGCCCGTAGTGCTTCCAATACCGATGCGGCTGCATCCTGCGTTCCGGCGGTGCCACCTAGGTCACGCGTCAGGTTCTGTCCGTTCGCAGTCACCTTTTCCACGGCTTCACGCAATCGTTCGCCGTCGTTGGACAGGTCTGGGTGATCATGGGTCAGCCCCAACCATTCAAGCATCATTGCTGCGGACAGGATCATCGCAAAAGGGTTGGCAATACCCTGTCCCGCAATGTCCGGAGCGGAACCATGGCAGGGTTGAAAAACAGCGTGGTTCAATCCGATATCCGCTGAGGGAGCCAGCCCAAGACCACCCATGAGACCGGCACCAAGGTCAGAGAGGATGTCTCCGAACATGTTCTCAGTGACCAAAACATCAAATTCCCAAGGTTTTTGAACCATCCACAGAGCGGTGGCATCAACATAAGCATGGTCTGCCTGCAATTCGGGATGGTGGGCGGCTTCCGCATCAAACATTGATCTGAAAAACGCAAAGGCGCGGAATACATTTGCTTTGTCAACACATGTAACTCGCCCCCGGCCGCGCCCGGTTCTTTTGCGGTTCTTGGCAAGTTCAAACGCGAAACGGAACAGTTTTTCGGACACTTCACGCGTGATCAGAAGAGTTTCACGTGCTTCGTCTTCGGTAACTTCGCCAGCGCCTTGGGTGAAGAACAGCCCTTCTGTGCTTTCGCGTATCAAGACAAAGTCGATCTCTTTTCCAGGAGGTAGCGACAAGGGAGCCATTTGTCCGCTGCTTACCTTTACAGGTCGCACACCAGCGAAAAGTCCCAGTTGCTTTCGCAAATCAATCTGCGGAGAAATCTCGGTCCCGTCAGGGTATCGAACATCGGGCAAGCCCATGGCAGACAGCAGAATCGCGTCAGCATTACGGGCAGTTTCGAGTGATCCTGCCGGAAATGATTCTCCAGTTTTGGCGTAGTGGCCTGCGCCTGCCGGAGCGTCTGTAAACACCAGCTCATAGGTTGGATTGCTGAGCGAGAGCTGGCGCAGGATTTCAAGCGTGGGGGCCATAATTTCCGGGCCAATCCCGTCCCCGTGGAACACTGCAATATCGTAAGTCTTTTTCATTTTGCCCCGCTTCCTTCCTGTTTCGCATTCATAGCGCGATCGCAGCTTTCACTACAGTCCGTTGACAACGCATTCTTTAATGTATACGCAAATAAATGCAACAATAAACGCGAAGTTGTTTGGGAGGACTTGGAAATGAAACTAATGCTAGGGCGGTTGGCGGCCGCAGCTGTGATGGCGACCAGTATTGCAGGCGCAGCTGCTGCGCAGGATTACCCCTATCGTGATATCACCACAGCTGTGGTCTGGGGGGCCGGTGGCGGTACGGACACGATCAACCGTATGATCATGACCGAGATGGAAAAACACCTTCCGGTCTCGATCAATGTGATCAATCAAACAGGTGGTGTCGCAGGCTCCAACGGTATGGTCTACGTTATGAACCAACCAGACGATGGCTACACACTGGTTGGTCTGTCTGAATCGAATGTCACCGCTGCTGTGCAGGGTGGTTGGGATAAGAAATTTGACTTTTGGTATCCCTTCATTGTTGGCGGATCACCTGATCTGATCTCGGTTCCGGCGGACAGCCCTTACAATACTCTGGAAGAACTGGTCGACGCCGCGAAAGCTGCTCCGGGCACTATTCCCGCCGCAGCTTCCGGCGCAGGTTCGATCCACCACTTGAACCTTCTGGCGATCGAAAAAGGGTCCGGTACAGAATTCAAGTTTGTGCCATACAAAGGCTCCGCGCCCGGGCAGGAGGCAGCGATAGCGGGTGAAGTTGCGTTGGTTGTGACGTCAATGGCTGAACAGGCTCCGTTGATCGAAGGCGGTCAACTTAAACCGCTTGCTATGTTGACGCCCGAGGACGCGCAGATCGCAGGGGCAACCGTGCCGTCTGCCTTCGGCATCTATGACGGTCTTGATCAGTATCTGCCGCTTAAACAGGCCATCGGGTTTGCTGTTCACAACTCGGCTGGGGAAGACGTTAAGGCTGCCTTGGGCGATGCGTTCGAGCAGGCTATTGCGTCTGACACCGTTGCCGAATGGGCTGCGGCAAACAATTACGACGTCGGTGGTCAGCACGGTGAAGAGGCTCAAGAGCTGTTTGCGAACCTCGAGGCTACTTTTGCCTACACCTTGCAAGATTTGGGTGCCGCAACCGTCGATCCGGCCTCGCTGGGTATTGAGAAGCCCTAATCCGATCACTTTTGAAAGGGCGCGCTGGATCGCGCCCTTTCCCTCAGGAGGCAGGCAATGGACAAACCTGACGAAACATTGGTCATGCGGACGCGCGACTTTTGGGCAGCAATTGTTCTTACATCAGTGTCCGTCTTTTTTCTTTGGAAGACGTTGGACATCCCCCTTTGGGGTGAAAACCGCGCAGGCGTAAGTGGGTCGGATTGGTACAACTCAGCTGCAATTGTACCGCTGTTCATCTTCGGAGGGTTGCTTGGTTTTTCCTTCGTTTTGCTGGCAATTTCGATCCGCGCAGGTGGAGCCCAAAACGCGCTCAGTGCTTTGGGGATCGGATGGGACAAGTCGGAAGCCTATAGAGCTTCAACAATAGGCCTGATCCTTCTTGCATATGTCGTCGGGCTCGTTCCCAGAGTGGACTTCATTCTGTGTTCTGGGTTGCTGATTACAGCTTTGACTTACGGCTACTACGGTGGCCATGCTCGGCGTGCTTTGGTTGCCTGTGTCGCAGTTGTCTCTGCTGGACTATTTGCGTTTGCTGTTTTTCCCGCGCAGGCGGATTGGAATGCACACGGTGATGATTGGTTTACACTGGCCCTATGGGTCTCGCTCACATTTGTAGTGTTGGCTAAAGCGGCTTCTGAGCCCGTTTTGCGGTACGTTCCTTTGGTGGCAATACTTGCCCCGCTCCTCCTTGTTTGCGCGATGGCCTTTGTTTTCCGGCAGAACGTGCCCGCGCGCGGCGGGCTGATCTTCAAGCAAATCGAATACCACTACTACGTGACGCTTCGTCCGCTTTGGAAAGACTGACCGGATGGACTTTATCCTTTCGCAACTGGCTGGGTTTGGGACCGCCTTCGTGGGCCTGGCAATAGACCCGCTGACCTATCTGTATTTAGTCGCTTCCGTGTTCCTCGGCATCACGTTCGGCGCATTGCCCGGTCTGACGGCAACCCTGGCTGTGACGATTCTGACGGGTTTCTTTGGCAACAAAATCCCACTGGACTATTCGCTCATCGCGTTGCTCGGGGCCTATGTTGGCGCGATTTACGGCGGCTCTTACCCCTCAATTCTATTGAATATACCGGGCACAGCCGCCAGCGCGGCGACGGCCATGGATGGCTACCCTCTGGCCAAAGCAGGTCGAGGGGGCGAAGCACTCGGACTGACCACAACAGCCAGTTTTATTGGCACAGTTATCGGGACCATCACGCTTTTGATTTTTGTCTGGGCGCTGCTTTTGGTTTCAAAGAACATCGCAAGCCCGGAGAAAGCACTATTGGCCCTTTTCGGCATTCTGCTTTCTGGCACTTTGATGAGCGAAGACCTGGTGATCAAGGGATGGATCGCCGGTCTGATCGGGCTCGCGATGTCCATGGTGGGGCTCGACCCTCTGTTGTCTGAGCCACGCTATACCTTCGGCTGGTCTTACCTGATGAGCGGATTTCAGGTTGTGCCAGTTTTGATGGGGGCATTTGCTATTCCCCAAATAATCGAAGGTTTGAGACACGTTGAGGCCGGGAAAGTTCTGGCCCTGAAAGGTCGTATCCTTCCGAATCTTAAATCTATTCGACGCTATCTGCCCACCATCGGCCGGTCAGGTGTGATCGGGACAGGGGTAGGAGCACTTCCGGGCGTTGGCGAAGATGTGGCGGGTTGGGTCAGCTACGGTGTCGGCAAGACCTTATCTGCCGAGGGCGACAAGTACGGCAAAGGGTCATTGGAAGGTCTGTTGTGCTCTGAGACTGCAAACAACGCTTGTATTGGCGGCGCGCTGATCCCGCTTTTGGTGTTGGGCATTCCCGGTTCACCACCCGCCGCCGCTTTGATGGGGGCCTTCAAGATCAACAACGTGATCCCGGGGCCGACGATCGACCCCGAGATCATTCTGCGCGTGGTTGCGATCCTGGTGCTGGCCTCCCTGACAATGTTCCTGATGGGGCTTTTCACGGCTCGGGTATTCATCAAGATACTTGCCATCCCGCAGACCATCTTCTTGCCAGTCGTGATGGTTCTTACAACGATTGGGTCTTTCAGCGTCGGCGGTGGCATAAATGACCTCTACCTGATGCTCGGCGTCGGTGCGGTTGCCTATTTCATGAACCTGATGAAATACCCAATCGCGCCGTTGGTTATCGGCGTTATCCTAGGCGGCCTGTTTGATGAAACCTTCCGCCGGTCGCTGTTCTTGTCGGACGGGGATCTTTCGGTCTTCTTTTCACGACCCGGTGCGGCCATTCTTCTGGTGCTCAATATTGGTCTGATCCTCAGCCAACTGCCCGTCGCAAAGCGCGCTTTCTCACGTCTGAAAGGACTTTCTGTCTGATGCTTGTAGTTACTGTAACTTTCACTCTCAAACCCGGTACGAGAGACACCTTTTTACCACTGATGGTCGAAAACGCTTCAACTTCTTTGCGTGAAGAGCCCGGATGCCAGCAGTTCGACGTTTGCCTCGGCGACGAACCCGAGAAAGTTTTCCTCTATGAACTTTATGATGACAGCGTGGCGTTTTCTGCCCACCTAGAAAGTGCGCATTTTCAGTCCTTCGATACGGCAGTGGCTGATATGATCGCCACCAAGGTGGTTCACCAGTATTCCGAGGTCATCCGATGAACAATTGGGAAATCCATGCGGTGAAGTACGCGGATCGAAATGCCCGGACACGCGCTGATAGTTTCATCGTCGATGATAATCATGACGCGCCTCATGCGATGGATTATTTCGTTTGGGTGCTCAAACGTGGCAACAAAGTCATTCTGGTCGATACTGGCTACGACTCCGATGAGGCTGCCGCCCGTGATCGTCCCCTCGCGATGGACCCTCGCGAGGCTCTGCGTCCTCTAGGCATCGCGCCGGAAGCGGTGATTGAGGTCATCGTGACCCATCTTCACTATGACCACGCAGGGGGGCTGCATATGTTCCCTAACGCAAAGTTGCACATGCAGTCGGCGGAAATGGCCTTCGCCACGGGTCCTTGCATGTGCCATGACCACCTGCGTGCGCCCTTCACGGCTGGCCATGTTTGCGAGGTCGTAAAGCGTCTCTATTCAGGCAAGGTCGTGTTCTACGATGGAGAAGCTGAGATTGCAGATGGGGTCACGGTGCACTGCGTCGGGGGGCATTCACGCGGGTTGCAATGCGTTCGCGTAAGAACGGCAGCCGGGTGGATGGTGCTCGCCTCTGATGCCTCGCATTACTACGAGAATTTCATGGCGCGCAAAGCCTTTCCCATCGTCGTCGACCTGCAAGACATGATGGATGGTTTCGAGACGCTCGAGAGATTGGCCTCGCATCCTCGACTTATCGTGCCTGGCCATGATCCACTTGTGCGTAAGATCTTCCCCGTCGGAGCAGCACCGCATATCCACAGGCTGGATCCCGGGCCAACCAGGGACATCAAATTATGAAGATCGGCGTCATAGCGGACGATTTTACAGGTGCGAGCGACATTGCGAACACTTTGGCGAAGGGAGTTGAGCCGGAAGGTGGATTGCGAACGGCGCAGTTCCCAGGCGTTCCAACGACCCCGGTCGACGAAGAGATTGAAGCGGGGGTGATCTCGCTCAAAACCCGCACCGCATCTGTCGAAGAAGCTGTTGCGGACAGCGTGCGGGCCCTGCGCTGGCTTAAAGATCAAGGATGCCAGCAGTTCATCTTCAAGTATTGCTCGACCTTTGATTCGACGATGGAGGGAAACATCGGCCCCGTCGCGGAAGCGCTGGCCAACGAACTGGATGCGCAAAAGGTGGTTTTCTGTCCGGCCTTTCCGACAACGGGGCGCACGGTCTATCACGGTCATCTTTTTGTGCTCGGCAAGCTGTTGAACGAGTCAGGAATGGAAAACCACCCACTTACTCCGATGACGGATGCCAACATTAGGCGATGGTTGCAGCATCAAACCAAAGAACCGGTCGGGTTGGTGTCGATCGACGCCGTGAAGCAAGGATCAGAGGCGATTGCGACAGCTTTACAGAACGCCGACGAACGATTTGTGATCGGTGATGCGATTTCGGACGAAGACTTGTTTGTCTGGGGCGAGGCTCTAAAGGATGCGGAGCTTATTACCGGGGGATCCGGCCTAGCACTGGGGTTACCAAGAAACTTCTTGAGAGAGACTTCGCCGAAAAGTGCGGGCAGCGTGTTCACCGGTATCGCTGGGCCTGCCGCGATCCTTGCCGGGTCGTGCTCGGGTGCAACCCGTGGGCAGATTGATGTTCATTCGAAATCCCATCCGACTTTCGCCATTGATGTGCCAGGCGTCATGTCCGGGGATGTGACCACGAAAACGCTTCTGGATTTCTTCGAAGCGCATCCCGATCAGGCGCCACTTGCACACTCATCGGGAAGCCCGGAGGATGTACGAGCGATCCAAAATCAATTTGGTCAGGAAGTAGTTGCGGACAGGTTGGACAATCTCTTTGCAGATACAGCCCGACAACTTGCCGAAATGGGGTACAAGCGCATTGTCGTGGCCGGAGGTGAGACGTCGGGAGCTGTTGCCAAGGTCATCTCTGAGGCAGTGGGGTCTCCAGCCATGTCAATTGGGCCAGAGGTTGATCCGGGCGTGCCAGTCTTGAGCGTTGGAAAATCTGAACCCATTGCACTGGCTTTGAAGTCTGGAAACTTTGGCGCTCCAGATTTCTTCTCGAAAGCATTGAGAATGATGGAGGCAGGCAAATGAGTTCTGAAGAACAGGCCCTGCGACGGCAGATGTCTGAGCTGTGCGCCTCGCTGTTTGCGCGTGGTTTTTCCGTTGGCACTGCGGGCAATGTCTCTGCGCGTTTACATGATGGAATCCTCATGACGCCAACCAATTCCACCTTGGGTGATATCGACCCAGAGCGTATCGCTAAGATTGATTTGGATGGCATCCACGTCTCCGGCGACAAGCCGACCAAGGAGGTCTTTCTGCACCAAGCCTTGTATGAGACGAGGCCAGAAGCTGGTGCAGTGGTGCATCTACATTCGACCTGGGCCACCGCACTGTCGTGTTTGGAAGACACCGATCCCAATGACTGTATTCCGCCGCTTACACCATACGTGGTCATGCGCGTCGGCACGGTCAAACTGGTTCCATACGTTAAGCCCGGTGACCCGAAATCCGGTGATTTGATCCGTGAGCTGGGCGGGAAATATAGTGCTGTTCTAATGGCCAATCACGGACCCGTCGTATCGGGAAAGGATCTCTTCTCAGCGGTCTGTGCAGCAGAAGAGTTAGAAGAAACAGCCAAGCTGCTAGTGGCTTTGCGCGGCCTGCCAACCCGGTTGCTGGATGTAGCTCAAGTCGCAGAACTCAAAGAGACTTTCGGAAGGATGTAGTCAGACACCGACAGGGGGGCAGTGTGCAAACATTTGCGCAAATCGTGCAAAGTTATGCGCGTATACCAAGGAAATTCATGGGCAAGCAGCTTGGATCTATCAAGCGAAATCTATAGCAGGAACGCAGCGTTTTGAGCGCACCTACAGATGTTATAGTGTCGTTAGCTGCAATTCGGACTGATTATTCCAGAATCCTCGAGAGGTCCCTTGAAATTCTGGACCAGGCATTCCAAATCTAATGCATGAGCGAAGATACTCTTAAAATTAGCGACAACAATTCGCCTGTTGGCCCGGGTCGGCCTCGTGGCTTTGATGAAGCCGAGGCTTTGGAAAAAGCCCTGTGCGTATTCTGGCACAAGGGATATGAGACCGCATCTGTGGATGATCTGACCAAGGCCATGGGTTTGAGCCGATCCAGCTTCTATGGAACGTTCGGCAGCAAGCGAGCTTTGTTTCACAAAGCCCTCAGCCACTATTCCAGGCGTGGTTTGAAAACTCTGCGTGAGGTCGCGGACACGGGCGGAGATGACCCCGTTGGTGCAATAATGGAAGCTTTGGCGAACCCGCAAGGCGGTCGTGACGGCTGCATGCTGATCAACTGCCTAACGGAGCTTGCTCCTCATGATGAGGAAGTCGCGGCTCTCGGGCGACAACATTTAGAAAGTATTGACGAGATTATTGCGAAAGCGCTTGAGCCTTCGAATCCGGGACAGGCCCTCGACAAGGCGCGTGCCTTTGCCTCCCTTGCAATCGGTACTTTAGCTTTGCGGAAGGCGGGTGTTCCCGCGGAGCAGATATCGCAAACTCTGAATCAAGCTCGGTTGGTGATATCACCTTAGCTCCACCTAACTTAATGTTTTGAAATCAAAAACATGAAGAAATCGCAGCCCTAATTTTGGATCAAATAGTCCAAAACTGTCTGATAGAAGTAAACCAAAGAAGGAAGCAGCAATGGCTGATGAAAAACTGTTCTCCGGCATCAAAGCTGGCGCAATTGAACTGAAAAACCGCGTTGTCATGGCGCCACTGACCCGCAACCGGGCAAGAGCCGAGGATGACAGCGTCCATGAATTGCAGGCCAAGTACTACGCGCAAAGGGCGGGTGCTGGTCTGATCATCACGGAAGCTTCGCAAATTTCGCCCCAAGGCAAAGGCTATGCATGGACGCCCGGTGTTTATTCCAAAGCACAGATCGACGGCTGGAAAAAAGTGACTGAAGCCGTCCATGCTGAGGGCGGAAAGATTGTGATCCAGCTTTGGCATGTGGGCAGAATTTCGCACAACAGCTTGCAGCAGGATGGCGGTGCCCCTGTTGCGCCATCCGCGATTGGCGCTAAGGCCAAGACCTTTGATGGTGAGCAGTTTGTTGAAACGTCTGAGCCGCGTGCTCTGGCGATCGAAGAAATAGCTGGCATTGTTGGCGACTACCGGAGGGCCGCAGAAAACGCCAAGAAAGCTGGATTTGACGGTGTCGAAGTTCATGCAGCCAACGGATATCTTATTGATCAGTTTCTGCGGGACGAGTCCAACAAGCGTGAAGACAAATATGGCGGTCCTGTCGAGAACAGAGCACGGTTCCTCAAAGAAGTCATGGACGCAGTTGTCGACGTATGGGGCGCCGACCGTGTTGGTGTCCGCCTCAGCCCCTTCTCGAACGCCAACAACATTTCCGACAGTGACCCACAGGCGACGTTCTCGCATGCGATCAAATTGTTGAATAGTTATGGGTTGGCCTATCTCCATCTCGTAGAAGGACAGACCGGTGGCCCGCGCGATATTCCCGAAGGTGTCGATCTAAAGGCGCTCTATGATTTGTTTGACGGTCCGAAGATGGGCAACAATGCCTATGACCGCGAAATGGCAATAGAAGCGGTTGATACCGGCGCCCTCGATCTGGTGGCTTTTGGCCGACCGTTCATTTCCAACCCGGATCTTGTCAGTCGGCTGAAGAAGAACACCGCGCTGAAAGAGTTGGATGAAACGACCCTCTACGGTGGCAATGAAAAAGGATACACCGACTACCCAGCTCTGGAAGAGGAAGCGGTTGCCGCAGAGTGATGCCTCACTCTCAACTCCTTGTTTGCAGGCAATAGCAAATAGAGTGAGCGCGCCGGTTTGGGCGCGCTCTTTTCGCGGGTAAGGCAATACCTATTCTGGACGCGGGGATCTATCACAAGTCTGCGAATGGACACTCTCCCTCCGATTGCGGTGACTAAGAGACGCTTTTGAGTTTATCATCAGGGTCTCTTTGAGTTGGCGAATTCCATGTTTCAGCAGATACCATGTCCGAGAAAACGAGCTTCTTGAGCCGGCCTAATAGATTTTGGCCTTACTTTGTGCGCAGAGTTGGTCCTTCGCATTTGCTACTATTCAGGTAACGTTAGGTTGGGAGTACGATATGGAATTACCAACACTGACGTACGAAATGATAGCCGTACTGAGTCTACTAGCTTTTACTGTCTTACTTTTTGTTACCGAGATTATACGGATCGATGTCGCAGCAATTCTCGTAATGGTGCTGCTTGGCGCACTTAGCTATCTACCGGGGCTGGGTAATCTTGCCGATGTCTCCAGGCTCTTTGAAGGTTTTTCCTCAAACGCAGTGATGTCCATCATCGCAGTTATGATAATTGGCGCTGGGCTTGATAAGACCGGACTTATGTCAAAGGTTGCGGCCTTGATCCTCAAGAATGGTGGAACGACAGAAGCCCGGATAATCCCCATAATAGCAACAACGGTTGGTGTCATAAGCTCCTTCATGCAAAACGTCGGAGCTGCTGCGCTTTTTCTGCCTGTTGTGAGCCGCATCTCGGCACGTACGGAAATCCCGATGAGTAGGTTGCTGATGCCCATGGGGTTTTGCGCGATTCTGGGTGGTACGATCACATTGGTTGGGTCGTCGCCCCTTATCCTGCTGAATGACCTGATTGTTTCGGCAAACTCATCCCTTCCAGCTGACCAACAAATGGAGACATTTGGGTTGTTTTCAGTCACGCCCATCGGTGTGATGCTGGTGCTTACAGGCGTGCTTTATTTTGTGCTCTTTGGTCGTTGGGTCCTTCCCGCTCAGCGGGAGCGTGGAGAAGACGCAAGCTCGGCTCGGTCCATGCAGGCTTATGTCGAAACCACATACGGGCTTAGGGCCGATATGTTTGAGATACGTGTCCCTGAAGGCTCGATCATCATCGGGCAAACGCTTTCGGATCTGATGGTCGCTCATAACATGTACATTCTGGGCACATCTTATCGCGGCCACAAGGTCATCGCGCCGATGGCGGATACCAAGATCGAAGCCCCGGCGCGGCTCGCAGTGCTTGGCCTGCGTCGGGTGGTTGAGCACCAGTTTGCTGAGCCCTACGGCTTAGAGATCCTGCCCCAACTAGATGTCTTCGCGGATGATTTCGCCGCGACCCAATCGGGGGTGGCCGAGGTTGTTATTCCTCCCGGTTCTTCAGTGATCGGCCAGACTCCGATCGATTTACGTCTCCGCCAAACGCATGGTTTGTCTTTGTTGGCCATTCAGCGTGGCGAAGAAACACTAAGCCACGTTGAGACCGAAGATCATTCAGCTACGCATATCGGGCAAGTTCCTTTGCAAGCCGGCGACACGTGTGTGGTGCACGTGCAGTGGGACCGTCTGACACGAGTGAAGTCAGACAGGGACTTCGTCGTTGTCACCTCGGACTTTCCCCAGGAAGAATTGCGGCCACACAAGGTCGGATGGGCGCTCGCTTTTTTCCTAATAGCGTTGAGCTTAATTCTGTTTTCCGATTTGCGCTTGTCATTGTGCCTGTTAGTTGGCGCTGTTGGCATGGTTTTGAGCCGGGTGTTGTCGATTGATGAGGCCTACGAGTCGATAAGTTGGAGCACAGTTTTTCTACTCGCTTCACTGATCCCGTTGGGGCAGGCTGTTCAGAACACCGGCACTGCGGATTGGATTGCAGCGCATGTGTTGGCCCTTTTGAAGGGGTGGCCGATCTGGTCGTTGCAAGCAGGAATAGCCGTTTTGGCGACGGCATTCACGCTGGTCATGTCCAACGTAGGTGCAACTGTCCTGCTGGTGCCGCTAGCAGTTTCTATTGCTGTATCGGCGGGTGGAAACCCGGCTGTATTTGCTCTCACCGTGGCAATTTCAACGTCCAACTCATTTTTGATCCCAACACACCAGGTGAACGCGTTGATCATGGGCCCAGCAGGTTACAGGGTGGTCGATTTTGTTCGCTCGGGCGGAATCATGACTCTCCTTTTCTTGGTTGTCTCAATGACCGGGCTTGCGATTTTCTTCTGAGCTGCCTCTCGGCGATCCGTACAGATGAACTCAAAATACAAGGTTTTTGAGACCGATTATTTTGCTGCAGATTCAAGACGTCTGCAAAAAGAACCTCCGCCGCGAGGGGCCGAAGCAATGCGTCCAACTCAACCAAACCTGAAGTCGGTATGAACTGGAACTGGACCGTTTTAGTTTTATCGATCAATGTTGTCGGACCAAGACCGTCGGCATTTTTGGAGAGTTCACGATGAAGTTCCTTCGTACACCGGACCACCAGTTTGACGGATTGCCAGATTTCGACTTTGGCCCGAACTATCTTGATGTGGATGATACCGAGGGTGGTCTTCTCCGACTGCACTATTTGGACGAGGGACCGGCGCAGGCACCGCCAGTATTGTTGATGCATGGAGAGCCAACCTGGTGCTTCCTGTATCGGCACATGATTCCGTTATTCAAAGATGCGGGTCATCGAGTTCTGGCTCCTGATTTGATTGGGTTTGGCCGGTCGGACAAGCCCACTGAGCGATCCGATTACACTTACCAACGCCATGTGGACTGGATGTCCGAGTGGTTGCGGAAAGTTGACCTGACGGGCATCACATTGGTTTGCCAAGACTGGGGCGGACTCATTGGCTTGCGGCTGGTTGCGAGTATGCCCGAGCGGTTCTCTCGTGTGGTTGTGGCGAACACGGCCCTGCCCACCGGTGACGTGCCCTTAGGCGACGCATTTCTTTCATGGCGGGAATACTCACAATCCGTGCCTGAATTTAATTCGGGACGCATCGTATTCGGTGGCACGACATCCAAGATTTCAGATGAAGAAGTCGCAGCCTATAACGCACCGTTCCCGGATGCGCGCTATCTGGCAGGCGCTCGCGAGTTTCCCGTGTTGGTGCCCGACTCGCCTGATAATCCAGCTTCTGAAGCTAACCGAGCCGCATGGGAAACCCTCAAGACCCTGAACACTCCGTTTCTGACTGTTTTTGGAGAAGATGACAGGGTCATGGCGGGCGTAGACAAACTGTTCCAAAAGTCGATCCCTGGGGCAGTTGGTCAAAATCATATCGTTGTGCCAAAAGCCGGGCATTTCATTCAAGAAGATGCTGGCAGAGAGCTGGCACAGGCGACGTTGAAATTCATTGAGCGAACATAGCGGCTATCAGATTAGTGTCTTCCCCTGCGGCCTCAACCCACACCAAATTTGCGACGCAAATGCTCGGCCAAGGCCGTTATGCGACGTGGTTGGGCTCGGCTCGGCGGAAACATCATTTGCAAAGGTTTCGGCGGTGGGAGGAAGTCGCGCAAGAGAGAAACAAGTCTGCCAGATCGAACATCGTCGCCGACATCCAGCTCTGACTTCAAGACGACCCCATGGCCTGCAATCGCCCAATCGCGGATGAGTGAACCATCATTGACTATTCGATTTCCCCTTACCGATACGCGCTGGGCATTTGGTCCTGTTCCAAACTCCCAAACATTGTCGATCATGTCGCCAAACCTCATCACCAAGCAGTTGTGGTTTAATAGATCTTCTGGTTTTTCAGGCGTTCCGAATGAGGCCAGATAACTTGGGGACGCACACACGAAACGTTGGTAGCTTCCTAGATTTCGCAACCTGAGCGAGCTGTCTGTAGTGTTGCCGAAGCGAACGGCGAGGTCGAAACCCTGGCCGACAAGGTCGACATAGCCGTCCGAGAGGGACAGTTCGATTGAGACGGCAGGGTTCTCTTCGGTGAATTCGGTGATAACTTCGGAAACAATGCTTCGTCCCAAGTCGATCGGCGCGCTTATGCGAATTGGACCAGACAGAGTTTCCGCGCCGTGCCGAACTAGTGTATCCAGGTCCGCAACCTCACTGAGAACGTTTCTTGCCCCATCGGCTAATACTCGGCCTTCTTCGGTCAGGCTAATGGAACGGGTGGTGCGGTTGAACAAAACCACACCGTAATGTGCCTCCAGAGCCGCGAGCCGCTCGGACACTGTCGTGCTCGACATCCCTGTCTCGCGCGCCGCGGCCACAAGACTGCCTTTCTCGGCTATCGTCAGAAACAAGCGAAGATTGTCTAGAAGCATTAAACGGAAATTCCGGATTATATGTTCGATCCTGACCTGTTTATCCCGAAAGTACTGCGGCGTAAATCTGGCGCATCGCTCAGGAAAACAAGGGACCTAATCCAATGGCCAAGCTGACAATCCTCGCCAACATCAAAGCCAACCCCGACAAGATCGACCTCGTAAAAGGTGAGCTGATCAAGCTCATCGACATAACCCGTGCCGAAGAGGGTTGTATTAACTACGACCTGCACCAGGACAACGACAACCCGGCTCATTTCGTATTCTACGAAAATTGGGAAAGCCGAGAGCTTTGGCAAACCCACATGGGTGCTCAGCACCTTGCGGCTTACCTGGAAGCAACCGAAGGCGCCGTTGCAGAATTCACGTTGAATGAGATGACAATCATCGGTTGATACAGAACCGGACAAAGGAGCACGCTATGAAAGCCGTCGGATACCGTGAGACAGGGTCGATTGATCGGGTGGACGCCCTGGTTGACTTCGAAGCCGACAAACCGACGCCGAAGGGGCGCGACTTATTGGTGAAAGTGCAGGCCGTGTCAGTGAACCCGGTTGATACGAAAATTCGGCAAAAACGTGCTCCTGTAGGTCCAGCACCTGATATTTTGGGTTGGGACGCAGTAGGCGTCGTCGAAGCCGTTGGTGAAGCGGTTGAGACTTTCAGTCCGGGCGATACAGTTTGGTATGCCGGCGCGATCAACCGACCGGGAACCAATGCCGAGTTTCATCTGGTGGATGAACGTATTGTCGGAGCCGCGCCAAAATCCATACCGGCAAAAGCGGCTGCGGCGATGCCGCTCACGACGCTTACTGCCTTTGAGATGCTGTTCGACCGCTTGCGAGTACAAGATGCCGTTTCCGGCGGGACCAATACGTTGCTGGTTATTGGTGGCGCAGGCGGTGTCGGGTCAATCACCATTCAATTGGCACGGGCTCTCACTGACTTGACGGTTATTGCCACTGCGTCCCGCCCCGAGACACAAGAATGGGTTCGAGAGCTTGGCGCACACCATGTCATCAACCACTCAGAACCTTTTGGCTCACAACTCGAGGCTCTCGGTATCGAAAGTGTGGATTTCATCTATTCGACAAACCATTCCCAGCTTTATGCCTCTCAAGCTGGACAGGTGATGACACCCCAAGGTCGCTTTGGGTTGATCGATGATCCTGAGACCTTCGACATCGCGCCGTTCAAACCTAAATCGATCTCATTGCATTGGGAGTTCATGTACACTCGGTCGCTCTTTGGGACTGGAGATATGAATCGTCAAAGCGAAATCCTGAATCAGGTCGCCGGGTTGATAGACTATGGAAAGATTAGATCCACAGCGACCGATACACTCGGTAGGATCAATGCTACAAACTTAATGAAAGCGCATGCTATCCTCGAAAGCGGCAAGGCCAAAGGAAAGCTCGTGCTTGAGGGGTTTTAGATGAGAATTGAGCGACTAGATCATGTGAATATCGTGACCACAAGGTTGCCTGAGATGGTTACTTGGTACGAAGAGGTCCTGGGTTTGAAACTCGGGGCCCGCCCTGATTTTCCGTTTCTCGGAGCTTGGTTGTATGCGGGTGATGACGCCGTGGTTCACCTTGTGGGTCACGAAGGAACGCCAAATGTCGGTTCCGAAGTGAAGCTCAAGCTCGAGCATTTTGCGCTCTTAGCCAAGGGCTTGAGCGCATTCGAAGAAAAACTGAACTCGAGTCAGATCAAGTATCGCAAAACTGACGTCCCAGGCGCCCGAATGGTCCAAATCCATGTGGCCGATCCTGATGGAAATCATATTCATATAGACTTCGAAGAAACCGAGTAAGTGGCTAACCCTCGGAATAGTAGGAACGCAAAATCAAGCTCGAAACTCTTTGCCGATCAATGATCGAGATCCTTGCCGGGTTGCTTCCAAGAATTACTCGGACCAACATTTTAGGGCGGTACAAACGTCAATTTGGAGATCAGCATGCCGGACCTCGAAACAAACAAGAAAAACGTCATAGCTTTCTACGAAATGATGTTCAACGCGTGTCGACCCGCCGAGGCCATCGCAACCTTTGTTGGGGAAACCTATACGCAGCACAACCCGCATGTTGGCGACGGCAAGCAAGCTTTTGTTGACTACTTTGGGCGCATGGCCGCCGAATACCCGGGAAAGCGTGTGGATATCAAACGTGCCTTTGCTGAAGACGATCACGTTGTTCTGCATTGCCATCAAATTTGGCCCGATGGTCTCGAGTACGCGGGGATCGATATTTTTCGCCTGGATGCTGATGGCAAGGTTGTCGAACACTGGGACGTTCTTCAGGAAATTCCAGCAAACAGCGAAAATGACAATGGCATGTTTTGACTTCGCCGTTCTCACTGCGGAGCATGGAACTTCGAAAGCTGCTGTCTGCTAAACCACGATAGTCAAAGGGTATAAGTCTGATCCAGGAGACCCGCCGAGGCGTATCTATCAAGAACCGTTTAGTTAGGAGATAAATATGTTCTCGAAGAGTATTCTTACGGCGGCCCTTCTGTTATTTGCAGCTACTTCGCTTCAAGCTGGTGTACAAATTCGCTTTATAGAAGGCGCACCCAAGGACCGTTTTGTTTTGACAAATGTCGGAGCTTGCGAAGTAGAAGCCTCGACCCTCAAAATTGACTTGTCGCAATCTGCCGGACGACTGATTTTCGACGTTACCGAAAAAGGCGCGGGTGTAGAGGTCTTCCAACCTCTCGAATTCATTGAGGGTGCGGATGCTCTGCGGCAAATTCCAGCGGTCGTGGACGGGCAAGATACAATAGAACTTGAGATCGCCTCCCTCGCAGCCGGGGACAAACTCGCCTTTACCATCGATGTCGATGATACCATCGGGCAACGCGAAATCACCGTAACGGGGTCGGAGATCGAAGGCGCCACAGTGTCATTTACCGATGCAGATAAAACCAGTACGGCGACCTTCTCTTCTGAAGCACTTGTCAACGTAACAACCAAGGACTGCTGAAAACTTTCCTACAATGTCGAATTGGTTGATCCGCATAGCATTCCTTGCGCTCATGGTGGGCGGCGGCATCCTGATCGGGACATTGACCGCACCTGGCGAATGGTACGCGCAGCTTTCTAAACCGGCTTTCAACCCACCAAATTGGATTTTTGGACCGGTTTGGACGGTGCTTTATGTCTTGATCGCCATGGTGGGTTGGCGTCAGTTCGAAGCGGACCGAAGCTCGACCGCCATGAAGCTGTGGTGGGCGCAGATGGGTCTGAACTTTTTGTGGTCCCCAGCCTTTTTCGTACTGCAACTGCCGTGGTTTGCCCTTGTGGTCATTGTCGGGTTGCTGATTGTGATCGCCATGTTCATCGCTCGGGTCAGGGATTCAGATCGAGTGTCCGCGCTGGCCTTCCTACCGTACTTTGCATGGGTCGCATTTGCCACGGCGCTTAACCTTTCCATTGCGATATTGAACTGAGAAGGAACAATATGCGTGCCAACTTCGTTGGGCTTGTTTCAGGTCTTGTTATCATCGGATGCACAATGGCTCAGGCTGATGAAAAATTAACTGAAGACTTCTCCAAGTCTCCGGAGACGCGTTGGGACTACGTTGCCGACACCGTCATGGGAGGAGTGTCCTCAGGTCAGGTGCAGTTTCCTTCGGAAGGTGATGTTGCATTCGCGCGGTTGACCGGAACCGTCAGTACGGAAAATAACGGCGGCTTCATCCAGTTCCGGCGCAAGTTGTCTGATCGACCAGATGAGGGTGTATCAGGCGTCAGGCTATTGGTACGGGGGAACGGCGAGCCATACTTCGTTCACCTCAGAACGCGTGGCACGGTTCTTCCGTGGCAATACTATCAGGCCGCGTTCGCAACTTCTGACGAGTGGACCGAAGTTTGTTTGCCTCTGTCAGGTTTCAAGGCTTCAGGTGCCATGTTGCGCGCTATTCCCGTTGCTGACGAAATCACCTCCGTCGGAGTTGTCGCCTTCGGGCGCGATCACGAGGCCCGCGTAGATGTTAGTGAGATTGGTTTCTATTGAAGATCTACAAAGAGAGGGCTGTGATATTCAGATAGGTCTGCCTGAGACCGCTTGAGATCGAGTTGTGCCAATGCCTGGACGCGGATGTGCGGTTCCTTCATTTTGGATGCTGAACCTGTCTTTTCTGAGCGAACATTCAGAGCGTGCTGCGTTCCGAAGAGACGACTCCACAGACAGTCTTCAGTTAAAAAAACTTAATCAAAGCAAAATACATTCAGCAAAAGACAACTCCCACATGAAGCTCATCTAAAGGAGTGAGTATCATGAAGAGGATTGCAGCTTTGGGCCTTGTTGCCCTGACCCTATCATTTGTTGGCACCGGTGCGTTTGCGGACTGCTATTTTGGGAACGATGCGGTAACCGGGATGGAGACGATCATCTGCGAGACAGACGGTGGCTTTTCCAGTTGGGGAACATTGATCGCTGAAGCTTGAGCATTTCTGGACAAGACACCAAGCTTTCTGTGAATTGTTTGATCGAGAAGTTCACGGTAGCCCTCGGCTTTGCTTGGCAATGACCTCGGAGTACCATGGAGCCAACACTGGTGCCAAATCCTTGTGGGAAGGCTTAAAACGGGAGTCTCGCGGTTTCTGGCAGGCGGTGTTGAAACGCCACTGTGTTGTCATTGAAATCACTATGCGCAGCAAAGTTCACTACTAAAGCGAAATCGAAAAGTGATGTTCCTAAAATTTCAGTTTCCTCACATTTTCTCGTTTCTTTTTCATTGCGGAGCTTGAGGTTGATTTGTCTGACCGCGCTAGTTCCGCGCAAACCTCGACCGTTCATTTTTAGGCTAGCGGTTTTGACGCAATCTCAATTCAAACGTACTCTACCAGCAACCAAGCGCAAACGAGGACCATGTCTGATCCCGAGAACAGAAGTGACCCCGCCGCGGAACCTTCGTCGCGTGCTGTCGCCGATGGTATCGGTGTGGCAACGGAGGAATTCAAAATCTCGATGCCAATCGGGATCGGAGCTGTCTTGGCTGCTCTGGCTTCTTTGGCCACGTGTTATTCCGGGATTTTGCTCACCTATTTGGTTGGCTATGAAGCGCTTTCCATAAACCCACATGCGCAAGCGGTGCTGATGTGGGTGTTTGCGTTGTTGGCGGTTAGTTTCTTATGGAGAGACCGGAAACGGCATGCCAAGGAGCTTCCACTCGTCCTCGGTGGGATTGCTGCTGTCATCCTGATTGTCACACTCTACTTTGGTTATGATGAACGTGTCGAAGCGCTTGCCTATGTACTTTTGATGATCGCGGCTTTGCTAAACCAGAACTTTATACTCGATGCTTTGAACCACACGGTTCGCAACCAGACACATGAAATAGAAGCATTGAACGAAAGACTGACTGAGAAGGTAAAGCGCCAGGAAGGCGAGATTGACAGGCTGGGGCGACTCAAACAATTCCTTGCGCCTCAAGTTGCGGAGCTTGTCGTTGAAGAAAACTCTGACGAGCTTCTTAATACTCATCGTCAATATATCGCTTGCCTATTCTGCGATATCCGGAATTTCACAGCGATTTCCGAGGTAATTGAGCCGGAAGATGTCATTACCCTTCTCCAGCATTTCCACGATGAGGTTGGCCATTTAGTTGCCCAGCACAAGGGAACAATCGGGTATCGAGCCGGAGACGGATTGATGGTCTTTTTCAATGACCCGGTTCCCTGCGATCAGCCCGTTCTGCAAGCCGTACGGCTGGCTAAGGCAATTCGCGAAGCTTTCGAAGAAATACGAGCGCCCTGGCAGAAACTCGGACACGCGATGGGTTTGGGTATTGGGATCAGTAGTGGTTATGCGACTCTTGGGCTTATCGGGTTTCATGGTCGCGCCGACTACACCGCAATAGGTGGGGTTGTTAATACCGCATCCAGACTTTGCGACTTTGCCAGCGACGGGCAGATCCTTTTGAACCAACGAGCGCTTCTAGACATAGAAGAACATGTGGAGACAGAAGAAATGGGAGAGCGGGAACTGAAGGGCATCGGCAACCCTGTGCAGATTTTTCGCGTTATCAGCCTCTCTCATCAAACAAAGTGATGCTCTATATTGTTGGGAATCCAATGGACTTTCGTATTTTCAAGATCTGCCTTGGGCTGCTAGCCGCGTGAAGCACACTTTTCAGGAAACGGCAGCACTGAACACGCGGCCTCAATACTACGGATCGCTAAACGAAACACTCAACGAGTGTAGTCGGCGGATTGAAAGCTTTACCCAAGCATCTTGGAGAGGTGACAAGTGGCGGAAAACACGTGCAATAAGTCAAAGTTCACCGACCACTCTGCCAAGGGAATTTCGTGGTCGCTTTTAGCCATGTAAAGCAAGACGAGCACGACTAGGCCTGAGTCCCCCTAATTGAACTGGTCCACCGCTATGTTTAGGAAACGGAGTACCACAAATGGCAATCCAAACGACCGGCTGGAAAAGAGCAACGGACGTTTTGAACCCAATCCAGCCGTTTTTGCAGGCCGGAGTATTCTAGTAGCGTCGGCCAACTGCCAAAAAAACTAAAGCTGGGAGCCAATTGGCAAAATACTAAGAAAACCGGCAACTATGTGATCCCAAGCCGATCCTGTCGGCTCGGATTGGTACTCAAGAACGTTGCCATCATCGCCTCTTGTCGTCCATTTAAGCTGACCAGCTTTCTCGAGCGTCACGTTATATGTGTATGCGGGTAGCGCGTCGTCCAAGGCACCCATGGTCTGTGTCGCCAATACTGGCGAGTCAATCAGAATTCCCATCTCGGTGTTGATGTTGACAGATCGCGGATCCCAGTTGAACGATCCTACGAACAAGTATCGGTCATCGACTGCAAATGCCTTGGAATGCAGGCCTGACCTGGATTGAGCCCAGTTAATACCGCGTCGTTGGACCTGATAGGCGTCCGGTCGCAGCTCATAGAGCTCTACTCCACCGCGTAGAAGTGCACGGCGTTTCTTGGCATAGTGCGCGTAGACGGGTGCGACGTCGTTAGAGGCAAGTGAATTGGTTACAACCTTTACGTCGACGCCGCGGCTTTCCAATTCGGTCAGCCATTTCACACCGTTGTTACGCGGCACGAAATAGGCGGAGACGATGTTCACCTCGCGGCTGGCATTCTCAAAGTACGGAAGCAATTGAGATGCCAGAACGGGACCTGAATTCTCGAGACCGGCGGCTTTTGACGGCGGATCAGCGTAAAGCTTCGCAGGCAGCCAATCCAATGACAGTGCTCCATCTGCGAAGTTCTCTTGTGCCGACTTTCTGAGGGCCGCGCCATACTGCGTCTGCTTCGCTTCCTCGACCAGTTCGTTCAACCTGACTCGCGCATCACCAAGGTCAAATTCCTGTGGCTCTCCAACGACTACCCGAGCCGGAACGGCGAATTCGCTGTTCCAGTATGAGTCAAAGCTTTGTGACACCTCGCGTACAACGGGGCCTGCGGCCAGCACATCCAGATCAGCGTAGTTCATTTCTTCCCGCGCGAGAAAGTACTCATCGCCGATGTTTCTCCCACCCACAATCGTGAACACATTGTCTGCGGTCATGGACTTGTTGTGCATTCTGCGATTGATGCGTTTGAAATCGGTCAAACCTGCGATCAGAAGGCTTTGTTCCCGCCAGAATGGATTGAAAAGCCGGATCTCAATATTTTTGTGATTGTCCAATGCGGCTGTCATCGCGTCATAGCTGGACGTATCCATGTCATCTAGCAACAATCGGACACGAACACCCCGATCAGCCGCTTGCAAAAGACTGGCAGCGAATAGGTGGCCCGTTGGGTCGTCGTGCAGAAGGTAGTATTGTGCGTCTATCGTTCTCTCGGCCGCCGCAGAGAGCAATAGTCTTGAGACAAGAGCTGCTTCGCCGTCACTGATCAGCTTTACGCCCGACCGACCGTCTTTGGGATCGCCAAGCCGATTGGCCGCCCGACTGAGAGCTGTGCGCGAGTCCGCCGGCAGCGAAGCCGATACTGTCTTTTCATATGTGCGAGTTTTGGGTGCGCAAGCAACAAGGGTCAGCGTGCACAAGATACAGACCACCAACTTAAATTGCGTCATCAGCTTTCTCCATCCCCTTATACTAGGTGACTACGCCCAGACGGGTGATTGTAAGTCTGTTCTGTTAGGAATGAGATTGTTTCTCTGATCGTTGTTGTTTGGTGAAACCCTAGTTTTCTTCAATAAAATCAGTGGCGCAAGCGCAGGTTCTTGAGCGCTCCTATAGCTCTTGTAGGTGTGCCAACTGACTCACGAGCACTAAAACCCACCAAACCGGGTCAACGCTGCTTTCGTTTGACCGATATAATGCAGCCCGAGTGTTTTGGGTGCCGTGCAGGTACATCCCGTGCCATTGCATCCACGTTTCCAAGGTGCCGCAACGCTCCGTTGTTCAGCAACACGCCTCGACCAGCATCATAGCGGCGCTGTCCAAATCCGCTGGCAACGCATTCCCAGTTTTCCTTGGCCGCAGCGTTGCGGAATCTCGGTAGGTCGTGCGGGTCATGCCGTCCGGGTGTTGCTGCGACGTGATCGTGTTTCTTTGAATTGCTTTGGTGGGTTAAGTGGTGGGTCACTTGTGTTGCGCCAGGTTGCTGAGCAGTACCGGTTGTTGGCCTCGGCCTTGGGCGCATGATTGTCACGACGCCTTGTGGATTCTGATGTCCTGGGACGGCTACATGAGTTGCCGTGGGTCTTGGCGTCAACTGTGGAACCTGGCCAGGAACCGCAATGGGAACCTGATTAGGAGTCGCGGTTGGGACAAGCGGTGGCACAGCAGTTTGACCGGTAGGCTGAGGCGGGATCTGACCGGGAACGGCGACTGGTATTTGGTTGGGTGTCGCTGTTGGCACAAGGGGCGGCACATTGGGTTGAGGCGGAACCTGACCAGGGACAGCTATCGGAACTTGATTAGGAGTCGCAGTCGGAACTTGCGGCGGCACATTAGCCAATGGCGGAACCTGATTAGGAACGGCTGTCGGAACCCGGTTTGGTGTCGGATTTGGCACCAAAGGCGGAGCGAGCGTCGGCGCTACGATTGGCGTTGGAACTTGCCCCGGAACCGCTATTGGCGTTGCGATCGGAACCCGACCGGGAATTGCGTTCGGGACCGCGCCCGGCGCAAGGACCGGCACAGCAACGGACGTGGGTGTTTGCTGTGTTCCCTGAGGCGGCAATTGATTTGCCACCGGTTGCGTTGGGCCGGTAATTTGATTGCCTACCCCTTGCCCACCGGCCTGCCCACATCCTTGGCTCGACCGGTGCGGATTCCCTACGCCACGGCACCAACCGTAATGATTTCCCTGCGCGGCGACCTGCGTCGCGGCCAGTTCTGCAAACAAACAAGCTGCGGCAATTAAAGCAATGCGGTTCAGTTTCATAACATCCTCACCAACTTGTTGTCAGAGCAAGATACGCGCCAGGATCTCCAGAGTCGGTCAAGGGACCGTCTCTCAAAGGGACACCGACATATCCGGACAGGAATAGGTTTTGCTTAAACTCAATGTCCAAACCCAGACCTGTCGAGGCCAGTGTAGCATTATCAACTTCAAAACTCGCAGGGTCATTGTTCGAGATGTAGCCCACGTCGAAAAAGACAAAGGGCGTTAAGCGATGAATGCTTTGGGAACTTGGAAAGTAGGAGTGAGACACTTCGAAAATCGCGGAAATCCCGGAATCACCATCCACTTCGTCAAACCGATATCCACGCAAAGCATAACGATCACCAAGGAAGTACTCCTCGACCGAGGGCAGCCGGTCGGTGGTGTACTGCCCCCAAATCTCAGTGCGCCAAGCTGTGTTGGGCGACAAGCTCGTTAGCGGGCTTTCGTATCCAATACCGCCCCGCAGATGCCAGAACGAAGAGTCTCCGTCGTCAAAATTGGCGTTTGTCGTGTCGTTGTCATTGTCACCAAAAGATAAGGTTATCCCTGCTTCCAGAGCTTGTCCTTTTGCATAGTTTTGGCCGTAGAGATATGTCAGGCCAACGACACTTGCGTCACTGGACAGTGGAACGCCACCACTGACTGAGTCCGCTTCGGAAATGCGATAATCCAGCAGAAGGTACCCATAGCGGGCCACATCGCGGATCACGGGATATCCCAACGCGACGGTGAAGTTCTCGCCATCAACATCTGTTCTTGCAAAATCACCCGAGAGGTCACGTTTTGCGTTTATGTTTCCGTAGAAAATCTCACCGTACAGACCATTGCTGTTCAGCGGCGTGCGATAGGTAACAGCGCCCCACAAAGAGTGTTCGTCGTCTTTGTCCCAATTGTAGTTGCCTGACCCCTCAAATCGAAGCAAATCCCCGACGGTCAGCGTCGAATAAAATTCTTGTACGATATAGAAGCTGAGCGCTTCTCCAAGCTCACGCGGAGGGTTGTCGAGTGTCGCGCTGCCGGCTTGTTTGCGCAGGGGCTCTCCCAACACTCTCAGCCGCGCACCGCCCTGATCCGGGTAATCAAGTTCGGTCGACACGTCCAAGTCGGGTATGTCCTCGGCTAACATAACCGCCCGCTCAAATCGTTTGAGAGTTATTGGATATGCGGTGGTGAGGGGGCGAAAAATCTTTTCCAAGGTTTGGAACGTGCGTGTATCTACACCTTCAATTTCGATGGTTTGAATACGCCCTTCATCAACAACTATGATCTGCCCATCGGGACCGGGCCAGGCCTCAGCCAAGAAGTAACCGTCTTCTCGGTAGATCTGCGTGATCGTTGATGCGGCATCCGCCGCTGTGATGCGCCCCGACCGATCAAAGGCCAACTGACCAGCAAACGTTAACAGCTCATCCGTATCATACACCGTTACTCCACTGACAGTGTGCTGGGACGCGATGTCCCAAGTCTGGGCCATGCTGTATTTTGGGACTGATACAATAGCCACAAAAGTGCAGATGATCGCAAATACAACCGAGTTTGATACGGGCATTTTCCACAACCTTAGCATGATTGAGCATGTTAGAACCCAATCCTATTACGAGGTTTGAATGTCTGAGCTTACCGTTGTTCAAATTTGATCTCGACTGGTGCTTTCGAGATACACAGCGACCAGATTACAGTGCGCCTTCGTCGCCCAGGAACTCGATACCAGCTGTCGCACCATCCGTGTAAGCAATACAATTCCAAGGAGCGCGATCCTCACCAACGCCGACAGTGACTTGTGTTCCAGCTTCACTAAACGCGGACGAGAGCACAACGACTTGCGAATTGTTCGTGGTTTTGGCCACATCTCGCAAACATGCCTGCTGAGCGGGTGTGGGTTCGGCAGATGCGCCCGACGTACTCGTTTCGTCACATGCCGCAAGCAATGCAAACAAAGTTGTGCCTGCAATCATCACTGTCTTTTTGGTCATTTTTTTCTCCATCAGGGTCCTTCGAACTTAATGAATTTGGACACTCCTTTTTGAAGCGCCCGCTTCTATTCAGCCAATTGAGCACAGCTCGATCCGGTGCTTACCTATCCCAAAGATTTGTCGCCAACAGATTGGTCGGGAGAACGATATTGGGTTGATTACCGGGGCCGATAACAACGGGGGTCAAATAAAGCTTAGTCGAATTCGCATGTTTGAATCTTATTTTTCATAAATCAACATTTTTTCCGCGCGTAAATTTCGCTACCTTTTTGAAAGATAGGTTTTTGGCGTTCAAACAAAAATAGAAGGCAGGAAAACCCAGAAGGGCGAAGGCGTGCTTTTGGGTCCGCGAGGCGTTCTGAGGCCGCACAGAAACGAAGAAAGGATTGAAAAATGGGATTTGGTGAAGCCGTTAAAACGTGTTTCTCGAAATACTTGCAGTTCTCCGGTCGGGCTATACGCTCAGAATACTGGTGGTTCTTCTTGTTTGTGGTTCTCGTGAGTGCGGCTTTAGCTGTGCTGGATACAATCATATTCGGGACCAACCCCGAAACCGGGCAGGGATCTCGGGTTCTTTCCTCTGTTTTCCAACTGGCCGTTCTCATACCAATGCTGGCCGCCGGTTGGCGGAGGCTACATGATACAGGTCGACCTGGCTGGTACTTGCTGCTGCCGATGGCGCTCAGCATTGTAACTCTTTTTGTTATGCTGGGTGGGGTGGCGTTCTTTTCGGTATTGGAGCAAGGGACCGAAAACCCCGATGCATTGCGAGGACCTGCGGCCGTTCTGGGTGTGACCGGTATTGTTGTTGTCTCAATTCTTCAATTGGTTCTGTCCATCCTGATGATCTGGTGGCTGACGCGACCTTCCCAAGAAGGCGCAAACGAATACGGCGCACCTGTTTCCTAACCTTGTTGCCCGGGTAACGGGCCGGAAACTCTGGCTGAATGACAATACGAACCACAACACCATGGAGAGAGAAAATGAGTTTCAAAACGATTTCCATTGGAATGCTACTGATGGCTATGGCGACCACAGCATCAGCGGAGTGGTCGTTCAACTCTGGGCCTAACCCCAATGCTTTTATTCAGACCGGAAACATGACGCTGGAACTTCAGTGTAACCGTATCCGCTTTGCTCCGGCTGGATATGAGGATAGCCAGGACATTGTGGAGAAGCAGGGGCTTTCCATTCGTTTCTTGAAGAACGGCACCACCGAAGTTGGCGCATTTCAGGTTGGCGCAGAAAACGCTGACGTGCAGATCGTCGACAATTATCCTGTCGAGGTCAGTTTCAATAGTCAGCAGGATTATGGTTTTGTACTGGATCAGCTTGCGGCCAATGCATCGGTAAACCTGTCCATGATTGGTCAAGATGTCAGCTACGGAATCTTTGACTTGAAAGGTTCCAGCGTGGCAATTCAGTCCCTTCGTTCAGTCTGCGATTCAAGTGCTAGCCAGGGGGCCTCCTACGAACCCCCAGAAGGCATCGTTTATTGTGGGGGCGGAGCGGTAGAGCGAGTCATCGAACCCGTAATTTTGGATAACCCGGAGGGAGAATGGGACGCGCGAGTAACGGTCAACGGCGAGTCGATCAGAGCCATGACGGCCTACAGTTACTTCGGAAACTATGAGCCGCCCGCCGGATTTGTCGTTGCCCTGCTTGGGGAAGACAGATCCGAGTTTCTGATTTTTAGCGAAGGCTCGTCAAACTGGCTGGAGTACGGGGACTACAGGTATGATCAATGTAATTGATCCCACCCTCCAGTGGGCACCTTATCTTGTTTCCGAAGGCAGCTCGCCGAAAAACAGTCGGTAGTCTTTCGCAAACTGGCCCATATGCCAAAACCCGTGGCGGTTGGCAGCATCCGCTATTGAGCCATCGAAGGATCTGTTCAGAAGGTCCTCGCGAACCCGGTTCAGCCGGAGCCTCATGTAATATGACTTCGGGCCAAGGCCGAACAGTTCCTTGAAGGCGCGGTCCAATGTGCGCCACGAGGCCGCGCATTCCGAGCAGATCTCTTCGATTGAGATCGGGTCCTCCAGATTGGCAAGCATCAGATCAATTGCGCGGCTCAGGGCGCGCCGCCTGGTTTCGGCTTGGCTTTTGTCAAAATACGCGCTCGTATCGGTCAAGATCTTGAGGGCCTCAAGCATCAGCGCCTCTTCAGTGTCCTGATACCAGATGGCAGTTGCGTCGTTCAGCAACCGGACGACAGCCCCCTGCAGTCGCGCCATGCTGGCCAACCCGGCTTTGGTCCCAAATTTGCGGGCTTCCGGTTCGTCACCCTCTAGATGAAACCCGCAAGTTTCGGCCAACTTTTCTAGCCTTTCGGTTTCAAACGAAACAACGCTTCCTGAAAACCCTGCGGTCGTGATGCCATCAAAGCCATCCCGATCGCCGAAGACCAGAAAAGCGCTGTCCGTGATGTCTTTGGCCTGCCATTTTTCGATTGCGCCGCGCGTGGGGATGCCAAACGTCTTCCATCCGTCCGGCGAAACACCACGCTGGTGGACGCGCTGGTTCATCGCGATGTTGAGGGCAGAGACAGCCTGTCCTGAGCGCACGGTTATCGCCGTGGACAACCGCCCGGGATCGAGCTGCCGAAAGTCGATCTCCCAAGGCGTGAGCTCTCCGATTCTGTTTGGATGATCAAGAGATAGGGCCATCGCCGGTGACGCTCCGCCCCAGCCGAACGGCGCCGCGTTTGGCATATTTGGCGAATTCTTGATGTGGTCCACCCCCAGATCCTGACAGTTTACCGGTAATGTAACGAATTCGATAGGTGGAATGTCAAGTGAAGCCGGAGTCTTCAAGCGATACGATAATGGGCCGCCCTCGGCTACCGAAGGGGGATGCCCGATCCGAACGTGTGGTGACGTTCCTGACGCCTTCGGAACATTGCCAGCTTTCAGAGCTGGCAAAACAGTCAAATCAATCCCTTTCCGCAAAATGCCACGAACTGATCGTTCAGGCGTTGGAATCTACGAGTGTCAAAAGGAGGTCCGAGAGTGACTAAAGCCTTAGGTAAGACCAGTGTCGCAGCCTGTTTGTTTGCCATGCTGGGCGTCATGCCTGCAAGCGCGCAGCAAGAGGCGATCGTTCATGATGGTGAGTTCGAATTCCTGCGGGCCCAGTTCGGGGATCAATGGGATGCGCAGGATGCTGAGATCGAGGCCAGGTTGGCCGAGATCCGCGAGGCCAATGACGGCAAGCCTCCGAACTTTCTGTATATTCTTATCGACGACATCAGCTTCGGCCAGATGGGCGAGCGCAAGATGAACTATGTGATGGGGATCGAGACCCCCAATATCAACGACTTCGCCAGTGAAGGCATGTCGCTGATGCGCATGTATACGGAGCCCTCCTGCACGCCAACACGCACGGCCATGCTGACCGGTCGGCACCCGATCCGGGCCGGAGTAGAAGAGGTTAAGGTTGCCCTGGTCGGCGAGGGACTGCCCGCGAGCGAGGTTACCCTGCCGGAGATCCTGAAACAGGCCGGCTACAACACGTCGCATGTAGGGAAGTGGCATCAGGGCGATATCGAAGAAGCCTATCCGCACAATCAGGGCTTTGATTACGCGGTGTTTCCGCTGCACCAGCAGGTACAACTCAGCTTGATGACCCGCGAGGCCATGGAGGCCAACAACATGCTGGGATATCATCCCTCGGGGCAGAACAACCAGTTCCTGCTGGATGAACGGTTCAAGCCCTACGGTCTGGTCACCGGTGTCGAGGCACAGGCAGGCGGCACCGCGCGCGAAGTTGACATGGAAGCGGGCGAAGAATGGACGCAGGCCAAGTACGAACAGATGAACGAACGCTATCAGGCGCAGGCATTGGAGCAGCTTGAACAAGTCGCCGCGCAGGATGAGCCGTTTTTTCTGCAATACTGGCCGCTTTACCCGCTGAACTTCGCCTACCCGGATCAGGCGCTGTCGCGGAACGGCGGCTTCCATGCCGACAAGCTGCAACTGCTAGACGGTTGGATCGGAGAGGTGCTGGCCAAACTGGATGAGACCGGCGAGGCCGACAACACTATCGTCATGATCATGGCGGATAACGGGTTGATGTATCATTACGAGGGGACCTCGGGCCTGAACCAGTTGATCTATCGCGGCGGCAAGACCCAGCATCTTGAGGGCGGCGTCCGCACCGATGCCTTCATCCGCTGGCCCGGAGTGATTGAAGCCGACAGTGCTGCCGGTGACATCTTTCACGTCTCGGATATCTACACGACGATGGCCCGCATCGCAGGTGCAACGGATTTCATCCCGCGCGACCGGGTGATTGACGGTATCGACCAGACCGCCCTGCTTCTTGAGGGTGAGGGCAATGGCCGCCGCGACTACGTGTACGTCTACGAGGGGCCGGTTCTGCGTTCGGTCGTCAAGCAGGAATTCAAGATGCATCTACCCGCGCCCGGCGCCCCCGGGGCCGCAGCGCCGACCTATAACGTCTATCGCGACCCCCGCGAAGAACACCCGCTGGTTGGATACTCTCTTTGGGCCGGTGCCTCGTTCCAGGATATGATCAAGCGCCATCAGAAAATGATCGCCAAATATCCGAACTCCGAGATCGGCAAAGATATCCCCTATGGCGGCATCGAAAACCTGCGCCCCGAAAGCCAAGAGGCCCGCGAGGTGTTCATGAGCTGGCAAGAATAGCCTTCAACGGCGCGTCCTTCGGAGCGCGGCGGTCACGGTCCCGCTCGAAACAGCAATGGAGAGAGTCATGAGAATATTCAGATTCATCGGTGCTGCGACCCTGCTGTTTGTCGCCGGTACCTTTCACCTTGTTCTCGCGGCCGAAGATCGCGCCATCCCGCTAGAGGGGGTTTTGAATACGCGCGACCTGGGTGGCCTTACAACCGAAGACGGTCGCACCGTACGGGCAGGGCAGCTCATCAGATCCGGTGAGATCGATCAGATCAGCGCACCCAGCATGCAGCTCCTGGAAGACATGGGCGTCAGCGCAATCGTTGATTTGCGAACAACGTCCGAGGCAACGACGCATCCCGCGCAATGGCCCGAAGGAGAGGGGCCCGCGCGCCACAATTTCCCGGTGATGGAGAATGAAAGCCAGATGATTGATGATATGCGGGCCAGCATCAAGAAGGGCACGGCAACCGAAGCAGAAACAGATGGTTTGTTCTTAGGGGCTTTTGGCTATATCGCAACTGACTACACCGAAGAGTATCGAGATTTGTTCGACGTGTTGCTGGACCAGCCCGAGGGTGAGGCGGTTCTGTATCATTGTTCGGGCGGCAAGGATCGTACCGGTGTCGCGACTGCGCTCGTCCTGACAGCGCTTGGTGTTTCCAAAGACGAGATCCAATCGGATTTCATGATGAGCAATGCGCTCAAGGACGCGGACAACAAGGCCCAACAGATCGCGGCCGAGGTCAATGCGGCCGTAGGGACAAATATGACGCCGGAAGCAGTCTGGCCGTCGTTGGGGGTGCGAGAGACCTATCTTGATGAGTTCTACAAGAGCGTTGAGGCAAGCTACGGCTCGGTGGACGACTACCTTCGCCAGGGGCTAGGGCTGATGGACGCGGACCTTGAAACCCTCCGCAACCGGTATCTGAACTAATCCGGTCGGGAAAATTAACTTGCGAAAACAACCGTCCGAAGTCTGGCGGTTTCGGACACCAAAGCGGTGCGAAGCAAGCGTTCGTACCACATGCCAGTCAACGGGTTTTCACCGCCAAGGGTCTCAGGTACGGTTCTGCAGAACAAAATCCAGAGGAGGAAGAAATGCTGCGCTTTATGCCTTTGGCTTTCATCGCGATGGTGGGTTTTTTCCACCTTTCAAGCAGTTCAACTGCCAACGCTCAGAACTTCTTAGACAAAGTGACAGAAGGGGTTTCTGATGCGGCCAAAAAGGTTGGGGATGTTGCTGAATCGGCAGGCGAGACCGTACTGCATGCGGCGGACGGGGCGACTGCGTCCGAGATCGACGCCAGTGTAGATGCAGCACTGGCGCAACTTCTCGCGAGTTCCCCTGAGGCGGCGGATCTGTCCAACAAGGCAGTTGCTGTTTTGGTTTTTCCCAGGATCACCAAAGGCGGCCTGATGGTTGGAGGTCAGTTTGGAGAAGGCGCGATGCGGGAAAACGGCGTCACGACCGGGTACTACAATATTGCCGGTGCGTCCTATGGTTTTCAGGCTGGTATTCAGCATTTCTCTTACGCTCTGTTTTTCCTCAACTCCGACGCCCTTGCCTATATGCAGAACAACGATGGGTGGGAGGTCGGCAGTGGCCCCACGCTCGTTGGCGGTGACGAAGGCTGGTCGGCATCGATGGGAACAAACGATCTGCAGGGCGACATCGTGCCAATCATCTTTGGGCAAGAAGGGCTTATGGCAGGCGCGGGTCTTCAGGGCACTAAGATCACCAAGATCGAAAAGTGAACTGCGGGGTGACTGCGTTACACATGCAAGGATCGCTCATTTCTTGATACGAGGCACCCATGGCCTCTGTTCAAATAGTCCCGCTTGATCTGTCGCGAGGGTCGCCTGCTTTCCGTCCGAAAACCTGACGACCTGGACAGATCAACTCAAAGTGCGTCTCCGGACTATGGCTTTAGCGCTTGGGTGAGGTCCTTGAACATGAAGGTTGTCGGCTCCAGCGCGGGTTCGAACGGGTTGCGGCAGTAGTTCGGAATCTCTCCTGCGGTTTGAAAGCCAAGGCCTTGGTAGAGAATCCGCGATGGGTCGGTGCTGCGCGTATCGAGCACAAGCGTTGTTCTGCCCAGCTCAGATGAGCGAGCGAAGAGCGCGTTCATCAAGCTGCGCCCCAGGCCCTGGCGTCGCGCATCGGGATGGACCAAAAGCTTGGCGACATCGGCGCGGTGCGGCTGATTGGGCATTGAGGCCGGAATCAACTGTACCGTCCCACGGATACGCCCTCCGCTTTCCGCAACAAACAGGTCCAAGGCCCCTGCGCGCAGTTCAGGGCGAACGCGAGTCTCCCAATAGCGCTGGGCGTCTACGTGGTGGAACGGCAAGATGAACCCGATACTCGCGCCCGCATGCACGCAACCATGCAGGATCTCGGTCAGGTCATTGAGCGCCGTGTCGAAAGTGGCATCGGTCAGTCGTGTGATCATATAAGCACCAGCATGTAGCGCGCGCCTCGGGCGGCGCCGGTTTCAAATTGTGTTGGGCCGGACAGATGGTATCGCAGGCAGTCACCTCCACCGAGCGAGTGCGCTGTTCCGTCAACGGTGAGCTTCAGGCTTCCATCCAGAACGATCAGGTGGTGTTCCTGCCCCGGTTTCGGAGGCGTTTCGTACCGAACCACCGTGTCCGGCGGCAGGTGGCATTCCAGCACCTCACCGCTCAACCCGGTTGAGGGCGGCGAGACGGATCGGCGCGTGAAGCCTGTTTCCGGATCGTTCCATTCGGGTTGCCGTTCAAACGGGACCTTGGGGTCGAAACTCTCCTCGACCATCATCAGCAGACGCGACATTGGCAAACCGTAAGCGGCGCAAAGTCGGGCGAGTGTTTCTGCCGTCGGGCTGACCCCAGCCTTTTCCATACGCGACAGGGTTGCCCGGCTGACGCCGCTACTGTCCGCCAGCTGATCCAATGACCAGCCGCGGCTTTGGCGCAGCTCTTTCAGGCGAATGGCAAGGCGGTTTGCGAGGGAATCCAGCATTGATCAATTATGAGATAAATTACCGTATGTGAGAATAGTAGCTTTAAAATATAATATTGCAAAAGAAAAAGGGCGCGGTATTTACCGCGCCCCTTATACTTCCTAAGTATGGAGGCGTCTTACTTCCAGCCAACCTCGTTAAAGGTTTTCTGCGCTTCGGGCAGGTTCTTGGCAACGGCAGACAGATCGACATCGTCTGCTTTGAAATCGCCCAGTTCGGCCACGGACTCGGAAACGGCGACGCCCTTAACCGTTGGGTATTCGTCGTTGCCGGCCGAGAAGTACTGCTGCGCCTTATCGCTTGCCAGGTATTCTAGGAACTTGATGGCATTGTCCTTGTGGGGCGCATTTGCGGCAACACCGCCACCCGACAGGTTCACATGCGCGCCATTGCCGTCCTGATCCGGGAACACCCAGCCGATCACGTCTCGCTCGGCCGAGACACCATCGACGTCTTTCCGGATCGCGCGGGAAAAGTAGTAGGTGTTGGACACGGCAAGATCACACTCACCCGAGACGACACCGCGCAGTTGGTCGGTGTCACCGCCTTGCGGGTCACGCGCCATGTTGGCCACGACGCCTTCGGCCCAGGTTTTGGCGGCTTCGGATCCGGCGTTTTCGATGATCGAGGCCAGCAGGGTCTGGTTGTAGACATTGGTGCTGGAGCGGATGCACAACTGACCTTTGTATTTGGAGTCTGCCAGATCAGCATAGGTCTGCGGCGGCTCGGAGACTGCGTTCTTGTTGTAGAAAATGATGCGCGCCCGCTGCGAGAAACCGAACCACTGGTTGTCGCTGTCCTGAAGGTTCGACGGAATACGCTCTTCCAGCACGGCGCTGTCGATCGTCTGTAGCACGCCCGCGTTCTTCGCGCGCTCCAGCCGCGAGGTGTCGACGGTCAGCAGAATATCGGCGGGGGAGTTCACACCCTCGGCTTCCATGCGCGCGATCAGTTCATCTGCCTTGCCTTCGATTCGGTTGATGGTGATGCCGGTTGCATCCTCGAAATCCGAATAGAGGCGCTCGTCGGTGTCGTAGTGGCGCGACGAATAGATGTTCAGCTCGCCTTCTGCTGCTGCGGATGTGGCGACCATGGCTGCAAGGCCAGCCGCGATACAGGTCGTGGATTTAAACATGATTGCTCCCAACATTGAGTAGTCCACCGGGGTAAACCCGAGTTAAACACTCAATTAACGGATTGGATTTGGTTTGCAAGCAAAACCCGACAAAAATTGTGCGAAATCTCGAGCCCTTTGATCGGCGAAACCGAATGAAGCCAACAGGCACAAAAAAACCGCACCCAAAGGCGCGGTTCTTTCGAAGAGATATGTGCAGTTCTTAGCCCTGGCGAGCTTTGAACTTGCGCTGCGTCTTGTTGATCACGTAGACGCGGCCTTTGCGACGCACAATACGGCAATCACGGTGCCGGTTCTTGAGCGAGCGGAGCGAGTTCTTGACCTTCATGGGTCTGTCTCCAATCTGCGGCGCCTTCATCAAAGACGTGGCCAGCGCCTGGGTTTGTCGGGTGCTCCGGCGAGCCGAAGCAGTGAATAGATGGTGGGCGGTACAAGGATCGAACTTGTGACCCCTTCGATGTCAACGAAGTGCTCTACCGCTGAGCTAACCGCCCACGTCCCTTTGCGTGTCCTGCCCCATAACGAAATGGGGCGCGGATACCCGCGCCGGTAGCGGGGTCTATAAAAGGAGTCGCAAAGGGGTTCAAGGGGTTTGGAAGAACTATTTTCCAGTCTATGTTAATCCTGAACACGGAGAGACCATGAAGAACCCTTCCTATTTTCTGGATATGCCCGAAAACCGCAGTTCCTGCGTGGTTTTTTCATCGCCGCATAGTGGCCGTGACTATCCAGAGGCGTTTCTGACGCGCTCGGTTTTGGGGTCTGATGTGATTCGATCCTCGGAAGATGCCTTTGTGGATCAGCTCTTTGCCTCGGCCTCGGATTTTGGTGCGCCGTTGATCAAAGCGGCGATGCCACGGGCTTATCTGGACCTTAACCGCAGCGCGGATGAGCTGGACCCAGCCCTGATTCAAGGGGCGAAACGGCAAGGGCACAATCCACGCGTGGCTTCGGGGCTTGGGGTGATTCCCCGCGTGGTGGCAAATGGGCGGGCGATTTATCGTGGCAAACTGACCATGGATGAGGCGCGCCTGCGCATCGACACCTATTGGCGACCCTATCACAGCCGCCTCAAGGCCTTGCTGGCGGAATCACACGCGAAATTCGGGCAGGCGATTCTGGTCGATTGCCATTCAATGCCGCATGAGGCGGTGGCCATGGCCAGCACCGCGCGCAACACACGCCCCGAGATCGTTCTGGGCGATCGTTTCGGTGCATCGGCATCAACCGAGATCGTGGACCGAATTGAGGCTGCCTTTTCCACGGCCGGATTGGTCGTCGCTCGGAATGCGCCCTTTGCTGGGGCTTATGTGACCCAAACCTACGGCCGCCCCGGTCGTCAACAACACGCGATTCAGGTTGAGATCGACCGCTCGATCTACATGAACGAAGACACGATCTCGCCCAATGCCAATTTCATGGCGTTCTCCAAGATATTGCGGCAAGTGATCGCCGAGATTGCCGAGATCGGTTCCGAACCGCAGCGGCTGGCGGCGGAATAGGCGTCACCGCAGCGCGCGGCCTTTCACGATTGCATCACTTCCGAACCGCTTGCGAATCTCGTCCGTGGCGCGCTCGGCCTGAGACCTGCGTGTCGCGTTCGGGTCCAGCAAGTCGCCCGAGATATCAGCCTGATCCGCCGGGCACAGATCGGACAACCCGCATCCCAACAGGCGATAGGGACCCTGATCTCCCACCTGATCGAATAGCCCGCGTGCGGTTCTGTAGATGCGGTCCGCGATCTGAGTCGCATCGCGCAGCGACACGCGGCGCGTGATGATCTTGTGATTGGCCTTTTTCAGCTTCAGCGTCACCACCCGGCCCGCCAGATCCTTGGCCTTGGCCCGGTCCGAGACCTTCAGCGCCATGCGCCACAGATGCCCATCCAGAATCTCGAGGTTGGAGGTGTCTTCGAAAAACGTGGTTTCGTTGCTGATCGACTTCATCGGTTCATGGGCCGATACCCGGCGCTTGTCCTGGCCGCGTGCCAGATGCCATAGGCGATACCCCATCGATCCGAACCGCGCTGTCAGCGCCTCTTGATCCCAGCGCAGCAGGTCCGAGAAGGTACGGATCCCGGCGCGCTCCAGCGATTCCTGCGCTGCTGGGCCGATACCCCAGATCAGTCTGACGGGTTTGTCGTGCAGGAAGTCAGCCGTCTCCGCCTTTCCGATCACGGAAAACCCACGCGGCTTATCCAGGTCCGAGGCGACTTTGGCCAGAAACTTGTTGTGGCTTAACCCGATGGAGCCGGTCAGCCCCAGCTCATCCTTCATGCGCTTGACCAGACGCGCCAGCATCACCGCTGGCGGCGCGCCATGCAGACGTTCGGTGCCGGAAAGATCAAGGAAAGCCTCGTCCAGCGACAGGGGTTCGACCTTGGGCGTCAGCTCATCCATCATCGCACGGATTTGACGGGATACCTCGGCGTAGACCGACATGCGCGGTTTGATCACCACGGCGTCCGGACACAGTTGCAGCGCCTTAAACATCGGCATGGCCGAGCGCACGCCCCGGATGCGCGCCACGTAACAAGCGGTTGAAACGACCCCGCGTCTCCCGCCACCCACAATCACTGCCTTGTCCGCCAATTCAGGATTGTCGCGCTTTTCGACCGAGGCATAGAACGCGTCGCAATCCATATGCGCAATCGACAGGTCAAACAGCTCAGGGTGCGATTTCAGCCGCGGGCTACCGCAGGACGGGCAGCGCGGCGCGTCCGGGAAACTGGTCAGGCATTCGCGGCAGATCGTTGGCATGGTTGCTTTTCCCGACCCGAAAAGGGTGGCTCCGGGTGTTCGAAACTATAGTGTCTATCGGCTTTCGTGAGAACGCAACAGAGGCTTCGACAGTCTTCAGAAATCTGGCGGTTTGAGCAGAGAGTTGGACTGTCAAGAAAACCCCCCGCTTGGGGCGGGGGGAAGGTAACGAACCACAGGAAGAGGTAGTTCGTTGGGGAGTAACTCCGCCCCAGAATCGCTCAAAACGCTATATTTAGATAGGTGGCAGCGTCATTCCCCAAAACTTGCGCCGGGTTTGTGTGTTTTCGGGCACAGGGGGAAACCCGGGGGATATTCCCCCTGTTGACCTAAGGTAAAGATATCACTGCCGTTTCGAGGATATGAGGCGTTGAATACCTGTCCGCGATTAATGACGTGTTAACGATTTTAACTCGGTTAGAACGGCCTCGGCTGCGGCTTTCGGGTCTTCCGCCTGATAGATCGGACGCCCGACAACAATATGATCCGCCCCATCTCCGATCGCACTGGCCGGCGTTGCGACGCGTTTTTGATCGCCCAGAGCAGCCCCGGCAGGGCGCACGCCCGGTGTCACGATCAAGCGGCCCTCGGCCTGGGGCAGGGCGCGGATCAGCGCGGCCTCTTGCGGGCTTGCGATCACGCCATCGGCCCCGGCCTCCAGCGCTTTGGCCGCGCGCTCAACGACCAGATCTTGCACATCGCCTGCTTTCAACAGGCTGGCATCCAGATCGTCGCGGTTCAGTGAGGTCAAGATGGTTACCGCGAGGATTTTAAGGTCCTTGCCGGAGGCACCCTCTTTTGCCGCGCGTACCACATGCGGGTCGCCATGAACGGTCAGGAAATCCAGATCGAACTGCGCCAGACCACGGACAGCGTTTTCTACCGTGTTGCCGATGTCGAACAGCTTCATGTCCAGAAAGATGCGCTTGCCATGGTCCTGTTTCAGCTCATTGGCCAGAGCCAGACCACCGCCCGTCAGCATTCCCAGCCCGATCTTGTAGAACGAGACCGCATCACCCAACAGTTCGGCCATCGCCAAACCTTGCAGAGCGTTCGGGACGTCAAGGGCTACGATCAGGCGGTCATCGGACATGTTGGGTCTCCTTGCTGGCAAACGTCTGCCTCCTAGCGGGTTCGGGCGCAACTGTCCATGCAGGTCCGTCCAATCGAAAGAGGATGATCTGTGTTACAGTGGCTCAAATCGATCAATAGCTCACATGAAGGGACAGAAGATGAGAAAGCTTGCCTTGCTGGGAGTGGCGCTGATGATGGGCGCCTGCGATGAACCCGCCTCAGACACATCTGACACAGGCGCGGCGCCCGCGCCGACCAATGACAACCTGCCTCTGGTCCGCGGCTACCGATCCGAGGATGATTGGTGCCAGCTTACAGGTGAGAGCGCCTTTACCGTCGAATTTCTGGATCACACCGCCGATCTTGTCTCGTGCCCGACCGGCAGCAGCGCCGAACAATCCTTGGTCGAGACATATACGTTAGAGCCGGTGGCGCAAACCGGCGGCTATTCGGTATACTCCATTCCGCGCGGCTGACGGCGTCTGCCCACCCATGCTGCATTCGCCGCAATCAGGGCGATTCCGGATAGTTCCAGAAGCCAGTTCATTCGGATCGACATGATCTCGGCACCCAAAAACGCATCGAAGTTGTGAAACCCGGCGGCGCGGATCATCACAAAGCAGATAAGAGTGACAAAGCCGATCAGGGCGATGCCGACCTCTCGCAATTGTTTACGAAGGAACCAGAGGCTGACAAGCGAGATCCAGAAGCCGCTGAACACGACAACAATGATAAAGCCGATCTGGACAGACTTGCGATCCTCGTACCAGCCTTGCATCTGCGACAGACAGCGGGCGCTGGCCGTAAGCGCGGATTGCAGATCCAGTTGTTTGTTGATCATCAAAGCAAACAACAGCAGCGCGAGGATCAGCCAGAACCATCGGACGTGGGAATTTCGCCTTGCGCGCAGGCATAGCAGTGCGGCGAAACCGTATGCGGCAACCGTGAGCCAACCGATCACGCTTGGGTCGCCAATGGTGGGCGACCATTGTTCTGCAATACAGCTGCGTAGCGCGGTGGCTGAGATCATAGAGGCGCGCTCCTAAGACGGTTTTTTTCGCAATTGACCGAGATCATTCAGGTTCCCAGCATGCATCATGTTATTCTGCCAAGACAATCTTGAATACACGCCGACATTACCCAAATTGAATGTGAGGCCTCAATCGACGCGTGCCGCCAAGCGGGCGCATCAAAACGGGGCGCTTGAGAAAAGGAGAATGCTATGGACTTGAACAAGTTCACCGAGCGGGCACGGGGATTCGTGCAGGCGGCGCAGACGATTGCGCTGCGCGAGGGGCACCAGAGGCTGGAGCCCACACATATACTTAAAGCATTGATGGACGATGATCAGGGGCTGGCGAGCAACCTGATCACCCGCGCGGGCGGCGCGCCGAACCGCGTGGTTGAGGCGCTGGATGCCGCGATGGGGAAAATCCCGAAGGTCAGCGGTGACGCGAGCCAGATTTACATGGATGGCCAGACCGCCAAGGTTCTGGACGAGGCCGAGAAGATTGCCACCAAGGCGGGCGATAGCTTTGTGCCCGTGGAACGGGTGCTGATGGCGCTCTGCATGGTGAAATCCAAAGCCAAGGACGCTTTGGAGGCCGGTGCTGTTTCTGCTCAGAAACTGAACGAAGCCATCAATGATATCCGCAAGGGTCGCACCGCGGACACCGCGTCGGCGGAAGAAGGCTATGACGCGCTCAAGAAATATGCGCGCGATCTGACCGAGGCGGCGGCTGAAGGCAAGATTGATCCGATCATCGGACGGGACGAGGAAATCCGACGCTCGATGCAGGTTCTGTCGCGTCGTACCAAGAACAACCCTGTTCTGATCGGCGAACCCGGCGTTGGTAAAACCGCGATTGCCGAGGGCATGGCCCTGCGCATTATCAACGGTGACGTGCCGGAATCGCTGAAAGATAAGAAGCTGCTCGCGCTGGATATGGGTGCGCTGATTGCTGGTGCGAAATATCGTGGTGAATTCGAAGAACGCCTCAAGGCGGTGCTGACCGAGGTTACCGAGGCCGCCGGGGAAATCATCCTTTTCATCGACGAGATGCATACGCTGGTCGGCGCCGGTAAATCCGACGGCGCGATGGATGCCGCCAACCTGATCAAGCCTGCGCTTGCTCGGGGCGAGCTGCATTGTATCGGCGCGACCACGTTGGATGAGTATCGCAAATACGTGGAAAAAGACGCGGCCCTTGCGCGCCGGTTCCAGCCCGTGATGGTCACCGAACCGACCGTCGAGGACACGATCAGCATCCTGCGTGGCATCAAGGAAAAGTACGAGCTGCACCACGGCGTGCGTATCTCGGATTCCGCATTGGTGTCGGCGGCGACCTTGTCGCATCGCTATATCACCGACCGGTTCCTGCCCGACAAGGCCATTGACCTTGTCGATGAGGCGGCGTCGCGGTTGCGGATGGAGGTGGACTCCAAGCCGGAAGAACTTGATCAGTTGGATCGCCAGATCCTGCAGATGCAGATCGAGGAAGAGGCGCTTAAACTGGAAGACGACGCGGCCTCGAAGGATCGTCTGGAAACCCTGCAAAAGGATCTGGCCGATCTGCAGGAGCAATCGGCTGAGATGACCGCCCAGTGGCAGGCCGAACGTGACAAGCTCGCGGGTGCGCGTGATCTGAAAGAACAGCTCGACAAGGCGCGCGCTGACCTGGAAATCGCCAAACGCGAAGGCAATCTGGCGAAAGCCGGTGAGCTGTCTTATGGCGTCATCCCCGAGCTTGAGAAAAAGCTGACCGAGGCCGAAAACGCCGAAAGTAACGCCATGATGGCCGAGGAAACCGTGCGTCCCGAGCAAATCGCCAGCGTGGTCGAACGCTGGACCGGTATCCCGACCTCGAAAATGCTGGAAGGGGAACGCGAGAAGCTGCTGCGGATGGAAGACGATTTGCACTCTCGCGTGATCGGTCAGGATGCGGCGGTGACAGCCGTGGCCAACGCCGTGCGCCGTGCGCGAGCCGGATTGAACGATGAGAACCGCCCGCTGGGCTCGTTCCTGTTCCTCGGCCCGACCGGCGTAGGTAAAACCGAACTGACCAAGGCCGTAGCGAACTTCCTGTTCGACGACGACAATGCGATGGTGCGCATCGACATGTCCGAGTTCATGGAGAAACACGCGGTTGCGCGTCTGATTGGTGCCCCTCCGGGCTATGTTGGGTATGACGAAGGCGGTGTGCTGACCGAAGCCGTGCGGCGCAGACCCTATCAGGTCGTGCTATTTGACGAGGTCGAAAAGGCGCACCCGGATGTGTTCAACGTGTTGCTGCAGGTCCTCGATGATGGCGTGCTGACCGATGGTCAGGGCCGCACTGTTGATTTCAAGCAGACGTTGATCATCCTGACGTCGAACCTCGGGTCTCAGGCGCTCAGCCAACTGCCCGAAGGGGCCGACAGCGCGCAGGCACGGAGGGATGTGATGGATGCGGTCCGGGCACATTTCCGGCCGGAATTCCTGAACCGACTCGATGAAACGATCATCTTTGACAGGCTCAAGCGGGCCGATATGGATGGTATCGTCGATATCCAGATGGCACGTCTGCAAAAACGTCTGGCCGCTCGAAAGATCGAGCTGGTTCTGGACGAGGGCGCAAAACAGTGGCTGGCCGATGAAGGGTATGACCCGGTCTTCGGTGCGCGCCCACTGAAGCGCGTGATCCAGCGTGCGTTGCAGAACCCCTTGGCCGAGGCACTGCTGGCCGGTGAGATCAAGGATGGCGAGACGGTGCCAGTGACTGCAGGCTCCGATGGTCTGATCATTGGTGACCGGCTGGGGACGTCAGAACGCCCCCGCCCGGATGATGCCGTGGTGCATTGATCTGAAAAGAAAGGCCCGCATTGCCGCGGGCCTTTTTGCCTGTGAGGTGACAATCCATTAGCTGGGCTGCAACTGAACAAGGGAAAACGAAGAAGCGTCCAGAGAGTCTATTGGAAAATCCATTGTCTCTGTTCCCAACCCCAATTCAGCCAAATAACCTTCGATCCCTTTGCGCCCAAAAATGTGCTCCAGCACAGAAAACCGTTGCTCGGCCGCGTAGGCATCAACCTCATCAGGAGCGATGTTGAAGCGAAAGGGTTCACCAATCCCGGCTACGGAATTGTCGATGCTGTCGATCTGCTGTTGCGCCTGCGAGGCCGCTGCAGTTGATGCGTATGTCGGCAGGAAACGCGTATCTCGCGAGCCGTTCGAACGGATCATCGCATAAACACCTGCAACTTCTGGCGGCGGCACGTATTCCAGCGATACCTCGGCGATAAAGATCGTGCCTTGTTCGTGGTCATAGCCAAGGGATCGAAGTTTATCGAGCGTTGTCTCACGTGCAAAATCCACCGCTGTGTAGTGGATGTTGGGCGGCGTACCGAAATTGGAACAAACCAAAGATCGCTTGGCTTCGATGGTCTCGGGGCGGTCGACTTCAAACACTGGTATGCGGCTATGACTGTTGGACAGTCTCAGGCCCAGTGTATCGAGCCCCGCGCCAAGAATGACGATCTGCCGTGCGCCATGCGCGATTGCTGAAAGGGTCCGGCTTTGCATGAAAGTCTTGCGCCACAGAACCGACGCGACCAGCCGCCGAGCGACGCCGCGATCATCTGCAAACTTGAGAACGGCATTCCAATCGGTCGCCTGTTCCAGGACTTCGGCGCCTTCGACAGCTCCGTCGCGAAATAGCTGTTCGGCAAAAGGATCATAAAATACGCGTCGGTATGTAGGGTTGCGATTCACAAGAGCGCAAAAAGCACAAACGCCAAGGGCGGTTCGACTTAAACCGGGAATTGCGCTTTGCGGAACGTAAAACACTTCAGCCTCGTCGCGGTTGCTTTCGTCAAAATCGGGCTCGACAAAAATTAAGACCCGCCAACTTGGCGGGTCGTTCTTTATATCAACGCGAAAATCCGGGCGGGGCCTCCGGTGCCGCCTTTGTGTTTGGGCGCTCCTATCACCAGGGTGGCCCCGGCGGCTGGGACGCGGTCGAGATTGGCCAGACACTCGATCCCGAACCGGCCGGTGGGCAGCCAGGCATAGTGGGTGGCGAAATCGGCGGACATGCCGTGATCCAGCGACAGCGTGTCGACCGCCATGGATCGAGCGCCGGTTTCCTCCATCAGCATCTGGGCGGCCTCGACGTGGAAGCCGGGATAGTGCTGCGCTTCTCCGTCGAAATTGCGAAACTCGTCGGTCGCAGTTTTCCCACCCCAGCCGGAATGCATGGCGACACAGGCGCCGTCTGGGATGTCTCCGTTCGCCGCGATCCACGCCTTGAGGTCATCAGGCGTCACGCGGGTATCGGCATCTTCGGCGGCACGGGCGGCGATATCCACGACGCAGAGCGGCGCAACCAGATCAGTCACCGGGATCTCATCGACTGAGGTTCCGTCGGCCGAGAAATGCAGGGGCGCATCGATATGGGTGCCAGTATGTTCGTTGATCGACAAGTTGAACAGGTTGAACCCGTGATCCGCAAAGTTGAACGCCTGTTCGGCGGAGACGCCCGGTTCTCCTCCCCATGTCGGAAACTCGGGGCTGAGGGTGTGAGTCATGTCCTCGACCCCGCCATGCCCTGCGGCCAATGCCGCCGGAGCACGCGCGCCTGTTACGGCGGCTGCCACGCCAGTGGCTGCGGCGGCTTTGAAGAAGCTCCGCCGGGACAGCATCTTGTCTTTGACGGCATTCATTACGCAGATATCACACATACGGTATCCTCCCTGATGGGTGGCAGGGTCGGGCGACCGGTGTCGCGGACCGTACCACCTATCAGGCAGAGTGCCGCGCTGACCCCTTCTGTGTAAAGGGTGCTATCTGTTAAGACGCGCTGGGCGTCCTAGCGGAACTCACGGCTTTTGCGCAGGGCACGCAGCTCTTCCGAACTCATTTTGGGGCCTGAGCTGGTCGTGGGCTGCGGTGCGGGTTGAGTTAATGTCTCAGTGCTTGGAGCCTTGCGCACGGCACCACCGCTGAGGCGCAGATAAGCCAGAACCCCGCCGGCGCATTGATAGCTGAAAGCCCAGCTGGCCAGAAGAGTATAGGCCACGACCGTTGCAATCATCGGCGCAGTGACGGAAAACGGCGCCGCTCCAGTCGTCATCTCGCCGATTAATTGAACATCGTCGACTAAGGTGCTCGGACCGTAGATTGCGGTAAGTCCAACGATAAACAGAGCAAAGAAAAAGATAGCACCGACAAAGCTGATCGCCACCACGGCGAAAAGCTGCAGAAAGAAAGCACCGAAATGGTTGAATGGCGTATAAGGGCGGCCATTGGGGTCCCGCCCGATCGAGGCCGCCGCAATCGGTACAAGAAATCCGGCCCTCAGCGCGCAGATCGCTGCAAAGAGCAGGATCACAACACCTGAGAACATCGTGATATGCATGGGCGTCAGGGTCGCGAAGAACGCGGCCGGGTCCTCGGGAACGCCGCCCCCTACGCTGACGGCACCGATGGAGAGCGCGGCGATTAGCGCGGCGGCCACACTGATCCCAATGGCTTCGACGGCGCCGTAGATAACCGCCGGAAAGACAAACTTGCGGTAACTGTTACTCGGAGAAACCTCGCAGGCTTGCAGGCCCAAACGGCTGCCGACCAACATCGGGATGACGCCTGAGGATGCGCCTACAAAAAACGAAATCAAAATCGACAGGCCCGGAATGAGCAGCCCGATCAGCGCGCTCAGTATCCCGCCTATCAACCCGTAGACGATTAGCGCGACCAGCAGGACGGGAAAGACAATGATATAGCGCCACAAAACGGACAGCGAAAAAGGAAAGGCCTGAAATACGAGCACGGGACCAACTCTGATCAACTATTGGATGATTCCCGCATACTTGATTGAGACTGCTAGAACCAGTCGCCAAATATGCCTTAGTCACGGGCTGACGCAGTTGCGTTACAGTCTGTTCGCTCAATCGTGACGCCTGTTTCCTTGGCTCTGTGCTATCAGCGGACTACCTCACCCTGAGGCGGATTCACTACGGAGACCCAAATGGCGCATCGCTGGACCAACACTTTGACACATGCCGACGTCACCCCAAGGGCGGCGTTTTTGAACCGGCGGCAGGTTATGGCCGGGCTGGCAGGTGTCGGGCTGACCGCGATAGCCCACCCCGCTGCCGCGCAAGAAACGCTGGAGCCGAACACCTGGGAAGAGATCACCAGCTACAACAATTTCTATGAATTCGGCACTGGAAAGGACGACCCAGCCAAATATGCCCATACCCTCGTGACTGAACCCTGGAGCATTGAGATCGACGGTCTGGTGGATCGCCCCGGCACCTATGACTTCAAGGACATCATGTCCGAGATGACAGTTGAAGAACGCATCTACCGCTTCCGCTGTGTCGAGGCGTGGTCGATGGTGATTCCGTGGAACGGGTTCGAACTGGCCGACCTGTTGAATATGGCGGGTGTGCAGGAGGGCGCTAAATACGTGGCCTTTGAAACCGCCTACCGTCCCGATGAGATGCCCGGCACGCGCTTCCCGATTCTTGAATGGCCCTACCGCGAGGGTCTGCGTCTGGATGAGGCGATGCACCCGCTGACCATCATGGCGACAGGCATCTATGACCGTCCGATCCCGAACCAGAATGGTGCTCCGCTGCGATTGGTGGTGCCCTGGAAATACGGGTTCAAGTCGATCAAGTCGATCGTAAAGATCACTCTGACCGAGGATGAGCCGCCAACCAGTTGGAACATGTCTGCGCCCCGTGAGTATGGCTTCTATAGTAACGTGAACCCGAATGTGGACCATCCGCGCTGGTCGCAGGCGTCCGAGCGCCAGATCGGCGGCGGTCTGTTTGCCAAGCGTATCCCGACGCTCATGTTCAATGGCTATGAACAAGAGGTCGCCAGCCTGTATGAAGGTATGAACCTCAAGGAATACTATTGAGCCATGCAGGCGGTGAACCAGGCCATACGCAAGATCCCCATTTGGGCTGTCTATCTGGCTGGGGCCCTTCCTGCCCCTTGGTTCCTGTATCTTGCGCTCACAGGGGGGCTTGGGGTCGAGCCGATCACAGCGCTTGAACATAAACTCGGGGAGTTGGCCCTGCAGCTGCTCATCCTTGGCCTGGCGGTGACCCCTCTGCGCCAGCATCTTGGCTTGAACCTTATGAAGTTCCGCCGAGCAATCGGCGTGCTGGCCTTTTCCTACGTCGCGCTGCACCTGCTGGTCTGGCTGGTGCTGGACGTTCAGCTGCTTGGCCAGATTTGGGCTGATATCCTCAAGCGCCCCTATATAACTGTCGGCATGGCGGGGTTCATTCTGCTGCTGCCTTTGGCCGTGACATCGAACAATTGGTCAGTACGCAAACTTGGCCCGCGCTGGCGCAAGCTGCACAAACTGGTCTATCCGGCCGTTCTGCTTGGCGGTATCCACTATGTGATGTTGGCGAAGGGTTTCCAGCTGGAGCCACTTCTCTATCTCGCCGCGATCATAGGGCTGCTGCTCGCGCGTCTGCCGATACCGGGCCTGCTGACCCGGCTGAGGCAGGCCGATTCCGCGTGAGCTTTGACCGAGTCTGTGGGTAACTGTGTGGACAATGATCTGGTGGCAGTGATTCCGGGTAGTTGGAGCGGTGATTGGGTGTGCCTGCGCGGTAATTGCATCCATTAAGTTTTTGTTTTTATGTTGTAAAATGGAGATTTCAAACTTTTCTCCACTTTTTTGCTTTTTCCGCTTGCGGCTTTGTGGGGTAAACCTTAGAACCCCCTTCACCGGCGCTGCTGAGGCGCTGGGGCGCTGCTGAGGCGGTGGAGACGC
>NZ_JBQFTH010000018.1:0-60470 GCF_056538565.1 Ruegeria sp. BG11 | reverse complement strand
CCCGACCAAGCCCATGCGGGACTTCGACAAAAGGATCATCAGAACTCCGGCAGTCAAACCGATGACCTTCCAGCTGCGGTGCTTTTCTTCGAGAGCAAGGCGCGAAGATTCCAAAAATGAGAGAGGAGATCAAGAAGCAGACAACAAAAAACCGTCGGTTGCAGCACCAAGCCGCTGCCGCTTAAACTCATACGAAAACTGAACCAGAGCCTCCTTTACGAAAACACCAACCCTTTCTGAAAAACTCTGAAGACGGACAGCAGGCGGGCTTTCGGCGGCTTTGGATCGCCAGTTAGAGGCGTGGGAGCGGATGGTCGCGAAGCTGCGCCCGCTGAACCCTGAATTCTTTGCCCGGCACGAACCTTCGGCCCGTGCTTATCAGCTGCGCTATCTGGCGCGGCGGGCGATCACCAACCTCGACCGGGACACAGCTTGGGAGTTGCTTGTGCGAAGCGTCCAGGAAAGCCCCCGTCCGGTGCTTGAAGAACCTCTGAAATCGTTCAGCACTTTCGCCGCAGCCCTTGTGTTAAAAACGTTTGGACCCGGCCCGATCACCCGGCTGGGACAAATGAAATCCAAACTGCAATCGATCTGAGAGAGGCGTCATCATGGAACAGAAAAAGATCCTCCACTTGGTAGACGACACCACAGCGGGTGGCGTGATGCGGATGCTCGACCATCTTTTGGCGCAATCAGATCTGTCCGGGGCGGTCCAGCAAAAGGTGTTGAAAGTCAAACGGACCGCATTTTCTTGGGGCAAACTGAATGCGGATGTCATCGTGTCCCACGTCGTACCAAGCTGGAGAAGCCTTCCCGCGTTCTCAGCTCTTCGCGCAATGCATCTGGACACTCGACTGGTCCATGTCGAACACAGTTACACCCGGGCATTCACCACTCTGAATGTCCCTTATAAACGTCGTTTTTTTGCGATGCTGCGTGTGATCTATTCCTTCTTTGATCAGGTGGTCGCCGTCAGCCACGCGCAGTCGGACTGGATGAAGGAACGACGCCTGGCTGCTTCGGAAAAACTGGCTGTCATTCCTCCGACCGTTGATCTTGAGCAGTTGTCGCGCAACACTTTGCCTCCCAAGTCAAGGACCACAATTGGTGCCATCGGGCGTTTGGAACAGCAGAAAGGGTTCGACATCCTGATCCAGGGTTTTCGGTCAACCCGAACGCCGGAGGCGCGCTTGTTGATCTTTGGCGAAGGCAGTCAGCGTTCATACCTTGAGGCGTTGGCAGAAGGTGACCCGCGCATCGAATTTAGGGGTCATGCCAAGGACCCGGCAGAAGCCTATCAAGCAGTGGATATCGTCGCGATCCCGTCGCGTTGGGAGGCTTATGGACTTGTGCTGGACGAAGCGCTTGCCGCGAAGCGCAATGTGATCGCCAGTAAAGTTGATGGGTTACGTGACCGTGAAGGAGATACGAGAGTTTCATTCTGCAATCTTGACCCTTATGATTGGCGACTTGCGATCAATAATTTTCTGCTTTCCAACACTATTGAGAAAAGCAGCTGAATCAAAATTTGACACTGGATCTTTTGCGTTTTTGCCGAGCCATTCGCTGCAAAATCAATTGTGATTTCAAAGAAATTGCCTGCGTCCAGCTTTGCGTTTGTGCGCGAGCCTACTTAGCGCAGTACATTTTGGTGCCCTCTTTGGACTGCGAGCGGTCATTGCCTTGTGCTAAGTGGACGGCAGCTATATCCGCAGCGCCGTCATTCAGGCCTGGTGCAGCTAAGTTCCGCTTTGAGCCCAAAGCTGACGTTGCTTATCCCGGCCATGCAAAAGTCTGCGATGACCTCATCAGAGCATCAAGTGCAGGCGAATGTTTTCGGCCAGGGACTGTAAAGGCCGCGATAGTTCTTGAAACTTCTGGCTCAACAAGCGGGCGCTGCAACAAGCCCGGTAGAGTAACCGAGTACTCAGGCATAAAGGCGAAACCAATGCCCGCAGCAACCATTGCTTGTACCCAATCTTCTCGCTCAGACCTGAAGCGAGCGTACAGTTCCACACCTTTTGACTGACAAACCGACATTACCATCTCGCGCAACTCACAGGCCAAGCGGTCAACGTAGTTTTCTTGTGATAAGTCTTGGAGTGAAACTGAGTTGAGTTGTCCAAGGCGGTGTTCCGGCGGGAAAACAACCACATATCTTTCGACGTAGAGTGGTCTAGCCCTGAACTCCACTTCCAGCTCTTCAGTCAGGGTCATTAAAGCAACATCGATATCGCCATCGGCAAGTTTTTTCTTTAGGTCCGATGCGCTTGCTTCGTTGACAGACAACTCCAATCCGCTGTGGTTTTTCTCGAATTGAGCTAAAAAGCGAGCAAGGCGAACGTGCCCAATTGTTGAAAGGACACCTAAGCGCAACGGCACCTTTTCGAGCAAACGAAAATTCTGAGCCAGCGCTTGTGTGGCTGCTGCTTCGTCAACGATGTGCTGTAAATGCGGCAGCATAGACTTCCCAAAGTCGCTAATCAGTATTTTCCTACCTTCCCGATGGAAAACCTGTGCGCCCAGTTCGGTTTCCAGTGACTTGACGCCCTTGGTAAGCGCTGGTTGGCTCACATTGCATTCTGCAGCAGCTTTGGTGAAATTCAGATGCTTTGCGGCAGATAAGACATATCTAATCTGAGACATCTCCATGTTGGGGCACCTCGTCACTGATAGCTAATAACAATCATGACGCAGGATACACCGTTTTATCCAAACCTGGAGTTATTAAGTCATAAGGTATTGATAGTTCCCCGAGCCACCGCTCCGTGATGCAATAGATGCACTAGTTTTGACTATTCGGAAAGGGAGCGAAATGTCTGTTTTTATGGTCGAAAGAAACCTTAAGGGCATCAGCATGGATGACTTGGGCGCTGCTCAAAAAGCCGCGATAGCAACTGCGCAAAAAATGACGGCAGATGGAGACAAGATCACCTACGTTCGTTCAACATTTGCTCCCGATGACGGGCGCTGCATGTGCTTGTTTGATGGTGAAAGCGCCGATCAAGTTCGTCGATTGAACGATACCGCTAGGCTTCCTTACGAAAAGGTCGTAGCCGCAATGGACCTTACCCCGTAACGGCTTGCAAGCTTTATTGTTTTATTGGGCCCTGAGTATATGCTCAAGGGCCCTTAGTAATCTTTGAGCTGCTCGGCAGGGAGCTGCAGGTTCGACCCGCAGATACTTGGTACACCGAGTTTTGCGGAAGCGCAGCATCCTCTCCAATGCAGACTAGAACTCATCTCATTTTAGCTTCTTCGAAAGACTAGCTCAGGCTCCCGGGAGTTCTGCTTACACAATACGACCAGAGACTGCCGGATGGATCACTTGGTTAACCGATCTTCTGAGTATACGTGAGGATCTATGATTGCGACTATATCGCTTCCACTGTCCTCCAAGCCAAGTTTTTCGCAAAGCCGTGCAGATGGAACGTTGCCCGGAGCGATGCCAGTCTTGAACCCAGTTGCGCCAAGCTTTTCATGAGAGTGTATCATAGCTTTGGCACCCAAGACTTTTGCTACACCTTCACCCATGCGTTCAGGCTTGGTCGAAAGTTGCCCCCATTGAGCGCGACGATGCAGCCTACTGCTGGGCGGATGGCACAGAACTGAGCCCGCGGTTGCAACGGGAGCACCTGAGTTGTCAAAAACGACCATCGCAAATCCGGGGCGAGACAAACCGCGCATAACCGGCCCTATTGGCGGCAAAACACCGTGGCTCATCGCGACTTCTGCGAAAGCTTCAAGCCATTCTGGCGGAGAGTCGCGATCAATCACACGTACGGTCAAATCCTCGGGCAACGCCCGTGTGGCGATTATTTTCCGAGCAATGTCAACACAGTTCAATCCGCCAAGATAACAAGCTATTGTGTCGGTTTTTAATCCCTGAATTTCAAGGGCTTCTCGCGTCTTTGCCACCTCCTGACGCGGTATGCTTTCTATCGCCGAAATGCCAAGTATTCGGGCCATTGCAACAGCGTCATTCAAGGCTCCGCTGTACTCGTTGACAATTTGAATACCGCGCCCATGGCTGCAAAATTGAGTGTCATCATCCAATAGCTGGATAAGATGCTCCCCCATGGTCGACATGCGTCGCTGGTCTTCGCTTCCGAATGCTTCCATGAGAGTTTCCTCGAAGTAGCACTAAACAGTTCAGAGACGATCGATTGATTAGGGGGCGTGCCGTCAAGCGACCGTCACGCGCTAGACTATGAAGCAAAGAGAGTTTTTGGGAAAGAGCGAATGGCAGCTTTGTTCGTAAAGAACCCGTTCATGCAAAGCTCAGCGAATGACCGAGTTGAGCCCATAGCGGTCTTGCAATAACGAGCAGGTTCAACACCTAAGTTGGCCGCGAGAATTAATAGCTACAGCGAAAGACGTCTCTGAAAATAGATGCCAATCTACTACTGGCGGCTCGCTTTAGGATTGATTAGGCACGTCCGACGAGATTTGGACGCTAATGGGCCAATCAACTCAGATTTATATGGTAATCTTATACTTGTTTACGTCTGCGGAAACATGGGCGGAGATTTATTGAACTTAAGCGCCTAATCCGTGATGGGTCAAAGAATAACTTCCGGAACATCTGCAATCACCACACCCGGAAATATTGTGCGCTCGATATTCGCTTTGCTTTGACCGAGGAGCGTCCGTATGACGGAACCAATGTAGCTACGTAAATCCGCCGTAGGCATCAGATCGCGCCGTTCGTACAAATCGGCTTCTGCAAGACCGGGCCAGCGACCGTAGACTCGGCCTCCTCTTATGGCTCCACCCGCCATAAGCATTGCTCCAGCCGTGCCATGATCCGTGCCGCCAGATCCGTTTTCGTACACGGTTCGTCCGAATTCCGTTACCGCAAGAACGGCCGTTTTGGACCAAACCTCGCCGAGGCCCTGCTTCAGCGTCAAAATGGTGTCAGATAATCGTCCGAGCAAGTTTGGCATTACGTTGCCTTGCCTGCGATGTGTATCCCAGCCGCTGAGTGAAAAACTCAAAATGCGAGTATCCCCACGCATTCTTTCAGCCGCGAACTTTGCAATAGATATTTCCGGACGGCCCTTCGCATTCACCGGTTCAATAGAACGAGACAATTCGATAGCTTCCGCCACCGAATAGCTAAAGAGAGGGTCATTCTGATATGCGTGGATCAGAAGATCTTCTGCAGAGGCCCCCAGATTTAGGCGGGTTTCTGGTGACCAGTTAGCGACTTGCGCGGATCCCATGAGAATCCGCGAGTTCTCGCGCCCGATAGCAAAACCGGTCTCGGTTTCAATCCCTGGAGTTACCTGCAACAATCTGTTCAACCAACCGTCACGTGTTTTCGTCACGCCACTTTCGATGCCAACACCGGCTTCGAGCAAGTCTTGACCATCGAAATGGCTACGCACATCGCGGTAGGGTGTAGAAACCGCATGCGTAAATGCAAGCTCACCGCTTTGCCACATCGGAAGGAGGTCGTTAAGACCGCTGTGGAGGCTAAAAAATCCGTCCAAATCCGTAGATTCTTCGCCAAAGCTGGAGCGCAATCCAGAAAAATCTGGATCACCGACAGGGCGCAAGACATCCAAACCGTCCATAGCACCGCGCAGAATCAAAACAACGAGCCGCCCCTCCCAAGGGGCAGAGGCAAGGGTGATATTCGTCATCAGAGGAAAAGCAGCTGCGGAACAGCCGAGAGTTGCGACGCCGCGCAGAACCGATCTTCTGTTCATGGTGGAACCCCTCACAAACCTACCTCCTGTTAAATTCAGCCGATGCCAAGACAAGCGCAATCCCTTCCGCTTTCGTTTCAGCAGCCGAAACGGCAAATCGCAGATGATCACCGCTATGCGCTCTGAGAGTTTGCTCAAGAAAGTTGCGCGGGTCTCCTGCCCGTCTGCCTAAATGATCCGCAACGGAAACGGCCCATGATATACGGGCCGCGAGGCCTTGGGGGCTGATCCAATACGCCGCGTCTTCGGGCCAACCATCCGGCCCCGAGGGGCGCATGAAAGGTTGACCCATGGCCGCCATAGGACGCTCAACCAGCGTACGAAGTCGGCCTGCTTTGATCTGCATAATTTCATCGCCGCGCACTCCAAATGCAATCAGCGATGAGGAAATGAATTCAAATGGTGTTTTTATCTTTTGAAGCGGCAGCCGAGCGGTTTCCGGATGTTCCATCAGCACTTTTGTAACCGTGCCTAAGTCACCACCAGTCTCCTGATAAATCAGCTTCAAATCACTTACCAACGCTTCCGGAGGTTTTTCTACCAGAAAGTGAACAGCAAGTTTTCGCGAAAGGTGATGCGCCGTTTCAGGTCGCGCTGCCAGATCTTCGAGAAATGAATCAATGTCCTCAACATCTGCCGCCGGCGTCGACCCGTATGTATTACCCAACACAGTTTCAGCACCCGGTTGGGCCGCGCGGCGACGAAAGACAAAGCCCCGCCTTCGATCAAAAGAGAGTCCGGTTAAAAGCTCTGCCGCCGCCCGAACCTCTCTTTGGGTATAGCCGCTGCCAACACCCATTGTGTGAAGCTCCAGCAATTCGCGCGCCAAATTTTCATTCAGCCCTTTTCCGGTGCGTAAGCCGACAGGCGAATCCGGACCGATGGACTGCGCCTGATCGAGATAGAAGAGCATTGCGGGATGGCGGACCACAGCCTTGAGCATCTCTGCAAAAGTGCCCGACAAATGTGGTCGAATAGCGTCATCAACAAAGCTTGGCGACATTGCGCGCGCGACAATGTTTCGGGGTGCAACGGTAAAGTGGTCCGCCCAAAACCAAGTTAGCCGTTCGCGGAGTGGCGAACTTGCACTGACTACACGGGCAATTGATGTTGCTAACCCGTCTATTGCGGCTTGGCGTAGATCTTGACGAGCATTCTTAAAACGATCCCCGGAACCCGGTTCATTACGCTGATTTGCTTTCCTTGCTTTTCTGAACTCGCGCCCCAACGTCAGCGCTTCTGCAAGTTGCAGACCCGGATATCGAGTGGCACCCAAGTCAGGCTCAAAGAACTGTTCGAGTAGAATGGCGCGTTTGGCAGGTGCAACACGTGGTCCAAATCCATATCCGAAGCGAATTTGAGCAATATCGGTTTCTGCCAAGGCTAGCTGACCTTTTCCAGTTCTATGGAATTATATACATTTGTTCATCCCGTTTCCATCGCACCGAAGGTTCCTTTGGCGCGGGGCGCTGTTGAGCCTCCTATTAGTGTGCAACAGACTCGTGCTGCGACAGAAGCAAAAAATTGTTCGCAAATTTGCAAATGAACTTATTTTTTCGCACGCCCCGAAACAGACTTGGACTGCCCTGATCAAAGGCAGAATTGTCCGCGTCTTCGCCCTTCACTGAACGGAACTGAATGTCCGGACTGCACCGTTCGCGCCTCGCTGCGCGCGCATAGTCAGGAAGCGTAGCTAGTGCGGCTTTGGGCTCGAAGCAGCCATCCAAACACTTCGCTTGAACGTCTGTTTTGCCTTGCTTGCGAGGCAGTGCCGAGTCAGTGGACCATTTTCTGCAATTCCCTATGGCGCGGATAAGTTCACTGATCGCTTTGCGCGCTTCCTCGGATTCTCTGGATCGTTCTCCGTGCTTCTATGACGGATGGCTTGGCCCAGCGGCTTGCCCACCTCCAGCCCCATGCATGCGACAAACACTCCAGCCTTGAACGGCGGGTGCTCCACACCGCTTGCCGGTGGACTTTGCCGTTGCTGTGCACCTGGGCGCATCATTGAGTCTTTTCGTAGGGTCCATGAGGTTGTCGTCACTTTTTGTCATCCGACCGCCCCCCGTTTTGGACATTGCCTACGATAGCCTGCCCGCCTTCTTTGACTTCAACGCGTTCAACACGAACGGTTTGATCTGCCTTGGAGCGATACCGTTTCAGGGTTTCAACCTGGTTAGTGAAGGTCCGCGCCAGCTTATTGAGCGCCCGTTCCGCCGAGTCTTGCTGCGTGAGAGTTTTTACATGGTTCAGGCGCCGCGCCATCATCATCGTCGCCTGGTGGATCGCCCCTATCTGCACCGCCAGCATGGCTTCGATCTCGTCTTGCGGCCCAACCCCGGCAACAACAGACATCACGAAGTTTGATGCTGTCTCAGAAACAGAGCTGTCCTGTTGCCCAAGCGTCGCGACTTGATCCATCACGCCTTCGAAAAACCGATAATCGACTGTGCCTAGCTCATGCATCGCCAACGCGCAGCCCGACTATGGGTCTTTTCCCTTGTGCCCAACCGTGAGCCTGCGTGTGTCTTCATCGAAGTCCAACTTGATGTTCGGCGCCCGAACGCGTGATTTCTTCCGTTCCCTCAGATCGGCAATTGCATTGGTTTCCGCTTCGGTAAGCTCGAAGTTCGTTGTCTGAAGATCGTTGCTTTTGTCTTTCTGTGCCTTGCTCATGTTCGCCTCGCGTAACAGGGAGTGGTTAGTATTAGTGTTCCGTTTCAGAACCGACGGACCGGCGAGAAACCGGTCTGACGGGTTCTGAATTGGAACCTTGGAAGGTCTTTGGGTTCTCAAACGGAACCACGGAGGATGCTGACGGGTCCGTCTCAGAACCGCGTTTTGTTTTTTCGGGCTGCCAGAACCGCCAGTCGTTGGTGGCTGCTTTCTTGCCGGACCGGGTCTGCGTCGTCTTGGTCGTCAACCGCCATTCGTGGGCCCGACGGTGGTACCAGTTGCCTTCACGCTCAAGAACAAGGAAGCCTTTGTCCTGAAGTTCTTCGAAAGCCCGCTGAACAGTGGCCTTACCCAATCCTAGGATTTCTGCCGCCTCGTTCATCGACAGAAACAGCTTGCCATTGTTGCCACCGTTGTAGCGGGTGTGAAGCTCCAACCAGAGCTTCACCGCAGGTCCGGATAAGGCCCTCCACGCAGGAGATTTGATCATGGCATAGGGCATAAGGACATATTGGCCCTCATCCGACCGTTTGCCCTTGGGAGACCGCCGCCTACTCATCGCGACACCTCCGCTGGAAACGCTCGGGAAGGGCATCCAACTCCGGAACGTCGCAGCCGATATGCGCCCGGACGAGCCGGGCTAGGCCGGATTTGGACACACAGTATCCGATCGTGTCCCACGCCGCTCCCCCGGCGGGAAATTGGGGTCTCTGGCGCTGAAACAGCAATTGGATACCATCCCGGCAGACAGAAACGCGGTAAATACCGTGGCGAAAGAGCTCACCGCTGTAGTTCTCAGCGGTTTCCCGATGATCGGTTCGGGTTAGTGGGCCAGTGTCCGGCCCCTTTTCTTGACTGGTACTGTTTGATTTGGAAAAGGACGTCTCAGCCATGTTCGATCCGTCCTTTCCGAATGATCACCCGTTCGACCGAATGGCTCTGAGGTGACCAGTAGTACCGGCGCTCGTTTTGTCTTGTCGGCACAGGGCATCCTGTGGCATCAACTGGACTTGCTAGGGTGGCAGTTGATGTCACAGGAAAAGCCCCATCTCCGCGCTTGGGCTTGGGGTTTTTCATTATGCAGCCTCGTTGTTGGGATCGGTGCGCCGCGCTTCCAGCCAGGAGTTCAGATCAGCGCCGTGATAGGCGATCCGCCGACCGATGCGAATGAAGGCCGGACCGCACATGCGGTGACGCCATTGAGCCAGCTTTTCACGGTTTCCCAGCAATTTCATCTCAGGGTCTTCTGGGAAATAGACCCGGTCGTCATTGAAGACGTTTGCCATCGTTGAAATCCTCTTGGATCAGTTGCGATGGCTATTGTTAACTTTCGACCAATGGCTGTGACGATACCAGTTCAGGCCCGAAAAGCCCGCCCCAAAAGCCTGTATTCAGGCGCCCAAAGGACTTAATTTCGGGCATAGTGCCTGTCTAGCGAATGCTTCAAACGTGTTTGCACGGTCGTTCTACCAACTCTCCTACCAAGTACCTTTTGTGCATGTTCTATCAGTTCTTGAATGCAAGCATCTTTCTTCGATGGTAGTGAGCCGAGTTGGTGCATTTCCTCCAATCTTGCTTCCATTTTTTTCCAGTCCAAGGCGAATGGTGCGCCTCTAGATCGTTTGCTAGGAGTACTCCCTACGCTGTCTAAGGTCCCATCCTCCAGAACCAATGCGTGTCCAAACGATCTAGCAGTCAGAGACTCGCCCATCTGGAAGCGACTGCCCCAAAACGTGATTAGCTGTTGCGTATTCACTCGTGTGGCTACGAAAGTTCTTTGCCCAAATGTCAATTCATCTTGCTTGAAATCGTGAGCAAGCCTAAATGCCTCCGCCGGCACTTTTTCGAACTCGCCTGCCTTCTCGTATTCATCGGCTGCGGACAGTGCATCCCACCGCTCAAGATGCACAGCTTCAATAACCAAATCCCCCGAATGAATTCCCGAGAAAAGCTGACCCCAAACCTTCTCTAAGTGGATTTCAAATAGGGCGTTGGTCTCTTCAAAGAGAATTTCTTTTGGACCAGCTTCACTGACTACCTTCTTTGCCGCCTTATATTTATTCAGCTGAGTAGTTCTTTCTAAGGGTTCCCAGTCTATCCGATCGAAATACTCCTCATGGAATTTCAGAGTATGGTACGCATCCCAAATTTGTCCCCAAAGTATTGAACTAGCCGCTTCTCCGTAGCCCTTGGGCATATCCAGGCCCGCAGCAGCGAAGTCTTCTGGTTCGTAGAAATCAAAACTAATCAAGTTATTCTCGAAATTGTCAGGCATCTCCTTCCAATAAAATCTTGCGTCTATACCAACGGGCGAACCACGCTCGTCAGGTATCGGCGTGTCATACCAAATAACCTCTGGAACCTTCCCGAAAGCTAGGAAGTGCACGGCTTCCGACAGATAACACCACTCCGGCAGTTCAACTGCACAAAAAAATCTCACAGAGACGCTCCTTGGCTTGATGTAAATCTACTCCATTTCTCGCCAAGCTTTCGTCGCCGTTCTAACAAATCCGACCGCGCATAGGCCCGCTCCACATCCGATCCAACCTGATGTGCCAAAGCCGCCTCAGCCAGCTCGCGCGGCGCGTTTGCAGCTTCGGCCGCCCAATCCCGAAACGAACTGCGGAAGCCATGCACGGTGACGCCATCCTGCCGCATCCGGCGCAACAGCATCAGCATGGACATGTTCGACAACGGCTGGTGCCGTTTTTGCCCCTCGAACACATAGTCAGAGGCCAGCGCGCGCAGCGGCTCCAGAATAGCCAGCATTTCGTCGGTGAGAGGTACACGATGGACCTGCCCGCCTTTCATGCGCTCCGCAGGTATGGTCCACAGGCGCGCATCAACATCGACCTCGGGCCATTTCATCTCCAAGACCTCTGAGGTCCGGCAGGCGGTCAGAATGGTGAATTGCAGCGCCTTGGCGGCCATAGCTGAGCGGGTCTGCAACTCGGCATAGAACGCGGGGACCTCCTGCCACGGCATCGCGTCGTGGTGTTGGACCTTGGCTTTGACGGTGGGCAGCACTTTGCCTTCGCGGATAGCGGTCACCGGGTTCTCGCCCGATCGGAAGCCTTTGGACTTTGCCACATCGAGTACCGTCTTGATCCGCTGCGACAGCCGCTTTGCGGTTTCATGTTTATCGGTCCAGATCGGGGACAGGCACATTAACACTTCAGGCTGATCAATGCTGTCGACTGGCATGCGCCCGATCTTTGGGAACGCATAGTCGCGCAAGGTGTTGAGCCACTGCTGCCCATGCTTGGCATTCCTCCATGTTGGCAGGCGGTCGATGTGGACCTGTCGGCTGAGCTCCTCGAAGGTTGGGATTTCGCGCTGGGAATTGAACCGAGGGTTCAGCCCTGACTTTGCCATTCGTCGATACTCGAGAGCTCTTTCGCGGGCTTGATTCAGAGTGACAACATCAGCGCCACCCAACCCAAAATCCGTGCGCAGCGGAGCGCCCTTGCGGTTCTTCTGTCCTTTGACCGTTACGCGCACGATCCAGCGCCGTGCGCCTGATGGATCAACAACAAGATACAGACCAGAACCGTCGCCATGCCGACCCGGGCCTAGATTCTCTACCAGCTTTTTTGTCAGCTTCCCGATGGGCGCAGCCATGAAAATACCACAAAATATACCACTCAATGAAAGTAAACGGGTATGATCGGATAAAATCCAACGAAACCAGCCAACGCAGCTACAGCCATAAAACACAGAGGTTTGAGAAACCTAGTGTATCTCATTGAGATTTGGGGAAATCACCAAGTGGCGGACCGAGGAGGATTCGAACCCCCGACCCCTTGATTCGTAGTCAAGTACTCTATCCAGCTGAGCTATCGGTCCGCGTTGGTGAAGCGGTGTTTAGACCCGGTGCGGGAGACGTGCAAGCCGATTCTGCAAAAAATCTTCAAAAAGTTAGATCCCCGCGTGGGAGGCTTATTTCAAAGGTTGTACCGGTGGGTCCGGTCTCTTTCAACACAAGATCTCCACCATGTCCGCGCACCAGTTCCTGTGAAATCGCAAGCCCAAGGCCCGAGCCGCCCTTGCGTACGCCGCCTTGGAATGGCGTGAACAGATTCTCGCGGGCTTTGGGCGGTAGGCCGGGGCCGGTATCGCGGATTTCGATGCACCAGCTGGCCTCCATGGCGCAGCCGGTGACAGTGACGCGCCCGGGATTGCCTGAGGAGACCAGAGCCTGCCGGGCATTGCGCACAAGGTTCATGATCACGCGGAAGAGCTGCTCTGGATCTGCGCGCACGACCAGATCCTTGGGCACCTCGTTCACGATTTCGACGCAGGCATCGGCAACGGCCAACTGCTCGCTGGCGGCAACATCTTCGGCGATGTCGCGGACGCGCACCATGGTCAGGGTCGGCGCAGGCTCTTCCGCGCGACCGAAGGCAAGGGTGCTTTCACAAAGCGAAACCGCACGCGTGATCGAGTTGACCAGCTTGGGGGCCATCCGGCGGACAAGGGGGTCATCGCTGGCTTCGATCCGATCCGTAAACAGCTGCGCCGAGGTCAGGATATTGCGCAGGTCATGGCTGACCTTGGCCACCGCACCACCCAGTTGCGCCAGGCGCTCACGCTGTTTTAGCGCCTGCGTCAGGTCGGTCTGCAACATCTTCAAGGCCTCCTCCGCCTCACGCAATTCGGTAACCTTGGAGTTGGGAGTGATGATGCCGCGAGCATCCTCGGGCGCGCTGGCATAGCGCTGCATATAGCCGACAACGCTTTTGATCGGGCGTACCAGCACAACGCGCACGGCAAGGAACAGGAAGAAAGCCGTGATTATCGAAATAACGAAGGACAGACCCAGAATGCGCAGCCCGTAATCCACCATCGCCATGCGCAAGGGCATGCTGTCTATGGTTACCTCGATTAACAGACCTGCCCCTTTGACCGGCTCACCGATCACACGGATGACCTCATTTTCAGTGGTAAAAATACGGGTCATCGCATCGCGGATCAGGATCCACGGGCCCGCGTCGCGCAGGTCATAGGTGTTGGTGATCTGTTCAGGGATCGGCGAAGACAGCATCAGCTGCCGCACCTCATCGCGCCGCAGGACAACGTTGTAGACACCCGCATTTGCCAGCAGCTCGGCCTCGAGATCGTCGGCGAGCATGTCATCGGCCAGCAGCGCCAAAGACGCAATCTGCGCGCGTTCCAGCCGGTTCAGCAGGAAGTCTTCTCGGAAACGTGCGATGGACGGCACAAAGATCAGGACCTCGGCCAACATCACGAAGACCGTCGTCAGGATCAGAAATCGGCCGGACAGCGAGTTCAATTGGCGCTCCTCTTCCGGTCAGGGGATCCAGCGTTGCACGAACCTGACCACGCGTTTAACCGTCTGATTCTCAAACAGCCTTGGCGAGAAATAAGCCCCCGCCACACGTTTGTTAAGCTCTCCGATCGTCGGATAGGGCGAAACCATCGCGGCGATCTGCCCCATCTTGAGATTATTGGCCAGAGCAAGGGACCACAAGTTGATCAGCTCTCCGGCCTGATGGCCGACGATTGTCACGCCCACGGGGCGCCCCTTCACGACCATGACCTTGATGAACCCTTTTGTCTTACGCTCGGAAATGGCGCGGTCATTGTGATGGTAGTCGAACCGGGCGACCTCCGTCGCGTCACCATGCTGTTCACGGGCCTGCGCCTCGGTCAGGCCGACCTGAGCCAGTTCTGGGTCCGTATAGGTGGCCCAGGGGATATGAGCGGTCTTGGCCTTTGACGGCAGACCAAACAGGGCCGAGCGGATGATGATGCCCGCATGGTACCCCGCCACATGGGTGAATTGCAGACCACCCGCCACATCGCCGATAGCATAGACCTTGCGATTGGTCGTGCGCAAAGCGTCATCCACCCTGATCCCTGTGCGTGTACGATCGATCCCGGCCGCCTCAAGGTTCAAACGTTCGACATTTGCCTTGCGTCCGGCCGCCATCAGAAGGTGGGTACCGGCAAAGATGTCTCCGTTCTGGGTGACAACTTCGACCGCGCCAGCCGAGGCTCGGATTTGCGCGACCATGGCTTGTTCCTGAATGTCGACGCCTTCGGCTCGCAGGGTTTCGAGAACAAGGGCTGCAGCCTCGGGGTCATCCTTGCCCAGCGCTTTTGCGCCTTCGATCACGGTAACTTTGCAACCCAGCCGAATATGGGCCTGCGCCATCTCCATCCCGATGGGGCCACCGCCGATAATCAACAGGTGGTCGGGCTTCTCCTTCAGATCAAAGATAGTTTCATTCGTGTAGAACGGCACCGAGTCCAGCCCCGGGATCGGCGGCACAAGCGGCGAAGACCCGGTGGCGATGACAACCCGCCTCGCGGTGATCACGTTCTCACCGGCCTGCACCTGTGTCGAAGACAGGAAGGTGCCAAATTCGCGGATCACCTTGACGCCGAAACCTTCGAACCGTTCCTGACTGTCCATCGGCTCTATCTGCGCGATGACGCTGTGCACGTGATCCTTGGCTGCCGCATAGTCCACCTGCGGCACAACATCGGCCACGCCAAAACGCGCTGAATGGGCCTGCCCATAGGCCATCTTGCCACTGGCGATCAGGGCCTTGGAAGGGACACAGCCAAAGTTCAGGCAATCCCCGCCCATCTTGTGGCCTTCCAGCAGGATCACATCGGCCCCCATCTGCGCGGCCCCTGCCGCAACCGACAAACCGCCCGACCCGGCGCCGATGACCAGGATATCTGTTTTCAGCTCTTTCATGGAATTCAGGCGTCCTTTTTACCGCGCAGGGCTTTGATCAGAATGGGCAGAGCGGCCAATACGCACAAGCCTATGATCGGACCGATAACAAAGGGTTCCCAAAGCAGCGAAACATCAGGCGTTTCGCCGCGATCAAAGACACCGCCTAGGCCGACGCCGATCCAGGTGTAGACAATCCCGCCCGGAATGATGCCCAGCGCCGTCGTGAACAGGAAGTTGCGGAACTTCACGCCCACCAGTGCGGGGACCAGATTGGCCACAAAGAACGGAACCACGGGCACAAGACGCAGCAGGAACAGGACCGAGATCTCATTCTCGCGCAGGCCGTCCTTGAGTTTCTTGATGGTCCCTTCCGAGGATTCGAGGCGCGCCGTCAGTGATTCACCCAAGCCCCAGCGCGCGGCCAGAAAGATGGCGGATGCGCCGATCGTGGCCGCGAACACATTGAACGCGGTGCCTGCGAACAGGCCGAACAGGAAACCACCGGTCATCGAGGCGACGGCGGCTCCCGGCAGGGAAAACGCCACGATCACGATATAGATCCCAACGAAAGCTGCGGCCATGGCCCAATAATATTCATCCCGCCAAGCCAACAAAGCCTCGCGATTGTCGCGCAGGGTTTCAAAACTCAGGTAGTCCCCAAGGGTGAAGAACCCCACCGCGGCAACGGTCAGGATCACAAGCAATGGAATATGGCGCGCAAACCCGCTGCGCGGTGCTTGGGTCGTTTCGCTCATCTGACTGTCCGGCTTTGATTGTTTCATTCTGACCTCAACATGCGCTGCCTCGTTGTCCTGCAACAGGCCCCTCACGCGGCCTTGAACTCTGTGGCCGGGAATGTGAGGGTTCGGGGCGCAAAAAACCGGATTCTGAAATCTTTTGACCGGCCAGGTTACAGAATTGTTGCAAAAGGCGCGAAAACCCGTGCCTTGGGGTTTGACTTACCCCCCGCTTGGCAGTAGAGGACGGGCTTCGAACACTCGGGCCAGGCGAATCCGCGCCGCACCCACCGCTATAGATTGGAGACGGAGCGATGAAACGCACCTATCAGCCTTCGAACCTGGTTCGCAAACGCCGCCACGGTTTCCGCGCGCGCATGGCCACCAAAGCCGGCCGCAAAATCCTGAACGCACGCCGTGCACGCGGCCGCAAATCGCTGAGCGCGTAAACCGCCTCACCGATCAGGTTATGAACATGACGCCGCCGGAGGCCCCTGAGGATGGCATCAGCCAACCGAGGGTCAAGCCCCCGGCGGCGTCCGTTTGCGCGCCCAAACCTCTGACCGTTCTCAAGAATCGTTCTGATTTCCTGAAAGCGGCACGGGCGCGTCGGCAAGGCACATCCTCGATGATGGTGCAGGCGCGCAGGCGCGCGCCGGATGAGGGCGCAGGCATTCGCGTCGGGTTTACGTGTTCCAAAAAGGTCGGCAATGCGGTGGCCCGCAACCGCGCCAAGCGCCGCCTGCGCGAAGCAGCCCGCGCCGTACTGCCCACACAGGGGCATGAGGGCTGGGACTATGTCCTGATTGGCCGCGCCGAGGTCACCGCCGGGCGAGCGTTTGACGCCATGCTCGACGATCTGCGCTATGCGCTGCGCAAGATTCACTCCCCTCGCAAATGACCCTGCTGGCGCGCATATTCGCCCTGCCCGTGCGCGCATACCGGTTGGTTTTCAGCCCCTGGGTCGGATTCAATTGTCGCTACCAACCGACGTGTTCGGCCTATGCACTGGAAGCACTTGAGAAACACGGCGCGATCAAGGGCGCGTGGCTGGCCGCCCGTAGAATCGGGCGCTGCCACCCATTCGGCGGTACGGGGTATGACCCGGTGCCGGAGAAATCCAAAGACGATTAGACCAGCGCCAGATTCCCTCGGTCCGTAGACCTTCGGGTCGGGATAACTTCACGATCCAATTTACCCAGCAGAGTGTGGAGCAAATCCTCGTAGAATCGTGGCGAGTCGAAATACCAGCTGTGGCTGGCGGATGGCCCATCCGGGTAATCCGCGCGATTGTCATTGAAGAACTTTCCGCAATACAGGTTTACCGCCTTTTCAGGATGGTCCGAGGGCATACCCACACGACCCAACCGGCGCGAAACACCCACGCGCTTGACCTCAGAGATCGAAAGAACCTCATCAAACGGGCTGTAGTAGCAGGTCAGCCTCGTACACCGCCGCATCAGGGATGAGGTCTTGGCGCTGCCCTCCAGGAAAGACTTGGCCGAGACATCCGCCGCGACAAAGGCGATCTGACTGGTGGTCCAGCTGTGCTGTGCGATCTCATGGTCGTCATCGGCATAGTCCATGGCCTCGCGCACCAGAAACGTCCCATCGAATGCGCCAGAACGTGAACATTATGGGGGCAATCTGGGGTCTGCATTTTGGACAGGCGTCTGATCCCGTCATTGAACAGCTTATCCGCCGAGCGCCGCGCATCGGCCCTGTCCGAGCTATAACCCAAGACGGATCCATCGCTTGGCCAGTCAAAGCTGACGACCACGCCTTTGAACCCATGGGCCTCAAGCCCTTTGCGGATCTTGCGGTGGCGTTCCAACATCTCGAACTGCTCGGTGTTGAAACCATGCACGAAGAATACGATATGGCCTTTTTCGTGATCCGTCGCCCCGGCGGCCTGCTGCACCTTGTCCAGCCAGTCCGGGATTCGGATTTCATGTTTGCGCGCCGGTGTCTTTACGTTGGACGGTATTGCTAGGTAGCGCGCCTTGCCCAGTTTGTTTGAATAATGATTGCCGTTGCGTCCGCGGACGGTAAAGAAATAGTCCATTTTAAACTCCGTCGATAAATCCGGAGAGCACAACACAGGCAGCGCTTTCCCCAAAAACTGGCCCGGGTTCACGACACCTTGCCCGCGCGCATCCTGCGCTGTAATCACGGTCCATGTTTGATGAAGCCGACGATATCCATCCGCTGTTTGCTGGCGCGCCCTCGACAACCGAGTTCAAGAAACTGCGCAAACGCATCGTGCGCCAGACCCGTGAGGCGATCGAGCAGTACGGGATGATCGACCCGTCCGCCCATGACAAGGATGGCAAGCCGCCACGCTGGCTGGTCTGCCTGTCGGGCGGCAAGGACAGCTACACCCTGCTTGCCATTCTCTATGAGCTGAGATGGCGTGGGTTGCTGCCGGTCGATTTGCTGGCCTGCAATCTGGATCAGGGACAGCCGGGCTTTCCCGCCACCGTCCTGCCCGAGTTTCTGGAGCGGATGGGCGTTCCCCACCGGATCGAGTATCAGGACACCTATTCCGTTGTGATGGACAAGGTTCCCCAAGGCCGGACCTATTGCGCCCTGTGTTCGCGCCTGCGCCGGGGCAACCTGTATCGCATCGCGCGGGAAGAGGGATGCTCGGCCGTGGTGCTGGGCCATCACCGCGATGACATTCTGGAAACCTTCTTCATGAACCTGTTCCACGGCGGGCGTCTGGCAACCATGCCGCCCAAACTGGTCAATGAAGAGGGCGACCTGTTCGTCTTCCGCCCGCTGGCCCACGTAGCCGAGGCCGATTGCGAGAAATTCGCCAAGGCGATGAATTACCCGATCATTCCCTGCGATCTGTGTGGCAGTCAGGATGGGTTGCAGCGCCAGCAGGTCAAACACATTCTCGATCAGTGGGAAAAGAACAGCCCCGGCCGCCGTCAGGTCATGTTCCGCGCCCTGACCAACGCCCGCCCCTCCCATTTGCTGGACCCAAAATTGTTCGACTTTTCAGGTCTTTCCTTGGATTCCAGCAAAAAAGACGAAAATTCTGCTGAAATTCCGCAGTTGCGTTAACGTCTGACTCAGACTGGTTTCCTACCGTTCACCTTGAGCGTTTGATGCCCAAGGCCCTGAATAGCTATGCGGAAATTTCCTGATTTTGACCGTTTTCTCCGTCCTGTAATCTCTGCCCTCAGCGGGCCATCTGCGCTGGCCTTTCTGCCAGCGCTCAGCCTTGGGGCTTTTTGGTTGGGCGGCGAACGTGCGCTTGTCAGTGTGACGCTTGGGGTACCTTTGATGTTCGCAGTAGCTGGGATTGTGAACAATCAGTCGAAAGCACGCGCAGGGCAGGCAATCGGTGGTGTGCTGCCGAACGACCAGTTCAATCTGGCCTTGGCAAAAAAGCTCGAAATCGCGCAAAGGCAAGAGGCTGGGACAGCTTGCATCGCCATTGCGATCGACGGTTTTCCCGAGGTTGCGGATATTCACGGTCAGGCCGCCGCCGATCACATCCACCAGCAATTCTGCAGCCGCGTTCTTTCGATGATCCGCGACAATGACATTGCGATGTTGGTAGGAGACGACGGCCTGATGATCGGTCTGCATCCGTCGCAGCAGCTGGACCTCGAGGCCTGTATCCAGATGTCCGGGCGCATCCAGTCTGCGGTGGAAGAGCCGATCATGCTCAATGCAGTCGGTCTCTACCTGACCTGTTCGATTGGGTTCAGCATGAACAAAACAATTGCCGGCGATACGGTCTCCAAATGGAAAGCCGCCAGCACCGATGCGCTGACCGAGGCACAGCGCAGTGGGCCTTCGACGATTCGGGCCTATTCTTCTGAGACACGGCGCAGGTCACTGGTACGCAGCAATCTGCGCAAGGAGTTCGAGGCAGCGCTGGATCATGGTGATATCCGCCCATGGTTCCAACCACAGGTGTCCACGGATACCGGCCGCGTTACGGGTTTTGAGGCGCTGGCTCGGTGGGAACATCCGCAGAAAGGCGTGCTGAGCCCACAAGTCTTCCTGCCCTTCGCCGAACAAGCCGACTTGATGGAGCGTTTGGGTCAGGCCATCCGGCACCACGCCTTCACCGCCATGCGGGCCTGGGAAAGGGCGGGCGTTATTGTGCCACGCATGGGTGTCAATTTCTCCTCGGATGAGCTGCGCGCACCGGGTTTGATCGACCGCCTGAAATGGGAGCTTGATCGATTCGACCTGACCCCCGACAGGCTGACCGTCGAAGTGTTAGAGACCGTCTTTTCGCGCCTCCCCGACGACGTGATCACCCGCAATGTCACCGGCCTTGCAACTTTAGGGTGCTGTATTAATCTGGATGATTTCGGCATCGGACATGCATCAATCGTGTCGATCAAGCGGTTCAACGTCACGCGGATCAAGATCGACCGCTCATTCGTGGCCAAGTCCGATCAGGACCCCGGTCAACAACAGATGGCCAACGCCATCTTGACCATGGCCGAACGCTTGAATCTGGAGACGCTGGCAGAAGGGGTCGAGACACCAGGGGAACATGCCCTGATGGCCCAGCTTGGATGTGATCACGCGCAGGGCTTTGGTATTGGCAAGCCAATGCCGTTCGAAAAGACGCTGGACTGGATGGCTGCGCATAACGGCAAGATGAACGGGGTTCCGAAAATCGGACGTCAAACCGGCTGAATTCCATGAAAGAGTGGCCTGGAATGCCACGCCGCGACGAATTTACAGCCGATTCCGCTTGACCTTTGGGCCTGCACTCTATTGAACCCTGCGGGTGTCTTTCACTGCTCAAGGTGGCTGTCCCAGATGGACGATCAGAACAAGAATCTCATCCTTGCAACCGCGCTCAGCTTTCTCGTGATCCTGGTCTGGTTCGTGTTGTTCCCTCCGCCGGAACCCACGCCCGGAACGGAACAGACCGAGATCGCAGCAACCGAAGGGTCCGAGATTCAAACGCCCAGCGCAGCCGGCACCGGAACAGTTGGCGAGGCAACCGCGACCGCGGAAGAGGCTCAGCCCGAAGAGCAAGCACCGCGCGTTGCGATTGATACGCCCCGTCTGAAAGGCAGCCTGTCGCTGTCGGGCGGCCGCATTGATGAGCTGTTTCTGAAGGACTACAAAGTCTCGCTTGAGGAAGACGCACCGATCGTCGAACTTTTGGCCCCTGTCGGGTCGGACTCGGCCTACTACGCCCTCTATGGCTGGGCCCCCGGATCCGGCGTAAGCGACACGGACGTTCCCGGCCCCAACACCCTTTGGACCCTTGAGCAGGGCGAGACATTGGGCGTAGACACCCCCATCACACTGGCGTGGGACAACGGAAACGGCCTGACCTTCCGCCGCACGGTCTCGGTGGATGAAAACTACATGTTCTCGGTGACCCAGTCGGTCGAAAACGCCACCGGCGCCGAGGTCAGCATGGCCCCCTACGGCATTCTGGCCCGCCATGGCATTGGCGAAGACGGCGATCTGCCGGGCCTCAAAAACTTCTTCATCCTACATGAAGGCGTGATCGGCATGGCCGACGGAACCTTGACCGAGGTCGACTATGGCGATGTCCGCGACTTCGACATCGATCCGAACGAACGCGCTCAGGCCGAGGTTTATCAGGTCAAAGAGGACGGCTGGATTGGGTTCACCGATCACTACTGGATGACAACACTGATCCCCGAGCCCGGATCGGCCTTCAAAGCCGCCGCAAAATACGACTCGCGCCGCAAAATCTATCAGACCGAAACCGTGCTTCCGACCCTGACAGTAGCTCCGGGTGCGGCGGAAGAGGTTAGCACCCGCCTGTTCGCGGGCGCGAAGGAATGGGAAGCCATTCGGGAATACCAATCCGAGGGCGTTCAGAAATTCATCGACAGCATCGACTGGGGTTGGTTCTTCTTCCTGACGAAACCGATTTTCTGGCTGCTGCACAACATCAACCTGCTGATCGGCAACATGGGGTGGTCCATCATCGGCCTGACGCTGATCATCAAGGCAATCCTGTTCCCGCTGGCGTTCAAATCATACGTCTCGATGGCGAAGATGAAAGAGCTCCAACCGCAGATGGAGGCCTTGAAAGAGGCTGCGGGCGACGACCGTCAGAAGATGCAGCAGGGCATGATGGAGCTGTACAAGAAGGAAAAGGTAAACCCCGCCGCGGGCTGTTTGCCGATCCTGATGCAGATCCCGATCTTCTTCTCTCTGTATAAGGTGATTTTCGTCACCATCGAACTGCGTCAGGCACCGTGGTTTGGTCCGTTCCAGGACCTCAGCGCGCCGGACCCGACCTCGATCTACAACTTGTTTGGCTTGTTGCCCTGGGCCGCACCCGCGCCTGAAAGCTTCCTTGCGCTGATCTTTATCGGAATCCTGCCCCTGCTGCTAGGTATCTCGATGTGGCTGCAGCAAAAGCTGAACCCGGCACCAACCGATCCGACACAGGCGATGATCTTTGCCTGGATGCCGTGGGTCTTCATGTTCATGCTGGGCGGGTTTGCCAGCGGACTGGTGGTTTACTGGATTGCCAACAACACCATCACCTTCACCCAGCAGTATCTGATCATGCGCAGCCAAGGGTATAAGCCGGACGTGTTCGGCAACATCAAATCCGGCTTCAAGCGCACGCCGAAGACGGACGGCAAATGAGCGGGCAGGTCTCAGCCCTCTGGCGGCACCCGATCAAGAGCCATGGGCGAGAAGCCCTGACCGAGATCACTGTACTCCCCGGGCAGACCATGCCCGGGGATCGTGTTTGGGCCGTCGCGCATGAGGCTGCCAAGACCGACGGCTCGGAATGGGCACCCTGCGTAAATTTCAGCCGCGGCGCGAAGGCGCCCAAGCTGATGGCAATCTCGGCCGAATCCCACGGCGACAGCGTGACCCTTCGCCACCCTGATCGTCCGGATCTGAGCTTTGCACCCGATACCCAGCAGGACGTGTTTTTGGAGTGGGTCAAACCGCTGATGCCTTTGGATCGCGCAGCATCGGCGCGAATCGTGCGCGTGCCCGGTCGGGGAATGACCGACAGTGATTTCCCCTCAATCAGCCTGTGCAACATGGCCAGCCACCGCGCGGTCGAACAGAAGCTGGGTCGTGACCTGTCGCCTATCCGCTGGCGCGGCAATATCTGGTTCAATGGCCTGCCCTCGTGGGAGGAGTTCGATTGGCTCGGTCGTGAAGTTCAGATTGGGCAGGCCGTGTTCCATGTCCGCGAACGGATAACGCGCTGTCTGGCAACCACTGCCAACCCCGACACGGGCGAGCGGGATGCGGACACGCTTGGTGCCCTGAACAGTTGGGACCATCAGGATTTCGGCGTTTATGCCGAGGTGATCCGAGGCGGTGAAATCCGCATTGACGATAAGGTTCAACTGCTATGACTACCCTGCCCTTCCCTCTGGCCGAAGATCCTGACGAGTTCGCGCTGGAGCGTGGGCGCAAGCTGTTTGCAGGTGAATCCGAGTTCGTCAAAGGCGTCGTCGCGATGAACGGCCTACCCGCCCCCGACCGGCTTGAGGTCTGTTTTGCTGGACGCTCGAATGTCGGAAAGTCCAGCCTGATCAACGCGCTGACCGGCACCAAGGGCCTCGCGCGCGCCTCAAACACACCGGGCCGCACGCAAGAGATCAACTTTTTCACCCAAGGTCCTGAGCTGTATCTGGTGGACCTGCCCGGCTATGGCTACGCCAATGCTCCGGTCAAGGTGGTTGAGAAATGGCAGCGACTGCTGAAACAGTATCTCAGCGGCCGGCAAACCCTGCGTCGGGCCTTTGTTCTGATTGATGCGCGCCACGGGGTGAAGCCTGTGGATGACGAGATCATGAAGCTGCTGGACACCAGCGCCGTGACCTTTCAATGCGTCATGACCAAGGCCGACAAGGTGAAGGCCAACGACCGCGAGAAAGTGCTGAACCAAGTGCGTACAGCCCTGTCCAAACACCCTGCCGCATACCCTGAGATCGTTCTGACATCCTCGGAAAAAGGGGATGGGGTGTCGACGCTTCGCTCGATCATCGCCCATCTAGAATGACCCTGATCCTGCGCGTCTTTGGTGTTCTGACCCTGCTTGCACTGCTCGCGACCAGTGCAATTCCGCAGGGATGGATGCCAGCGCAAGGCAATGACGGCAAGATCCTACTGGTGCTTTGCACCGGAGAGGGAACGGTCGAGCAATGGGTCGATCTGAACCCGGACGATCCAATCCATGATGAGCATGACACGCGCTCCATGTGCCCTTTTGCGGGGCTCACTGCGGATGCCAATTTGCCCGGGTTTGAGTTGATCATTCCGGCGGATTTCCAACTGCAGCCGCGCTGGGATCATTCCGATTTCACCCATCGCAGTGCGGGGTTTTACGCCCGCTATGATGCGCGGGGACCACCCCACTCCTCCTGAAACAGCGAAACCTTGTTTTTACTCTGCGCGCACCTGCGCGCGAGGGATGTCTGTATATGGAGATTAACAATGGCAATGGATAGCCAAACTTCGGGCACGGTCCCGATGCAGAATACAGCTACGCAAAAATTCTACTTCGCCGCGTGGCGGTGGCATTTCTACGCCGGGATTTTCGTGATCCCGTTTCTAATCATCCTCGCCGTCACCGGTTTGATGATGATGTTTATCACTCAGTTTGACGGGCGCGATGGCGAGAAGATCGCTGTCTCGGTCGAAGGCAAAGCGCTACCCGTCTCGCAACAGGCCGAGGTCACTTTGGCCGAGGTTCCCGGGCAGGTCGTCGAATGGATCGGTCCCAAGGCCGAAGGTCTGGCCACCGTCTTCCGTATCAAAACTGATGCAGGTCAACGCATGGTCGCGGTTGACCCCTACGCCGGTCAGGTTCTGGAAATCTGGGATCGCCGCGCCGGATGGTATGATCTGGCGGACAGTATTCACTCGACCCTTCTGATCGGCACCACTGGCGACCGCATCCTTGAAATCGCGGCAGGCCTGAGCCTCGTTCTGGTGTTCACCGGCCTCTATCTATGGTGGCCGCGCCGCAATGCGATGGCGGGTTTTGTGCCCGATCTCAAGGCGCGAGGGCGCGCGTTGTGGAAGTCCCTGCACGCGGTGGTCGGCTTCTGGATGTCGCTATTGCTGGTCGTCTTCCTTATCTCGGGCCTGTCTTGGGCCGGGGTCTGGGGCGGTATGATCGTTCAACCCTGGAGCAGCTTCCCAGCCGAGAAGTGGGACAGCGTGCCTCTGTCGGATGAAACCCATGCCAGCATGAATCACGGTCATCAGAACGACGTCCCGTGGGCGCTGGAGCAAACGCCCATGCCTGCCTCCGGCTCTGACGCCGGCATAGAGGGCGTGCCAGAGGGCACTGTAATCGACATCGACGCCATAGTCGCATTGGGGACCGCATTGGAGATGATCGGGCGATTCCGCGTGGCCTATCCGGGCGGAGAGGATGGCGTCTGGACACTCAACCGCGACAGCATGAGCAGCGACTCGACCGATCCGGTGAACGACCGAACTGTCCATGTCGACCAGTACACCGGCAAAATCTTGGCCGATGTCCAGTATGAGGACTATTCTCTGATGGGCAAATCCATGGCCGTTGGAATCCCATTCCATATGGGGTTGATGGGCACGTGGAACTTCATCCTCAACGTGGTGTTCTGCCTGTCGGTGATCTTCGTCTGCATCTCGGGCGTGGTGATGTGGGTCATGCGCCGTCCGCAAAAGGCGCGTCGACTGGCGGCGCCACCGATGCCCGCGGAATTGCCACTGTGGAAAGGCGCGGTCCTGATCGGGCTGTTCATAGCTATGGCTTTCCCGCTGGTAGGGCTGACCTTGCTGATTGTACTGGCCTTCGACTTGCTGATCCTCAGCAATATTCCGGCAATGAAACGTGCGATGAGCTGATCTGAACAGGGGCCGCGCCAACCCGGCGCGGCCATCGTTGACCGTATTTGCCTAGGTATGGTCTTGGCAGTCCGGTCCAAACGCCCTAACAGGGTGGATCAGAGGACTGACAGCCATGAAGACACGAGACATGAACCGGGATTGGATCGCCACCGCCGCAACCCTGAACAGCGCGTTGCCCTATTTGCAGCGCTATGATGGCGCGATTGTTGTCATCAAGCTGGGCGGCCACGCCATGGGCAGCGATGAGGCGATGGACAGCTTTGCCCGCGACGTGGTGCTAATGCGGCAGGTCGGGGTGAACCCGGTGATCGTGCATGGCGGTGGACCGATGATCAACGCGATGCTCAAACAGCTGGACATCCAGTCCGAGTTTGTGGGCGGCAAACGCGTCACTGACAAAGCGACGGTCGAAGTGGTCGAGATGGTCCTCTCTGGCCTTGTGAACAAGCGGATCGTACAGGCGATCAACCGTCAGGGCGGCACCGCTGTGGGACTGTCGGGCAAGGACGCCAACCTGATGACTTGCGAACAGACCGATCCTTCGCTGGGCTTTGTGGGGTCTCCATCGAAGATGGACCCCAAGGTCCTGCACGACCTGTTCTCGCATGACGTCATCCCGGTCATCGCGCCGCTAGGCGCGGGCACCGAAGGAGAGACCTTTAACGTCAACGGCGATACGGCTGCGGGGGCTATCGCCTCGGCGCTGAGAGCAGATCGCCTGCTGCTGCTGACGGATGTCTCGGGCGTCAAGAATGCTGCTGGCGACGTGGTGACTGAGCTGAAGGCTGGCCAGATTCGTGAAATGACTCTGGAAGGCACCATTGCCGGTGGTATGATCCCAAAGACCGAAACCGCGCTGGATGCGCTGCATAGTGGAGTGCGCGCGGTGGTTATTCTGGACGGACGCGCGCCAAACGCGGTCCTGCTGGAGCTGTTCACCGAACACGGCGCCGGGTCGCTGATACGCCCCGACTAATACCAAACCGGAGGAGATATGACCCAACAGCCCGCCTCCTCTCACCACAGTTATGATCGTGTCGAACACGCAGCTCAGCGGGTTGGGCTGATTGTCATGGGCGCGCTGCACCCGCGTCAGGTGCAAGCGAAACAACTGGATGGCGGAACGCTGATCCTTTTGGGCGCAGGGCCCGAGTTCTGGCCCCAGTTGAAAGCCGCGCCGGAATGGCAGGGCAAGGACCCGGTCGATCGCTGGTCACTACGTGTGGTCGGCCAACTGGCACAGGACTTGGGTGCCGAGGCACATTTTCCCTTTGGCGGCCCTCCCTACGCGCCATTCATCGACTGGGCGTTGAAATCAGGGCGGACCTTCAGCAGCCCGGTGGGCGCGCTGGTACACGACCAGATGGGCATGATGATCTCATTGCGCGGCGCGCTTCATTTCGCCGATGAATTCCCAATCTCCCTGGCAACCACTCCTTCGCCATGTACCTCATGCGCAGCGCCTTGCACGCAGACCTGCCCGGTGGGTGCGCTGAATGATCAGAGCTTTTACAATGTCGACGCCTGCCACGCTCACCTTGCCACGCCCGAGGGGCAGATCTGCATGACCGGAGGGTGCCTCGCGCGCCTCTCCTGCCCTGTCAGCGCCCGCGCAGGCCGAGACCCGGACCAATCCGCACATCATATGAGGGCTTTTCATCCGTCATGACACACACCCTGATCCTGACCCGCCATGCCAAGTCCAGCTGGGATGATTCCAACCTCAGTGATCATGAGCGACCACTGAACAAACGTGGGCGAGCGTCAGCGCCGGCGATCGGGTCTTGGCTCAAGAAAAACGGCTGGGTCCCGGATGAGCTTCTGAGCTCGAACTCGGTCCGAACGCGTGAGACCTGGGACCACATGGGTCTGCATGCAGAAAACGCCTATTACGCCTATGACCTCTATCTGGCGGGGCCGGATGCGATGCTGGCTGAGTTGAAAACGGCAACAGGCCGAACCATGATGATGCTGGGCCACAATCCCGGGATTGCCCAATTCGCGGCTCAGCTTGTCGAAACCGCGCCTGAGCACGCTCGGTTCCACGACTACCCGACCTGCGCCACAACGGTGATACAGTTTGAGATCGACAAGTGGTCCGACATCCAGAAGCACAGCGGCAAGGTCTTGGGCTTCGCGATCCCGCGCGAGCTTCTGAAATGAAAAAGGCGGGGCAAAACCCCGCCTTTCCTTTGATGTAATCTCGATCAGTGCCCGAGGATCTGGCTGAGGAACAGCTTGGTGCGTTCGCTCTTCGGGTTGTTGAAGAACTCTTCCGGTTCGTTCTGCTCCACGATCTGGCCGGCATCCATGAAGATCACGCGGTTCGCGACCTGACGGGCAAAGCCCATCTCGTGGGTCACACAGAGCATGGTCATGCCTTCTTCGGCCAGCTCAATCATGGTGTCGAGCACCTCTTTGATCATCTCGGGGTCCAGCGCAGATGTCGGTTCATCGAACAGCATGATCCGCGGCATCATGCAGAGCGAGCGGGCAATCGCCACACGCTGCTGCTGACCACCGGACAGCTGACCCGGGTACTTCAACGCCTGATCGGGGATTTTTACCTTCTCAAGGAAGTGCATCGCGCGCTCTTCGGCCTCTTTCTTGGGCGTCTTGCGCACCCAGATCGGGGCCAGCGTGCAGTTCTCGAGAATCGTCAGATGCGGGAACAGGTTGAAGTGCTGGAACACCATGCCAACCTCGGACCGGATCTTGTCGATGTTCTTTAGGTCATTCGACAGTTCGATCCCGTCCACCACGATCTTGCCCTGCTGGTGCTCTTCCAGCGCGTTCAGGCAACGGATCAGGGTAGATTTGCCCGAGCCCGACGGGCCCGCGATAACAATCCGCTCGCCTTGGTTGACGGTCAGATTGATGTCACGCAGCACGTGGAACGAGCCGTACCACTTGTTCATTCCGCTAATGTCGATGGCGACCTCGTCGCTCACCTGCATCTTCGAGCGGTCGATTTCGCGGTCAATTGCAAGTTCAGACATGTGTTGAACTCCTTAGTGATGATCGGTGGCAAGGCGACGCTCGAGCCACTGAGAATATTGAGAGATGCCGTAGCAGACGACGAAGAACAGAAGCGCGGCAAAGCCCAGAAGCTCCCAATAGACGCCGTTCCATTCGGTTGACGCCAGGATGGGGCCTCGGATCATGCCCACCAGATCGAACATCGAAATGACCGAAACCAGTGTGGTGTCCTTGAACAGGCCAACGGCCACGTTCACGATACCAGGGATCGAGATCTTCAGAGCCTGCGGCAGGATGATCAGACGCATCGCCTGAGGGTAATCCAGACCAAGGCTGTCTGCTGCTTCATATTGTCCACGTGGAAGCGCTGCCAGACCGCCGCGGATCACCTCGGCGATGTAGGCGGCTGAGAACATGGTGATCATGATCACAACGCGCAGGAACAGATCGACCGTGCTGTCAGGCGGGAAGAAGTAGGCCAGCATCACCGAAGCCACGAACAGCAGCGTGATCAGAGGCACGCCACGGATGAATTCGATGAAGATGACGCTCACCCACTTGATCAGCGGCATGTCGGACTGACGGCCCAGTGCAAGGGCTATGCCCAACGGAACCGACAGCGACACACAAGTGACACCCAGCATCATGTTCAGCATGAAGCCTCCGAGATCACGGCTGGGAACAGCTGTAAGCATCGCGTCTTCAGAAGCACCTTCCGGTATCAGCGCTCCGCCAACATTCCAAACGACAAGAGCCACAACGATGGCCCCGAAGAAGCCGGCCGCAAAGCTGTTCTTGCCGAATTTCTGGAAAACGGCGCCGCCCGCGACGCAACCCAGCAGAGCCACAAGCGGGACCAGAATGGTGCCACCCCAGATCAGCCAGAACGCAATGAACGGGTAGAGCGCTGTGAAGATCAGCATCTTGCGCGGCAAGTCGAAGAACAGCACCGGCGCAAAGGCCACCAGCATCAGCACAAAGGCCAGGTTGGGGCGCCAGTACGCGTCAACCGGGTATTTGAAGCCGTAGATCAGCTGTGGCCAGCGTTCGGTCAGAACCGCGAAACACGCGCCTGTCTTGCCACCCAGAATCTCACGACACTCTGCCAGCGAGTTCGCATTCCACACCCCGTTCAGAATCCACGGCAACGTGTTCTTCAGAAGGATGTAGATCAGGATCAGCGACAGAACCGTCAGGATGGTGTTGGCAACGCCAGAGAACAGGTTCTCACGCAGCCATTTGACCACGCCCGTCTCATTCGCCGGGGGCGGAGAGGGAGGGATGGTACCTTCGGCCACGAAAGCGATCGGATTGGTTGTTTGATCGGCCATGGCTCAGCGCTCCTTCAACTTGACGGATGCGTTGTAGACGTTCATCACCATCGAGATTACCAGCGAGGCGGTGAGGTAGAACAGCATCAAGAGCAGAACACATTCGATCGCACGACCGGTCTGGTTCAGGGTGATACCGCCCAGCGTCGCGGTGATATCCGCGTAGCCCACGGCAATCGCCAGAGACGAGTTTTTGGTGATGTTGAGATACTGCGAAATCAGCGGCGGAATAATCACCCGCAGCGCTTGCGGCAGGATGACCAGATTCATGATCCGACCCTGACGCAGACCCAGAGCGGCCGCAGCCTCGGTCTGACCTTTTGAGATCGCCTGAATACCGGCCCGCACGTTTTCCGCGATGAAGGCCCCAGTGTAGATCGACAAAGCGAACCACAAAGCGATCAGAGGACCACCAACCTTGATACCTCCGCTGAAGTTAAAGCCCTTCAGCGCGGGAATGTCCCAAGTCAGGCCCATCAGAACCATCAGCAACGCAAACGGCACCAGCCAGACGCCCAGCTTCACCAGCAGCGTTCTGGGGCGTTCACCGGTCTCTTCCTGCTTCTTGGTCGCCCGCTTTTCGATCTCGCGCGAGGCGAACCATGATGCGACCAGACCGGCAATCACCAGCAGCCAGTTCAGAATGGTTGCACTGAACAGGCCATGCGCGAATTCCGGACGGGGGATATAGACCCCACGGTTGGTGAAGGCGAAGGCATCAAACAGCATGCTCGACGTCGGGTTGTCACCGCGGAACGCCCGCGGCCCCGGCAGAACGGCCGTCATGATCGTGAAGATGATGATGATCCAGATCAGAACCGGAATGTTGCGGAAGATCTCGACATAGACCGCCATCAGCTTTGAGACGAGCCAGTTGTTTGAGAGCCGCAGAACCCCGGCGATCACTCCGAATATCGTTGCGGTGATACAGGCCAGAAACGCCACGAGAAGCGTGTTCAAAAGCCCCACAACCGCAGCCCGCCCATGCGAGGACTGGCTGTCATATTCGATCAGACGCTGGTTGATGTCGTACCCGGCGGAATCGCCGAGGAATGTGTAGGATATGTTCAGGCCGGCGGCCCGAAGGTTCTGGATCAGGTTGTTGCCCAGATACCAAATGGATAGCGCAATAGCGATAGCCGCGATCACCTGAAAAGTCAGCGATCTGTAGCGGGTATCGTTTATGAGCATCGACAGCCGAAAATCAGCTTTCGGCGGGTCAGTCATAGTCGACATATTTTGGAATCCCCGTAGCTAGCGGACTTTGTTTTTATGGCGAGGTTGTCCCCGCTCTGCGTCCGTTCGCGTAAGTATTAGTGAAAAAGGGCGCAGGATGTCCTGCGCCCTTTTCCGTGGATGTCTTAGCGGAAAGGCGGCGAGTACAGCAGGCCGCCTTCGGTCCACTGAGCGTTCAGGCCGCGTGCCAGACCGATCGGAGTTTCTTCACCGATGTTCTTGGCAAACACTTCACCATAGTTGCCGTCCGCCTTGATGGCGCGCATAGCCCACTGTGCGTCCAGACCCAGCATCTCGCCCAAGGTACCTTCGGTGCCCAGCAGACGGTTGACTTCCGGGTTGTCGGTGCCAGCTGCCAGCTCGTCGATGTTCGCCGAGGTCACGCCCAGCTCTTCAGCCGAAACCAGCGCGTTCAGGGTCCAGCGGACAACATCGCCCCACTCGTGGTCGCCGTGACGGACCAGTGGGCCCAGCGGCTCTTTCGAGATGATTTCGGGCAGCAGGACGTGGTCACCAGGGTTTTCGAACGTGGCGCGGGTTGCGGCCAGGCCCGAAGCGTCGGTGGTGTAAACGTCACATGCGCCAGCCAGGTACTGCTGCTGCGCTTCGGCGTTGGTTTCGATTGGAACCGGCTCGTAGCTGATGTTGTTGGCACGGAAGAAATCGGCCAGGTTCAGCTCGGTGGTAGTGCCGGTCTGGATGCAGACGGTTGCGCCGTCCAGTTCTTTGGCCGAGCTTACGCCCAGCGCCTTGGGAACCATGAAGCCCTGACCGTCATAGTAGTTCACGCCGGTGAATTCGAACTTCAGGTCGACGTCGCGGCTGAAGGTCCATGTGGTGTTACGGGCCAGCATGTCGATCTCGCCCGAGGCCAGAGCGGTGAAGCGCGTCTTGCCGGTGGTCGGAACGAATTCAACTGCGTTTGCGTCACCCAGAACAGCGGCGGCAACGGCACGGCACAGCGATACGTCGAAGCCTTTCCATTCGCCATTCGCGTCAGGTGCAGCGAAGCCAACCAGACCGGTGGTCACACCACAGTTCAGAGTGCCGCGCGCCTTGACGTCGTCTACAGTTCCCGCCGCGGCAGCACCTGCGGCCAGACCGGCCACTGTTGCCGCGCCCAAGATTACGGATTTTTTCATTTTTACCTCTTCCTGATTTTCCGCCCCGGTAAGGGCGGCTCTGCCCGGCATAGTGGATGCCGGAAAGGTTACCCCAAAGGTGTCTCCCCTTTAGTGGGCTTGAGTTTGGTCGCATTCATAAACAAACGTCAAGGGTCGGATCAGGGAAAACGATGGGTCTCCGCCTCTGGATTAGGCAGATGCGTAAAAAAACCAACGTTGGAAGGATCAAACAGAGAGATCGAAGAAGGTCTTGGCGTGCAAAAACGCGGCTTTCTTTGTTTCCGCAATGGCATGGGCTTCGTCATCGTGGCCCCATTGTTCGATCTGCCAGTTCTCATCAAGTCGCGAAATGCGCCATATTTCGTCCGGTTCGCGCCAATTCTGCGCCGCCGCAAATCCCAGAATCAACGAACCAGACAAGCTGACCAGATCGTGGAAGGCCGCCAACTGAAACGCATCCAACGTATGGACCCGCTGACGCAACTGCGTCAAAGCCTCAGCCGATTGGGGCTGGTGCAGAACCCCCGCCACGGGAATCAGTCGGGCCTGGAGGGTCTCGGCCGCCCAGTCCAACGCAGGATCCCAGTCTGCGGCCTGACGCTCTTGCAGTTCCTGAGGATGGGTGGCGCGATAGCACAGCAGATCGGAGTCACCGTAGTCCGCCAACATATCCGCCACTTCGCTGTGCTGGATGCGCACCTTGTCGATCGCCGCATTGGCTGATCGGGTGAAGGGCATGGTGGTCGGGTCGACCTCTTTGTCTTGCGCATCCCATTCAGCGGCAACGGCTTCGGCCATCGCTTTGGTCGGCAGAATCAATGCGGCCTTGGCCGGCGTTTTGACCCGGCGGCCATCCAGCTCGACAGTATAGCCGTCCTCGGCCTCGACCGCGGTGCAGTTTGTCCAAAAGCGTTTCGGTTTCCAGTCGCTCATGTCTTCACTTCCAAAGAGTGGCCAGCGCATCCGGCAGCTGGTCGAATGTTTCAATCACACAAGCGGCCGCACTTAGCGCTGCAGTGTCATGGTACCCCCACGACACCCCGATCCCGGTCACGCCTGCAGCGGCGGCCATGTCCATGTCATAGCTGGTATCCCCGATCATGACCGCATGCGCGGCATTAACGCCGGTTTCCGCCAGCGCGGTCTGAACCATCGAGGGATGAGGTTTTGAGGGGTGATGATCCGCCACCTGCCGGGTCACGAAATAGCGCTCCAACCCATGCGCTTCGATCAGCGCATCCAGACCGCGTTGCGATTTGCCTGTGGCGACGCCCAGAAGAATCTCGGGCACCGCATGCAGGGCTTCAATCGCGTCGCGCGCGCCGGGATAAAGGGGGGAACTCGCCGCGCCAAGATCCAGCCGGTGCGCGTGATAGGCCTGTTTGTACCCTTCAACCAATTGCGCTTGAACCGTCGTCGACTGCTGTGGCACAAGCTGTGCAATGGCCAAAGGCAACGACAGACCGACTATCGACAGAATGGCCTCGCGGCTTGGCACCTCGACCGAGGCCGCCTGAAAACTGGCCGTCATCGAATGAACGATACTGCCCTGACTGTCGACCAGCGTGCCATCGACATCGAACAGGACCAAACGCAGGGGTGCGCTCATTGCAGCTCCTCGAAGGGGTCGTCGGCGGCAAGGTCTTCGGTCCAGCCAAACGTATCCCAGCTGTGCTTCATGTGCTCGGGCAGAGGGGCCTCGACCGTGATCGGTTTGCGGGTCATCGGGTGCTGGAAAGACAAGCGCCGTGCGTGCAGGTGCAGCTTTTTACTGATGATCCCGCCCAATTGCGCGCCCCAGCCATCGCCGAGGTTTTCCTGACCCGAGCCACCATATTTGCCGTCGCCTATGATCGGATGGCCGATCGCGGCCATATGCGCGCGCAGCTGATGGGTACGGCCCGTAATCGGCTCCATCGCGACCCAGGCGGCGCGGCCCGCGACACGATAGAGCGTCGCGTAATGGGTATGTGCCCGTTTCGCACCGGGCGTGCTGTCGATGTCACCCATATGGACGGGGATCATCTTTTCGCCCTCGCCCTGTTTGCCATGGCCAGAGGCTTTGACCAGACCAGTCTTGATCTCGCCGAGATAGGGCGTCGGCACACCGGCGACCAGCGCCCAATAGATCTTGCGTGTATCGCGGTGGCGGAAGGCAGCAGTCAGCCCCTTGGCGGCCTCTCGCGTGCGGGCCAGCAGCAGAACACCCGAGGTGTCCTTATCCAGCCGATGGACCAGCCGCGGGTTCTCATCATAGCCAAAGCGTAGAGCCTCAGACAGGCTGTCGACGTGGCGGGTCTGGCCGCTGCCGCCTTGCACCGCAAGGCCGTGCGGTTTGTTCAGTGCCAAAACGTGATCGTCGCGATAGATCACGCAGGACTGGATCATCTTCGCATCCGCCTCAGACACGCTGCGCTTTATCTCGGCCGGTTTGTGATCGGCATCCGGCAGCGGGGGCACGCGGACGACCTGCCCGACCTCCAGCCGGGTCGAGGCCTTGGCGCGACTGCCATCTACGCGCAGCTCTCCCTTGCGGCACATCTTTTCGATCCGTCCTTGGCTGACATGCGGAAACAGGCGGCGCAGCCAGCGATCCACACGCTGGTCTCCGTCACCTTCTGCGACCGTAATCATCTGCACGCCACTCATGCCATCGCCCCTTGTCCCGCGCGGCCGATCCGCCCGGAGTATCCTGCTACCACTGCCTTAGAAAACATGCGCGTCTGTGGCCTGCAACGGGTCGAGAGTCAAGCAATCGTAGGCGTTTCAGATGTTCAAGAAATCCCCATGTCGCCCGGCCCCATCTCGAAACCGCCCTGCGCCTGCGGTACCCTCCCGCCGGATCGCTTCCAGACCGTTGGCCCATTCAACCTTTAGCCCATCACGCACTGACATCCCACGCGATTCGATGATCGATCGTCGGTCGGCCCGCACAGCTTCCTGTGGGAAACGGGCGATGTCGTAGGCCATGGCCTCGGCAGCGGCCCGCGCTTCTCCGTGGGGCACGACTTTCTCTGCCAACCCGATCCGATAGCACTCCTCAGCCGCGACCTTGCGCCCGGTCAGAGCGATCTCAAGTGCTTTGCCCTGCCCAACCAAGCGCGGCAAGCGAACTGTGCCGCCGTCCATCAGAACAATTCCCCAACGGCGACAAAATACCCCAAGGTAAGCCGTCTCAGCCATCACCCGTATGTCGCACCACAAGGCCAACTCCATCCCGCCGGCGACGGCTGCACCGTCAATGGCTCCGATAACTGGCTTTGACAATTCCAGCCGAGACGGCCCCATTGGCCCAAGCGTCGAGGTAGCGGATCCAATAGGAAAGCTGTGTTTCTCGTAATATGCCTCACCCAATTCAGGGTCAGCCAGACTGGCGGCCAGCTTCAGGTCCCACCCGGCACAGAAATTGCCCCCCTTCCCCCAGAAAACGGCAACCTTTGCGGGGCCGTGTTCGAACTCAAGAAACGCATCCACCAGAGCCTTAGCATGATCCGGGTCAACAGCGTTCCGCGCCTCGGGCCGGTCATGGATGATGGTCCAAACGTCTTCGGTTTTGTCAATGGAAACGGGCATGACATGTCCTCCCTCATGGTCATTGACCGAAGGGAAACCGGATGTTTGCAACCTGTCGCCTGTGACGCTACGGCAGCGCGAAATTGACCCTGCGTTACCCGCTGTTGCGCTGCGTACGCAGTTTGGCGAAATAGTCCAGCCGTTTTTTCAACTCACGCTCGAACCCACGTTCGACCGGTTGATACAGCACAGGCCGCTTTATCGTCTCGGGGAAGTAGTTCTGACCCGAGAACCCATCTTCTGCATCGTGGTCATAGGCGTAACCGTCGCCATAGCCCTGATCCTTCATCAACGAGGTAGGCGCGTTCAGGATATGCTTCGGCGGCGGCTCACTGCCCGATTGCTTCGCCAGGCGCATCGCGGCCTTGTAGCCCACATAGGCCCCGTTCGATTTCGGGGCCAGCGCCAGATAGACCAGCGCCTGCGCTAGCGCCAACTCTCCCTCGGGGGAGCCGAGCCGTTCGTAGGTCTCCCACGATTGCAGACAGATCGCCTGCGCCTGCGGGTCGGCCAGACCGATATCCTCAACCGCCATGCGGGTGATCCGACGGGCCAGATAGCGCGGGTCTTCGCCCCCGGTCAGCATCCGCGCAAACCAATAGAGCGCCGCGTCTGGGTCCGAACCACGCACCGATTTGTGCAAGGCCGAGATCAGGTTGTAATGCTCATCGCCGGATTTGTCGTATTTCGCCGCGCGCCGCATCAAACGCGTCGACAACGCATCCGGGTCAAGCGGTGCGTCAACCTTCCATGCCGCAACCTGTTCGATCAGGTTCAACAAGGCCCGCCCGTCGCCATCTGCCATTTCGTGCAGTGCATCACGTGCGGCAGGCGTCAGGGGGAGCGCTTTGCCTAGCTCTTTCTCAGCGCGTTGTGTCAGACGTTCCAGATCGGCAAGGCTCAACCGCTCCAGTACCAGAACTTGCGATCGGCTCAAAACCGCGGCGTTCAACTCGAACGACGGGTTTTCGGTCGTGGCCCCGACCAGCAGGATCGTCCCGTCCTCCATATGGGGCAAAAACCCGTCCTGCTGCGCTTTGTTGAAGCGGTGGATCTCATCCACGAACAGCAACGTCCCCTGCCCGTTCTGGCGCCGGATTTTCGCGGCCTCAAACACCTTCTTCAGGTCCGGCACACCAGTAAAGATCGCGCTGATCTGAACGAAATGCAGATCGGTTTCCTGCGCCAGCAACCGCGCGATGGTCGTTTTTCCAACGCCCGGAGGCCCCCAGAAAATCAGGCTGGACAAGCTGCCTGAGGCCAACATGACCCCCAATGGCGCGTCGGGGCCCAGAACCTGCTCTTGCCCGATCACCTCGGCCAGCGTTTGCGGACGCAGGCGATCCGCCAAGGGGCGGTGCGGATTCGCTGCAGGCTCGGCTGCGCCGGTGTCGAACAGATCGCTCATGCGCTACAGCCGGAATCGCAGGGACAGACTACGGCCGCCTCGCTGAATTACGATGTTGATCCTGCGCCCCGGATCGGTCAGCGTTCGAACGACGTCCTGCGGACGCGCGACGTCCGTACCATTGATCGCCTCCAGAACGTCGCCGGCTCGTAGACCCGCGCGGGCGCCGTATGGGCCGGGGTCAACAACAACGACGCCGGACTGGGACAGTTTAAGCCCCAGATCAATGATCACAGCCGGGTTGACGCCCGAGACGGTCAGTTCGGGCAGTACGGTGCTTTCATCCAAGGTCGTCTTTTCGGCATCTGGCGTATCAGGCGCACGGATCAGCGCCACTTCAACGTCGTCGCTTTCCTCACCACGCAACCGGGTCAGAACGGATGTACCTCCGACGCCCGCCACGGACATGCGGAATTTCATCTCGGCCGGAGAGTTCACCTCATCTCCGTCCACATGAGTGACCACATCGCCAACCCGCAGCCCGGCTTCGGCCAGAGGGCTGAGGTCGTGCAAATCTGAGATCACAACGCCCATAGGGATCACCAGACCCAGAGACTCGGCAATGTCGGCGCTCATGTGCTGGCCACTCATACCCGCCCAGGGGCTGACAAACGTGTCATTGCCAGCTTGCGCCTGCCGCAGGAATTCGGCCACCAGATTGGCTGGGATGGCGAAACCGATCCCGTTTGAACCACCAGACTGCGTCAGGATCGAGGTGTTGATCCCGATCAGGTCACCATTCACGTCAATCAGGGCGCCGCCCGAATTGCCCGGGTTGATCGCCGCATCAGTCTGAAGAAAATAGCCGCGCGCGTTCCCGGTCGCCGTGCCAGTGCGCGCCAATCCCGATATAATGCCCGAGGACACCGTCTGCCCGATCCCGAACGGGTTACCGATCGCCAAAGCCAATTCGCCCACCTCAACGTGATCCGAATCGCGCATGGTCAGGAAGGGCAGGTCCTGAGCCTCTTCCAGCCGCAGGATTGCGATATCGCTTTCTTCGTGGCCCAAAACCACCTCAGCCGTGAATTCGCGCCGGTCGGTCGTGACCACACGGATTTCAGTGGCCGAGCCGACCACGTGGTAATTCGACACCACATAGCCATCCTCGGACAGGATCACGCCCGAGCCGAGCGAGTTTTGGACCCGCTGCTGTGGTTCTCCAAATCCACGCCCAAAGAAATCCTGAAAGAATGGGTCCGAGAATAACGGCCGCGACCGCCCCTGCCGCACGATCTTGGCATATATGTTAACAACCGCAGGCGCGGCCTCTTTCACCACGGGGGCAAAACCAAGCGAGATTTCGGCTTGGGATTGAGGGACCCGCGTCTCGGCATGGGCAACCGATGCTATGGCAACCGAAACAGAGATGAAAATCCAGCGACGCATGAGGAACCTCAATCCAGTAAAGCCCTCTGGATATGCGCCGAGCGGATCGTCAATGCAAGAAGGCCAGTCGTCAGCCTTTTGCACCTTCGTCAAAAAACGGTGTCATCTGCGCGACAATGACGGCGTTCTCGTCCAGTGCCCGCTGCATAAGGGCGCGTTCATCGGAGTCGATGTCATGCCCCTGCGCCTCTCGCTCGGCCAATGTGCCATAGCCGGTCACGTCCAGAGGGGCCGTGTCGGCCTGTTTCAAAATCGCAACCGTCTCACGCACGGCCTCGGCCTCGTCCACACCACTGGCAAAGCACATCAGGGCCGCTCCGGTCGCGCCGTCTGGCAGGCCATCGCCCTCCTTGCGGCCAATCTGCACGAGCAGGGTGTAGACTTGCTGACGAGAGGGTTTCTTTTGCTTTTCCATGCAGGGGGCCATAGCTCTGCACCTTTGCACGGTCAAGCATTTGCATGGGGCTGACAACTCTGCATAGTGGTATTTTCGCAAACCACTAGGGATGTTTGATGACCTTTCCAGATTTCATTACCGACTTTCCCAGCCTTGACGTTCCCTTCCCCGAGGACGTCGTGCAAACAGCCGTGATCCGCTCTGATGCCGGGCTGGTGGCGTTTTTCACTTTCCTGAAGGATTTTGAACTACCGACGCATGCCCACAAGGCCCAATGGGGTACTGTCATCGAAGGCGAAGTAGAGCTGACGATAGGGGCTGAGACCCGAATCTATCGCCCTGGCGACAGCTACTCCATCCCGGACGGGGTCGAGCATGGCGGTAAGATCAAGGCAGGCTCACGCGTGATCGACGTGTTTGAAGAGCCGGACCGCTATCCTGTCAAAGCCTAACAAAAAAGGCCGCAGCACAGGGCTGCGGCCAATCGTTTCGATGAAGCGCGCTTAGTCTCGCAGCAATTCGTTGATCCCGGTTTTCGAGCGGGTCTTTTCATCCACGCGCTTCACGATCACCGCGCAATAGAGACTGATGTTGTTCTTCGATGGCATTGAGCCTGCAACGACCACCGAATAGGGCGGAACCTCACCATAGGTGACTTCGCCGGTCTCACGGTCGACGATCTTGGTCGATTTGCCGATGAACACACCCATGCCCAGAACTGAGCCTTCGCGCACGATGCAGCCTTCGACCACCTCAGAGCGCGCGCCGATAAAGCAATTGTCTTCGATGATGGTAGGGCCTGCCTGCATCGGCTCTAGCACGCCGCCGATCCCGACGCCGCCCGACAGGTGCACGTTCTTGCCGATCTGCGCGCAGGATCCGACGGTCGCCCACGTATCCACCATGGTGCCTTCGTCGACATAGGCGCCAAGGTTCACGAAGGAAGGCATCAGCACTGCGCCCGGCGCGATATAGGCCGATTTACGGACAACGCAGTTGGGCACGGCACGGAAACCGGCGGCCTTCCAGTTGTCTTCGCTCCAACCGGCGAACTTGCTGTCCACCTTGTCCCACCAGCCCCCGGCCTGAGGGCCGCCGGTCTGAATTTCCATGTCCTTGATACGGAAGCCCAGCAGAACTGCTTTCTTGGCCCACTGGTTTACATGCCAGTCACCGCTGTCCAGCTTTTCGGCAACGCGTAGTGCGCCGCTGTCCAGCGCGTTCAGCGTGTCTTCAATGGCGTCGCGCTGCTCGCCTGTGGTTGCGGGCGTGATCGAATCGCGCGCTTCCCAGGCGGATTCGATGGCGGCTTCGAGTTGCGCATTGGACATTGGGCGTCTCCCTACAGAATCTGTTCGTGTCGGTGTGGCCTATACGAAAGCCAAGCCCACTGCGCAATGCGACGAACAGGGGCTCTTTTGCGGCGGAATCGTCGGAGCCTCAGCTGGCGCGACGGATATGCCGGATCAAGATGGTCGTTGCGGTGCCAAGATCCTTGTGTTTCAGAGCCTGGACAATCGCCAGATGATCCTTGTCTACACGCTGTTTCCACTTGGGTCTCCAATGGGCAAACAGATGACGCGCGCTGGCGATATGAAGGTCATCAATCGTGTGCAGCAGGCGCGGCATGCCGCAGGGCGTCAGGAGCGCCCGGTGAAAGACCCGGTTACGTGTTTCCCAGTTGGGCATGGTCTGCGCCTCATCACAGGCAATCCGCGCCTCATCCATGCGCTTCACATCACTGGGTGTCATGTTCTGCACGGAATGCTGCAAGGCCAAAGGCTCAAGCACCATGCGCATTTCGACAACTTCGCGCACCTCGGCCGGGTCGAGAACAGCGACACGCATACCGCGCCGCGGTTCGCTTTTGGCAAGGCCGTGCCCCTCGAGCCGCAGCAGAGCCTCGCGCACGGGGACGTGGCTGGTCTCAAAGGCCTTGGCGATGTGATCCTGGCGCAGCTTCTCACCGGCGTTCAGATCACCGGTGATGATCTGCTGCCTGAGATTTTCGTAGATTTTATCGGCAATCGTGGCGCTCATGAATTATAGATAAAATCCTCAACCTGTTTTCACAAGGCGGTAATTCAGCCTGCAAAAGGGTCCGGAGCAATGTTCCCACCGCAGATCAGAACGGCGACGCGTTCGCCCGGCTCTGGCGTGTAGGCCCCCGACATCAACGCCGCCAAGGCGGCGGCTCCGGCGGGTTCGACAAGGATGCGATGCGCTTGCCACAACACGCGCTGCGCCTCAGATATGGCTTGATCGGATACCAGCACCGACTCCATCCCTTGCGCCAGTTCAAAACAGATCGACCCGATCCGCTGCGCGCCCAGCGCGTTGGCCGCAACGCCGGAAACCGAAACATCGACCGGCTCATTGGCTTGCAGGGCGGCGTTCAAAGCGCAAGAGGTCTCAGGCTCGACCGCCACGACCTTGCGTGCGCCTTGAAACCAGGCCAGAGCGCCCGCGATCAGACCGCCGCCGCCGACGGCGATCAGGACGGTATCGGCCTGCAAGCCCTGCGCCTCCCATTCGGCGAAGCAAGTGCCCTGCCCGGCGACCGTAGCAGCTGCATCATAGGCGTGGATCTGCATTGCGTCGGTCTTGTCCTCATGCGCCTGCGCCAACGCCAGCGCGTTGGCATATTCACCGGGCACCACGCTGAGATCCGCGCCGATCTGTTCGATCAGGGCAATCTTGGACGGGCCCGCAATCTCTGGCACAAAAATCTTGGCCGGATGTCCCAACGCACGCGCCGCATAGGCCGCCGCCGCCCCGTGATTGCCGCCCGAGGCCGCCACGACGCCCGCCTGCGGCACCTCCATGCTCAGCAACGTGTTGAACGCCCCGCGCGCCTTGAAGCTTCCGGTGTGCTGCATATGCTCAAGCTTCAGCTCGATCGGATAGCCGGGAATATGGCTCTCCATCACCGGGGTTATCTGCGCGTGACCGGCAATGCGTTCTGCTGCCGCCTGAATTTCCGTCTTCCAATCCATTCTTGTCTTTCCGTGACTGGCACTCTGCCCGCGAACCCTATAGCTGTTTGTCAAACACGCAAGCAGGGATCGTTCACCAATGAGAGAAGACCGCCACAGCCCTTTCCGCGACGCGCAGACCGACCGCTCGACCGCGAGCGAGGTGCCGGACACACCACAGACGCGGTCCCCGGCCTACCGTCTTGCCTTCGCAGATGAGGAATTCCTGTGCCGCGATGAGCTGCGCCCGGTGCGTTTGCAGTTGGAACTGCTGAAGCCCGAGATGATCATGAGTGAACGAGAGATCACCTCGACCATTGTCATGTTTGGCGGCGCGCGCATTCCAGAACCGTCGCAGAAACACACGGCGCGCACCGAAACGCTAGCCGGTCTGTCCCAGTATTATGACGAGGCGCGTGAGTTCGCGCGGCTGATGACCGAGAAGTCGAACGAAACGGGCTGCCGCGAAAACGTCATCGTCACGGGTGGTGGCCCCGGCGTAATGGAGGCCGGAAACCGCGGCGCGCAGGATGCGGGTGGTTGCTCCATCGGTCTGAACATTGTTCTACCACATGAACAAGCGCCGAACCTTTATGTGACGCCGGACCTCAGCTTCAACTTCCACTATTTCGCCATCCGCAAGATGCACTTCCTGATGCGCGCCCGTGCCATCACCATCTTCCCCGGCGGCTTTGGCACGATGGATGAGCTTTTCGAGTCTCTCACCCTGATCCAAACGGGGCGGATGGAGCGTGTGCCCTTCCTGCTATTTGGCCGTGAATTCTGGGAAAAGGTCATCAATTGGTCGGCACTGGCCGATGCGGGCACGATCTCGGACGAAGACCTCGACCTGTTCCGCTTTGTCGACACCGCGCAAGAAGCGGTTGAGATCATCGAAAACTGGGAACCCGCCCCGCCTCGCGACGCCATTCCGGGACGCTGAGCCATGGCCCACAAACCCGGCGAAATGCTTCATCTGCGCGGCAACGCGTTGGACAAGGGTGACCCGGTCGCCCTGCCACTAACCCAAAGCAGCATGTATCACCTGCCCGGCCTGCCGGATGGGCATGCCACCTATGGCCGCGTCGACAACCCGACCTGGGTGCATCTGGAACATGTGCTGTCCCATCTTGAGGCCGCGCCCTGCCTTTGCTTCCCGTCGGGCATGGCGGCCATCTCGGCGGCTTTGTTTGCAACCGTTCAGGCCGGGTCTCGCCTGTTGATCCCCTCGGATGGCTATTACGTGACGCGCCTGCTGGCGGACAGGTTCCTGTCCCGACTGGGCGTTGTGGTCGAAGAACGGCCAACCACAGGCTTCGCCGACGGAGGGTTTGAGGGCTTCGACGTGGTCTTCGTGGAAAGCCCTTCTAACCCCGGCCTCGACATGATTGACCTTGCGGATGTGGCCAAACAGGTTCGCGCCGCCGGAGGCATCACCATTGCCGACAACACAACCCTGACACCGCTGGGCCAGCGCCCGCTGGATTTGGGCATCGACGTGATCGTGTCCTCGGACACCAAGGCGATGGGTGGGCACTCGGACATGCTGATGGGCCACGTCGCCAGCCGCGACGCGCAGATCATGGAGCGGGTTGAAGAATGGCGCCGCGTCTCAGGCGCGATCCCCGGACCGCACGAAGCATGGCTTTTGCATCGCGGGCTCGAAACGATGGACGTGCGTTTTGATCGCATGTGCGCCTCGGCCCAGGTGCTGGCCGAGCGTCTGGCAGCGCATCCGGCTGTCAAGCACATCCGCTATCCCGGCCTGCCGAACGATCCGTCCCATGCGCTGGCGCAAGCTCAGACCACGCGGTTCGGGTTCCTGCTCTCGCTGACGCTGGAAAGCGAGGACAAGGCCGAGGCCTTCATCAACACCTGCCCTTTGCTGCGGCCCGCCACGTCCTTCGGCGGCGTTCATAGCTCGGCCGAGCGCCGCGCGCGGTGGGGGGACGCTGTCGACCCCGCCTTTATCCGCCTGTCGGTCGGGTGTGAGCCGGTTGAAGAGCTTTGGCAGGCGTTCGAGGCCAGCCTGAACGCGCTGTGACTACTTCTTGGCTTCGCGCAGTTCCTTGAACACGTAGATCGGCAGCACCACGCTGGCGATCAGCGCCCCCAGCCAGACCAACAGCGTTGCGGCCAGCAGGTTGGAAACACCTCCAACCGTCAGCCCCGAGGCAATCAGGTCGGTGACCAGCAGACCCACAAATGTCACGATCAACGCGATCCCACCCTTGAGCGCCGGAGCCTTCTTTTCCCCCAGCTTCAGGATCAGCGGCTCGGCAATCACCTGAACGACGGTGAACACAAGCACCACAACGATGAATGAGATCGGCTTGATGGCAAAGCCGGTCAAAATGAGCGACGCCAGCAACAGGCCGATGGCATTCCCGGCCAGCAGGGCCAGAGCGGATTTGATTCTGCGCGACATTCAAGCTCTCCGTGTATGAACAGGTACAGACATGCAGATATTATCAGACCTGTAGGATTTTTCGAGCCAATTCAATTGCCTCTTCCTTTTGGTCGGTTGAAATCGCATGATAAAACACATTCATAAAGATCAGACCGACCCACATCCGCGAGAGGTGAGATGAGCGACGATCCCTATTCCGTCCTCGGCGTCGCCAAAGACGCCAGTGCCGCCGAGATCAAGAAAGCCTATCGGCGCATCGCCAAGGAATGCCACCCGGACCTCAAACCCGGTGATGCCGAGGCCGAGGCCAAGTTTAAAGCCGCCGCCGCTGCTTACGATCTGCTGAAAGACCCTGAAACCCGTGCCCGCTATGACAATGGCGAGATTGACGCTTCGGGTCAGGAGCGCCCTCAACAGCAATATTATCGCGACTATGCCGAGGCCGCCGGAAACCCCTATCGCGGACGGCAGGCGGACCCGGATGACATGTCAGACATCTTCGCCGAATTCATGCGCGGCCGCGGTGGGTTTGGCGACCAGCGCACGCAGGAATTCCATGCGCCGGGTCACAATCTGAATTACTCGCTACAGATCAGCTTTCTGGATGCCGTGTTTGGGGCCAGCCAAAAGCTTACCCTGCCCGATGGCAACCGGATCGAGGTTAAAATCCCGGCGGGTATCACCACGGGTCAAACCATCCGGCTGCGAGGCAAAGGCGCTCCGGGCTATGGTGAGGGGCCTCCTGGGGATGCGCTGGTCACGATCTCGGTCGCGGACCATCCGTTGTTCGACCGGCAGGGGGATGACATTCACATCACATTGCCGATCACCATTGATGAGGCTGTCTTGGGTGGCAAAGTCCCTGCCCCCACAATCGACGGTGGCGTCAATGTCACCGTCCCGGCAGGCACCAGCAGCGGCAAAACCCTGCGCCTGCGGGGCAAGGGCGTCAAAAAACGCGGCTCGTCCGAACGGGGGGATCAACTGATCGAACTTACCGTCGCCCTGCCTGACCAGATCGACGACGACCTCAAGCAATTCATGGAGACATGGCGCGACGCCCATCACTATGATCCTCGGAAAGGAATGCCGTCATGACCCTGACCGAAGAGGAACTGATCCAAGCCATCTCTCGCCTGACCTCGGACCGCCTGACCGAGTATCTCGCGGCAGAGATCGTGATCCCCGAGCAGTCAGATCAAGGCGTGGTCTACCACAGCATCGACGTCGCCCGGCTGGAATTGGCGTGCGAATTGCACGAGCAATACGATATGGAGGCCGATGCTTTGTCGATGATGATCTCTCTGATCGACCAGATGCACGGGCTACGCGCTGAACTGCGTGAGGTTCTGAATGCGGTCGAGGCACAACCCGATCCCGTGCGGCAGCAACTGATTGAGGTTATTGGAACCGCCCGCTTTCGTCGCGGATAGGTCTACTCACCTTTGATCTGGTAGTCCTCGGGCACGTAGAAGGTGTAGTCCCTGTCGGCCACCTGCACGTGGCAGTCATGGCAATATGCCACGGCCCCGGCCCGATCGCCCAGAGTGTCGCCAAACAAAGACCCATCGGGCAGTACCATAATGTACCGCCAGTCTGCCGTCTCGGGGTTGGCACCTTGGGCCATTTTCTCCATCACGAACATCGCACCGGGGTAGATTTTACCCTCATCGGTCACCGTCATGCTGTCCTTGGCCAGAACCGAGCCCATGGGCAAAAGCTCACCCGGTTGCAGGGTCGCGTAGTTCAGCGCCATGCGGTTAGCGTAGCTGTTCACGAACCGCTGCCCGTGTGTTGCCGAGATATACGGCGCATCATTGAACAGCGGCCAGCTTTGGTAGTTCAAAATGAGATCCAACTGCGACGTCGCATAGCCACGGGCCATACGTTTCGACAACGCGCGATAATGCGCGTTGGCTTCGTCCTTGCCCAACTCAGCCGGATTTTCGATGGCCAGATGAGCGTCAGGGTCTTCCGCAAAAGCGCCCGCCGCAGAAAGCGGTACAAATAGGACTGCAAATGCAATGGTTTTCAATTTACTTCGAGGTCGTTCAATCATTTGGGGCTCACCTGAAATATCAGTTTGCCTATATGCCGCGCGTAGCGAAGAAATAAGCTCGCGGCCAAAAAAGTCCCGGCGTTTCAAGGGAAAGCCGAGCGTCCGAAACAGGAACGGACGCCCTAACACATAGCAAATATTGAAGACAAAATCAGCACCGGAAACATTAAGTTTACCGCTACAACCCTTGGCAGAAGTGGCTTAGTTACCGCTCAACCCGGCCTCGGCCTCGATCTGTCTACGCGATTTGCGTGCGCGCTCGGTTGCCGATTTCAACTGACCGCAAGCCGCCATAATATCTTCACCGCGCGTTTTGCGGATGGGTGAGGCATAACCGGCCTGATAGATGATATTCGCAAAGGCCCGGATACGATTGTTCGAGCTGCGCTTGTACGGCGCGCCGGGCCATTCGTTGAACGGAATCAGGTTGATCTTGGCCGGGATTCTATGACGCTTGATGTGGTCGATCAGACGATGCGCATCCTCGTCGCTGTCATTGACGCCATCCAGCATCACATATTCGAACGTGATCCGTTCGGAATTCGACGCATTGGGATAGCTGGCCAGCGCTTGCAGCAGTTCTTCGATATTCCAGCGCTTGTTGATCGGCACCAGCACGTCGCGGGTCTCATCCGTGGTGGCGTGGAACGAGATCGCCAGCAGGCAGCCGATCTCTTCGGCCGTGCGCGCGATTTCCGGCACCACGCCGCTCGTCGACAGAGTGATCCGCCGACGAGACAGAGAAATCCCTTCGGGGTCCATGGCGATCTTCATCGCGTCGCGGACATTTTCGAAATTGTAGAGCGGCTCACCCATGCCCATCAGAACGATATTCGACAGCAGGCGCGTCTCATCCTTGGGCGCGCCAGGGGTGGGCCATTCCTCAAGATCATCGCGGGCCATCATCACCTGGCCCACAATCTCGGCCGCGGTCAGGTTGCGCACCAGTTTCTGCGTGCCGGTATGGCAGAAAGAGCAGGTCAGCGTACAACCCACTTGAGACGAGATACACAGCGTGCCGCGATCCTCTTCAGGGATATAAACGACCTCGACCTCATGCCCGCCCGCAATACGACACAGGTATTTGCGCGTGCCGTCTTCGGACACCTGACGGGTGACCACTTCGGGAATTTCGATCACAAAGCTCTCGGCCAGTTGCGCGCGATAGGCTTTGGCCAGGTTAGTCATCAGCGCAAAATCACGCACGCCCCACTGGTAGATCCACTGCCAGATCTGACCGGTCCGCATCTTGGCCTGCTTTTCCGGCGTGCCATGTTCGATCAGAGTCGCGCGGAGCTGATCGCGAGTCAGACCGACAAGGTTCACCTTCCCCTCAGGCAGTTTGCGGGGGATGGTCATGACGTCTTGAGTGATCGGCACTTTGGGCGACATTTGGGTACCTACTGGGCGTATCTCAGGTGGATTCCGGATTGGGATGCGCCTCTATATAGGATCGCGCGCAAAGATCAAAAGGAATCGTATTGACCTCTACGCGCTTTTGTCGCCGGATCAGACTCCTGCAGGCGGGATAAAGCAATCCTCGGCATCCAGCGTTTTCACCGGATCTTCAGGCCCGCATTCCTCACCTGTAATTGGGTAGGTTTCAGGCTCTTTTTCACAAGCCGCCAGAACCAGTGAAGAAGCCAACATCAGAGCGATCAGAGTTTTGTCGAACATATTCAGACATCCTTTATTATTACTGAACAAATTAGTTCAGATGCCAAAAGGATGCGCTTTGATACGGATCAAGCTTTCTGAATATTTGGTGGAATTATGCGAGAAGCCGCAAAATAGACGGGCCGCTTTTGATCGCGACCCGACAGATCAGTTGGTGCAGCGGGTCTCGGCGTCTTCAATCGCGGCTGTAAACCCGAGCAGAGAGAACGTGTCCTTGGTCTGCGTCCCGCGTTCCGAGCGTGCGGTCAGCACAGCCTCGGTCCCGCGCTTCATCGCTGTGACGATCTTGGCATCGTCCTGAGCAGTCGCCGGCCAGGCCCACTCGCCCTCGGTAAAGAGTTCGAATTCAGACCCGTCTACAACCAAGTTCACCGTGGAACCGGCCGCAAATGGGTAACCGCCGGTAAATGTCACTTGCCCTTTGACCTCGGCATTGGGGCGATAGAAGACAAACAACAAGATATCGCTGCGGCGCACGGAAACGACACGTCCACCACGGGTATTAACAGTTTCCTTGGGGGCCGAAACGCTCCAGCATTCGGTAGGATCATCTTCGACAAAAACGCTCCAATCGGTTTTTGCCGCGACGCGGTTCGTACTTGTCCCCTGCTGTGCGATTGCAGTTGTGGCCATACCCGCCACACACAGACCCGCAAGCACGCGGGTAAGCATTGATCCCATTTGTCCAGCCTCCTAGCTCGACCTTCTACCTCATACCCATCGGAAAGCCATGCGAACCCTGCCAGTTCGTCTTGGAAACGTTGCGCATTCCGATGATTGTCGACATACACACACTAACGCAGGTTTCGCCACAGGCGAAAGGGCGATTGGCAGAATTTTGCGCATAAATCCGGAGGTCCAGATGACGCAGCCCATCCCAATGACAGAACTGTGGCGCGGCGATCTGTTGGAAAGCCTGCATCTGGGCCATGCGGTGGTCTGCGACGACACCGGGCAGATCGTGCAAAGCTGGGGCGATCCGAACGCAGTGATCTACCCGCGATCCTCAGCCAAGATGATCCAGGCTTTGCCTTTGGTTACGTCTGGCGCTGCGGCCAAATACGGGCTGAACTCAGAACATCTTGCGCTGGCCTGCGCCTCCCATAACGGGGCCGACATTCACACGGATCGCGTTTCGGCCTGGCTGGATCATCTCGGTCTCACCGAGCATGATCTGCGCTGCGGCCCGCAAGAGCCCGCCGACATCGCCGCGCGCGACCGGCTTATTCTGGCCGACGATACGCCGTGCCAGATCCACAACAATTGCTCGGGTAAACACTGCGGGTTTCTGACCCTGTCTCAGCATATGGGGGCCGGACCGGAATACCTTGAGATCGACCACCCTGTTCAACAGGCCTGCTTGTCTGCCATTGAGGAAACAACCGGCGAGACTAGCCCCGGCTACGGCATTGACGGATGCTCGGCCCCGAATTTCGCGACCTCGCTGGTGGGGCTTGCGCGCTCGATGGCTTGGTTTGCCTCGGCCGCTAATCGGTCGGACCGGTCGAGCGATGCGGCGCAGCAGTTGACCGCCGCGATGATCAAGCACCCAGAGCTTGTCGCGGGCGAAACCCGTGCCTGTACCGAATTGATGCGCGCAATGAACGGTCGCGCTGCGATCAAGACCGGGGCCGAGGCCGTCTTCGTCGCGATCCTGCCGGAAAAACGCATGGGTATTGCGCTGAAGATCACCGATGGCACCACCCGCGCCAGCGAATGCGCCATCGCGGCCATTCTCGTCAGTCTCGGGGTGTTGGAGGCTGATCACCCGGCGACGCGCAAATTCATGAATGCCACGCAATACAGCCGCCGAGGACTGGAATGCGGTGTCATCCGACCCGCGCCGGGCTTTGCGAACTAAGGCAGCTACATTTCGATTTCGTGGATTTCCGCCACTTCGACCGAGCCAGATCCGTTGATGACCATCGGGCAGCCTTTGGCCATCTCGGTCGCGGCATCCATGCTGTCGGCTTTGATCACCGTGAAGCCAGAGGCCGGGTTTGCCCCGCCATTGTCGACAACGCCGCCGTTGCTGACGGTATAGGATTGGCCTACCGGGTTTCCCGGGATATCCAAAGCCTCGCCCATGTTTTGAAACCACGCGCCCCATGCGGCCATGGTTGCTTCGATTTCTGCGGGGTCAGTTGGGGTGTGGCCCCCGTGATAAACAAATAGATATTGGGGCATTTCGGTCCTCCCTGAATGAAATCTATTGGCACTGCGCTTCGAGCTTGCGCAGCGAGGATGTCCAGCCTGTGTTGTGGTTCTCAGCTGCCTCGGCGTCGGCGAGCTCACGGTGATCGATAACAAGTCGGGCGCCGGTTTCGGTTACCGTTATTGTAAAAGTCACGTGGCTTTCCGGCCCGCGTTGATCTTGGTCGCCATGCCAACCCCAAGTGAAGCCGACCGAGTTCGGTGGATCAACATGCGTGACATGCCCCGAAACCTTGAATTGCTGCCCATCGCTGTTTTCCATCACTGAAAACCAGGGGCCGGTTCTTGAAAAATCCAGATTGTGATCCGGCACATGCATGCCTTCCGGCCCCCACCACTGCAGCAGTTTTGAGCCATCTGTCACCCAAACAAAAAGGTCTTCTGGGCTGACGGGAAAATCCCGCTCCAATTTCAGGTCGGCCATGAATTTTCCCTTTCCAAAATGTCACCCAAACGATCCAGACTGCTTTCCCAGAACTGCCGTTTCGAGATCGTCCACTCGGCAATCGCACGAAGGCCTTCGGAGTGGACGGAATACAACCTCTGGGTGCCCAGCACGCGTTGTTGCACCAATCCTGCCTCGCGCAGCACCTTCAGGTGGCGCGAGATTGCGGCACCTGACATGCCTTTGCCTTCGACCAGGTCTCCGGCGGGCAGTTCGCCGCCGTCCATCAGCTGCTCAACAATGGCGAACCGAGTGCGGTCAGATAGTGCGGAAAAGGCGGCAATAAGATCGGTCATGATTCTTATTTAACACAAATGTTAAATTAAGGAAAGCCTGCCTTTTGTCAGCGCCAATCAGGATAATTGGCCGATCCTCTTCTTTTCGTGTATATGTGAAAAGGTTCATAGACCTGCTCCAAAGACACAAGTTACGGTGTTATGTGTGAGTTTAATAAGTTGTTTTATTTTAGGAGGCTTGAGATGCGCTTCGCGTCCACTTCATTGTTTATCGCCTGTACCCTTGCTGTTGCAGGCTGTGCGTCCCCTTGGTCACAGACTGAGACTGTCACGCCGACTGCAACCGCCCCTCAACCAACCCCTGCGGCGACGGTAGCGACAACTCCCGCGCCTGCCGCCACAACGACGGCGGCAGTAGCCCCTGCAGCAGCCCCCGCGGTGACCCCGACGGCCGTTTCATCGACAGCGCCTCAAAATGCGTATGACCGCGACGGCGGAGATGGTGGTGGCGGCGGCGGCGGTGGCGGCGGTGGTGGAGACGGTGGCGGCGGCGGTGGCGGCTGGGGCGGTTAAGCCGGAGACGACACCACATGCTTAAGCTTGGGTCTAAAACTGGTCGGCGCCATTTACTAGCAGCTGCGTCTATCCTGACGATTTGCGCAAGCGGCCTCAGCGCGCAGTCCTCGTCGGCAACCAGCGCGAACAGCAGGGTTGCGATCGTCATCGGCAATCAGGACTACACGAGCGTTGGCGACCTGACCAATGCCAGAAAAGACGCCGAAGACATTGCGGACATGCTGCGAGACTTCGATTTCCAAGTCTTCGACGGCTATGACCTGACTAAACGCGAGTTTGAAGAGCTGATCCGCACAGCGGTTCTGAACATCCCAGATTCCGCAGATGTTCTGTTCTACTATGCGGGTCACGGCATTCAGATCGGGCGGCGAAACTATTTGCTGCCCGTGGATGCCAAGTTTGAAAGCGTCTATGATGTGCCGCTGGCAACGATGACGCTGGATCGTGTGATTGACACCCTATCCGCCCGCAGCGCGGCCCATGTGGCCATTCTGGACTCGTGCAGGGACAATCCGTTTCAAGACCTCAGACTGGCGGCCGATCTGGACGCCAATCTTTTCGAAACTCGCGAAGGGTTCGACGTCTTCAAAACTCCGCTGAATTCCTTGGTAGCCTATTCCACCTCCCCCGGTGCGGTGGCCAGTGATGGCGAGATCGGCCACAACAGCCCCTATACGGCGGCCGTTCTGGAAACCGCCCAATCCTCTCCGTTTGAGAATATCCAACAGCTCTTTCCGGTCATTCGCGAGAGGGTTCACACCAAAACATCGGGGCGGCAGATCCCCTGGGAAAGCTCGACACTGGTGCGCCCGTTCTATCTGGCGCAGCAAAAGATCGAGATTGAACCTAAGGCGCTGCAGGATGGCGCCCCCCAATCCCTATCGCTCAGCTATCAGTTTGATAAATCCGTCCCATTGTCCCAAAGCCTGAGCCAAGCGCTGGGAAGGGACATCGTAGATGTACGGGTGACGGAAACCCCTGACCGGGGTGCTGTCAACGCAAGCGAAACATCTCTGACCTATACGCCCGAGATCACGGACACACGTGCCGTTGACCTGCCCAAAAGCGATTTTGCCGATACATTTGCGGTCGAGGTCGTAACCGCTGATCAGACGCGACAGACGGTTGAGGTCTCTCTGGAATTAGGGATGAACGCCTGCGATCTCGAAGCGGGGGATGCGCTGGATCTTAATGGCGTTGGCGTGTTTCGCCTGCCGAATGAGCTGGATATCACCAAAGGTCTGGCCGCCTGTTCGCAAGCGGTCGAGGACTATCCGGAAAACGCGCGGTTCCAGTATCAACTGGGCCGTTTGCAACAAGCCGCAGGAAATGTGCCAGGCGCCTTTGAGAGTTTCACGACCGCTGTCGACGGCGGGCATATTCGCGCCAAATACGCTCTGGCAACTTTGTTGGATACACAGCGCATCGACCGCGCGGTCACCAAGACCCCTTATGACCCGGATAAAGCGCGCGCGCTGTTAGAAGAAGCCATCGCCCAGCAAGACCCCTATGCCATGCACCGGCTGGGCCAACAACTGCTGCGCAAAGGTGAAACGACCGAAGAGAAAAACCGCGGCTTTGAGCTGTTGGAACGCTCGGTCGAGCTTGGACATACCTATTCGATGAATGAACTTGGCATGTATTTCCTGCGTGAAAACTCGGAACGCTATATCCCCGAGCGTGGGTTGCGCTATCTGCGGGCGTCCGAACTGCGGCAGGATATCTATGGGTACGACAATCTGGCCTATGTCTCGCTGAACGGGCTGGGCGGCAATCCGGTCGATTTCGACAAAGCCGAAGCCTACTTTCTGGCGGCAGCCCAAGGCGGGCATCCTACCGCTCCGGCCAGTATCGCCCGCATGATCATGCGGGACCAGCTACAGGGCCGGCCCCGTACCGAGGCTTTGGCCTGGTACGACACCTCACTGGAACGCGGTGACGCCTGGGGCGGTGCGAACGGAGCCTATATCATTCTGGATGGTCAAGTGCCGGGAAAAGGTCCCGCTGACGCGGCGCTCAGGGCGGCCAAAGCAGCCCTACTGCCGAATGAGAAACCTGCCGCTCAAGCTCAGTCGCAACTCGACAGCCTCTCGCGCGGGGATCTGGATCGGGCTTTACAGCTGGCGCTGAATGAACTTGGGGAAAATGTCACCGTCGATGGCCAAGTCGGCCCGGCGACTTTGTCAGCGCTCGAGAATATCAGCGCCAAGTTCGGTGTTCCTGTTCCTTATGCCGCCGCCAGCGATCCAAAGGCCCGGTTGTTGCTGGCCGCGCGTGTGTACTGGGCGCAGAATCCGGTGCGCTTTGACTTGTTCTAGACGCTGAAGTCAGCCTTGCTGTAGCCTTGAATGTAAAGCAGGGCCTTCAGGTCTCCGTGATTGATCCGCACGTCGCATTCAGCCGCAACCGAGGGCTTTGCGTGCAGTGCAACGCCGGTTCCGGCCCGCCCCAGCATGCCCAGGTCGTTAGCTCCGTCACCAACCGCGATCACGTCGCCCTCGGACAATCCAAGCGTTGCGGTGATCCGCTCCAGCGATTCAACCTTGGCCTGCCGCCCGAGGATCGGGCGCTGCACATCACCCGTCAGCTGCCCATTCTCGGTCAACAGTGTGTTCGCCCGGTTCTCATCGAACCCTAACTGCGCCGCCACACGAGCTGTAAACGCTGTGAACCCGCCCGAGACTAAGGCCGCATAGCCGCCAGCGGTGCGCATGGTCGCCACTAATTCGCGCCCGCCGGGCATGAGGGTGATCCGTGTGTTCAGAACATGGTCAATGACCGCCTCGTCCAGCCCTTTCAACAGGCCGACCCGTTCGATCAGCGCGCCTTCGAAGTCCAGCTCACCATTCATCGCGCGGGCGGTGATGTCTTTGACGCGCTCACCCACGCCCGCCTCATCCGCCAACTCATCAATGCATTCCTGCTGGATCATGGTGCTGTCCATATCCGCCAGAAGCATTTTCTTGCGCCGCCCCTCGGATGGCTGAACGACCAGATCAACGCCCATCTCTTGCAGATCGGCCCAGACATCCCAACGATTGTCTGGCATCTCGGGCAGCGTGAACTCGGCCGCCTCACCGGGGTTTAGCCACGTGACTTCGCCCCCGCCCCACGCATTTCGCAGCGCATCCACCATCGGGACTTCAAGCGAGGGCGTGGTGGGATTTGTGAGCAAGGTGGCAACGTACATGGCAGGTCTCCGGCAATCTTCATAGCGCATATCGCAGGTGCAGCATTTTCGCCAGAGTTGGTTGGAAATATCTGGCAAACGGGGCTTTACGGTCCCGGTTTTCCCCGCCAGATTCAGCCCGCGACGCACGGAAAGGAACACCGAATGGCCAACCCGCTTTTTGATCGTCTGTTTGGCATTCACGCCGGGAAAACCACGCCGTTCCTGCATCTGCCCGAAGGTCAGGTTCTGACTCATGCCGCCTTTCTCGACATGGCCGCGCGGCTGGCCAACGCGCTGACAGGGCTGGAGCTTGAGCCCGGTGACCGCGTCGCCGTTCAGGTCGAAAAATCGCCCGAGGCGCTTGCCCTCTACGCAGCATGCGCGCAGACCGGGCTGATTTTCTTGCCGCTCAACACCGCCTATACGACCACCGAGCTGCAGTATTTCATCGAAAACAGCGGCGCGAAGCTAGTGGTCTGCGATATCGCGAACGAGGCTGGCCTGACCCCGATTGCCCAAGCGCAGAACGCCCATATTGCAACTCTGAACGCCGATGGCAGTGGCAGCCTGATGCGCCGGGCGCTGGGAATGCTGCCTGCGTATGAACCTGTCAGTCGGTCCGAGGATGATCTGGCCGCGTTCCTTTATACCTCGGGCACCACGGGGCGGTCGAAAGGTGCGATGCTGACGCAGGCCAACCTGCTGTCCAATGCCGAAACGCTGGTGCAGGAATGGCGCTTCACCAAGGACGATGTGCTGCTGCATGCGCTGCCGATCTTTCACACACATGGGCTGTTCGTAGCGACCAACGTGGTGCTGGCCTCTAGCGGGTCGATGATCTTTCTGCCCAAGTTCGATCTGGACGACATCCTGCGTCTGATGCCGGAGGCCACTTCGATGATGGGTGTGCCGACCTTCTACACCCGCCTGCTGGGCGATGACCGGTTTACCGGCGATCTGGCGCACCATATGCGGCTGTTCATTTCGGGCTCGGCCCCGATGCTGGCGGAAACTCATGAGCAGTTCGAGGCCCGCACCGGGCATCGTATCCTCGAACGCTACGGCATGACCGAGACCAACATGAACACCTCAAACCCCTATGACGGCGAACGCCGCGCCGGGACCGTCGGGTTCCCTCTGCCGGACGTCGAGCTGAAAGTCACGGACCCCGAAACCGGCGCGCTGCTGCCACACGGCGAGATCGGCATGATTGAGGTGCGCGGTCCGAACGTCTTCAAGGGCTATTGGCAGATGCCCGAGAAAACCGAGGCCGAGCTGCGCGAGGATGGGTTCTTTATCACTGGCGATCTGGGTCGGGTGGACGAGGATGGCTATCTCCATATCGTCGGCCGTGGCAAAGACCTGATCATCTCGGGCGGCTACAACATCTACCCTAAGGAAATCGAGCTGTTGTTGGATGACCAACCCGGCGTTCTGGAAAGCGCGGTCATCGGCGTACCGCACCCGGATTTTGGCGAAACCGTGCTAGGCATTCTGGTGCCTCAGCCCGAACAAGCCCTTGATCTGGATGCCATTCTAGCGCGCGTTCAGGATCAACTGGCCCGGTTCAAACATCCGCGCAAACTGATCGTGCTGGATGAGCTACCCCGCAACACCATGGGCAAGGTGCAAAAGAACGCCCTGCGCGCGACCTATAAAGACAGCTTTATACAAGGCTGACCCGGCCCTTTTCAGTCAACTCCCAACAGGTGCGGCCTTCGAAGACAACGACACTGGCCGGGCGTCCATACCCCGCGCCGGTATCCAGGTTCACGCGATTGCCGCAATACGTCACCCGGTCGACCGGAGTATGGCCATGGACGATCAGCTTGGGATGCGGCGCGGTATGTTTCAAAAACTCCTGCCGGATCCAGACCAGATCGTTTTCATCCTGCTGATCCAACGCGATACCGGGGCGGATGCCCGCATGAACAAAAGCCAGATCGGAGGTCTGGTGCATCAAGGCCAGCCCACGCAGGAACGCACGATGATCCTCGGGCACGGCCTGCAACGCCATGGCGTGCAGATCCTCAAGCCGGGTTTGTCCCTCGAACACGATACCATAGCTGGCAAGTGTTTCGACCCCGCCCAGACGCTCATGCAGCCAGTGGTAACCGACCAGAAGATGCGGATCATGGCGGGGGAAATCCTCTAGAAACCATGCAAACATACGGTCGTGATTACCCAGCAAAGTGATCCAGTCCCGCCCTTCGGCGCGTCCCGCGATCAGGCGGTCGAGAACACCCCGGCTATCTGGTCCCCGGTCGGTATAGTCGCCCAGAAACACCACCTGAGCCTCAGGCCCGCCGTCGCGGTCAATCAGAGAAAGGAGTCGGTCGAACTCGGCGCTCTGCCCGTGCAGGTCGCCAATGGCGTAAATCGGTTTAGTCATGAAAAGGTCTCGGCTGCTGTCACGGCAGTTTAGAGGCGAATGCGTTGATAGCGCAATCAGGAACACCCGCGCCGGTCCTTGGCGCGGGTGTCAAATTGTTTGAAATGAAAAAGGGTGCCAATCAGGCGACGTCGAACTCCAGCGGTTTAATCTGCGTGAACAAGCCCGTTTCCGCCAGCTTAGCGCGCGCCTCGGCCGGGACAGGTTCGTCCACGTAAAGCAGCGCAATGGCCTCACCCCCCGCCTCAGACCTGCCGAGGGTAAAGTTCGCGATATTGACGTCGTTCTCGCCCATGGTCTGACCCAGCGCACCGATGATGCCCGGCACATCCTCGTTGGTGGTGTAGAGCATATGCGCCCCGATCTCGGCGTCGATATTGATGCCTTTGATCTGGATGAAGCGCGGCTTGCCATCGCTGAACACTGTCCCACCGATCGAGCGTTCGCGCTTGGTGGTCACGACGGTGACCTTGATGTAGCCCTCAAACGCACCGGACTTGTCCTGATTGGTGGTCGAGATTTTGATGCCGCGCTCTTTGGCGACGACCGGGGCCGAGACCATGTTCACCTCGGGATTGAACTTCTTCATGATCCCTGCAACGACAGCGCAGTTCAGCGCGGCCAGGTTCATCTCTGCAGCAACACCATCATAAAGAATGTTGATCGCCTGCACCGGCTCATCGGTCATCTGGCCGATGAAACTGCCCAGATGACCGGCCAGCTTGATCCACGGCCCCATGACCTTCGCCTCTTCCGCCGTCACGCTGGGCATGTTTAGCGCGTTTTCCACCGCACCGGTCAGCAAGTAGTTCGAGATCTGCTCGGCTACTTGCAGCGCCACGTTCTCCTGCGCCTCGGTCGTTGCCGCGCCAAGGTGAGGCGTGCAGACCACGTTGGGCAGGTTGAAAAGGGCATTCTCTTTCGCCGGCTCTTCGCTGAACACGTCAAACGCTGCGCCTGCGACATGACCCGATTGCAGCGCCTCGGCCAGCGCGTCTTCGTCGACCAGACCACCACGGGCACAGTTGATGATCCGTACGCCCTTCTTGGTCTTCGCAAGGTTTTCTCGGCTCAGGATATTGCGGGTCTGATCGGTCAGCGGAACATGCAGAGTGATAAAGTCAGCGCGGGCCAGCAGCTCGTCCAGCTCGACCTTTTCAACGCCCATCTGCGCGGCTTTCTCTTCACCCAGATAGGGGTCATAGGCCACAACCTTCATCTTCAGGCCAAGCGCGCGTTCGCAAACGATACCGCCGATATTGCCTGCCCCGATCACGCCGAGGGTTTTGTTGGTCAGCTCGATGCCCATGAACTTGGACTTTTCCCACTTACCCGCATGGGTCGAGGTGCTGGCCTCGGGGATCTGCCGCGCCACTGCGAACATCATCGCAATCGCGTGCTCAGCGGTGGTGATCATGTTGCCGAAGGGCGTGTTCATCACGATCACACCCTTCTTCGACGCCGCATCCTTGTCGATATTGTCGGTCCCGATCCCGGCACGACCGATCACTTTCAGTTTGTCGGCCTTCTCCAGAATGGTCGGTGTGACCTTGGTGGCCGAACGAATGGCAAGGCCATCATACTGTCCGATCACCTCGGCCAGTTTGTCTTTGTCCTTGCCTAGATCGGGCATGAAATCCACATCGATGCCGCGATCACGGAAAATCTGCACGGCGGTTTCGCTGAGCTTGTCAGATACGAGTACTTTGGGGGCCATATTCTCTGGTCCTTGAATTGTATGGAAGGTCCGGGCCTTGGACGGCCCGGTGAAAAGTCAGACAGCCTCCGACTGCGCCGCGATCTCGGCCTCAAAGGCCCATGCCAGCCATGGCAGCATCGCCTCGATGTCCGAGGTCTCGACCGTACCACCGCACCAGATGCGCAGGCCCGCAGGCGCGTCGCGATAGGCACCGATGTCCAAAGCGATATTCTCGGCCTCAAGCCGTTTGGCCACGGCTTTCGCGAATGCAGCACCGTCCTGAATGCGCCCATCTGTGAATTTCAGGCAGACCGAAGTGTTCGACTGCGTCGCCGTATCTTCGGCCAGATTGGCGATCCAATCGTTTTGGTCGCAGAAGGCGTGAACCGCACCGGCATTAGCATCGGCACGAGCGATCAGCCCGTGCAACCCACCAACCGAGCGCGCCCAGTCCAAAGCGAACAGATAATCCTCGACCGCCAGCATCGAGGGCGTGTTGATCGTAGCCCCGGTAAAGATACCCTCGATCAGCTTGCCGCCTTTGGTCAGGCGGAAAATCTTCGGCATTGGCCATGCGGGGTTATAGCTTTCCAGCCGCTCAACGGCACTGGGCGAAAGGATCAGCATCCCGTGGGCCGCTTCTCCACCCAGCACTTTCTGCCAGCTGAAAGTGGTCACATCCAGTTTGTCCCAGGGCAAGTCCATCGCAAAGGCGGCCGAGGTCGCATCACAAATCGTCAGGCCCTGACGATCATCGGCGATCCAGTCGCCATTGGGCACCCGAACGCCCGAGGTTGTGCCGTTCCACGTAAACACAACGTCATTGGAAAAATCGACCGAAGCAAGATCAACGATCTGACCGTAATCTGCGGTCTTCACCTCGGCGTCGATCTCCAGCTGCTTGACCACGTCAGTCACCCAGCCCGCGCCGAAGCTCTCCCAAGCCAGCATTTCAACCTTGCGCTCTCCCAGCAGCGACCAAAGCGCCATCTCAACCGCGCCAGTGTCCGAGGCGGGAACGATACCGATCTTGTAGTCCGCTGGAATGCCCAGAATCTCACGCGTGCCTTCGATGGCCGCTTTCAGCTTGTCCTTGCCGACAGTAGCACGGTGCGAACGACCCAGCGCGGCATCGGCCAGTTTGGACAGATCAAATGTGGGGGGTTTGGCGCAGGGGCCCGAGGAAAAACGCGGATTCGCCGGCCGCGTCGCCGGTTGTTCAATGCTCATCTGTATTACCCTTCCAGATACACGCCCCTCGTTGGGGAGGGGTGTCCCACGGACAGAGCTATGAGGCCTTCGCAGACGCAGCAAGCGAAAAAGACGCTTTCATCGCAAAAAACGACGCCAAAGATGAGCGCAAATGAGAACAGAGGTTTCCGATAAGCGAAAACCCCGCCTTTCGGCGGGGTCTTTTAGTTTTATTCTGCGGCTTCTTCGTATGCTTCCATTGGTGGGCATGTGCAGACAAGGTTTCGGTCTCC
>NZ_JBQFTH010000017.1:0-65394 GCF_056538565.1 Ruegeria sp. BG11 | reverse complement strand
GTCAAATCAGTGTGTCTGGGAAGCTGATACGCCGCTAGGATTGTTGCGATACCAGCGTAGTGTCAGACGTCATTCTTTTGGGTTGGTTCAATTACCACTCTCGAGAACGAATGGTAGAGATTTTCAGGTGAAGACTTTCATGTTTTTTTTCGGTGAACTTGCTGTCGATCTGAAATCTGCATCTCAAAGTTCATCAACGACAGTTTGGTTCTTCAGCCAACTACTGAGATCGGATATCTGGTAGTCTGCTTTGGGCTGCGCCATTATAGGCACGCTCAGTCGGACCCAAGATACCCGTCCCCGCAAACAACGGCATGATGTTCAGCCCCAAAGGCTCCAAGAGCCATCAAAACGAAGACTACGTCAATCGCCACCCGACCCAAAGATACTGAATTCGCAGCCTGTATAGCCGCCATTTGCCGCCAGCCCAAAGTTCCGACAATATAAAACTCACAACTTGGAGTACTGTACTGCTGTTCGTTGCTATCACCTTGCCGATCACGAACAAAAACGGTTTTTGCGGAAAAGCGAACGTTACAGATCTTTGAGGGATGTCAGCTCCGAACCCAGAGCCTCAGCACAATTTCTATCACTCTGACGGCCTTGCAAGTAAGTTACAGCCAAGTCTTCTAATGACGACACGCAATCCTCGGTTATGCGTTCATCCCTTCAATTAGCGTTGTTTTCATTGACACATTGCCTTGCATGCGATCCGCTTAGCTACGTCATCTGTTTTAACGCAAGGATTTGATGTCATGCCAGAATCGCTCAACCTGCATAAATTTGAAAACCTAAGTCCTTTCCAAATCAAAGACGAACTTATCAAGTTGGCGCAAAAAGAGGCGCGGCAGATGGCTCTGCCATACCTAAATGCCGGTCGAGGGAACCCAAACTGGATCGCCACCAAGGCGCGGGAGGCATTTTTCCTTTTGGGGCAGTTCGCCATGACAGAAGCACAGCGCCATCGAAATGACCCAGAGGTCGGTCTGGCTGGGATGCCGCAAGGGCCAGGCTGCTATGATCGGCTCAAAACGTACTGCGCGAAATCGGTTGAAGGAAACGGCCCTCCTGGTGCGGACACTTTGGTGGCAGTCGTTGATTTTGCAATTGAGAAATTTGGATTTACGCCCGACGATTTCGTACTCGAGTTGACTGACGGTATCGTCGGCGACCATTACCCGATGCCCGACCGTTGCATGGAACACAACGAAGCGATCGTCCACGAATACGTTATGTGGGCGATGTGCGCAGGGCACCGACCGGATGCGAAGTTTGATATCTACGCAGTTGAGGGTGGAACCGCAGCGATGTGTTACATCTTCAAAGCGCTCAAGAACCAGAGATTGCTGAATGCCGGTGACACGATTGCGTTGGGTACACCGATTTTCACGCCCTATCTGGAGATGCCGGTCCTTGAAGACTATGGGCTGAACACAGTGGATGTCTCTTCGAAAGAAGAGGATCACTTTCAACTGAACGACGAAGATTTCGAAATTCTGTCCGACCCGAAAGTCAAAGCACTGTTTCTGGTTAATCCGGGCAATCCGTCTTCAGTCGCTATCAGCCCCGAGGTCTCGGCTCGGCTTGTCGAGTTCGTAAAGACCCGCCGCCCGGACCTGATCATTTTGACTGACGATGTTTACGGGACCTTCGTTCCAAACTTTCAGTCGATCTTGGGGCATCTGCCTGAGAACACGATCGGGGTTTATTCCTACTCCAAGTATTTTGGTTGCACCGGCTGGCGTCTAGGCACGATTTTGGTGGCCGAGAACAACATCTTCGACAAGATGATTGCGGATGCTCCGGATGAAACCAAGGCCGTCGTCAACGCACGCTACGAAACGCTGACGCCTGATCCATCGTCGTTCAAGTTCATCGACCGGATCGTCGCCGACAGCCGCGATGTTGCGCTGAACCACACTGCTGGTCTGTCGCTACCGCAACAGGTGATGATGACCTTGTTTTCACTGGTCGAGCTTATGGACGAAGAGAAAGCCTATCAGAAATTCTGCTGGGGTATTCTGAAACATCGCTTTGACGAGTTGGTCGACGGGATGGGCATCGAAGTTCCCGATAACCCGCTTTTTGACAAATACTACGGTATCATCGACTTCGAATTTTGGCTTCGCAAATACGTGGGCGAAGAAGTAGTCGAATGGATCAAAGAGAATGTCCACCCGCTGGATATATCCTTCAAGCTGGCTCAGGACCATGGGATCGTGTTGCTGAATGGATCGGGCTTTGACGCACCGAACTGGTCGGCGCGGGTATCGTTCGCCAATTTGGATGATAGTGCTTACCGCCAGATCGGAAGAGCGGTGCGCGCGGTGGCCACTGGTTACGTGCAGGCCTACCGGGCCTCGAAAGGACTGCCTTTGCACGGTTGAGATCTAGCAACAGCCTAGAGCAACGGATCAGCATGATAATTAGTACAAATGCTGATCTCACCCCTCCAAGCTAAGCTCCCAGTTGTTGTGCGGCCTGACTTACGGAACAAAAGCCACAACCAACGGTCCCCAGAGTGTCAGGAAGATATTGGCCACGGCATAGGTCATGGTGAAGGCAGGTGTCGGTGTCGAGTTCCCGGCTTTTTCCAATAGTGTCGCAAAACCGGGATTGCCCGAGCGTGACCCGGTCACAACCGCACAAGCCTCAACCGGGTTCTTGATACGCAGGGCGAAGTAGTTGATCGGGAACTGCACGATCATGGGCATCAATGTAACCACAACACCCAAAAGCAGAAGTATGATCCCATATTCCTGGATCGCCTCCAGTGCGGGTTTGCCTGCATTGAGGCCAACGACACCAACAAACACGGCTAAACCAAAGCTCTGAAGGAAATTCGCGGCCCCACGGTTAATACCGCCGATCTTGGGTTGCCGGATGCGCAAATAGCCGATGATCAATCCTGTAACCAAGCAACCGAGGCCGGACCCCAAAGCCACCTTCGTTCCTGCGATGACAAAACTGATCTCTCCGATCAAATAGCCAATGGCTACGCCGATCCCCAACGCAATGAAATTGGTGACCGAGGCCGAAGGCGGCACATAGCCCGCAACTTTGGCAACTCGATTCAGGTCGTCCTTGTGGCCGACAATACTGATCTCGTCACCTGCGTGGATCTCAGTATTGTGCAGGACGGGGACATCATGGCCCATGCGAGTGATCTTTGAGATATGAACACCGCGCCTTTGATCTGCCGTCAGAGCTTCGCGCAGTTCTGCCAAGGTTTTACCGGTCAGTTTGCGGTTGGTGACCACGACGTTGCGACGTTCCTCCACAACCGTCAGTTCAGGGGGATACTCTCCGATTTCGCCACTGGCGCTCCCCTCGAACTGGGTCAAAATCGCGACGAGCCCGGAGACGACCACAACGTCTCCGGCATTGACGATCGTTTCAGGGGTCGGATCCACAGGAGCGCCATCGTGGAGCAACCGTTCGACGATCAGATCGCCATCATAGCCGCTTTCAATGTCCTTGACGGATTTTCCGGCAATGCTTGCATCCGCATTTACCTGATAGGCGCGGGCGTCAAACCGATTCATGGGAAGGAACTCACCTTCCTCTAGTTTGGGACCACCGCCGCCGAGTTTCTGAGCCAACTTAATCGCTTCTTGCCGCAGATCGACACGCATGATGATGGGAATGATGCTAACTGCCAATATCGGGCCGATTGAGCCGAAGATGTAAGTAACCGAGTATCCTACGGCGATGTTGGTTTTCAGTTTTTCCGCCTCATCAGCGGCGAGCCCAAGCAGATCGATGGCGTTTCCAGCGGTGCCAATGATTGCAGATTGTGTCAGGCCGCCAGCGGCCAGCCCCGCGGCCAGCCCTTTGTCCAAGCCCGCCAACCGCGCAACAACGATAACAAAAAACAACCCCCAGAGGGTCATCATAAACGCGGCCAGTAGCTTGGTCAGCGCAGTTCGGTTCAAGGCTGCAAAAAACTGAGGCCCGCCGTTGTAGCCGACCATGAATATGAAGAGGGAAAAGAATACATTCTGAACATCGGTGCTAAGGTTGATACCACCGATCTGGCCAATGAAGACTGCCACCAACAACGTGCCCGCAATGCCCCCCAATTCGAACTTGCCGACCCGAAACTTTCCGACGCCGTATCCAAGACCCAGACAAAGAAACAATGCCATGATCGGGAAGGCGCGAAGCTGTTCTGTAATCAATTCCATTATTTAATCTCCAGGGTTCAAACGCTGGTCATTTCCCCTCAAGATACAGCGCCCTACTGTATTGAAAACAAAAAAATTTAGACACCCGACGTCGTGCGGACTCTATGAAACCATTCGGAACAATTTCTTATAATTGCTCGGGTGAACTTGAAATCAAAAAACTATTTTCAAAATGTAGGTCACGCCATTCACTCTTTGCCTTTTGGGAATGAGCCTTTGCCATTTCGGGGGTTTCACGTGGTCCCTTCTCAAATGCTGCAGATCTCCACTTAATTTGCAGCGAACGGAGGTTGTTTTTCTGACCTGATCTGCAGCAATGAAGCGATCACTCTGAACGGCGGGATACTGTGTACAGAACAGCGTCGTCGTGAGCGCAGTTAAGTCTTTGGCCTCTTCTTCCCGATTTGTGCGACAGAGCCGAAGGTTACGCAGATTTACAGGAGTTAACGCGATTTCTGCAGCTACTGGTGTAGAAATTTCAGTCTGGGTGAAACGATGTCTTCCGATCTGCAAAAATGGAGCGTGCAACAAGTTGTGAAAGCCGGCACCGACCAAAGGTCGCCCGCCAAAAGTACTCTCAACTGAGGCTCAAAACCTGATCCGAAAACTGGCGCCGTGTTCTCGGGTCATTGTCTCGATCACTGCATTTGCTTGTTTCAATACAGCGGAAACAATGGATAAGCCCAAGCCAGTACCGCCTTGATCCCGTCTAGTCGTGAAGAAGGGCTCGCTTATGCGCGTAGTGTTGCGCGGGGAAATTCCCGAGCCATCGTCAGAGACAATCAAGCTGTTAGAAGCTGAATCAAATGTAATGTCGACACATGTTGCCCCGTGCTGGAAGGCATTTTGCAAAAGATGATGCAGAACAATGTGCCCCTGATCTTTGGACAATGGTAGGCGCGTGTCGGAAGGCGCGTGACACTCAATGACGTGCTCTGAAAACTCGGCTGATGCGGCTTGGACAATATCCGCCAATGGCGTTGGGGTCGCGTCAGTTTGAATGCTGGCCCGGGCCAGTTCGCGAAGACGCACCAGCAGAGCGTTCATGCGCAGACATTCCTCCTTTATGTTGTGAACCAGTTTCTGATTTCGGTCACCGGGTAGAGCAGATGGTCCTTCAGACAACAGCTCGGCCGCACCATGAATTGCGGTGACCGGCGATTTCAACTCATGTGTGACATGGCTCGTGTAAGTTTCAATCGCTGTGGAACGTTCTGACAAGGTTGCGGCCATAGAAACGACGTTATTGCCCAAATCCGCCAATTCCCTCACCCCATAGTGCGGCACCGGGTCAGGCGTTGGCTTCGACCCGTTTGCGACATCTCGGCTTTGACTGCTGAGGTCGCGGATTGGCTTCGAGATCAGTCGCCACATCATCCAACCGACCCCGACCGCAGACACAAGCATAAACACGGCAACAGAACCCAGTGTGAACCGTTCCTGAAACAAAAACTTCCTCAGGTCCATGGGCGTGCGCGACAGGTAAACGGAGCCGATAACCCGATTGCCCAACACAACGGGATGTGCAACGAAAACGCGATATGACGTGTCCCGGCTGATCGAATTCAGAAGATGCCGCTCAGACGGATTTTCCCGATGCCGCAACACAGAAACGGTTTCCCCCTGCAGAGCTTGAGACACTTCCGGGACATGCAGAAAGGACCCGGTGACGGATCCGCTGCTGGCAATGACTCGGCCAGAATGATCCGTGAAAACATATCCTGACAGAGTCGTCTTCTTTGCAGACATGGCCAACTGGGACAACGTTTGGGAAATCGCCGCGTACGGCGCAGCCAAAGGTTCATCTATTGAAACCGGATCGGGTCTGGGCGGTGAAACCTCTCCGCGAAGCAGGTCCAAACTAGGTGCTATGGGATGAAAGTCCTGCTGAAGCCGCGTAATCTGCTCGGGGGACAAGCTGTGGCCAACATCTGACGTATGTTGGAATTCTGAGAAAACCGCAGCATACACCTCGGCAAAGATAACCGCCTGAGATAGCAGGCTACGTTCCGTTTCACGCGCGAATTGGTTGCTGGACAAGCGAGCGCCCAGAACGCTGATGATTGGAAGCGTCACCAATGCGATGCAGACCAACGCAATCACCAGTGCAAGCGAAGGCCGCCATTTTTTCTTTACGGTCAGCACCGACAAACGCCCAATTTTACACCAACCCCGTGCACGGTCTGGATCAGGTCTGGATAGCCCGACGCCCGTGCCTTTTGGCGGATGTTGCGAATATGGCTGTCGACCGTGCGACCGGACAGGTAGGTGTTATGACCATAGACCAGTTCTATGAGCTGCGACCGCCGGAATACCCTGCTTGGTGCCTTAGCTAGAATCGACAGCACCGAGAACTCGATCCCGGTCAGCTGAATTTCGGTTTCTGCAAGGGTGCAACGATGGGCGCTGTGATCCAGCCGCAAGTCCTGAAAAACTGTCACATCGTCAGGCGCCTTTGTGGCTGCCGAGCGCGCGAGGATGGCTTTGATCCGCAGTACCAGCTCGCGCGGGCTGAAAGGCTTAGTGACATAGTCATCGCCACCAAGTTGAAACCCAAGAATGCGGTCGATCTCATCATCCCGTGCCGTCAGAAACAAGATAGGTACGGTTGAAGTTTTACGCAGCTCCTTGCACGTTTCCAACCCGTCCATTTCGGGCATTCCGATATCCAGAACAACCAAGTCAATCGGGGTTTTTCTGAACAGCTCTAATGCGTCCTGACCAGTGCCCGCTTCGGTGGTTTGAAAACCGGAATCTTCCAGTGCAAAACGTACGACATCGCGGATACGGGCATCATCATCTACGATTAGAATGTTGTTCACGGTATCTATCCGCCGTCGAAGTTTCACCCAAGTCACGATCAGAGATCACACTGCCATTGGCCGGGTCAAGTGGGGCCTGCACACGTGGAGCGCTCCATTTGAAATCGTCCCCCAACCACCAGGCATCTGTTCGCAATTTGTATGGTATTTGTCTCATGCCGCGATCCTCCGAACTCGGGTCAGACGCAGCGCGCCCAAAGCCGCCAGGATGATTAGCCCAAATATCGTTTGCGGCTCGGGTGTGGATGATCCGCTGAACGCGGTTTTGGGATAGGCCGCCGCGCCGACGCCCGCCACCTGAGGCAGGACCACCGGAGTGGCTCCTGCCGGTACCTCGCCTTCATTCACAACCTGTTTAGACACAGCTACAAATGAGGTGAACTGCGTCTGAAGATTGAACGTCAACCCAAGATCGGTGATCTGTGCTTCAAGCTTTCTGGGGTTGCCTGTCTGAACCGCCAGAGCGCGGTCCAAATCCGCAATTTTCGTACGCGCCCAAGTCAGTGGGATTGCAGTCCCCTGGCCCATATCATCTTCAGCGGTGGGCTTCGATGGCAGGTTCAGCGACAACGGCATTTGCGCGTTTCGACCCTGAACTAAACCATTGATCTTGATGTCCGTAGGTCCGCCACCTTCGTACCGAGCCATAACCCGGATTGAGCCACCGTCAAACAGGTCAGGGATACGTTGGGGAACTACTTCGGTGACATTCAGCCCGCCCCAATCAACGGATATATCCGTCAGTACCGGCGATTTCATATCTTGGGCCAGCGTTTCAGCAACATCCGACGCGCGCTGAGATGGATCGACATATCGGGCATAGCCGCGACCTTCTTTGGCCATCCCATCCAAAAGGAAGCGATTGACAGCAGTCCCGACACCAAAGGCATAGATCCGAGCATGACCGATCTGCCGCCGGATTGTGCGCAAGACATCGGCTTCGCGCCCGATATATCCATCGCTGAGAAAGACGACGATGCGCAGTGTATTTTCAGGTTGTGGCATGGCAAAGGCGTGCCGGATTGCATTCTCGATTTCGGTTCCACCTCCAGCACGGAGATCGCGCACGTGGCGCAAACCAGAACGGACGTTGGCGCGTGTGGCGGGAACGGCTTGGGATGCGAAATCGGACGCGCCTGACGAAAACCGGATAACGCGAAAATAATCTTCGGGACGCAAACCCTTTAACGCAGTTTCCATAAAGCGCTTGCTGGCATCCAGCGGTGCGCCGCCCATTGATCCGGATGTGTCGAGCACAAAAACCAGCTCTCGCGCCGTGATTTGATCCGATTGCGGAACCCTTGGGGCTTCGATCAGCAGCGACACAAAACCGCCGCGCTCATCATGATGCGCCAGTACTCCGGCTGCTGTTTGATCGCCGCCAAGTTCGTAGCGCAGAACAAGATCACGGTTGTCGATCACGCGTCCGTCCTTAAAGGTGGCACTGATTACTCCATCGGACACCTCAAGCTGCAGATCATGAGTTGCGCTTGTCAGATTGGAAACGGGGACCGCGCCACGCAGATTCAGGGCCAGCGAAACGCGTGCGGGTTCAATCGTATCTGGGTTCGTCAGGCCTGGAACCGGCGGGTACTCGGGTAACTGGGAAACCTCCCAGCCATCGATCTCAGCCACGGCGGAGGCGTCCAGCTCATCTTCGCGGAAGTCCGCCAACGCGACATTCTCGGATGTCGGTTCAAAGTCCTTCGTGCCCTGATAGCGCGGCCCGACAACCAGTGGCAGCACCAACTCATAGGCATCATCGATCTTTGGAACCGCTTGCACATAGCTCAGCGTCACTGTGATCGGCTGCCCTGGCATCAAGTTAGCAATGTACTGCGTGAACATGTTGGGACGATGTTGGGTCAAAAGGGCTGCGGCCTTACCCTCTTGCTTTGCGGTTTCAAAGGTTTGTTCGGCCTCGTGCTTTTTCTGAACCTCAGCCTCAATCACTTCGTCGCCAACCCGCATCTGCATGGCATAGACGGCGGCCTTTTGGTTCAGTGGAAACAGATACTCCGCCGACATTGGATCATTTGACGGATTCACGAAAACCTGTTGCACCTGAACGGTTGCCATATCGCCCTGAATATCAACGGAAAGGTCCGATTTCAGCAGCGGAAGGTCCAATTGACCCGCCGCGCCACTGCCGACCAATCGGCCCGCGACGTCGCCTTCTGGTTGGGCGTAGACAATCCCGGGACACAGTAAGAAGAGAAAAGCAAAGTGGCGTATCATATGTCCGTTCCTTCGATGGTTTGAATGTCCAGAGCTGCAATCGTGGCAGCGTCGAGTTGGGCGCGAAGCTCGCTGTCCAGACTCCATGGGGTGATCCTTTGCACGCTGCTCCAGGTGCCGCCGGAGCCGTTCAGCCAGCGCCAAATCGCTTCACCGACGCTGGGTGTGACGTGCCCGTTTTGTGAGACGTAGCTGACTGCGACGAGCCATTCGTGCCCATTTGGGCCGATCGCGCGATAGTAGGCACTCGGAACGCTGTCATAGCGTGTACCAAAAAAGCGAACCTTGTAGCCAAGACCTCGCAGGCAGATCTCCGGGGCATGCAGGTGCCGCAGCGGTGCGCGTGTGCTGACCACATTCAGCCCCAGCGGACCAAACTGAGCTTTCTGAGCCTGTCCGCCATAGGCTTCGAAGTAGTGTGCCTCCATCGCAGTCAGAGGCACGCTTCGCATAAGATGCCCGTGAATTTGTGCGGGAAGGTTCGGGGTTGCCACACTGCCCGAAACATCCACTGGATTGGCCTTGAGGGACACGATGGCAATGCTGCCGATTAGGCAAGCAAGCCCGCCAAGCGCTTTGAGGGATTTCGGCAGGATGATCCGGATGGATTGTGGGCGACCTGCACATGCAACCGCATTGCGGGGCCGATAGAACAGCGCAAAAGGCGCAACCGTCAGGGCAAGCGTTACCAACCCGATCAGGCTGTGCCAAGGTTCGGCCATCACATCCAGATCATGTGTAATCCCGATCGCCAGAAGTGAAATGCGCAGACTATTGCCCAAGGCGGCGCATCCGATCACGGTCAAGACGCTGAGGGCACCGACATACAGTTTAGGACGCATGATCGCGTTCTGAGTGACCACAAAAGCCAGCGACAGCAAAAGCCCTGACGCGCCCGAGCATGGCAAGTCCACCAGAATGTCTTTCTGTTCCAAAGTGATGCGCACCCCGTCGCAAACGATACCTGAAAACAAAGAGCCAAGCATGTGACAGGACAATTCCGCCGAAACCATCTGCAACGGGAAGCCAAGCATACGCTGCAAGACCATCTCGGCTGGTAAAGAAAACAAAAACAGAGTGGCCATCCAGAATGGCGAAAGCGCGAAGGGGCGACGATGCAACTGCAATACCGAAACCAGCGCGAAAACATCCAATGCAAGCGCGCAAGCACTGAGGGTATTGACCGCCAAAACCTGTCCTAGAAATCGGATCAAAGCGGCCAGCAACAACAAGGCAATCGTAGGTATCTGAGAGCCCACTTCTTTTGGACGGCCGCTCAGAACGCTCATGCCGGCCAAACCAAAAATCAGCAGAACATAGATATATCCGTACGATCCGTAGGCCGGACTAAGCCAGCTTTGTGCAAGCCATTGCAAAGGCTGCGCTGCAAGAATTGCGGAGGCGGTTGCGAAGGTGCACCAAGCCAAGTTATCTGCGGTCAAACGTTTCATGCCGCCAGATGTGACCGGCGAATGCGCATTTCCCCTGCCCAAGATGTGCAGATTTTGATGAGACACTCTCAAGTGAGGTCTTTGTCGCTTTTCTCAGTCCTCAGCACACTGCGCGTATTGCCTCACGCCATGTAGGCTCTGCAATCACTTCTAACGCGCGCCGGACTTCAGGCGTCAGCCCTGGATGCGATCATTGGAACATTGTGTTCTGCAGCGCATCAAAGGTGGTCAACTAGCGGGCACTTGTAGAAAACTTGACGGCTACTGGGTTCGCACCTTTTGCGCGCAGTTCCGCCACATGCTCACCCGGTTTGAGTGCGTCGACCCAGGCATCCAAATCTTTCGCGACCTTTTTACCGTCCAGATACCATTCAACAGATTTTACTGCGGTTCGCCCTGTGAATGTGCCCCAGAGGTGTAGTGGTCGGTCTGCGCGCACCACCTGACCCACTAAGGGATGAATGATGGCAAGCTCGGGCGGGGCCGCGGGCAGTTTAACTGGCTTGGTGTCGGCCGTCGCGGTGGAATAGCCGTCATGCGCCAGAACCCTGATCCTGACTTTGTCGGCTGGAATGATGGCTGGGTCAATCTCCACAGTGTTGCCCGTCACGCCAACCGTCAGGCCGTTCCAGCGTTCGCCATCAGCGGACCATTGCAGCCAGATATCAGGGGCATAGCCTCGTTTGGCTCCATTCGTTTTCCAGGAGACCTTTAGACCAGATTCGCCAATACTGGCTTCGGCCGATGCTAGTTGAATGGGCCGCGCCGGGCGTTTGCGTTCCCATAGGGTCGTATCGCTCTCGCAAATTCGAATTGCAGTTCCGAGGTCGACATCACCCATTGCAGCAATGAAATTGTAGGGCGGTTCAGCCGGATCCTTTTTGCCGCCTCCGCCGCAACCGCAGCCATCACCATTGGCGTCGTGCGTATCCATTGTAAAGACCGGCGCGGATGAGATAACCTCGTCGTTGTCGCCGATCAATTGAATGACAAGATCAGTGCGCGCGCCAGACATTCTTAGGGGTCGCGTTGGAACCCGCACGAGGCTTGCGACCGATGCTTGCATGTCTTTGTCAACCGCCCCGACAATCGTCACGAATGGACGTATCTGGTCTTGCCGGTCGACTTCCATGTCACCTGCCCCTGTCGCATTGCCGCCAGACACGCCTGTTGCCAGTGCTACGGGGTCAAATTCGGCGCGGTTCAGCATGTAGTTGTGCGTAAAGATCGAAACCCAACGCGGGCCGCAATAGCCCATCAGATCCTCGCTGTTTGCTGGTCGGTGTATGGTCCCGTCATTTGTGTCGAGACCGTATTCGCCGATGCTCGCATCTGAATAGACTGTATTGCCGCTGGAATTGGTTGTTGTCATGCCGGTATCATAGGGTTCGTACAGCGGATAGCTCGCGTTCGGTGTGCCAACCGCTCCGCATGGGGCATGCGGTAAGCCCGCCTGATGGCCCAATTCATGCGCGAGCGTGACCGGATTGTTGGACAGGCCGGCACCGTTTCCGCCGCTGGCGCATCCTGTATTGCCATGCGAACGCGGTATCGCCGCATTCACCAGACCATAGTAAAGCCAGTCACCCTGATTGCCGTCATTCGTGCGCGCATTGGCCACGAAATTGAGGATTGGTGTCCAGTTGGGATCGCATCCACCCGCCGGGAACATATTGTTTGTCAGCCCCTGTGTTGTGGTCTGACTGTCGATGATCCGCACGTTAGGCGTGCTGCCCACGGGGAATACCCGAAGCGCAAAACTGGTGTCAGCGGCCACCTGCGCTGCGTTAGGTGCTGGCAAGGTAATATTCGCTCCGCCGCCCAATGGCGGGCCTTGATAGCCGATCGTGACGGCTGCAACGCGCAACTCTTGCTCAAGGTCGACATCGAGAAGCTGTTGGGCGGTGTCACTTCCGCCATAGCAATCATCCGGCGAAGAGACGGTGATCGAAAGACGCAATAGCCCTGTCATAACATTGGCCGGGATGATGAAGTTCAGAGTCGCATCGATATCGCGCCGCTCTGCGTCATAGCTGGAGAAACTGTCCTGGGCCGTCATCGGGGCATTGAACGGCGGGATATTGGCCACCGTGGACCAAACTCCGCCGACGCGGCGTTCCACTTGAAGGGTACCGCCGACATTGCCGAGCTGCCCGTTGTCGAAATTCGGATCCTGTCCACTGCGCAAATATGTCCGAACCCAAGCCGATTTATTGGCCACTAGTTGCAACGAGTTGTCTGGGCCCCGATCGGCGGGATCCGTCAGATGCTGGGCGGCACGGTAATACTGGATCGCCTGCGTTACCTCTATCCCGTCAATGGACAGGTCCGGCGGGTTCTGGAAGACAAGGTCCAGACCCTGACTGACAGCAGCTGGTTTGCATTGCCCAGTCGCGACGATTTCTACACGTACCTTAGTCGTCTCATTGAAATCGGTTTGATCAAAGTCCCAACGCCCCAGATCAGGGGCTGGTGCAATCTGTGCAATGACAGCACCAGTTTCGGTGTTCACGATGCGAACTGTCACGGTGTCTGCGGCACAGACTTTCCAGCGGATTTTGAGGGCCTCGCCAGGCAACAGACAGTCGTCATTTTGATGCCCTTTGACGATGAACTTGAGGATATCAGCGCTTGTTCCTTCGAACTCAGCCAACATATTTCCGCTCATGCGGTAGTCCAGAAATCGATCACAGACGTTGATGGTCTGAGCAGGCGGGATGATCGTCAATCCGCACCCCGCACTGGTGGGCACGACCACGCAGATGCGTTTGTCCGACCATGAGGTCGGCTCCACGATTGGGCCGGGATTCATCGTTCCATGCTGAGTGAACTGCACTTTCCCAGCTGTTTCGCCAAAGCCGCATCCGCAAATAGCGAGAGTATCACCAGGGCAAGCACGCTCGGGGTTGATCTCGGTCACGGTGTAGCAGTCGATACCGCACCAGTTCCGATAGGCATCTGTGATGCAATCCAAAATGGGCTGACGGACACAGAGGTGGCAGCAAGGCACCTGACCGCAGTGGACCTGACCAGTGCAGATACATAGCACGTATTCTAACAAATCAATAAAGTGCCGCTCTGAATGAGGCTTTTTGCAGATCAGGTTGACAGCTGCTTCGTGTAGCGCGGTTAACACTTGGAAACGACATAGTTGCTCCAACAACGCACCGACATATTTGACCATTGTTGGTCGGTGGCCGCGGGACACATGCATTGCTGCGAAAACCATCAGACTCATGTCTTCGTCGGCGATCAGCGATTTTCCTGTCGGGCAGACATGGTCGGAACAGCAGGCCGACTTATGTTTGGATTTGACCGGTTTGCAGTCGCCGCCATTGCAATCTTCGTCAAAAATATCCTGCAACACGCTGCCAGCATCCTCGCCGGACGCGCCGTTGCAGCCGCAATCCGTTGGCGACGTGGCGCAAAGGGCATTTAGCACATCCACAAATCGCCCCTTGGCAGCAATATTGCCGTTCAGAACATGCCATGCGTCATCAAGCGCATTGCCGAAGATCGCAAGCGTTGGGCGAACGCACTCAGAGAGGTCCACGCGCTTTCGCTGCAACCGCCCGGCATCCACAAGCTCGAGTGCCTCCTCTATGTCATCCAAGATACTGTCCGGCAAAAATGGCTTGTCGGGTGCAGCCCAGCTTAACGGGCGGTTCAGGTGGCAGATGAGCTCTTCTGCCGGAACGGCAACATCGAAATTGATGCCTTCGCTGCAGGAACAGTCGTCCACCTTGAGCCGGGCCTTGTGAATGCGCGTTCCATCACGATCGCGCAGCTTCATCCGAAGTTCCATGGGGCCTTCGCATCGGCAATCCTCAGGTATTTTCGACGGATCTACTGTGAGCACAAATCGGCCATCAGCGGCCGTCAATACACACCCCAAGTCGATCTTACAGTCATCTCGCTGGTGCCAGGCTTTGCCAAAAACGGCGCGAATCTTGACCAATAGTCCGTGTACCGGCTGACCGCTTTCCTTCTGAATGACACGACCAAAAACAAATTGAAATTGACTAGGCATAGCTGAAACAAGCCTCCGAATTAAATATGAACATCTGCTGATTTCACTTGGGAATTGTGCCAAAAAGGACGCTTTGCACCAATTGCGACCAAGTGTGATATGCAAATTTCAAATAGGGTTAATGTTAATAAAATATGATATTATTCTGCGCCAAAATCTCCAAAATGTCAATCAAATGCCGTCCCCGGCGGCGCTCTGGGCGGCATTTGGAGCCGTGGGCACGGCACCCCTTCTGAACGGTGACAGATGTGGAATGTCGCTCAGCTCTAAGGTGAAGGTCGCGTTTTAGGGGCAATTTTACCGCGCATGCAGCCCAAAACACCGACGGCCCATTGCCGCCGTTCGTCCAACCTTCAAGTTACTGCCGCAGCAGCCGCAACAACAGACATTGGTGTGAGTGCGTGAACTATGAGCAGGCTATGACCTGGGCGCGGACTAAGCCGAGGATCGACTATTTCGCTCTTACACCGCCTTGTATTCTGGAAGTTTGGACAAGGCAGACTTCAAGGCGTCGCCCCAACCTTCCGATATCGTTCGAAAGTACTGATCGTCACTCTCAAACCTGGACCTCGTGCCAGCCTCAAGGCTGTCTTCATCGTAAAGCAGTAGATCCAACGGTGCCCCAACAGACAAGTTCGCCTTGATCGTGGAGTCGAAACTGACGAGCAAGAGTTTCACGGTCTCTGGAAAGCTCATTTCGGGATCGTAGGCCCGCACCAGAATTGGGCGACCGTATTTTGTCTCTCCGATCTGAAAGAATGGGGTGTCGTCGCCTGCCTCGATAAAGTTGCCTTCGGGGTAGATCAGGAACAACCGAGACGGCCCGCCCTTAATCTGCCCACCCAGAATGAGCGTTGCGTGAAAGGCGCTGTCAGCTTGCTGCCCAGACCGGGCATGCTCTTCGATGACATCGTTCAACGTAGCCGCGACCAATTGCGCGACCTGAAACATTGTCGACGCTTCCAGGATCGAGGGAGAACGATCTTCCGGCGCTTTTGTGCGCTCCTCAAGCAGGCTTACTGTGGCCTGAGTGGTCGCCAGATTGCCCGCGGTCAGCAGAGTGATCGACCGCTCACCTTCCACCGTCCAGTTGAACATCTTGTTGAAAGTCGAAATATTGTCGACGCCTGCGTTCGTCCGCGTATCGGACATGAACACCAGTCCGCGGTTCAGCCGCATGCCCACAGCATAGGTCATTAAGTTCTCCGTTACTGCTGTGCGACTTGCAACTGTACTGTCAATTGCTCGCCCGCTGTCCCAATTCTGTTTCCTATTACCGGCGCAGCTTGGGCATAGTCCAGACCGGTTGCAACGCGTACATAACGATGATCAGGCGAAATCCCGTTGGAAACGTCAAATCCAACCCACCCGAGCCCGTTCAAATGCACTTCGGCCCAGGCATGGGTCGCGTCCTGCAGCTCGGTTTCGTTCATCATCAAGTAACCCGAAACATAGCGCGCAGGCATTCCGATATGTCGAGCGCAGGCAATGAAGATATGCGCATGGTCCTGGCAAACGCCGCACCCAGCTGAGAGGGCCTCTTCAGCGCTCCAGTCCGGGTGCGAACTTCCAACTTCGTAGCTGACCCGAGATCGAATAATTTCGGACAAGGCGTGCATCTGCTTAAGCGGTTCGCCTTCGGGCAGCGCACCGATCACATCAGCAACCCCTTTTCCTGGCGTTGTCTGAGGCGTGCTACGATTGAAAAGCCATAGGGGTGTCGAGCCTTCGTGGCGTCCCAGGACACCATGTGTGTCTTCCACCGCCACAACGCCTTCGGATATCAAGGAAATGCTTTGGGTATTTGCTTCGAAACTGATCAATTCCACTGTGTTGCGATGGTAGTCTTCAAAGCTCAGCTCCTTGACCCCTCCGATGACTTCAGTGCTCCAGCTTTCAATGGTCTGGTTGCGAAATGACTTTGGCGTTTTCCTAAGCTGCTGCAGTCCAAAGGGGACTGGCGCGTCGAAATCGTATCGTGTCTCATGGCGAATATGCAGTTTCATGGGCTACTCATAGAACCGGTAGTCAATCTCGATCTGACGACTTAAGCTGCCGAGATCTTTCAGAAAATCCTGAATGTACTCATGAAGCCCCAATTCAAAGATATCGGATATCTTCTGGTCCAGATATTTCTCGTACAGGGTATTTGATGCGGCGCACGACGGACCCGCAAAGCCATAGTCTTTCTTCAGGTAGGACAGGTTCTCTTGAATCTTTCTACAACAAAAGTGAAGACTGCGGGGCATTCGCTCATCCAATATCAAAAACTCGGCAATGTCAGACGGTCGGGTTTTCTGACCGTGAGTCATTCGATAACCGCCGCCAGCACCGACGGAGCGAAGGATGCTTTCCCACTGGATGTTGTCCAGTGACGAGCCGACTGAGAACGCTGTGGGCAATAGAACGTAGTACTTCACGTCCAATATGCGCCCCGTGTTATCGGCCCGTTCGACAAAAGTGCCGATGCGGGTGAAATCGAAAATATCATTGCGCAGCATGGTGCCCAAAGTGGCGCCACGGACCAATGCGGCCTGGTGGCGAATAAGCTCCAGCATGGTCGGCAAGTCGCGCTCATTCACGCGGCGCTTCATCGCCTCGTCAATTTGCATCCAACTTGCGTTTACCGCGCTCCAAACATCGTGTGTCAGTGCGGTTCGAACAAGGCGTGCGTTGTTCCTTGCCTGTTTAATGACCGACTTGATTGAGGATGGGTTGTCGGCATCGCGCAACACCCAATCCACAGCGTTGTCTTTTGAAATGTCTTCGTACTTGGCGTGGTATCCATCCAAAACGCCAGCCGTTTTCAGTACAGAGCCCCATTCTTCGGCGGAGTTCTTAGAACGGGTCAACGCCATCCTCTGACCTGTTTCAAGCAGCCTCGCCGTGTTTTCCGCCCGTTCGAGGTAACGGGACATCCAGAACAACCCGCCAGCAGTTTTTCCCAGCATGGTCAGTCCTCCAGAACCCAGGTGTCTTTGGTCCCGCCGCCCTGACTTGAGTTCACGACGAGCGACCCTTTCTTCAGCGCCACGCGTGTCAAACCGCCGGGCGTGATATTAACCCCATCTGGAGACACCAAAACAAAGGGGCGCAGATCAACGTGCCTGGGTGCGAGCCCCGAGCGCGCGAAAATTGGAACCGTTGAAAGCGACAGAGTCGGCTGAGCTATATAGTTCCCGGGTCTCTTCTTCAGCTTTTCACGGAAAGCTGAAATCTCTTTCTTGCTGGCCGTAGGGCCAATCAACATACCGTAACCGCCAGACCCATGTACTTCCTTGACCACGAGCTCGGAAAGGTTGTCCAGCACGTAGGACAGGGACTCTGGATCGCTGCAACGCCAGGTGGGTACATTTTGAAGCAGGGGTTTTTCGCCCGTGTAGAATTCAACGATTTCAGGCATGTAGGAGTAGATTGCCTTGTCATCCGCGATACCTGTGCCCGGAGCGTTCGCAATAGTGATGCCCCCCGCGCGGTAGACATCCAGGATGCCAGGAACGCCCAGCGCGCTGTCAGGGTTGAAATTCAGTGGGTCTAAGAAATCGTCATCAACCCGGCGATACAGAACGTCGATAGGCTTGTAGCCCCGGGTAGTGCGCATACAAACGCGGCCATCGACAACCCTCAGATCGTGTCCTTCGACCAACTCCACTGCCATCTGATCCGCAAGAAACGCATGTTCATAATAGGCTGAGTTGTAGATACCGGGGGTCAAAACAGCGACCGTGGGTTCTCCTTCTGCACAAGCCGGAGCGCAGGCTGCAAGAGACCGTCTCAAATTTCGCGGGTAGTCGGAAACATTTCGTACATTTGTGGCGCTGAAGAGCTCGGGGAACATCTTCAGCATCGTTTCCCGGTTTTCCAGCATATAGCTGACACCGGATGGCGTGCGCGCGTTGTCCTCAAGCACAAAGAACTCATCTGGTCCGGTTCGCACCAGGTCAACACCGACGATATGCGTATAAACCTGACCGGGCGGCGAGACACCGAGCATCTGCGGCAGGAACGCTTCGTTTCCGGCGATCATCTCGGCCGGTACACGTCCGGCCCTTACGATTTCTTGGCGGTGATAGATATCGTGAAGAAAGGCATTGATTGCCCGCACCCTTTGTTCGATGCCGCGTTCCAGCCGCTGCCACTCTCGTGCGGAAATGACGCGCGGCACGATATCAAACGGTATCAACCGTTCCTCTGCTTCCGCTTTTCCGTAGACATTAAAGGTTATGCCCGTCAGCCTGAAGACTTCCTCAGCCTCGCGCTGCTTAGCTCTTAGCCGTGATACATCTTCCGCATCAAACCAACGACCGATCTCTTCGTATGGACCTCTGAGCGATCCATCGCTGTTGAACATTTCATCAAAATACTCACTCATGCGAGAAGTTTGACGATCAATTCGGGGTTTTCAAGTCATTCGGTCCTTTTTGGTAAGCACTTCTGGAAGAAACGCCTATTTTTCAAGCGAGTTGGTGCATCCACCAATTTGAACAATGCCGCTGGTTTTCTAGTTCGAATTCATGCGGCTTTGTTGCACAAATCGAGGAGAAGGCTTGCTCCCCCTTTCCTCTGACAGACTTATCCTTCGGGCTCTTTGACGAATGCGAGACCCTTTTGAATCAAACACATGATCAGCGAACATTTGGCTGGATTTCGATCCCGCGACTGATACCTTGCCCTCGCATCGGTTTTTAGCTGCGCAACATATGTACGGAAAATCTATTGGAGCTCACTTTTGGTCATTCCTTTTCACGTTCGGGAAATGCTTCAACGCATAAAAACGCGATTTGACGCCGATCAGATACCCCAGCAGATGGCGCCGAGCGACGCGGAGTTTTCAACACTGCGCCCCTCCCGCAAGCCGACCAAAGAGGTGCTCGAACGCTTTTGGGGCAAGTTGAAACCCACAGCCAGCGCAGACGATCAAGCACAGATCGCGGATCCGGCGACCATCGAAGACGCCGAAATCTACGGTGCCAATATCGAGAATTTCATCGGGACGGTTAAGCTGCCTGTCGGGGTTATTGGCCCCTTGCGCTTAAACGGGATGAACGCAAATGGCGATTTCCATGTCCCCCTCGCGACCACCGAGGCCGCGCTGGTCGCGTCTTACGCCCGGGGCGCTTACGCCGCCACCCGTTCAGGCGGTGTCAGCACCGCCGTTCTGTACGAAGGTGTGCTCCGTACACCAGCCTTTGTATTTGAGAGCCTGCTAAAGGCTGGGCAATTCGTGGATTGGGTGGTGACAAATGTCGACATGCTCCAATCTGCGGCCGAAGCGACAACCCGTCATGGCAAGCTTGTCTCACTGGAGCCGTTCATCGAAACCAACGTCGTTTTCCTGATTTGTCGGTATACCACAGGGGACGCTGCGGGTCAGAACATGGTGACCATCGCCACCGACGCCTTGTGCCACGCCATCGCAGATAGCTGCCCTGTCGCGATTGAAAACTGGTATGTCGAAGGTAATTTCTCGGGCGACAAAAAGGCCTCGGCTTTAGGGTTGGTGACGGGGCGCGGGCGGAAGGTCAGCGCTTCGGTCACGCTTCCAGCTGAGATTGTCGAGAAGACGCTGGGAACCACGGTCGAGGCCATGCTGGACTATGGACGTGTCGCCAATCTGGGGGCGCATTTGTCTGGCCAATTCGGCGCGCAGGCGCACTATGCCAACGGTCTGGCGGCGTTCTATATCGCAACCGGACAGGACGCGGCCTGCGTTGCCGAAAGCGCAATGGGCGTCACGCGCATGGAACCTAGAAGCGACGATCTGTTCTGCTCGGTGACACTTCCCAACATTCTTGTCGGCTCGGTCGGTGGCGGGACCGGTTTGCCCAGCCAGACAGCGGCGCTGAACATACTTGGCCTCAGAGGCAGCGGAAATGGCACAGCTTTGGCCGAGGTGGCCGCAGCCACATGCCTCTGCGGCGAAATCTCCATTGTCGCCGCAATAGCTGCAGGCCATTTCACCCGCGCCCATGAAAGCCTGGCCCGCCACAGATGAGTATTCAGAACCGATTCTGGATTTACCAGTCCGAGCGATTTCCGCTGAAGAAAACCGTCCCTCTACTGCTGGTGTTTTCCTCGGCCAGCATTTGTGTGTCTGCCCGTCTGGCCGACCGGCCACTGCCCGAGTGGCCCGCCTTTGCCGCTGGCTTTGTATTGGCCATGGCGTTGTTCTTCCAGATGCGGGTCTGCGATGAGTTCAAGGACGCCGAGGATGACCGGCGGTACCGGCCCGACAGGCCGATCCCACGCGGATTGGTCTCACCCGGCGAAGTCCTGAGCTTGGGATTGCTGACAATCCCCCTGGCACTTGCTGCGGCATGGCTATGGCACCCTCCCGTTTTGTGGCTGTTGGGTGCGGTCTGGATCTGGCTCGCGGCGATGACGGTTGAATTCGGCGTTCCGGTCTGGCTGAAGGCCCGACCAGTTCTGTACCTGCTCAGCCATATGGCAATCATGCCCTTGATTGACCTGTTGCTGACCGGTCTCGAGTGGCAGCCAGCAGGTGGGGCAGCATCCTCATTATGGCTGTTTCTGGCACTGTCCTTTGTGAACGGCTGCGTTCTAGAGATCGGGCGCAAATTATGGGCGCCGGAAAACGAAATCACCGGGGTCGATACCTATTCAGGCCTTTGGGGGCCGCGTCTGGCTGGGCGTATCTGGATCGGCTGCGTCCTGGTATCCTACGCCCTACTTGTTGGCACAGGCAGCGCCACCGGAGTCGGCTGGCCAACCGCCCTGATCGGCGCGCTGGCGCTGGTGCCCTGCGGAATTGCCGCCCTCCGGTACACTCAGGCGCCCACCGCAAAAGCCCAAAACAGGATGGACACGGTATCCGGCCTATGGGTGTTCTTCTGCTATGCTACGGCTGGTTTTCTACCCTTCCTAATCGGAGCTGTTGCATGAGGTTCATCGTCACCCAAACGGATGCCACCGATGTCTCGATTGTCGGGGGGAAAGCAGCGGCCCTTTTGCATCTGGCGCAGCACGGGTTTTCCCCGCCTGCGTTCTTCGTCATCACCAACGATGCATTTCGCATGGGGCAATCAGGACCCATCGCGCAAAAGGGCCTGAAATCGGCTGTGACCGCCGCGCTTGAAACGCTCGGACCCGGACCTTACGCGGTGCGCAGTTCCGGCCGGTCCGAAGATGGTGTGGACCACAGCCATGCAGGACAGTTCGAAACGGTCCTGAAAGTTCCCGGCAAAGATGTGATCGCAGCGGCCAAGCAGGTCTGGCGATCCGGTTTCTCAGCCACGATTGAGACTTATCGGGCGGTCAAATCCGGCGGTGAGGCCGAAGCCCCTGCGATCATCGTGCAATGCATGATCGATGCAAAAGCGGCCGGTGTCGCCTTTTCCGCCGACCCGGTCAGTGGTCGGCGCAATGTGGTCGTGATCTCGGCCATTGATGGGCTTGCAGAGCAGCTTGTGTCAGGGGAAGCGGACGGAGAAGCCTGGGTTATCGGCTCGGATGGCACACGAGAAAAAACTCCGGATACGCCCGCGCATTTGACCCTGCCCGAGGCACAATCCATCGCTGCCCTCGCCCGAAGGGCCGAGACGCTGTTCGGTTCCCCTCAGGACATCGAATGGGCTATTGATGCGCAAGGGCTTCATATTCTGCAGGCCCGACCGATCACCACGACTCTGTGCCCAGCGCCGCTTGCAGATCAGACTCTGACCATTTTCGACAACTCCAATATCGTCGAAAGCTATCCGGGGATCGTCAGTCCGCTGACTTATTCCTTTGCTCTGCATGTCTATTCTCAGGTGTATCGCGCTTTCGTCAGGCTTTTGGGCGTGTCCCGGCATACGGTTGCCCGGAATCCAACCGTTTTTGACAACTTGCTAGGCCGGGTGGACGGGCGCGCCTATTACAATTTGATCAACTGGTATCGCGCGCTGGCAATGCTGCCCGGGTTTTCGCTAAACCGCAACTACATGGAAACGATGATGGGCGTTTCTGAACCGATGCCACGTGAAGTTACGGATGCTCTTGCCCCGCCGCCCACCACCGGCTGGCGCAAGCTTGTGGAATACGCGAAACTGGCAAAGGTTGCGGGCGGCTTGGTCTGGCAGGCCATCCAACTGCAACGGACCCGGCGTGATTTTTATCGCAGGTTGAACGACATCTTGCAGGCGGGGCTGGATGTGGATGCCTCGAATGCGACCGAACTGGCCGCCGAGTATCGTCGCATTGAAAGCACCCTGCTGGATCGGTGGGATGCCCCGCTGATCAACGATTTCCTGTGCATGATTGCCTTTGGTGGCTCACGAAACCTGCTGCAAAAGTGGCTGGGCGAGGACGGGTTGACCCTGCACAATGACCTCATGATCGGGCAAGGCGATATCGTTTCAGCGGAGCCCGCGCAACGCATAGCTCGAATGGGAGAGTTGGTCCGGCAGGCAGGTCTTGCCGAGCCGCTAAGGGCCACTGCGCATCTGTCGCTTTTGTCCGGACACCCCCAGATCAAAGCCGAGGTTGACGCGTATCTTGAGAAGTTTGGCGACCGGTGCACGGAGGAACTCAAGCTGGAAAGTGTTCCGCTGCGCGACGACCCGACCAGCTTGCTGCTGGCGATTGCAGCCAGCGCCGAACGTCCACCGTCCGTACGTCAGGAAGGTGCTGAGCCGGACTGGAAGGCGTTGTTTCCGTCGAACCCCTTCAGACGGCAACTGGCCAAATGGATATTGAGCTGGACCAAGGTGCGCGTGCGCGACCGGGAAAACCTGCGCTTTGAACGCACGCGTATTTTTGGCTACGCACGGCGTGTGTTTTTAGGCATCGGTCGGGAATTCGCCGCCCGCGACTTGCTGTCCTCACCTAAGGATATATTCTTTCTGACAGCGCATGAAGTTCTCGGATCTGTTGAGGGCTACAGCTTGTCACCCGACCTGAAAGGCATCGTTGCGCGGCGCAAACTCGAGGATGAAACCTCCTCCCGACGCCCCGACCCGCCCGAACGTATCGAAGTCCGTGGCCCCGCCATCGCGCCGGTCTGGTCCAAAAAAAAGGAAACCGAGTTAGACACTACACGCGTGAAACACGGCACGGGTTGTTCCGCAGGACAGATCAAGGCACCCGCGCGTGTGATCCGTGACTCGCGCACCGAGACCTTGAACCCCGGAGACATTCTGGTCGCCCGCCACACCGACCCGGGTTGGATCGCCGTATTCTCGAACGCCTCCGCCATCGTCGTTGAACGAGGGTCGCTGTTGTCACATTCGGCCATTGTCGCGCGTGAGTTGGGCATTCCTTGCGTTGTCGGCCTGAAAGGTGCCACTCGTTGGATCGAAGATGGCGAAATGATCCGTGTAGACGGCGCAAGTGGCACTGTGGAGCGGTGCAATGGATAGCAGCGAGATCGAGAAAAAAGCGGATTTCGACCAAATCCGTTATGCCCAACTGTGGGAGGACGCAGATGTCCTAACCTCAGCCTTGGGTGAGTGTGCGGGCAAGACGCTGGTGTCCATCTGCTCGGCCGGGGACAATGCGCTGGCGATGCTGACACTCGATCCTGCGCGCGTTGTGGTTCTGGACCTGTCACTGGCGCAGATCGCCTGCCTCAGGCTTCGGATCGCGGCCTATCAGGTGCTGACCCATCCCGAATTCATCGAACTCACAGGTTCACGCACAAGTACGCGACGAGGTGCCCTGCTGAACCGGGTTTTAGAGGCCACCGATACTGAAACGCGCACCTTCTGGAAGGCGCTGACCCCGGAGGTTGAAAAACATGGTATCGGCGGCGTCGGTAAGTTCGAGCGCTATTTTCGCATCTTCCGAAGCTGGCTGCTGCCACTGGTGCATTCTCGTAGGACCATTGACGCAGTGTTCACCCCCCGCTCGCCGACAGAGCGCCAGACCTTTTTCGACACGCGGTTCAACACGGTTCGATGGCGGCTGTTGCTGAACCTCTTCTTCTCGCGTTTCGTAATGGGGCGCATGGGTCGGGACAGTGCGTTCTTCGACCATGTCGAGGGCAGTCCCTCCCAACATGTCGCCCGCCGTATCCGTCATGCAGGGGTTACCACTGATCCCTCGCAAAACCCCTATATGCACTGGATTCTCAAGGGCAACCACGGCGACGCGCTGCCGATGGCCTGGCGGCCCGAGCACTATGAGGCGATCCGATCCCGGTTGGATCGTCTGGACATACGCCTCGGATCGTTGGAGGCTTTTGTTTCAACCAGTGAAAAAGCCAGTGGTTTCAACCTTTCCGACATCTTTGAATACATGTCCCCCGAGACCTTCCCGCAGGTTTACGGCTCTATCCTGACCGCCGCCGAGCCAAACGCCCGATTGGTCTATTGGAACATGATGGCGCCCCGCCGAGTTCCTTCGAAATACTCAAACCGTGTCAAAACCCTGACTGACATCGAAACCCAGCAGAAAGCCCGCGACATGGCATTCTTCTATTCCGATTTCGTCGTCGAAGAGGTTCTGCCGTGACTGTTCTTGGGCAGATTCTGCTTGCGGCGGGGTCCGTGGTCGCCTTGATCGGCGTCATGATGGTCATACGGTATCTGGCCAAAACGGCGGGGTTGAGTGCCGAAGTACAGCGCAAACTTATGCATGTCAGTACCGGCCTCTTTGCACTGCTTTTACCTTGGCTCTTTCCCGATCGTTGGCCGGTTTACATGCTGATTGCAGCCACAATACTGGTGATGCTGGTGCTCCGCCTTCCGCGCTTTTCATCGGGTCTGGGCGCGACTCTGCATGGGGTAGAGCGTACGTCCTACGGTGACTTTCTGCTCGCCTTGTCGGTTGGGCTTTGCTTCCTGCTGGCTGGGGAAAACACACTGTTCTACATCCTGCCGATTGCTGTTCTGACACTGGCGGATGCCGCCGCTGCGCTGGCCGGAACTACCTATGGAACCAAACGCTACGTGGTGGAGGATGGCGACAAGAGCTTGGAAGGCTCAGTCGTGTTTTTTGTCGTAACGCTGTTGGTCGCGATCATCTGCTTCTTGTTCATGTCGAGCCTCCCACCGTCCAACATCATGATGTTGTGCCTTATGGTGGCGGGTTTTGGCACGTTGGTCGAAGCGCAAAGTTGGCGCGGTTTTGACAACCTGTTCCTGCCGCTTGGCTTGTTGATTTTTCTGAACGGCCACTACCACAGCTCTTTGGCGGAGCTCGCCCTTTTGGCTGCCCTGTTCTTTGCCGCCCTTGCCAGTTTCGGCGTGGTGGGAACCAAACTGGGCCTGACCAAACATGCGACCCGTGTTTATGTTGTTGCAGTTTTTTTGCTGCTGGCCGCCGCTAAGTTGCAGAATACGGTGCTGCCGATTATGGTTCTGGCCGCGCACGGATGGGCAAGCACCGCTTCTCCTTGTTACAGCAAGTACCCCGATCTGGATATCATCGCCGCCTTGGGTCTTCTAGGGTTTGGTTGGCTTGCTACGGGACATGCAACGGGATGGGATGCGATTTCTTTTTTTGGGCTAAGTGTAATGGGGCTGGCCATGGGGCATATTGCAGTGGCGCTGCGTTCCAGCCCAATCGCGATACCGCTTGCTGCGGCTGTTTTGTTTGCAACACGGACTTGGGTCTTATCCCAGAATTCCGAACAGTCGAACTGGGCCGAGCCTCTGACGGCTTTGGCCCTGTTTTCACTCCTTTGCACAGCCGCAGTACCGTTGGCCCGACCACACTGGTTCGAAAAAGACAGAGTGTTTAGGCTGACGTTGTTGGCCCTCGCCCTGCCCTTGTTTTACTACGTTTGGTTCCTTGCCGGATCACTTGGTGCAGGGGTCTTTGCCGGAGTTGGTTCATGATCAAAGAGACCATCAAAACAGCGGATGCAAAACTGACCGTCTATCTGAACGGCCCGCACTGGGAGGGCGCGCCGACAGCAACTTTCGGTGATTTTTCCTGCAAAACGTCTGGGGCCGGTGCTGAAATCCTGCGCGAGGGGATCGAGCGGGTACAAGATGCGGGCCTCGATCGCATTATCGGGCCGATGTCGGGCGATACCTGGCACAGCTACCGGTTCGTCTCGGACAGCGATGGGTCCGCTCCGTTCCTGATGGAACCCAGCAACAAGTCCCATGAGCCCGAGGTATTCCGGTCGGCTGGGTTTGCAGAGATCAACCGGTATTTCTCAGCCCGGGTGCCGCTACATGCCTCTGCTGCGACCGCCCCACCAAGCAGCGACGGATTCGTGGTGGAAGCTTGGGACGGAACGGACCCCGAGGCCCTGTTTCGTCAGGTCTTTGAACTCTCAACCCGGGCGTTCTCAAACAACGCGTTCTACAAGCCGATATCCGAGGCCGATTTTCTGGCCATGTATTTGCCGGTTGTGCCGATGATGAAGCGCGACCTGATCTTGTTTGCACGCCGCAAAGACGGGACATTGGCAGGTTTTTTGTTCGGCATTCCCAACTATGCCGAAGGCCCCAATCCGAAATCCGCCATCCTTAAGACCTACGCCAGCCTCGAACCGGGAGCTGGGCGGCATTTGGCCCACAGGTTTCACAAGACGGCATTCAGCATGGGGTACGACGCGGCTATTCATGCGCTGATCCATGATGACAACATCTCGGCTGACCGCAGCGCCGCCGAAGGCGCAACGATCTTCCGACGCTATACCCTGCTTGGGCGCAAGCTGAATGGCTGACCTGTTGTTCCATTTCGCCGCTGCGGTTGAACGGTTTCCGGACCGGACTGCCATCGTGGACGGCAAGGGGTGCCAGATCAGTTTTCAGGACCTACACAAACGCGTTCAGCAATTGGCGGGTCGGTGGCAGGGCAAGGGCATCCAACCGGGGGATCGTGTGCTGTTGGCCATGCCGGTCAACGCGGACCTCTATGCCAGCCTGGCCGCCCTGTGGTCCCTTGGCGCCACCGTAGTCTTGCCGGAGCCAGCCATGGGGCTGGCCGGTCTGTGCCACGCCATTCGGACAACAAACCTAAAAGCGTTCTGTTCGGCGGGCCCGTATTCCTTGCTAAAGTTTCTGGTTCCCAGCCTTTGGACCCTTCCCTTGCTCACGCCCCGAGAAGGCCACATCAACCCGACGGCGCACAAGGTGCAACCGTATGATATCGCCCTGATCTCCTTCACCTCCGGCACGACTGGTAAGCCCAAAGCCATTCCACGCTCGCACGCGTTTCTGATGGCACAGCACGACGCCATCGCACCCCTCCTCCACAGCGACAAGGCCGAACGCGACCTAGTCGCCTTTCCAGTATTCACCCTGATCAATCTGGCGGCTGGGCGCACAAGTGTTTTACCCAATTGGAAGTTCAGCAAACTGGACCGCCTATCACCCACGCAGTTGGAACGGTGGCTTCAGGCGCAGAACGTCACCCGGGTCCTGATCCCGCCATCGCTGTGCGAAAATCTGGTTCGATCCGAGGACACTGGGTCGTTGCACACGGTATTCACCGGCGGTGGCCCGGTATTTCCAAACCTGGTGGAGACATTGAGAAGCCGGCACAGGCTGTCGGTTGTGTGCGTCTACGGCTCGACCGAAGCTGAACCAATCGCGCATCTCAATGCCCTCGACATCTCGGAGGAGGATTACCGCGACATGGCTTCTGGAAGGGGGCTGCTCGTGGGCTATCCGGTCCCTGACATCACGCTCCGCATTCGCGACAACGAGATTCAGGTCGCCGGCGCACATGTGAATGAAGGGTATTTGGACCCAAATCACTCACAGCAAAACAAAGTCCGGGAAGGTGACATTGTTTGGCACCGGACTGGTGACGCGGGCACGCTGGATGATGACGGACGTTTGTGGCTTTGGGGGCGTATCGGGTCCGAAATTGAAGTCGCTTCAGGTACGCTTTTCCCCTTTGCGATCGAAGTTGCTGCCCAGCAATGGCCGGGCGTGGATCAATGCGCTTTTGTCACAACGAAAGCCGGCCCCACTCTCTGTGTCCAGGGAACACAAAAGTACCTTGAGGATTGGAAGCGTTCTGCGCTTGGGTTTGGCGTTCCCAATGTGGTGTCGATTGAGAGCATCCCTATGGACAAGCGCCATGCCTCCAAAGTCGATCGCGCGAAACTGGAAAGCAGCCTAATAATATAGGCACGATGCGGCTCAACAATCGCCGAGCCTCTACGCCTGAACGGAACCTTCACCACGTGTGGTTTGCTTGGAGCAAGCAACCTTGCCGAGCTTGGCTTTAGCAGCTTTTAATCGTTTGGCACGGAAGAGGAGAAAAAGCGTATCGATCATGTGGTTGGAACCACCGTAGACTGGGACGGTCTGCCACGTACGACGGCGCTCTATGAAATCGACAGCGTCGATACAAATGATGGCGAAACACAACACTCGGTCACCGTGAACGAAGTACCGGTTGACGCGTTCTGGTCGATCACCATCTACAATGCCGACGGCTAAAAGCCCCCGGCATGATGTATAACATATTCTTTACTGAAGCCGGTCAGGCAGTACCTGACGATACGACGGACAATCCAGCACCAGATGGGCCGCCAGACATTCCGGCGATCTTGGCAGTGGCAAGTCGAGTAGGAATGACGATCATAGCGCCAGCGAATGCTGCCAGCTAACGAACGCGCGTGCATAACTCCGGGCTGCGAAACGTATGCTTTGAACTAAAGATTCTGCCGTAGACCCTACCTGGTAATACTAGCTCAATCCGAAGCCGACCTTCACGGTTAGACCTTGCGATTCTGGATGGCGGAATCTCGCTGCGCTTTCCACAAGTGTCATTTGCTTGAACGAAAGCAGTCTATAGGCGTAAGTGTGTTAGTAGCTTAGGTTGTTTGCTTATGAAGTTGGGTGAGTTCGTTTTGGCTTGAGAAAACTCAACTCAGCATTCTTTCCGAAACGTCCTCAAGGAGGGTATGAAGATCAAACTCTTCGCCTTTCTCGGCAAGCCCTTTGTCGTGCAGAATGAAGGACAGCCCGTGTACGAAACTCCACAACAAAAAACCACGGCGGCGAACTTCGCCTGTGATTCCCGGCTCGCCCAGACACTTTGCTACCTCAGTCAAAAGAATCCCGAAGCTTTGCTGGCCGCCTTCCTCCAGCCGCGGATCCGCGATGCGGTCTGTGAAGCCGCCAAATTTAAGCCTGAAAATCCCCGGCTCATTTAACGCGAAGGCAATATACTCCATCCCTATGGCAGTAATGCGCTCGGGAGATCCTTCAGGAACGCCTTCCAGCGCGGCAAGCATTTTGTCTCGATGCCGACCCATTCCCTCGAGGACAGTGGCGACCAACATTTCTGTCTTATCTTTGAAGTGCTTGTAAGGTGCTGCGGTTGATACGCCCGCGCGTCTGCAGGCCTCGGATACGGAAAAACTGTCCGGGCCTTTTTCTTCGACCAACTGTCGGGTTGCTTCGATCAGTGCAGCGCGGAGATCACCGTGATGATATGCTTTTTTGCTCACGGAAAGACCAGCCGTTTGTCTGCTTGTCGAATGATTTTTTTCGATGCTGCTCATGATCCAACATGTGCCAGATCACGTATCTCTTGTCAAAGTGAGAACTTCTAACATATGTTAGAGGCACTAACTTGATGAGGTCCCCAAATGCCGAATCCTGCAAATTCATCTACTGAAGCGACCAAACCGAGCCTATTTGCACGTGTGTTACGCGGCACTGTGCGTCTGGGAGTGACCGTCAGTTTTATCGCCGTCGCAGCGGCCGCCGTACACTTTGGCGCTTCCGAGCTCACCCGTAGAGCGGAGGCGGTGCCCGCACCGGGCGCCGCCGCTGTAACCCCGGTGTCCGTGACGCCGATAACGTCCGAGAACGCTTACACAGTCGACCGTGTGTTCATCGGGCAAGTTGAACCTCAGCGTTCGGCAGATATCTCTTTCGAACTGAACGGGACGCTCGATCAAATTCTGGTGGATGAAGGTGACGAAGTTGCCAAGGGTCAACTTCTTGCGACACTGGACATTGCACTGCTGGAGGTCGAACGCGACCGTCTGACAGCATCACGTGATGCCATTGCAGCCCAGCTTGCATTTGCAAGAAAGACGGTCGAGCGAAACGCGAAACTCATTGAACAAGGCTTTACCAGTCAAGCCCGTTTGGACGAGGCCGTCTCTCAGCAAGATGAATTGTTATCCAGAATTGGCGAACTGGATGCGGCATTGCGCGATGTGACCGTTCGGATCGAAAAATCTAGTATCGAGGCCCCATTTGCCGGTCAAATAACCGCGCGACATGTGGACGGAGGTGAAACTCTGCGATCGGGTGAGCTGGTTCTGGGAATGGTCGAGGTCGTGTCGCCGCAGGTTCGGATCGGCATTCCTCTCGATGTTGATCCGGCGCTTTTGACTAATGTTGAGATCGAGATAGCGGGTCAAAGCTATCGGGCTGAGCTTTCAACCTTGCGGCCCGACATTGACCCGGTGACCCGAACCCGCACCGCGCTGTTCAATCTGAAGAACGCTCCCGACGTTGCTTTCGGACAAACCGCACGTGTGCATGTACTCGATCCTGTCCAAAGTGCGGGAACCTGGGTGCCCACAACATCGCTGAAGGAGGGAACGCGCGGGCAATGGACACTGCTGGTTGCCGACGCGCAAAAGACTGTACGCCTGGCGACGGTCGAAGTGCTGCATGCCGAAGATGATCGCGTCTTTGTGCGTGGCGCGTTTCCGGAAGGTACTGTCCTGATCGATCAGGGACCGCAGCGGGTCAGCGTTGGTCAGCGCGTCGCCTTCAACACTGGCGAGTAACGGAGCGATCTGATGGAAACCCTTACCTTTCGCCACCCTCGGTTGGTTGCCCTCATCATTTTGGTGCTTGTATCTGCAGGCCTGTCTTCGTTCCTATCGCTTGGGCGACAGGAAGACCCCACGATCACCAACCTCTTCGCAACTGTAACCACGCAGTTTCCTGGCGCAGACCCCGAACGGGTTGAAGCACTGGTTACCGCAGAAATCGAAGAAGAACTGCGAAAGATCGCCGAGGTGGATGAGATCAGTTCTGTCTCCCGCTCGGGCGTGTCGGTCGTTTCTGTTGAATTGCTGGAAACACTAGACGAAGCCACCATTGAGCAGGTTTGGGCCGAGGCTCGGGATGCCGTCGAAGATGCGCGCCAGAACTTTCCGGCAGGTGTATTGCCACCGGAATTCGATGCCGAAGGTATTGCTGCCTATTCCGCTGTCATTGCAGTTGCAGCCGAGGACCCCGACTTCCCGATAACTTTGCTGTCTCGTCATGCCGAAGCATTGGGTGACAGATTGCGCGCGATACCTGCGACACGAGCCGTCGACTATTTCGGTCAGCCAGAGGAAGAGGTGCTCGTAAGTGTCGATATGGATAAGGCCGCTGCGCTTGGGCTTGGCGCTGCCGAGATTTCCCAGCGGATCGCCGAAGCAGACGGAAAGGTTCAGTCTGGGCGGCTGCAATCCGATGTCGACCTGACCATAGGCGTCAGCGGAGAAATTGAGAGTTTGGATCGCATTCGGAGCATCGTCCTGCGTGAAAACGCAGACGGTGCAGTGGTGCAACTCGGAGATATTGCCAGCGTAGACCGGGGCGCACGCGAACCGCAGTCCTCAATCGCATTTGCCAACGGAAAGCCCTCCGTTTTGGTGGGGATTCTGGCGCAGGACGGCGTGCAGATCGACCGCTGGACAGGCTTTCTACGGGATGAGCTTGAGGCCGGCGCCGCATCAGTGCCTTTGGGTATGCAGGAAATACTGCTGTTTGATCAAAGCCAGTACACGACGGATCGTTTGTCAGAAGTTGGGATCAACATGGCCATTGGCGTGGCTCTGGTCGTGGCAGTCTTGTTTGTTACGTTGGGCGTTCGTGCAGCTGCGATTGTGGCCTTGGTATTGCCGGTTGTCTCATTGGCAACTCTGGCGACGATGAACATGATTGGATTGCCAATTCATCAGATGTCCGTGACGGGCCTGATTGTCGCCCTCGGTCTGCTCGTTGACGCAGCCATCGTGATGACCGATGAAATTCGACGCCGTCTGCAGGATGGGATGGAGCGACTTGCAGCCGTGCGAGATGCTGTACGCAGGTTGGCTGCGCCTCTGCTGGCCTCGACTGTAACAACAGCGCTCGCCTTTACGCCGATGATCTTGCTGCCGGGACCCGCCGGCGACTTTGTCGGTGCCATCGCCATAGCCGTGGTGCTTATGCTTGTCTGGTCACTAGTTGTCGCTTTGACGGTGACCCCGGCGATTGCGGGCTGGGTACTGTCCGACCGGACCGACGCAGGAATGCTGAGCCGCGGTATCAGCATCCCGCCGCTTGCCCGAATGTTCGAGGCCTCAATTCGATTGTCAGTCACTAATCCGGTGCGCTCCATCGCGTTGGCAATGGTCTTGCCCGTGCTTGGTTTTGCGGCCTTTCCAACGCTGACCGCGCAATTCTTCCCGGGCGTCGACCGAAACCAATTCTATATCGAGGTTGACATGCCGGGAGGAACATCAATTGCCACCACCGAAGCAACCGCCCGCCAGATCGATGAGATGCTGCTGGCAGATGATGGCGTCAAAAGTGTCTATTGGACGGTCGGAGAATCCGGCCCGGCATTTTACTACAACATCGTTGGCAACCGTTCACGCGAGCCCGGGTTTGCACAGGCCATGATCACGACCGACACGGCTGACGACGCGGCCCGCCTTGTCGGAGCGTTGCAGAGCCGTCTGGACACCGACTTTCCTGACGCGCAGATCATCGTTCGCAGTCTTGTGCAGGGCCCTCCGGTCGACGCACCAGTTGAAGTCAAAATTCAGGGGCAGGACATCACGGTTTTGCGCGATCTGGGCGACGAGGTCCGTTCAGTTATGGCCAATCTCGATCTGGTGACGCAGGCGCGCGCCAGCGTGAACGGCGGCAATCCTCAAATCCGGTTCGAGATTGATGAGGTCAAAGCCCGTCTGCTGGGACTGGACGTGGCCGATATAGCTGGTCAGTTGGACACGGCACTTGTTGGCGTCACCGGTGGATCACTGGTCGAAGGGACTGAACAGTTGCCGGTGCGTGTTCGTCTGGGTGACGAGGTTAGATCAGACCTAAGCGCCATTGTCAGTATGCCCATCCTGCTACCCAATGCTGCCGCCATATCCGCGTCTAGCGTTTTCCCTGCTGTGCCGTTGTCGGAACTCGCCAGACCGGTGATTGAACCTGCGGAAAGCGTCATAACCCGAACGGATGGCGTGCGCGAAAACACGATCCAAGCGTTTATCGTCCCCGGTGTTTTACCCGAAGAGGCGTTGCAGGACGTACTAGAGGCGCTTGATGCGTCCGGATTTGTGTTACCACAAGGCTATTCGATGTCCTTGGGCGGTGACAGTGATGCCCGATCCAATACTGTAGGCAATCTGCTTGCCTCTGTTGGTTTGATTGTCACACTCTCCATCGCGACCATTGTGCTAACCTTCAATTCGTTCCGACTGACCCTCGTGACCTTGGTCGTGTGCGTGTTGTCTGCAGGCCTTTCCATGCTGTCGCTGGCCGTTATGCAATTCCCGTTCGGAATAACGGCGATCATCGGGGTCATCGGCTCAATCGGGGTTTCGATCAACGCGGCGATCATAATTCTGACCGGGTTGCAACAAGACGTTGTAGCAAGCCAAGGCGACCGAGCGGCCATGGCGCGCGTTGTGACTGGTTCAAGTCGGCATATCATCTCGACAACGGTCACAACCTTCGGCGGGTTCCTACCCCTAATCATTGGTGGAGGAGCATTTTGGCCGCCATTCGCCGTGGCCATCGCCGGAGGGGTTCTGTTGTCGACCGTCGTATCCTTCTATTTTACGCCGCCCGTTTTCGCGTTGGTGTATCGTGGCAAGCTCGACAAACCGCTTGAGGCAAAGAACCAACCTCCCCAGCCTCGAGGAGCAATTGTCGCGCTTGTAGCAGAATGAGGATCGAGACTACTTCTCCTTGCGAATTGGCGTGTTTCATGGCCATCGTTGTTCGAAGCAAGGTTCAACTTCTTCCGCGGGCCGCACGTCGGGATTTGTAAAGTCTGGTTTCTGCTCATCGCAGACCCTAGTTTACAGCGCAGCATCAGGTAGTTGGGGCTCGCACCTGACTTTCTCTGCGGTTTGCACCAACTAGTGGTCTTAGCCCTACCAGCGATTGGTTGTTCTTCGGTCTATTGCTTATGCAGCAGGTCGCCAACGTCGCCTTCCAGACATTTACAGCCCGGCTTCTGATGGCTTCTTCACGGACAGATACGCCGTTCAGTTTTTGAGTGGTTCGTAGGGAACAAGCGTTCCCGGTGGGATTGGAGGGTATTCCTCGAAGGTTGCAATATGCTCCTGCAACTTCGGCAGCGCCTTTACGGTCGCCCACGTGTGGCGAAGAGTACGCTTTCGCGCTCATTTGGATCATTCAGAAGGTTGCATACCCTTGGTGTGTCGAAAGCCTCCATCGCGACAAAAGCGGTCGTGTTCTCTTTGAACAGAACTTTCAAGTCTTTCCAATTAAAACCGAATGTCCGTTCGCCCATACAAACGATCCCGCCTTCTCCGTTTAAGTTTGGTTGGGTCACCAAGAAAGAGATTCTTGCGGGCTTCACAAAGCAACTCAATCTCTCGTGTTTTATCAGGCGAGGCCGGTCAGAGAGATCATCCCGCGCTACAAATCAACCGATCAAGCATTTCGAACTTCTGCTTTATGAACTCAAGCACGCGCTCCGACGAAGCCGGCATGCTTCGTGCGCTTAGCGTAACGCATCCCAAGTGCCGGTCGGGATCACCGATTTTTATCGGAAGTGCTGCCAAAGTTTTTTGCCTTTGCATCATGAAGACCACCGAAAAAGGCAAAACGGTTAGGGAGTCTGAGCCCGTCAGAACGTTCACAACCGCACTCAAAGACCCGCCTGTGAAACTGATTTTGAGATCTCGCATACCAATACCGTCCAGCGTGTTTCGCAAATCACGAAACAGCGGGCTGTTCGCAGGTGGCGCGATCCAGGAAAACTCGGTGATATCTTCCAGCTTCACCTCTTTCTTGCGCGCCAATGGGTGCCCAACACGGCACGCAATGACGTTTCGACCAGGCAGGATTTGACGAAACTCGTACTCATCAGACACGTCTGCTGGGCGCATAGGAAGAATGGCCAAGTCCAGAGTTTCAGCGGACAACTTGGACAAAAGTTCAGTGGGGTATCCATAGGATTGGTCGATCCGAATATTGGGATACTCGGCCTGAAACTCTGCAATCACGTTCGAGATGACACCGTCCATGAAGATCGGCGTACCCGCAACCCGCACTGCTCCGGCAATGCCCTGACGGTGTTCGTCTACAACGCGGCTTGCATGGCGACCCGCGCTTAGGATTCTTTGACCTTCCTGAGCAAGCGCAAGACCAAGCTCAGTGGGTTGCAATGGTCTTCGGGTCGGCAGGAACAGGGGCTCTCCCACCCTTTCCTCCAAGAGAGAAACGCTTCTGGAGACACTGGGTTGAGATTTCCCAAGTAAAGCAGCGCCTTCGGTTAACCCTCCGGCTTCGACAATAGCGGCAAGAATCTCGAGATGTCTTGGATCAAGCTTCATAACTCAAAGTTATATTGATGGTCGATAATTCGATCAAGAGTGCTGTCTTTGCCTGCTAGCGTTCCCTCCAGATCCGAAATCCATCGCTTGTCAGGAACGCGCCCAATGGCTCTCAGCACCACCAGCATCAATGGCCAGAAAGTCCGATTCGGCGCAGGTTTGCGCAACGACATCTGCGCGGAGTTGGCGGAGCTGGGATCGAACAAAGCGCTGATCCTATCGACGCCTCAGCAAGTCGATATGGCAATGGAGCTTGCGACAACTGTTGGAGATCGTGCTGCAGGCGTGTTCACTCGGGCAACAATGCACACTCCGGTCGGCGTGACCGAAGAAGCGGTTGAACACGCTTTGTCAGTCAATGCCGATAGCATTGTCTCTATCGGTGGAGGTTCGACGATTGGCTTAGGCAAGGCGATTGCCCTTCGGACCTCTTTGCCACAAATCGCCATCCCGACAACATATGCCGGCAGCGAGGCAACTCCGATCCTGGGCCAGACTGAGGATGGCATCAAAACTACCCTGACAGACCCAAAGGTTCTGCCGCGGGTCATTCTGTACGATCCCGAACTTGTGGCGTCATTGCCGCCCGCAATGACCGTGACCAGCGCCTTGAACGCAATGGCTCATGCAGCCGAGGCGCTTTATGCCAAGGATCGCACGGATCAGACCACGGAATTGGCGATAGACGGCCTTAGGGCGTTTGCGGAAGGTCTGCCGACCGTTGTCGAAAGCCCCGACGACCTGAAAGCCAGAGAAGAAACGCAGCGTGGTGCATGGGCCTGCGGCACGGTACTTGGTCTGGTCGGAATGGCGTTGCATCACAAGCTTTGTCATACGCTGGGCGGGTCCTTCAATCTGCCGCACGCGGAAACCCATGCGATCGTTCTGCCCCATGCCATCGATTACAACGCAGTGGGTGTGCCGGAGTTGCTGGCACCCGTGTCGGACATCCTAGGCGGTTCTGATCCAGGTCAGGCGCTTTGGGATTTTTCCAAATCCATGGGCGCACCAATGGCTCTTAAAGACTTTGGCCTGTCGGAGTCCGATCTGGATCGCGCCACTGAAATCGCACTCAAGAACCCGTATTGGAACCCGCAGCCGGTCACGGCTGATGGGCTGCGGGCGCTTCTTCAAAACGCGTGGGCAGGAAACGCCCCAAGCGTTTGACTTCACCGTGTCAAGGGAGGGACACATGATCACACGACGCAAATTGCTGCAATCCAGCGCTGCAACCGGCCTCGGCCTAGCCGCCGGCACGCTCGCTGCGCCCGCTATCGCTCAGGGCGCCAAGATCAAGCTGGGCTATGTCAGCCCGCAATCAGGTCCGCTGGCCGCCTTCTCTGAGGCCGACAAGTTTATTCTCGACAATTTCGCCGCGTCCGACGCCGGTGCGAATTTCGAAGTCATCGTCAAAGACAGCCAGTCGAACCCAAATCGGGCAGCAGACGTGGCGGGCGAGTTGATCGTGGATGATGAGATCGACCTGATGCTGGTCGCTTCGACGCCGGAAACGACCAACCCCGTTGCCTCCACCTGTGAGGCCGAGGAAGTGCCGTGTATTTCCACTGTTGCGCCATGGCAGCCGTGGTTCATCGGCCAGCAGGGCAACCCCGGCGATCCAGCCAGTTGGGAGCCGTTCTACTACGCCTATCACTTCTTCTGGGGTCTTGAGGACGTTATCTCAGTCTTTACGGCGATGTGGGGCCAATTGGAGACCAACAAGCAGGTCGGCGCATTGTTCCCGAATGACGGCGATGGCAATGCCTGGGGCGATCCGAATGTAGGATTCCCGCCAGTATTGTCAGAACTGGGCTATTCACTGACAGATCCCGGACGGTACCAGAACCTGACCGACGATTTCTCGGCCCAGATCAACGCGTTCCGCCAGGCGAATGTTGAAATTGTAACCGGCGTGCCGATCCCGCCTGACTTCACCACCTTCTGGAGCCAGGCCAAGCAGCAAGGCTTCACCCCTAAGGCGGCGAGCATCGGCAAAGCCATCCTGTTTCCGCAAGCGGTTGAGGCCTTGGGTAAAGCAGGCAACAACCTAAGTTCCGAGGTGTGGTGGTCACCAACGCATCCGTTCTCTTCATCGCTCACTGGCGCAAGTTCCGCTGAACTGGCGCAGGGTTACATGGCCGCCACAAGCCGCCAATGGACACAGCCTATCGGCTTTGTGCACGCGCTGTTTGAAATGGCTGCCAACGTCATGGGACGTGTTGATGACGCAGGTGATGGCGATGCCGTAGCCGAGGCTATCGCAGCTACGCAGCTGGACTCGATCGTTGGCCGGATCGCCTTTGATGGTGCGGGCTTGCCACCCTTCGCTGCGCAGAACGTTGCGAAAACGCCCTTGGTCGGAGGGCAGTGGAGGCTGCTCGACAATGGTAGCTATGACCTCGTGATCGTCGACAACTCCTCTGCACCCGAAATCCCAACTGCGGGCGTGATGGAAGAAATCACCTGATCGCAACGAAACCAGCGCCCCGGACCCTGTCCGGGGCAGGAACTCCGGTATGACCATACTTTCGCTCAAAAACGTCTCGAAAAGCTTCGGTGCGCTCACCGTTACTGACGATGTCAGTTTTGATGTCGCGCAAGGGCAGGCCCTTGGGATCATTGGCCCGAACGGGGCGGGTAAGTCGACGCTGTTCAATCTGATAACGGGCAACCTGACTTCTGACGCGGGGTCGATCCATTTCGACGGGACCGATGTAACCCGCGTGCCGCCGATGCAGCGCTGTTTGTCGGGTATAGGGCGTTCGTTCCAGATCCCTCAGCCCTTTGATCATCTGACGGTGTTCGAAAACCTACTGGTGGCCGCGACGCATGGGCAGAGCAAATCCGAACACGAGGTTGAACAGGACTGCGCCCGCATTCTTGAGCAGACAGAATTGCTGGATGTGGCCAATGACACAGCCGGAGGATTGCGGCTGTTGCAACGCAAGCGGTTGGAGTTGGCACGCGCGATGGCAACCAATCCAAAGCTGCTGCTACTTGACGAAATTGCCGGGGGTCTGACCGATGCCGAATGCACCGCGCTGATCAACACAATCAAGGAGCTGCACGGCAGCGGTGTGACGATCATCTGGATCGAACATGTCCTGCATGCGCTGACCTCTGTTGTTGAACGCCTTTTGGTGCTGGATTTCGGCAAGGTCATTGGCCTTGGCGACCCGGATGAGATCATGAACAGCCGGGAAGTCAAAGAAATCTATCTGGGGATCGAAGTCTGATGAGCCTGCTAGAGACCCACGCGCTGACCGCCCATTACGGAGATTTCCAAGCCCTGTTCGGCGTGGATATCCATCTGGACGAATGTGAAACCGTCGCCATCATCGGGGCAAACGGGGCCGGGAAATCGACCCTCATGCGCTCGATCTCGGGCGTTCTGACCAACGGGTCGGATCAAGTGCGCTTTGACGGCCAACCCATTGGGGGCTTGGCTGCGGATGAGATCATGGCGCGCGGAGTGGCCATGGTGCCCGAGGGGCGCCGGCTGTTTCCTTCCCTAAGCGTTGAGGAAAACTTGCTGATCGGCACCTATGGCCGAAAGGTATCTAGCCATTGGTCTTTGCAAACAATCTACGACCTGTTCCCGATCCTGAAAGAGCGCCGCAACCACCCGGGCACAGCCCTGTCTGGCGGGCAACAGCAGATGGTTGCAATTGGTCGCGCGCTGATGAGCAACCCCCGAGTTCTGCTCTGTGACGAGATCAGCCTTGGTCTTGCGCCGGTGGTCATCAAAGACATCTACGACGCCGTACCCCGCATTCAGCAGGCCGGGGCCAGCCTGATCGTGGTGGAGCAGGACATTGGCCAGGCGATGAAAGTTGCGGATCGCGTCTACTGCATGATGGAGGGTCGAGTCACGCTGGAAGGCACCGCCGAGACGCTCAGCCGCGAGGCCATTCACGACGCCTATTTCGGAGGAGCCGCCGCATGATCTGGATCGACACCATCATTCAGGGCGTTCTGTTGGGCGGGCTATATGCGCTGTTCGCGGCAGGCCTGAGCCTTGTTTTCGGGATCATGCGGTTGGTCAATCTGGCTCATGGCGATCTGATCGTTTTTGCGGCCTATATGATCCTTCTGCTGGTCTCGTTGCTTGGGCTTTCACCGTTTCTGGCAGCAATCATTGCCGCACCGATCATGTTTGGCGTGGGTTGGGCTTTGCAGAGACACGTGCTGAACCGCGTACTCGGGCCAGATATACTGCCGCCTTTGCTTGTGACATTCGGTCTGTCGGTCGTCTTGCAAAACGCTCTGCTCGAAGGGTTTTCAGCCGATAGCCAACGTTTGCCTGCGGGTGAGATTGCAACGGCTTCCGTTCAGATGGGCGGGCTGAACCTCGGCGTACTGCCGCTGCTGACCTTTGCCTCGGCAATCCTTGTCATCGTCGGCCTGAACCAGCTTTTCTATCGAACGGAGTTGGGTCGGGCGTTCCGCGCGACCTCGGATGACGCGGTGACAGCGGGCCTGATGGGTATCCGGCCAGAACGTATCTTCGCCACTGCAACTGCCATCGCGATGTTGGTCGTGACCTTGGCGGCGCTCTATCTGGGAATGCGGGCAAACTTTGACCCCAATATCGGCCCAGCGCGCCTAATCTACGCCTTTGAGGCCGTGATTATTGGTGGCCTAGGCAGCCTGTGGGGCACTCTGATTGGAGGCATCATTATCGGCGTCGCTCAGACTGTCGGCGCAGCAATCAACCCCGAATGGCAAATCCTGGCTGGCCACCTGGCGTTTCTCATCGTGCTTCTGATCAAACCCAGAGGCCTGTTTCCAAGGGCGTTGGACTGATGACTGATACTTCGATGTACCGCGTCCAAACGCAGACCCGCGCGTCCTATAGTGCCGGCGCCGTCTGTATCGCCCTGATCATCCTGTTCATCCTGCTGCCGACCTTTGCCAGCCGAGGATTGATTCAAGACCTGTTCTTCATCTTTACCATGCTTGTACTGGCGCAATTCTGGAACTTGCTGGCGGGGTATGGCGGCCTTGTGTCCGTCGGCCAGCAAGCCTTCGTGGGCATGGGGGCTTACGCCATGTTCGGCGGTGTCATCCTTTGGGGTATGGACCCGGTTCCGGCGATCCTGCTGGGCGGCGTTGCGGCCCTGATCGTAGCCATACCCACAGCCTTCTTCGCCTTCCGCTTGCAAGGTGCCTATTTCGCCATCGGAACATGGGTCATCGCCGAGGTCATGCGACTGCTGGTAGCCCAATGGAAAGTGCTCGGCGGTGGCACTGGAACCTCTCTGCCGCGCACCGCAACACGTGAGATGTGGGCCACCGAATGGATCCAGACCACGTTTGATGTTCGCGGAGCGGCAGCACGTGATATCCTGACCTACTGGCTGGCCTTGGCGCTGGTGATCGCAACGATTGCGGGCATCTACTGGCTGCTCAGAACAAAGCGCGGGCTGGCGCTTGCTGCTGTACGAGACAATGTCGAAGCAGCGAAATCCGTCGGCGTCGATGCAGTGCGGATGAAATGGCTGGTCTACCTGGTCTCAGCCGCTGGAACGGGACTAACGGGCGCTCTGATTTACGTTCAGAAACTGCGGATTTCACCGGATGCGGCGTTCTCGGTCACCGACTGGACGGCTTACGTGATTTTCATCGTCGTGATCGGAGGCATAGGCACCATCGAAGGCCCGATTCTGGGCGTGCTGATCTTCTTCATCTTGCAAAGCCTGCTCGCTGACTACGGCTCCTGGTACCTCATGGTGCTCGGGCTGATCGGGATCGCCGTCATGCTCTTCGCACCGCGCGGCATCTGGGGCCTGATCTCTGAGAAAACCGGGCTTCAAATATTCCCCGTGCGCCGTCGTCTGGTGATTGGCGCGCAGTCGAACAAGGAGGATTGATCCATGAAAACACTCGCATTGACGGTCGCAGTCACAGCATTGGGAACTGGCGCACTTGCTGGCAGTTCCCTGCCGGGAATGACGGGCACAGACCACGTGGGCTTTACAGTCCCGAGCGTTGATGAGGCTGTAACCTTCTTTCAGGACGTCATCGGTTGCAATGTGTTCTACCCGCTCGGTCCGTTCTCGGGCGGTGACAGCACTTGGATGGCGGACCATCTGAACGTAGACGCCAAGGCCGAGATCCCGACGATGCGGTTGGTACGCTGCGGCAACGGTGCCAATTTCGAAATCTTCGAATACACCGCGCCGGACCAGGATACGAAACTGCCGCGCAACTCGGATATCGGCGGTCATCATATCGCGTTCTACACCACCGATATGGAAGGTGCCGTCAGCTATTTGCAGGGCAAAGGCATTAAGGTCCTGGGCAATCCGACCACCATGACTGACGGCCCAAGCGCTGGCGAGACCTGGGTCTATTTCCTCGCCCCCTGGGGCATGCAGCTGGAACTGGTCAGCTACCCGGACGGCAAAGCCTATGAGGCCGAATATGACGGCCGCCTCTGGGATCCGCGGTCCTGAGAAATTCAAAGAACAAGGGAGAGAGCTTATGGCCACCATCACAACGGATGTCCTGATCATCGGGACCGGCCCGGCGGGGTCTGCAACGGCGGCTTTGCTGTCGAGCTATGGCGTCGAGAACATGGTCATCAACCGCTATCGCTGGCTGGCCAACACGCCGCGCGCGCATATCACCAATCAGCGCACGATGGAGGTTCTGCGCGACCTTGGTCACGAGGTCGAGGCCGAAGCTTACATGCACGCCGCGCATCAGGATCTGATGGGCGAAAACGTGTTCTGCGAAAGCCTCGCCGGTGAGGAAATCGGGCGGATGAAAAGTTGGGGCAATCATCCTCTGTCCAAGGCTGAACACCTGTTGTCCAGCCCGACCATGATGAACGACCTACCGCAAACATTCATGGAGCCGATCCTGTTTGGCACCGCTTGTCGCCGTGGCACTCAAGCGCGCATGAGCACCGAATACTTGCGCCATGAGCAGGACGCAGAAGGCGTGACGACGACGTGTTTGGATCGTTTGTCGGGCGAAGAAATCACGATCCGTTCAAAATACCTTGTCGGTGCCGACGGGGGCAATTCTCTGGTCGCCGAACATGCCGGTCTGCCTTTCGAAGGTCAGATGGGCGTTGGCGGATCGATGAATATCCTGTTCCGGGCCGATCTCAGCAAATACGTGGCGCATCGGCCATCGGTCCTCTATTGGGTGATGCAACCGGGTGCGAATGTCGGTGGCATCGGTATGGGTTTGGTCCGCATGGTCCGCCCATGGAACGAATGGCTCATCGTTTGGGGCTATGACATCAACCAACCCGCCCCAGAGGTGGACGAGGCCATGGCCACTCAGGTTGCACGGCAACTGGTTGGCGACCCCGAGCTTGAGATCGAACTGATCAGCGCCAACACCTGGACCGTCAACAATATGTACGCGACCCATATGCAAAAGGATCGCGTGTTCATAATGGGTGACGCGGCGCACCGACACCCTCCGTCAAACGGGCTGGGGTCGAACACCTCAATTCAGGACAGTTTCAACCTCGCCTGGAAACTGGCCGCAGTCCTGAAAGGCCACGCCGGAGAGACCCTGCTGGACAGCTACAGCGAAGAACGGGCGCCAGTAGCTAAACAGATCGTCACACGGGCCAATCAATCCATCGGTGAATTCGGTCCCATCTTTGAATCGCTCGGAATGGCAGAAGGTGTCGACCCAGAGGTCATGCAAAGCAATCTGGAGGCTCGCACAGGATCAACGCCTGAAGCCGCGGCACAAAGGCAGGCCATTCGCGAGGCGATTGCCTTCAAGAAATATGAGTTCGATGCGCATGGCGTTGAAATGAACCAGCGCTACGACTCCTGTGCGATTGAAACGGATGGTCAACCCAATCCCGGTTTTGATCAGGATGCTGAGCTGCACTACCAGCCGACGACTTGGCCCGGCGCGCGCATTCCACATGTCTGGGTGTTTGATCATGATACAGGGAACAAGCATTCCACGCTGGATTTGTGCGGTCGCGGAGAATTCACCGCGCTGACCGGAATTGGTGGTGAGGCCTGGGTTTCCGCCGCCGAGACCATCTCGAAAGAACTGGGCTTGCCCATTCGCTGTCATGTCATCGGGCCGCGCCAGACCTATGTTGACCACACCGGGGATTGGGCGCGCGCGTCGGAGATTTCGGATACAGGCTGTTTGTTGGTCCGTCCTGATCAACACGTGGCATGGCGCTCAGCCGATATGGCTGCGGATGCCGAAGCCGAACTGCGTCGCGCGCTGACCACAGTACTTTCGCGATGAGCCAATCTGGAGCAAACTTACACAAGTCAGGAGGCCAAAATGGACTCGCATGAGATGGGATACTTCACCGAGGAAAACTCGGCCGAGGTCGTCACCGCGCGCAACAAAAACGCAGAAAGCGAACGGCTGAAGCAGGTTATGGAAGTCATCACCCGTAAGCTCCATGAAGCCGTGAAGGAAATCGAACCAACGCAGCAGGAATGGTTCGAGGCAATCATGTTCCTGACCAAGGTCGGACACATGTGCGATGATTGGCGGCAGGAGTACATTCTTCTGTCCGATGTCCTGGGCGTTTCGATGCTGGTGGATGCCGTGAACTCACGCCGCCCCACCGGGGCTTCCGAGAACACTGTTCTGGGACCTTTCCACGTGGGAGGTGCCCCGGAATACGAGATGGGGCATAATATTTGTCTCGACCAAAAGGGCGAGGACATGGTGGTGCGGGGTCGTGTCACCGATGTGGCAGGCAACCCGTTGGAAGGCGTCAAGATTGATGTCTGGCAAGCCAATGATGACGGATTTTACGACGTCCAGCAGAAAGGCATTCAGCCCGATTTCAACCTGCGCGGCGTCTTCAAGACCGGGGCTGACGGGACGTATTGGTTCCGTGCGGTGCGGCCAAAGAACTATCCAATCCCGGATGACGGGCCGGTTGGCGATCTGTTGAAGCGTCTTGGTCGACACCCGTACCGACCAGCACACCTACATTACATCGTTTCTAAAGACGGCTACGACGACCTGACCACGCATATCTTTGATCCCGATGATCAGTACATCAACTCGGATGCGGTGTTTGGGGTCAAAGAAAGCCTGATCGCCGAATTCAATCGCGTCGATGATCCGGCGCGATCTGCGGAAGTTGGCTTTGAAGGTCCCTATTGGGATGTCGAATTCGACTTTGTCCTCGCACCGAAAGAGGCGTGAAATGTCTGAACCCTGCATCATCTGCGTTGCAATAACCGGGTCCTTGCCAACCAAGGCCAATAACCCGGCTGTGCCCATAACAGTCGAGGAACAAGTCGAAAGCACACAGGCCGCTTTTGAGGCAGGGGCATCCATCTGCCATGCCCATGTTCGAAATGATGACGAAACGCCTTCGAGCGACCCCGACAAGTTCGCAAGGTTGAAAGAGGGGCTCGAGAAACACTGCCCTGGCATGATCATCCAGTTTTCAACAGGTGGGCGCTCCGGGGCTGGCAAGACGCGCGGCGGCATGCTGCCGTTGCGACCGGATATGGCGTCGTTGTCCGTGGGGTCGAACAACTTTCCCACGCGCGTCTACGAGAATCCACCCGATCTTGTCGACTGGCTCGCGGCTGAGATGGCAACTTATAACGTCAAACCAGAGATCGAAGCCTTCGATCTGAGCCACATCCTGAAGGCGGCCGAGATGCACAAGAAAGGACAAATCAAAGACACGCCTTATGTGCAATTTGTCATGGGTGTCAAAAACGCGATGCCTGCTGATCGGGACGTATTCGATTTCTACGTGAAGACAGTTGACCGACTGTTTCCGGGTGCGCCTTGGTGCGCTGCAGGTATTGGTGCCCAGCAGGAGGTTCTGAACCACTGGGCAATTTCCTCCGGTGGCCATGCACGGACGGGTTTGGAAGACAACGTGCGCCTGGATCGCAATACGCTGGCACCATCAAACGCGGCGCTTGTAACGCGGACTGCAGAGATCTGTGCCCAATACAACCGCCCGGTTGCAACAGCGGACCAGACACGAACTATTCTAGGCCTCTAGACCGGGTTTTCGCACCTTTGAAAACCCACAAATCCGGTCAAAAAGTCAGGCCGAAGGCTCGGTTTTTCTATTGGGCAAGGTTTGCTCAAGTTCTGGCGTAATCGGGATATGCTCGGCGTCGTCACCCGGTGGCAGTTTAAAGGGTCCATTGGCCCAATCCGCCGCCTTCCAAGACTCTTTGGCGACTTCTATCCTGTCTCGGGACGATGAAACGAAGTTCCACCAGATATAGCGCTCCTCGCTCAGGGTTGCCCCGCTCAGCGCCATTAGACGCGCACCCTTTTCGCCAGCCCGAACGCTGATTTTATCACCGGGCCGAAAGACCATCATTTGACCGGCGTGGAAGACGTCGCCAGCAACCTCAACTGACCCTTCAGTGACGTAGATTCCACGGTCTTCCTGATCGTCCGGCAATGGAAAATGCGCACCCGGCGAAAGAATGACGTCGACGTAAAATGTCTCGGATTGCATCGTCACGGGGCTGGATTTGCCATAGGCTGATCCGAGTATGAGTTTTGCTTGAATGCCAGTATCTTGAAGCTTTGGAAGGGCTGCGTTCTTGTGGTGCTCAAAGTCCGGTGCCATGTCTTCGCGGTCTTTTGGCAACGCGATCCACGTTTGAATACCAAACAACCTATTGCGCTTGGCCCGTGTTTCCGCGCTGGTGCGTTCCGAATGTGTGACGCCCTTGCCTGCAACCATCCAGTTCACTTCGCCCGGATAGATCATCTGATGAGTGCCAAGGCTGTCGCGATGCTCAAACTCGCCATCATACAAATAGGTTACGGTTCCAAGACCGATATGCGGATGTGGGCGAACGTCTATGCCGCCTTCTGTGATGAACTCGGCCGGGCCCATCTGGTCGAAAAAGATGAACGGTCCAACCATCTGGCGTTCGGGCGCGGGCAATGCACGCCGGACCTCAAACCCACCAAGATCACGGGCGCGCGGAATAATCAGAGTTTCAACACTGTCTGCCGAAGCACTTGGGCACTCAGGGTTATGCGTGGGGTTCCAACTCATACATTGGGTCCTTTGTCTGTAGTTGGGTCTTGGCAAAAGTGCCGCCGGTCAAAGGAAATGACCGGCAGCATCCTTAGCCCGCTACGTTTCCAGCGCGGCGGTGACGCGATCCGGAGTAAACGGCATGTGGCGCAAGCGCTTGCCTTGCGCGGCATAGAACGCGTTGGCAATGGCTGCGGGCACCATCGGTGTGCCAACCTCGCCAACACCAACTGGCGGCGCATCGGCCTCTGCGACATAGATTTCGATATCCGGCATCTGCGACGCGCGTGTGATCTCGTAATCCCAGAAGTTGCTCTGCACAACTTCACCGTTTTCGATGTCTATTTTTTCAGAAAGAGCCATCGAGATACCGAACACGATGCCACCTTCGATCTGATTGAGCGCGTTGTCTGGTGTGACGATCAGGCCCGCATCGATTGCGGCCCAGAAATTGGTGATCTGAATCTCTCCGCTGTCCGCGTCAACTTCAACTTCCGCCACACCTGCGGCCATGGACGAGCTATATCCAGCGAAGGAAAGCCCCAGATTGCGATCACCCCGATTGTGCCAATCAGACATCTCGGCCACCTTCTCAAGCAGGTGCCGCCCGCGCGGGTTTTCGGAAACAAGGTCCAGCCGGAACGCCAATGGGTCCCGCCCGGCCTGTTCTGCCAGTTCGTCCATGAAACACTCTGCCGCAAAGGCTGTGTAGGACGCGCCAATACCGCGGTAGGGGGCAAGGCGGGCGTGCCGGTCCATGATCAGGTGATCGGCGCGGAAATCCTTGATCCCATAGAACTTGCTCTCCGCACCCCGCATTGAGATCACATCGTTCGGGTTCACCGCATCCCAACGCAGCGGGTTAAAAAACCCGATCACCGTTGGTGTGGCAACCTTGTGATACCACCCGTCGAGTTTTCCGTCCGCCGTTAGACCCGCCTCAAGCTTTTGGGCTGCAGCCGGGCGGAAAGTCCCCTGCTTCACGTCGTCTTCACGCGGCCAGATCACTTTGACAGGGCGTCCAACGGCCTTTGAGCACAGCACCGCATCGCGCACATAGTTTTGCATCAGGGCTGTGCGTCGACCAAAGCCTCCGCCCATTGTCATCATGTTCAGTCGAACGCTTTCGACGGGGATATCCAGCACCTCGGACACAGTCCGCGCAGTCCACGACTGCGTTTGCGTGCCCGCCCAAACCTCGGCACCTTGCCCGTCCGCATCGACATCAGCGACAGCCGCCATCGGCTCAATCTGAGCGTGGTAGGCGTAGTCCGACAGATAAAGCTGCGAAAACTGACGGTCAGCGTTGCCAATAGCTGCAGCGGCGTCGCCTTTTCCAGCCCAGGTTGCCCCCGACGCGTCCGGGGCGCTGACAGCGGCGGCGTATTCGGCCAGCGTCTCTTCGCTGTTTGAGGTTCGGAAGGGTGAGGTGGTGGACCATTCGACCTCAAGCAAACCCCTTGCCCCCAAGCCAGACCATAGACTTTCCGCGACGACGGCGACACCGTCCGGTACCGTCACGATATCAATGACGCCCGGTACTTCGCGTGCGGCGGCGTCGTTGATGGAAAGCGGCACCTCCTCCTCGACTGGTGCGCGTAGGACCGCCGCATAGGCCATATTGGGCACTTCCACATCGATCGCGTATTTGGCCTGACCTGTGCTCTTGGCCGGAACGTCGCGACGCGGCAGATCTTGCCCGATGATCCGAAACGCGGATGGGTCTTTCAGCGGCACGGTCTCGGCGTCTGGTACCGTCACATCCCTTGAACCAAGCGCCGCCAGTTCACCATACCCGGCCTGTTGGCCATCGGGGCCCAAAACAACACTTGGTTCCGTCCTGAGGCTGGCTTTGTCCACACCCCATTCGCGCGCTGCGATTTGCAGCAACACGTCGCGCGCCTGCGCGCCCGCCTTGCGCATCGGGTCAAAATAGAACTGCGTTCCGGTGCTGCCAGCCGTATATAGAACACCGCCAAACAGCTGATTTCCAAAGCGTCGATCATCAGCGTTTAGCTGTTCGATCTCAACGTCGTCCCATGCTGCATCCAACTCCTCAGCAAGGATTTGGGGTAACGTGGAGTAGCTGCTTTGCCCCATTTCGGTCGACGGGAAGACAACGCGGATGCTTCCATCCGCTCGGATCGTCAACCAGTGATTGACATCAAGAGTGCCGGCAGCTGCCTCAGCCCGGACAGATGAGATCCCTCCCGCACCGATGAAAAATGTCAGTCCGGCAGCGCCTTTTAGAAACCCACGGCGGTTCATGGTGATGGTCATCTCAAACCTCCTTGGCTGCGCGTTCGATGGCTTTGAAAATGCGGTTGTAGGTTCCGCATCGACACAAGTTCGAACTCATCTCATCGACGATTTCTTCGCGCGTCGGGGATGGATTGTCCGCCAGAAGTGCCGCCGCGCGCATGATCTGACCCGACTGGCAATAGCCGCATTGTGCGACCTGCTCTTCGATCCAGGCCCTCTGAACAGGATGCGAGCCGTCTTCGGACAATCCTTCGATCGTCGTGACTTTCGCATCCTCCACGTCGCTAACCGACATCTGACACGCGAAGCTCGCCACACCATCCACATGCACCGTGCAGGCCCCACACATAGCAGCACCGCACCCGTATTTCGTACCTTTGAGTTTGAGCGTATCTCGCAGGACCAGCAGCAACATTTCGTCAGGGGGGTTATCAACCTCTACGGGTCGGCCGTTCAATTCGAATTTGATCATTTGGAACAGTCCTTGTGATGCCTGATGTTGAGGGGGTCTTGTGGAGTGGATTTCGTCATGGCCTGACCATGGAGTGGTCTTGCTCGGCGCCGGTGACTGGGTGGACCATGGGCGTGACACGAACTTTCATTCCCGGTCGCAACCTTTGATCGGGGTTTTCCAGATCCGCCCACACACGAATTTCGCCGTTGTTTTCATCGAACCAGACCGCCGATCCGGTGAGCTGAATTGTATCTGGCAGAACCTGACCGATCTCCGTTTCAACGTGGAACCGGACGGAATTTGATAGCTCCTCTGAGCGCGTGTTGGTCGTGTTCAACCCTGAAACCCATTGGGCATAGGGAATCTCGAAAACAACGCGCAAGCGGTTCAGATTTACGAGTTGAAACAGAGGCGGGTCGCCGGAATTGAACTCGACCAGCGAACCCGGTCCAACACGCGGGTCTTCAACATGTCCTGAGATCGGTGCACGTATGAGCGTGTCGTCGAAGTTGGTTTGTGCGATCTCCAACTCGGTTTTCGCCAAAGCCCTTTCGGCCTCAGCCAAAGCCAGATTTGTTTCGGCGTCCAACAATGCAACCTCTGTTGCCGCTCCCCGCGTAGAGAGTTGGGCTGCGCGTTCCAATCTATCTCGGGCTTGAAGCAAGAGAGCTTCGGCTTTGGCCAGCTTTGCACGCGCAGCATGAACCGCCAGTTTCTCCAGATCGTTTCGTAGCTGCAGCAATGGCGTGCCCGCTTGGACATACTCACCTTGCTCAACCAGCACTTCTTCGACGATGCCCTCCGCCCGGCTATAAACGTCCGATCGGTCGACTGCTTCGATACGGCCTTCAAACTCCGCTCCACTCGCAGATGCCTGCTCTGGCGCATGGGCCCAGAACAGAGCCGCAAAGACTGTGGCCGAAAGAATGGGCCTTTGGGTGACCAAAATCGATAGCATCTCAAACACTCTCATCATGGTGCGATCAGATGGCGAACGACGGGCCCGCTTTCACGGGTATCAAAGGCTGCGACAGTCTGTTGAAGGTCCCGATCCTGATGTGACACACGCTCATGCTGGGCCAGATGTTCCTCCCAGGAAGAAACCATAAACGCTTCGACCCATAGCTCAGGCTCTTCCGCGCTTTGGAAAACGCGCCAGTCATAGGCTCCGTCGCGCCAGCGCTCGCCCGACCATTCTTGAATCGCGGACAGGAATGCAGCTTCGTTCTCGGGTCGGATGCGATACTCAACTTCGACCATGACAGGACCGCGGGATGCCAAGCCGTGCTCTTCAAGGGCAACTTGCGGCGCCGGCCAATGCATAGAGGGCGTCAGGTCCAGATCTTCGCCCTGACCAAGCTGAAACTTGCGCGTAAGAAGCAAGCCAACGATCAAACCGCCTGCTGCGATCAGCAAGGTGATCGAAACAGATGTTGCCGTGGCCACCTGACCCCAGAATGCTGATCCAAACGCCATGGACCCGAAGAAAACCATTAGATTCACAGACAATCCTCGGGCCCTGACCCAGTTGGGCAGCGCGGTCTGCGCCGACACATTGAACGTGGTGAGAACGGCAATCCAGCTAAAGCCACCCAACAATGCGGCGATATAAGCCAAGGGAGGCTTTGTCGCCGTTGCGAGAATTGCCATGGCAACGGCAGTGCCGATAGTGCCGCCTGCAGCTGTAGTGCTTGCATCAAGCCTCGCGCGGAACTGCGGAAGTGTCAAAGCACCCGCAACAGCCCCGGCACCGATCAACGTCAGCAACAAACCATACAGCGTCGCCCCGCCCCCTTCGATCGTCCGGACGACCAGCGGCAGCAGAGCCCAATAGGCAGATGCAAAGATGAAGAAGGCAAAGGATCGGATCAACGTGGCCTTGAGCGGGCTGTTATGTGCGACGTGACGCATGCCGGTCATCATCGCGTTGAACATAGGCTGAGATGTCTTCGAAACGCCGACGTCGTGCTTCCAAAACAACAGAGCGCCAATGATCACGAGATAACTGACCGCATTGACTGCAAAAGGCGCCGCCAAGCTGACCGATGCAATCAAAACGCCCGCCAAGGCAGGGCCGATCGCGCGGCTGATGTTGATGCCCATTGAATTCAACGCAATGGCTGGTTGCAACGCATCACGCGGCACCAGAGTTGGCACGATCGCTTGCCAGGCCGGAGCCATGAAGGCGGTGCCTGTTCCGATGGCCAACGTGAACAGGATCAGCAGCGTCGGTGTTACCAGTTCGAGCTGAACCAGCACGGTTAGCACCGACACCAGTACCAGAAGCACCACGTTCACCGCGATCAACAGCTTGCGTTTATCCAACCGATCCGCCAGCGTACCGGCGTACAAGGCGAAGATGAACACTGGCAGGGTCGTTGCCGCCTGCACGAGTGAGACAACCGCCGGAGATGAATTGAGCGTCGTCATCAGCCACCCTGCGCCAACGTCATGCATCCACGTGCCGACGTTAGAGACCAGGGTCGCAACCCAAAGAAGCGCGAACGCCCGATGTTTGAACGGGGCCCAAGCCGAGTTTGATGCCGCAGGTGCAGGTTTCGCGATACTACCACTGGATGACATCTGCCAACTCCTCGCGGTTTTTTTCGGCGTAGGACCGCACAAACGGGCAAAGAGGCACTATTCGGAGACCCTTGTCGCGCGCGTCCGCCACAAGCTGCGCGGCCAAGGTCCGTGCCAAGCCGCGACCACGCAACTCTTCCGGGACAAACGTGTGGTCGGCGATAACGAGGCTGGGTGTGACTTTTGACAGCGTCAGTTCCGCCTCGCTCACGATCCCGGAAACTGAGGCGCCGTACCGTGCTTTTGTATCGCTTTCGCTGTAAGTGATTTTTAGCTTTTGATCGTCCAACATGGGAAATCTCCTGAGGTCCTGCCGCTATTCAGCGGCAAGGCTGCCTTGGCTTTGCGTCGAAGCGCCGGGTGCACCGAAAATTGGAACGGGTGACCAATCTGGAAGCTCTGGCAGAGGGGCAGGTGCATGCGCCGCAAAACGGGCCTTGGCATGTACGATCTTGCCGCCTGTAAGTGTCAGGTCGGCCTCGATCTCGGTGATTTCGTCCTCGGCGATCGAGAAATAGTCCCGGTCGAGCACGGCGATATCCGCCCATTGCCCCGCTTTGATCTGACCTTTCTTTCCCGCTTCCCGGCTGAACCAAGCTCCGGCGGCGGTCCAATGACGCAGCGCGTCGTGCCGATCCAAGCGGTTCGCTGCACTCCAGATGACGTCTCCGCCACGACCTTTGCCAGAAACGGCCCAGTGAATGGCCAACCACGGATTATAGGACGACACCCGCGTCGCATCCGTGCCAGCAGCCAGAGGCACACCCGAGGCCATCATCTTCTTGACCGGCATGACCTCGCGCAGGGCATCTTCGCCGTAACGGTCGCGATAGGCTGTGGTTTGAAAGGCGATGCGGTTTTGATAGCTGATACCGCCGCCCAGACGGGCAACCCACTCCATTGTAGATTCTGAGATCGTCTCACCGTGATCGAAAATCCAATTCAGCTCCTCCAGCCCTTTGTCACGGCCGACCTCTTCAATAAGGCTCAGCAACCGGTGGGCGCTTTCCTCGTAAGTGCAGTGGAACCGGATCGGCCAGCGGTTCTCGAACAGGAACTCGAGTACCGGCCTGAGGTCCCCTTCCATCCGCTTGGGTAGATCGGGGCGCGGGTAGCTGAAATCTTCGAAATCATAGGCCGATGCGACCAGCATTTCGCCCGCGCCCACGCATTTCAGGTAGTCGTTTCCTTCGTCTGGCTTGACGATGTCATTCCAGCGTTTGAAATCGTCCAACTCAAACATCGGACGCTGAGCAAATAGCTGATAGCCGATGCGTACGGTTTGCTCGCCGCGTTTGTTCAACTCGGTGATGACGCCGTAGTCATCTGGATAGTTCAGGAACCCACCCGCGCAATCCAAAGCCGAGGTCAATCCAAGACCATTCAGCGCCTTGAAGTAGTGCTTGGTCGAGGTGACCTGCTGTTCGAAATCCAGCTTGGGGGCCATATCCAACAACGCGTAAAGCGGTTGCGCGTTGGGGCGCGCCATCGCGAGACCAGTCGGGTTGCCCTGATCATCCCGCTCCAGACGCCCTGAGACAAACGGCTCGTAGAAATGTTTGTCGATGCCGATTGCACGCAGGGCGGCTTTGTTCAACCAGGCCCGATCATAGAGATGCAACACGTAGACAGGCACATCAGGCGCAACTGCATTGATCTCATCAATGGTCGGCAACCGCTTTTCGGCGAATTGATCGACGGACCAACCACCAACCACGCGGATCCATTGCCCGGCAGGAGTGCGCTCTGCCTGAGCCTTCAGCATGCGGAGACCGTCGGCAAGCGACGGAACGTGGTCCCAGCGCAGCTCCATCGCGAAGTTGTTGCCTTGTCGGATGATATGCGTATGGCTGTCGATTAGACCGGGAATTACACGCTGACCGCCCAGATCAATGGTCTCAGTTTCCGGACCCGCAAGCCCAAGCATGTCCTTGTCTGTTCCAACGGCGGTGATCTGATCCCCTGAAACGGCCACAGCGCTTGCTTCGGGCCTGTCGGGATCCATCGTCGTGATCTTGCCGTTGAAGAGTATCGTGTCTGGGGCGGCCATGGTGCGCATCCTTTGGCAAAGCGGGAGTGGTCGGTGCCCACTGCTGGGGCACAGATTGAGAGAGGTTTGGAAATTCTCCTGCTCGGTTTCATGGGGAGGGATGAAGGAACCGAGCGGGCGTGGCGCTGCAGACTACTCTGCAGCGACTTTTCCGGCGGGCACCGCTTCCAGCGTTGGTCCAGCGTGGCGGGTGCGCGAGGGTGCCTTGTGGACCATCGTGTATGCGTAATCGACGCCCATGCCGTAGGCACCGGAGTGTTCACGCACCAAGTCCATGACAGCATCATAGGTGTCGCGCCGTGCCCAATCTCGCTGCCATTCCAGAAGTACCTGCTGCCAGGTCACCGGGACAACTCCAGCTTGAACCATCCGATCCATCGCGTATTTGTGGGCATCAACCGACGTACCGCCCGACGCGTCAGCAACCATGTAAATTTCGTAGTCCGTGTCGGCCATGCAGCTCAGCGCAAAGGTGATATTGCAGACCTCGGTCCAAAGACCCGAGACAACGATTTTCTTGCGGCCTTCCGCTGCCCCGCGTGCAAGTGCATCGCGGACTTTCTGGTCGTCCCAGGAGTTCATGGACGTGCGTTCCAGCAAAGGCGCCTGTGGGTTTACATCCAGAAGTTCAGGATAGGTGTGCCCGGAAAAGCTGTCCGTTTCGACCGTGGTGATGATAGTGGGCACGTCAAAGATCTTGGCGGCTTTGGCCAAGGCAACGGTGTTGTTTTTTAGCGTCTGACGATCAATCGATTGTACGCCGAACGCCATCTGCGGCTGATGATCGATGAAGATGATCTGGCTATTCTCAGGTGTAAGGACTTCAAGTTTGGACATTTTTCATTCCTTGTTTCATGTTGGATGGGGTTAAAGGGTTTTGGGTTCGGTTGATTGGCTCGTCTCTTCCGCCTGCGTGACGGCGAAGGATTTCAGATGCAGGGCCTGTGACACAGCGTCGGAATGACCCCGGATCCATTGCACTGCAGCTTCTCCTGCGAGCATACCCAAGAGGCCCAAAAGCGCGATGATTGGCGGGGCGGGACTGCGGACTGCGATCAGGCCATAGATGACCCCAATCCCGAGGCCCGCTGCGAGCGATATGAGATATGGTTGCCAAGTCACGTCGGGTCTCCTTGCAATTCTGGTTCGATTGATCTGACTTTGAGGATTTTAGGTTCTTTCCTTGCCGCGGGGCTTGGCATATCGAAAACCAGCGCAGCACCGTCAGTGTGCCATTGCATAGTGACCTGTTCGGATCGCGGAACCTGTAGACCGTCACCCGCGCTCAGACGTTCGTGCTCGGCATAGGCAAGGCCATCCAGCAGATGAACGAAGCGGTCACTTTCGCCATTTGCAGAAAGCACAAGTTCTTGACCTTCGGTAAACCGACGAAGCGTTAGTCGCGTCCTTGATCTCAACAGGATCAAAGGGTGCGATTTGGCGGGTCCAGCGAGCAGGACATCCCCTTCGTTCGGAACTGAGGCTTGTGTGTACGAAGGCTTACCACCTACCTGATCCGGGATCAGCCAGATTTGCAGGAATTTTGCGGGCTCCGACGTGGACCCGTTGTATTCGGAATGGCGCACGCCAGTGCCTGCCGACATTCCTTGCACTTCGCTTGCGCTGATACTGGCGATATTGCCCTGATCATCTTCGTGCCGCAGCTGTCCATCCAGAACCAGTGTAACGATATCCATATCCGCATGATCATGTGCAGCAAAACCACCACCCGGGATCAGGCTGTCTTCGTTGATCACGCGCAGATTGGCGAACCCCATCCGCGTCGGGTCTTGGAACTGGCCGAACGAAAACGTGTGATAGCTGTCCAGCCATCCGTTTTGCGTGCGTCCCCGCGATGCTTTTTCGTGAATCTTGATCATTTCTCTCAGTTCCAAGTTCTGTTATTCTTCGATGTGGGGCGTAGTTTGAACTCGACAAAGCAGAAGTTCTGCGGGTATGCATTAGTTAGGCTAAACTGTTTTTCTGTATTGCCATGCCGCTGTCCCGATTGCCTTCCTTGCTAAGTTTGCGCGCCTTTGAGGCCGCAGCGCGGCGCGGCTCGATAAAGGAAGCGGCCTATGAGCTTTCGGTGACGCCGGGTGCGGTTAGCCAGCAGATCAAGGCGCTGGAGGCGGACCTTGGGGTGGCTTTGTTTGTGCGAAAGACCCGCGCGATCCATCTGACACCGGAAGGGCAGCGCTTGCAGCCAACGATCAGCGAAGCGTTCTTGCAGATCCGTCAGGTTGTCGATGAGGTCCGACCCAAGAAGACGCCCAAACTGCGCATCAGTTCCAGCAATGCGTTGATCAGCAAGTGGCTTTTGCCAAGGCTGCACAAGTTCACCAAGGACCACCCCGACGTTCAGGTCCACATTGAGTCCGAAAACCCTTCGGACCACAAAACCCACGCGACCGCCGATATCGAAATTCGATACACTAGCGAACCGCCTGAGGACCGCTATACGGAGTTGCTTCACCGCGAGTTGATGCTGGTGGTCGCCAGCCCAAGTGTGCTGGACATGTTCGACATAAAGTCCCCTGCCGACATCAAGGCCACGCATGTTCTGTACGATACAACGCCGATGCTGGACGGGTCGGTTCCCAGTTGGGTTCTTTGGAGCCAACACGCCGGGCTTCCGAATGGAGTTGATCCTTCGAAAGCCATGCGGTTTGAAAGGCCTCCGGGTGGCCAGATTGTGGACGCTGCGATCGCAGGCGCGGGTGTCGCGCTCTGCGGGTCGCTGCTGGTCTATTCTGCACTTTCGGACGGACGGCTTGTTTGCCCGTTCGGTCCAGTGGTGGAAACCGGGTTCAGCTATTTCATATGTTGCCACCCGGGCCGGGAACGTGAAGAGCATATTCATGAGTTCATGTCCTGGGCGCGCAAAGAAGCCGCCGTCTTGTCTACGTTGAATGCAATGCGTGAACCTTCACCCGGGGCCGACATCCCCGTTGAAGTGGGAGGCTAGCGCCGTCAGTTCAGAGTTTCGCAGCTCGTGTCCGCCTTCATGGACGTCCGAAGTGACCTCGACGCCATGTTCAGACAGCCAATTGATAAGGCGTTCCGTCATTGGCCATGGCGTGATTGGGTCGCGCCGTCCGGCGGTCACCAGAACTTTCCGCCCCAACAGCTTAGGATGCGCGTTCGGTTCCCACATAACCATCGGATGCAAAAGGCCGACCCGCTCGAACAAGTCAGGGCGTTTTAGAAAGACCGCCGCCAAGATGTTTGCCCCGTTCGAATAGCCGAAGCCATAAACCGGATGACCGGGGTGCGATGCGCGATGGGCTTCGATGAACGCAATCATCTTGTCCCTCGCACGGGCAAGGTCCTCCATGTCATATACGCCCTCGGCAGTGCGGCGAAAGAACCGCGCAGCCCCCATTTCAGAGACATCGCCGCGCGGTGATACGATCCCGGCCCCAGCGACAAGATTGCCCGCCAGTTCAACAAGCTGATGCTCATCCCCTCCGGTGCCATGAAAGGCAAAGACCAGCGGACGGGCGGGTTGCGGCGCTTGCACAAGCGCCTGATAGAGATCTTTGGACATTTCAACCTCTGAAATCATGATGCTAGTGGGGGCAGGAGACTTTCGATCTTGCTGCGATGTGGCTCGTAGCGGGTAGGCAACTTAAGCGCCTCACCCAGATGGGCCGTGTCTTCATCGCGGTCAAAACCGGGCTCGTTCGTAGCGATCTCAAACAGCACACCACCCGGCGTGCGGAAATAGATCGCCCAGAAATAGTCACGGTCGATAACCGGCGTGACCTGATAGCCTGTATCCAGCAAAGCCTGCCGAACACGCAGTTGCGCGGCACGGTCCTCGACGGCGAAAGCGATATGATGAACGGACCCAGCGCCCTGACCAGCGGTCGGGGTACTTGACGATAGCTGCTGCAGATCAATCGTGTCCGCAGCATTGCCCCCTTCGATCACATAGCGAGTAACGTCACCTTCCGTTTCGGCTTTCTGGTATCCCATGAAGGTCAGCAGTTCACCCGTCGCATCGACATCCTTCAGAGCGAACCGAGCGCCTCGGAACCCAAGAATCCCGGCCTCATCGGGAACACCGCCCTGGGTCCAAGCTGTTCGGCCTCGCGCATCAGACTCGACCAATGCAAAGCTATCGCCATCTGGGCCGTCAAAAGACAGACGCCTTTCTCCGAAGACCGTGCCATCGGCCAGCCCAGTCACGCCCTCAGATGCAAGACGTTGTTTCCAGAATTCGACACCGCCTGTAGGGATGGCAAACTCGGTCACACCTACCTCGCCGGCACCTCTGCGTCCCTTTGGCATCTGACCAAAAGGAAAATAGGTCATGACCGAGCCCGGCGTTCCAACCTCGTCCCCGTAATAGAGGTGATACACCTCAGGCGCATCGAAATTGACCGTCTTTTTCACTCGGCGCATGCCAAGGGTGTTGGTGAAGAAAGCGTTGTTGGTGCTGGCGTCCGCAGCCATCGAAGTGACGTGGTGCAGCCCTTTGATGTCTTTGATCATGTTCCGCTCCTTGGCGAGTGTTCAACTTGTATCAAAGATGGCGCATCGATTATTAAAGTTAATAGACAACTATGAGGCTTTATTATTGTCGAAAACGGAATTATTGAACTGAGATGATCGAGCTGAAGCCCATCCGCGTTCTGCGCGCCGTATCAGACCTGAAAAGCTTTTCCCTAGCAGCGCGCGAACTGGGCATCGCGCCGGCATCAGCAACACGCATCATAGCGCAGCTTGAGAGAGACCTCGGCACACAGCTTCTGGTGCGTACGACACGGCAAGTTTCACTAACCAGCGCCGGAGCGACTGTCCTTGCGCAGTACAGACCGCTATTGGAGGGGTTTGAAAAGGTCACACGCAGTCTTCAACGGGCCAACCAACCTGACAAGGGCCATCTACGTCTGACCGCGCCGGTATCGCTGGGCGTCACGTTGCTGCCGCAAGTGATCTCGGGGTTTCGTCTCGCCTATCCGAATATTTCAGTCGAGATCAACTTCTCCGACACCCTACTTGATGTGATTGAGGAAAACTGCGACCTCGCTGTACGTGTATCGGGCCCGCCCACCGACAAATCGACAATTTGGCGCAAACTGTGCGAAGTTCCGCGGCATATGATTGCTGCCCCGTCTCTGTTTGAACGCATTCCAGAGCCCAATCATCCGAGTGAGCTGAACCCGGAGGTGCTGATGTCTTACAGCGCTCAAGGCAGAGCCGAAACCTGGGACCTTTTGCATGCTGGAGTGAGCAGGATTGTGCAGGCACGGGGGAAAGTAATCTCTAACAATGGTGATTTCCTATATTCGCTGGCCGTTGCAGGAGACGGCATTTGCGTCCTGCCGGATTTCATCACGGTCAATGGTATGAAAACTGGGGAAGTTAATGGGATCCTGCCAGACTGGACTGTTAAGTCCCTATGGCTCACACTCTATTACCCACCTTACGAACAACTCCCGCCCATCGTAAGCACGTTTGCCGAATATTTTGAAACATTTGTGCAAGAGCATCCGAACCTGGACACAAAAACCTAAGTCCATTGAGAATCTGTGCGATTGAAAGTTGGAGAACCGATATATATGAGTCTTGGCTTAATGGTTGCCCGCGTTGACAGCTTAGATCTATTTGCGTTTCGCCGCTATTTGCTCCGCTAAAAATCGCACCGCGTCTGGGCGCCAAGGCTGGTATGCGACAGGCATGGGGCCGCGAACAGCGCAATTGGTCTTTCACACCGTCTTTGCTTTGTGTCTCGTCCAGATTCTAAACCAGCACACATGCATCGATTTACGCGCTGTTTTTTTACATCGATTGTGGGCCAGCTTGCTGCTGTAGAAGGTAATCCCAAACCTCGCCACTCAATTTAGTGAGCTGAATAAAACGCCACTGGACGCCGCCCCTCGCCCCTCTAGCGTTCGCCACGTGGCAGATTAGCAGGAACAGGCAGCTTCACTGTCGAACCTACAAATCAGCTCTGATTTTCCAAAAAGGTAAGTCAGATCAAACCAAACTGTCTGCCGGGTCTTGTCAGATTAACTTTGCTTGAGCGGAGCAGGGTTGGAGCAGGGTTATTGCGTAGCGTTCGCTCATGATCAAACCCGCCTCATTCAAATACTTCAAAACCAGTCCCGAGATTATTCGCCAGGCGGTGATGTTGTACATTCGGTTCCGGCTGTTGCTTCGAAACATCGAAGATCTACTTCATGGATGGATCATCGATGTGAGCCATTTCTTGTTTCCCCTTCATAGCCAAAGTAGTGGCTCAATTTTAGGGAGCAAAGGAAGGGCGTCTAGATCATCAGTCATTGCAGCCAAGACAACTTGCTTTGCTTGTTAACGTGAAAAGTCGGTTCGAAATTTTCCGGGTTTTCGAGCGACGCAGCTTAGAGGTGCATACCACCTAAATAGTGATCGGCTTCAAACCCAATTGGTGACCCGCAAGTTCCACAAAAGTGCCTGAAAACGCCTTTGGAGCTTTCATGAGCGCGGGCATTATCACCGGTCCATTCAAAGTTTTCCATCGGCACACTGAACCAAGCGAAAACCGGCGCGACACGATTCCGAGGGCAGTTGCCACAGTGGTAATGCTTGCCCATGCTTGATCACCCCGGTGGACCCAGCTTGTTGTTTTACTCGGACAATACTCGCGCTTCGCCATTCGATTTTACCCCAAACCTCCCTGAGCATAACAATCTGGTATTCTTTAGATAGGTACTGTTGGACGTTTCATCAGCAGAAAACGTCGAAGCTCAAGGTCAATTCGGGCGCGAAACTAACGTCCGGCAGCATTGGTTGGATGGCCGGTCTTATGTTCCATGGGGAACCTCTCAAGCGACGCCTGAAACCTAGCGAGGCCGAGTTGGAGATAGTTTAGCGCACGCGAGGCCCCACTCAGACAGCGTTAAAAGCCGTACAGACTAAGCTGGCTCGACGTCACTCACTACCGACGAACCAGCAACGTGGGTACCTTACTATTGGACCGCAAGTGACCGTAAAGGTAAAGTGTCAGATCACAAAGGCGGTCTGCTTTTTGCAAGGGCAACCAGCGAATTAGACTGCAATCTAAGAGCGTCAATACTGTTTTCCGGCCGTATTTTGCCCCCCCATCTCTGAATTTTGCCTTGGCTAATGGCAGAGATACTTTGCAAAACGGCAAAACGACTTCGGATGAGTGTTCGTTATGGGCTCGAAGCTGTTTTTTTCCATATTGCATACTATTGGCTGACCCAAGCCCAATTTTGACCTCCAGTTTTCTTAGTTCAAGTGGTCGAAAACATCTTGTGGATACCAAATGGAGTGCCAACTCACAAATAATCCCGTTGTCTATCTGCTGCTTCCAATAGCGCCGCCGTAACTGCGTCGACCATTTTACTGCGAGGCGACGCGGTCATACTCGCCAAGCCAACAATGCGCTTAGGTCCATTCTGTTCAAGGGGGATCCTTTTGAGCCGCAAGTGGTCATATGCAGCTAAGCGGCTGTCTGGTATGATTGATACGCCAAGTTCGGCGGCTACCATACTTGAGATTGCTTCAAGGCTCTCTAGTTCCATGGCGTCCTTGACTTCAATGCCCTTTTTTTGCAGCCAAGTCTCGATTTGCCTTCCCACAACCGCATCCCGCGTAAAACGAATAAACGGTGACGCGCCAAGCAGTTCTTTCGGAGGTGAATCTGGGGTGTTTTCGGAGACAAGCAGGACCAATTTTTCGGATACAATTTCAGAGAATTCCAACGTGTTAGGCAGAATATCTGGTCGGGAAATGATCGCCGCTTGAATCTGCCCGCGGTCTAACTGTAGCAAAAGCTGATTGGTCAAACCTGGAACAATCCGTACATGGATATCCGGATGCACAGACTTTAGCCTCGCGAGCGCAATCGGCACTAGTCCAGTCAGGGTCGTTGGCACGGCACCCAAAGTTATTTCACCGAAGAGTTCGTTGTTCGACTTCACCCTTTCCGCCAAACCATCATATGCGGCCACCACCGCAGCAGCCTCTCCGACGAACGTTAGCCCGGTATGAGTAAGTTTGGGCGATTTGGCTGATCGGTCAAACAATTCGAGCCCCAACGTGACCTCCAGATTCCGCATCTGGTGACTGACCGCAGACGGAGTTAGATGCTCCGCCTCTGACGCGGCACGGAAGCTACCATGTCGATGAACTGCCATTAGAGTTCGCAGTGACCGAATGCTCATTCCGATAACCTCTCTACCGCCTAATCCGTGATCGACATGTGAAATTTTTTCACTAAATAGTCAAAGTAATTTCGTTTTTGTTCATTTTTGTTGATGTGTAACTTGCGTATAGCATGCCCAAAGAAATCAAACCCAGAGGTGCTTATGGTTGCTCCTAAATCCAACGCCTATACTTCCATCGTTGCCAAACCCTTCGCTCCAAACCTTGGCGCCGAGATCTATGGAGTCGATTTGAGCCAGCCTGTGCCTGACGATCAGTTTGCGGAGATCTGCGACGCCTTTCACACCTACCAGGTGCTGTTCTTCAAAGAGCAGAAGGAAATACAGCCTACGCAGCACATCGAATTTGGGAAACGTTTTGGACCGCTTCATGCGCACCCTGCAGCCCCGACAATGGAAGGATATCCAGAGATATTCGAAATCCATGCAACGAAGAATTCCAAAGTAGCCAACGGTGAGTTCTGGCACTCTGACGTCTCTTGCGACGAGACGCCGCCCCTTGGAACTATGCTACAAATCCATATCGCCCCTCCCTGCGGCGGGGACACCATGTTCAGTGATATGTATTCGGCCTATGACGATCTTTCTGAGCCGATAAAAAATATGATCAACGGATTATCTGCGCTTCACAGTTCAGAGCATATCTACAAAGGCCGCTACAACGACCGGGGACAAAAAGACAGCGAAATTGATTGCCCCGAAGCAGTGCACCCGATCGTTAGGACTCATCCGGAAACGGGCCGGAAATCGCTGTTTGTGAACCGGACATTTACAACAAAGATTTTGGACATGTCGGATAGGGAAAGCGACGCGATCCTCAACATGCTTTTCGAGCATGCAGAGCAAATCAACTATCAAATCCGGTTCAGGTGGTCGCTTAACGACATGGCCTTTTGGGACAACCGGTGTTGTATGCATCGCGCTATCTGGGACTATTGGCCCGCAGAGCGTAAAGGGCGACGTGTGACCGTGAAAGGCGATAGACCTGTTTAGTATAGACCGAACCGAATTGCTTGATCAAAGAAACCAAGTCTTTAGGAGCGCTACGTACAAACCGCGGTCAAAAGAGAGTTTTGTGAAGACTTTTCGACTGAGACGGTCCCGGATCAAACCTGCCCAGACAATGGAGTGGTCTTGGAGATCGCTGCCTGTGGCGCATGCCGCTCGGGTTACCATGGATGGTCTGGTGCACACCCCAAAGTTTTAAATGGCTCCATCTTGGGGCACGAATACTGTGGAACTGTGGTAGAGGCAGGGCCTCAAGCGCAGCACAGCGTTGGTGACCGCCTTATAGCGCCATTCATCTTAGGGTGCGGCAGCTGCAACGCTTGTCAAACAGGCGTATCAAATAGTTGTGCTAACCAAATCGTTCCTGGATTTGGAACGCCTGGTGCCTACGCTGAATACGTTGCAGTGCCTTTTGACCACAACTTGGTTCACTTGCCAGAAACGCTGTCCCCTGCCTTGGCCGCCGGTCTTGGTTGTCGTGTAACGACTGCATGGCATGCTTTGACCGACCGCGCAGATGTAGCCGCTGGTTAATGGGTGGCTGTCCACGCAACAGGAGGGATTGGCTTGTCTGTTCTCCTATTGGCAAAAATACTCGGATGCCAAGTTGTTGTGGTGGATGTCGTAGATAAGAAACTTGAGCATGCCAAGGTTCACGGCGCGGACGCTACAGTAAATGCATCCAAAGAAAATACCGCTGCCGCCATCAGAGACATCACGGATGGAGGAGCAAACGTATCCATAGCAGCGCTTGGGATCGAAACAACGAAGAACGCATCTTTAGAGTGTCTCGCCACCCTTGACCGACACGTGCAAATTGGTATGCCGCCGGTCGACGGCATGATGCAGGTGAACATATGTACAATCTATTCTAAACAACTCTCGTTTTTCGGTACTCGTGGTATGCCTTCCTGGAAATACCCCCGCCTTCTAGGAATGATCGAACGTGGCGAAGTGGATATCCAGCCAATGGTCGCCAGAGAAATCCGATTGGAAGAGGCTAGCATTGAACTTCGCGCAATGAATGGACCGACGTCCCCAGGAACCGCTGTTATCACAAGGGTTTAGCTGTAATCGGTGCGAATACCCTGTAGGTTTCTGTGGGTACTGCTCTCTTAGCGCTATTTCTTAAAGGCCGATATTCGTGCAAAAGGCAGCTCGTGGCGACGCAATGCGAGAGCACATTGGGCTTGATGCAGTCGTTCGCCCAAATTCGTTGAGCGTCTACTTTGCGGACAAACCCGCCGTCGGCGCCTCAAACACGAACGGCTGCTATGCGCGGTTCGCGACCGCAACAAAAAAATTGTCTAGGGTGTCTGCTTTCGAGATCAACTATAACTAGGGCGGGAAGAAGATTTACGTTCTAAGGCGTGCCGACAGCAGAGAGGCGCTATGAGGGGACAAACCAACACAGGCAACCAAAAACGATTTTGTTTGAGCGTTGTTGTCCGTCAAAGTGGCACTTAACTCCGAATCGGAAATAACATTTGGGATTCAACTTTAGCGGAGTCCGATCGCCAAAGCTATGCAGGCTTAGAGTACGCTTATTAAACGGCTTTGATTTGAGAGCTATCGTCGACACTTGAGCTTCTCAAACTGAACTGGTCGACCGTTATGTTTAGGAAACGGAGGACCACGAATGGCAAACAAGAGACCGAAGTCAGAAGAGCTTG
>NZ_JBQFTH010000016.1:0-74985 GCF_056538565.1 Ruegeria sp. BG11 | reverse complement strand
CGCGATGGAGCAGGGCCTGCGCTTTGCGATCCGCGAAGGCGGCCGCACCGTCGGCGCCGGCGTTGTGTCGAAAATCACTGAATAAGTCGCGTAAGCGAATGATCAGACGGAAAGGGCGTCCCTCGGGACGCCCTTTTTCGTTTGAGCCATACAGTTCCGAGGTGGGCCTAGACGTGTTCGAACCGAGATGACGCTTAGAAAGTTCGCCGTCGTTAAGGGCAAAACGGATTGAGGTTTCTTAATCCAAAGTCCACCTCACCCAAAGACAGGAAACCCACATGTGATCTGAAACAAAAAGCGGGGCGTGCGCAGGCCGATCCGCTGAGGCAATCAGGAGGAAATCATGTTAGGTTTTGAATTCTTGAACTATGGAACGCAAATCCTTCACAGCAAGGATCTGGAAGACATGCGATCTGCCATCCTCAGTGACGACGACCAGGAAGTCGACTGTGATATCAGTGAGTTTAACCGCGAGCGTAAGCGGTTCGATGTCCGGCTTGCCGAGCAGCCTAACAGAACCTGAAGCGCTAAAGCACGTCCAGAACCTGTGTCGTCAACCAGCGTATTCACTGTAGCGTGGGGTGAAAAACTTCCAGACCAAGTCGGTTTTCTCTGAATGCTCAATTGTCGCGTGTAGGCTGTACACCTCGCCCATAGTTCTTTAGCGCGTTCTTGTTGCGAAGTTGGTCCTGAAGATCAGTTCTTGGTACTGGGTCGTGTCGCTCTTTGAGGTGGGACAAAGCCAACAAACCTCTTGTCAAACTCCACCAACCCCACTAATACGCGCGAGTTCTCGATAAGAACGTCAAGGCGGGGTGATTCCCGCCTTTTGGGTTCGAAGAGGGTTGGCGATGCGCGTCCGTCCTCCTCTCAACCTCAACGCCTAAAAAAGGCTGTTAATATGCAAAGCCAAAATATCCGTATTCGGCTGAAGGCATTTGACTATCGCGTTCTGGATGCCAGCACGCAAGAGATCGTCAACACTGCCAAGCGGACCGGCGCAAACGTGCGCGGCCCGATCCCGCTGCCGAACAAGATTGAGAAGTTCACGGTTCTCCGTGGTCCTCACGTTGACAAGAAATCCCGCGACCAGTTCGAGATCCGTACGCACAAGCGTCTGCTCGACATCGTTGATCCGACCCCCCAGACCGTTGACGCGCTGATGAAGCTCGACCTCGCTGCTGGTGTGGATGTCGAGATCAAGCTGCAGTCGTAAGATCGGAGGGTATAGATTATGCGCTCTGGTATTATCGCAAAAAAAGTTGGCATGACCCGCCTGTTCATGGAAGACGGCAAGCAGATCCCTGTGACCGTTCTTCACCTGGACAACCTGCAGGTTGTTGCACAGCGTACCGCTGACAAAGACGGCTACACCGCCGTTCAGCTGGGCGCCGGTGCTGCCAAGGCAAAACGCACCTCGAAAGCCATGCGCGGGCACTACGCCGCTGCAAAGGTTGAACCCAAGCGTAAGCTGGCCGAGTTCCGCGTCTCCGAAGATGGTCTGATTGATGTGGGCGCCGAGATTTCGGCAGAACACTTTCTGGAAGGTCAAAAAGTTGACGTTTCGGGCACCTCGATCGGTAAAGGCTTTGCCGGTGCGATGAAGCGCTGGAACTTTGGTGGTCTGCGCGCCTCGCACGGTGTTTCGATCAGCCACCGTTCGCACGGTTCGACCGGTCAGTGTCAGGATCCGGGCAAGGTTTTCAAAGGCAAGAAGATGGCCGGTCACATGGGTGCTGCTCGTGTAACCACCCAGAACCTGGAAGTCGTCAAAACCGACGCCGACCGGAACCTGGTCTTCATCAAAGGCGCCGTTCCTGGACCGAAATCGGGCTGGGTCACCGTCAAGGATGCCGTGAAGAAGAAAGCACCGGAAGGCCTGCCTTTCCCGGCTGCTGTGAAATCGGCTGCAACCGAAGCACCTGCGGAAGAAGCTCCCGCGGAAGGTGGTGAAGCATGAAACTTGATGTAATCAAACTGGACGGCGGCAAAGCCGGCGACATCGAGCTGAACGCCGATCTGTTCGGTCTCGAGCCGCGTGCGGACATTCTGCACCGTGTGGTCCGTTGGCAGCGCAACAACGCGCAGGCCGGCACCCACAAGGTGAAGACCCGCTCGGAAACCAGCTACTCGACCAAGAAGATCTATCGCCAGAAGGGCACCGGTGGCGCACGCCATGGTGACCGTAACGCGCCGATCTTCCGTGGTGGTGGTATCTATAAAGGCCCCGTCGTGCGCTCGCACGGCCACGACCTGCCCAAGAAGTTCCGCAAGCTTGGCCTGCGCCACGCTCTGTCGGCCAAAGCCAAGGCAGGTGAACTGGTTGTCATCGAGAACGCCGAAGCCGAAGGCAAGACCGCTGCTCTGGCCAAACAGGTTGCAAACCTGGGCTGGAAACGTGCTCTGGTCATCGACGGCGCGACCGTGAACGAAGGGTTCCTGAAAGCGTCCAAGAACATCGAAGGCCTGGATATCCTGCCGTCGATGGGCGCAAACGTCTATGACATCCTCAAGCGTGACACTCTGGTGCTCACCAAAGCGGCTGTCGAAGCACTGGAGGCTCGTCTGAAATGAGCGCGAAGGCAGAACACTACGACGTGATCCGCAAGCCGGTCATCACCGAAAAGTCGACCATGGCGTCCGAAAACGGCGCGGTTGTCTTTGAAGTGGCGATCGATAGCAACAAGCCGCAAATCAAAGAGGCCGTTGAGGCTCTGTTTGGTGTGAAGGTCAAAGCGGTGAACACCACCGTGACCAAAGGCAAGGTCAAGCGGTTCCGCGGCCAGCTGGGCCGTCGCAAAGACGTCAAAAAAGCATATGTGACCCTGGAAGAGGGGAACACCATCGACGTGAGCACCGGTCTTTGATCCGACGCTTACTGCGACTATTCACGGCCCCGGCGGTTCAACCCGCCGGGGCCGATTTCGTTTCAGACCCTGAAACTGCGCGTGCGCAGGTGTTGGAGAAGATGCGGGCTTTCAGCGCCGAGCCCTATTTTCAGATCGCCGATGAAAAGCTGGGGCTTTTGTCGGTTTTCGACGATCTGAAATATGACCGGGCGGATGTGGACATGATCTCTCCGGCGATGCGCAAGCACGTGGTCGGCAAGCTTGGTCCGCTGGGGTTCCGCCAGACCTCCGGCACGGTATTGGAGCACGCCGAGGCTGATATGCGCGTGCACATCCCCAAGTTTCACGCCCTCGGCGCGTCGCCTTTCGACATCGCGCGCTATACCGAGAAACGCCCGCAGGATTGCTGTCTGCTGACGCCGACGCAGGTGGCCTGTCAGTACGTGGATCACTATGAGTTGGACGAGGCCGTGCAGCGGATTGAGGCGTTGATTGCGAAGCACCCGATCAACCTGCTCAAACTGGCGGATTATCTGGAAGGCAAACCCAAACACCGCGCCTTTCGCGAGGTGCTGGGGCATATCAAACTCAAGCAGAGGATCTCGGTGGAGGCCGAGCCGCTGTGCCGCAGGCGATCCCTCGGATAAGATCATAAGCCGCGCCAGCGACTGCCCATGGGATGGCGCCACCATGGCTGATCAGTGCGCTTTAAGGGGCCAAATACATCCGAAATCGCAGCGAGGCGCAAACGTCCCCAAAGCGCCAGCCCGCCGGGACGGGCAGTCGCAGGCGCGGTGGCCTCGTTCCGCGATTGTTTAAGTACAATTCTTTTTGAAAGCTAAGATGCGACGTTTGTCTTAAACTTTTCAAAATGCTCTCCGAAGTGTGCCTCGCGGTGACAGTTCGGACACAAAGCCATTGTGTTACCCAAAGTATCTTCACCGCCGTCGGCTAAAGGTATAGGGTGATGTACTTCTAAATATGGGGTGCCATTTTTTCGGTTGAACGGCGCGGGGCCTTTGCAATGGTCACAGACTCCGTTGGCTTGGTATAGTCGTTCGGCGACAACGTCGGCGTTACGTCTAAAGGCCAGAGTTCGAATTGTGATTTTTTTGGCTTTGGTTCCTGCACCTTGAAGCCGCCTCTGACGCTTGTCCGGTGTATCTTGTTGAGCCCGATTGACAAGCTCTTGGAAATCCGCACGATATTTCTCTGAAGAGAGAAGCGGCGTATTGTATTCGTGTGCAATCAACTTGTCGTCGTAGTGATCGCAGAGTTTGTTAAGGCCGGGTCTGGCTCCACCACTTGGGAGAGACTCATAGTACTGTATGTGGGCTCTTGTCGAAGCAATAGCATTTCGCAGCTTTTCAGGGCCAAATTCTTCGAGAATTCGATCAAAGTAGAATTCAGTCACCAACAGACTAAGTGTGAGATGATACACTTCTCCTTTTAAAAGTTGTGCGAAATTGCGCAGCATGTCGCTCGCGGAGGCTTTGTTCATTCCGTAATCTGAAACGAGAGCATGACCTGCTTCAGCCTCCGAGATGCCTCCTTGCCATACTTTCATTGCGTGCAGGTAAGCAGCTTCCGCTTCTCGAAGTCCAATTTTGTTGACCAATGCCGAGTCCTTTCGTTCTTAATGGTTTTAACTAGTACCAGTGGAAATAGGTTGTGTAGACAACCTGAAGTGCAAGCGTAAACAACAAGTCGCGAACAACTGAGTAACACTGAAATACTTTCGGTCTTAAATTCTCCGCCCTATAGACACCCATCCCCAACCCTGCTAAACGCTCCCAATCTTGCGGCCTCGGATTCGTTCCGGGGCCTCTGATATTTGTAACCGGGGACCTTCGGGGCCCTATACCCTTGGCACCTACGGGGGCCTATCACATAGCGGGGAAACTCCCTGCACTTGCTAAACGGAAGACAGAAAGCATGGCACTCAAGTCGTACAAGCCGACGACGCCGGGCCAGCGCGGGCTGGTGCTGATCGACCGTTCGGAGCTTTGGAAAGGACGTCCGGTCAAGTCTCTCACAGAGGGTTTGACCAAATCGGGCGGCCGGAACAACACCGGACGGATCACTTCACGCCGCCGCGGCGGTGGCGCAAAGCGTCTCTACCGGATCGTTGACTTCAAACGGAATAAATTTGATGTCGCGGCAACCGTCGAGCGGATCGAATATGACCCGAACCGGACCGCATTCATCGCACTGGTAAAATACGAAGACGGCGAGCAGGCATATATCCTGGCTCCGCAGCGTCTGGCTGTTGGTGACAAAGTCGTGGCATCCGCCAAGGCCGACATCAAGCCGGGCAACGCAATGCCGTTCTCGGGCATGCCCATTGGTACCATCGTCCACAACATCGAGATGAAGCCTGGCAAAGGCGGTCAGATCGCACGTGCGGCCGGTACATACGCTCAGTTCGTTGGTCGCGATGGCGGCTACGCTCAGATCCGTCTGAGCTCGGGCGAGCTTCGCATGGTCCGTCAGGAATGCATGGCCACCGTTGGTGCCGTGTCCAACCCCGACAACTCGAACCAGAACCTCGGTAAAGCCGGTCGTATGCGCCACAAAGGCGTTCGTCCGTCGGTTCGTGGTGTTGCAATGAACCCGATCGATCACCCGCACGGTGGTGGTGAAGGTCGTACCTCGGGTGGCCGTACGCCGGTTACTCCGTGGGGTAAGGACACCAAGGGTAAGCGTACCCGCAACAAGAACAAAGCGTCCCAGAAGCTGATCATCCGCTCGCGGCACGCCAAGAAGAAGGGACGTTAATCTATGTCTCGCTCTGTTTGGAAGGGTCCTTTCGTCGATGCTTACGTGCTGAAAAAAGCCGAAGCAGCGCGCGAGTCGGGCCGCAACGAAGTCATCAAAATCTGGTCGCGTCGTTCCACCATTCTGCCCCAGTTCGTGGGTCTGACCTTTGGTGTGTACAACGGCCAGAAGCACATTCCCGTCAACGTCTCGGAAGACATGATCGGTCAGAAGTTCGGTGAATACTCGCCGACCCGTACCTATTATGGCCACGCCGCAGACAAAAAAGCGAAGCGGAAGTAAGTCATGGGCAAGGAAAAGAACCCCCGCCGCGTGGCTGAAAACGAAGCAATGGCGAAAACCCGCATGCTTCGCACCAGCCCGCAGAAACTGAACCTGGTTGCGCAAATGATCCGCGGCAAGAAAGTTGAGAAGGCTCTGACCGACCTGACTTTCTCGAACAAGCGTGTCGCGCAGGACGTCAAGAAGTGCCTGCAGTCCGCAATCGCGAACGCCGAAAACAACCACAACCTGGACGTTGACGAGCTGATCGTCGCCGAAGCATGGGTTGGCAAAAACCTGGTCATGAAGCGCGGTCGTCCGCGTGCCCGTGGCCGTTTCGGCAAGATCATGAAGCCGTTCTCGGAGATCACCATCAAGGTGCGTCAAGTTGAGGAGCAAGCCTAATGGGTCATAAAGTAAATCCGATCGGCATGCGCCTGCAGGTCAACCGCACCTGGGACAGCCGCTGGTACGCCGACACCAAGGACTACGGTGATCTTCTGCTGGAAGACCTCAAGATCCGTGAGTTCATCAACAAAGAGTGCAAGCAGGCCGGTGTTGCCCGTGTGATCATCGAACGTCCGCACAAGAAGTGCCGCGTGACGATCCACACAGCACGTCCCGGTGTCATCATCGGCAAGAAAGGTGCAGACATCGAAGTTCTGCGCAAAAAGCTTGCTCGCATGACCGACAGCGAACTGCACCTGAACATCGTCGAAGTGCGCAAGCCCGAGCTTGACGCGCAGCTGGTTGCCGAGTCCATCGCTCAGCAGCTGGAACGTCGTGTTTCGTTCCGTCGCGCAATGAAGCGCTCGGTTCAGAACGCCATGCGCATGGGCGCCCTGGGTATCCGGGTGAACGTCGCTGGTCGTCTGGGCGGGGCCGAAATCGCACGGACCGAGTGGTACCGTGAAGGCCGCGTGCCTCTGCACACTCTGCGTGCCGACATCGATTACGCACATGCCGAAGCGATGACTCCTTACGGGATCATCGGGATCAAGGTCTGGATCTTCAAAGGTGAGATCATGGAGCACGATCCGCAGGCACGTGACCGTAAAGCACAGGAACTCCAAGACGGCCCTGCACCTCGTGGTGCTGGTGGCGGTCGTCGCTAAGGAGGGAAAGATATGCTTCAACCAAAGCGTACTAAATTCCGCAAGATGCACAAAGGCCGGATCAAGGGTCTCGCCAAGGGCGGCTCTGATCTGAACTTTGGCACCTACGGCCTGAAAGCTCTTGAGCCTGAGCGTGTGACTGCACGCCAGATCGAAGCTGCACGTCGTGCTATGACGCGTCACATGAAGCGTCAGGGTCGTGTATGGATCCGCATCTTCCCCGACACTCCGGTCACGGCTAAGCCGATCGAAGTTCGTATGGGTAAAGGTAAAGGTTCGGTCGACCGCTGGGCATGCAAAGTCAAGCCTGGCCGCGTGATGTTCGAGATCGACGGCGTCAATGACGACATCGCCCGTGAGGCCCTGCGCCTGGCCGCGATGAAGCTGCCGATCAAGACTCGCGTCGTGGTTCGCGAAGACTGGTAAACAGTCCGGGGAAACCCGAACAGAATTGCCCCCGCCGAGAAATCGGTGGGGGCTTTTTCGTTTGTGGCCTCTCGCAAACCCGTTGGGCGCCAAATTCCGAGATTCAATACCGGCATTGCAAAAAAGATGGGGCTCAGGGGTGGCATATTCTCTCATCTGGTGAAAAGAAGCGCTCGCAAAACCTTCTCAATCAGAGCTTGGGTCGATCTTACTCCGATACGGCTTGAGCACGAACTGTGCCTTGGCTCTGAAACCCCGCTGAAAGACCGAGGACACGTATGGGCCTTACTTGCCGGGACGTTATGGTCCCCCCTGAAAAACAGAAAACAATTCATCCCGATGATACAGTCGCCAAGGCGTTTGAGATCATCCGCGACAGCCGCGCCCGGTTCTTGCCGGTGGTGGGGGATGACGGTAGCTTCCAAGGCGTTTTCACCGCGCCCACGCTGATCAAGATGATCTTGCCACAGGCCGCCCGTATTGGCGTCAGCGATGAGACCTCGCGCGTTGCAATCAGCCATCTCAACTTTATGGATCTGACCAAGGAAGACATCAGCGAACAGATCAAGCGCCTGCACGAAGAGCGGGTCGGAGATCACATGTCGAACCCGGCCAACATCCCGGTTCTCGCACCAGACACGCCGGTGATGGAAGGCATCTTCCTGATCCACAAATTCAAACGCCACGTTTTCCTCGTGGAACCCGAGACCAATCGCTTTGTCGGCTCTGTCAGCCCGAACTCGTTGATTGATCACGCGCTGAGCTAACCCCTAAAGACCGGATCAGACCATTGACCGACCATTCCGTTTCGCATGGAGAACACGCGTTCTCCGTTCCTCAGCTATTGGGGATTGACCCTTTGTGGGTCGCCACCGGTATCCTGATTGCAGTTTATGCTGTCCTGGTGACCGAAAAAGTAAACCGCGCCATTCTGGCTATGCTGGGTGCATCGCAGATGGTGCTGTTCGGCATCATCAACCAGGAACAGGCCGTCGCGGGCGTTGATGCCAACACCTTGGCGCTGCTGATTGGCATGATGGTGATCGTCGGGATCACCAGCAAATGCGGGTTGTTCCAATTCGTCGCCATCAAGGCCGCAAAGGTGGTCAAGGCCAATCCGACAGGCATCCTGATCATGCTGACGCTGATCACGGCGGTATTCTCGGCTCTGCTCGACAACGTAACGACCGTTCTGTTGATCGCGCCGATCACCTTGCTGATCACAGACGCGCTCGAGACGCGTGTTTACCCGTTCTTCTTTGCCGAGATACTGGCCTCGAATGTGGGCGGTACGGCCACTCTGATTGGTGACCCGCCGAACATCATCATCGGCTCGGCTGCGGGCCTTAGCTTCAATGACTTCGTGGTTAACCTTGCGCCGATCTCGGCCATCTGTCTGGTAGTGCTAACTGGTATCATTTACCTGATGAACCGCCGCACGCTGGCCGCCATCCCCAAATCGGCCTGCGAAAAGATCATGCGTTTCAATGAAAACGAAGCGATCACCGATGTCGGCCTGATGATCAAATCCCTGTCGGTTCTGGCGCTGACCCTGCTTGGCTTCACGCTTGGCCATGGCTACGGCATCCAGCCGGGCACCTCGGCGCTGGCTGGCGCCGCGCTGTTGATGCTGTTGGCTTACGGACACCAGCACGGAGAAGAACAGTCCGAATCCGTACACCACATCTTTGGCGAGGTTGAGTGGATTACGATCTTCTTCTTCGGTGGTCTGTTCGTCATCGTTGCAGGCGTCGAGCATGTCGGCTTGCTCGAATTCTTCGGTGAGAAAGTGCTTGAGCTGACCGAAGGCGACATGATGTGGACCGCGTTCTTCATCTTCTGGGCCTCGGGTATCTTGTCGGCCATTCTGGATAACATCCCTTTTGTGGCGACGATGATCCCTCTGATCGAGTCCACGGCTGACACGTTTGGCGGGCCCGATGCGATCGAGCCTCTGTGGTGGTCGCTGGCTCTGGGCGCCTGTCTAGGCGGCAACGGGACCTTGCTGGGCGCAAGCGCCAACCTGACGGTTGCGGCCTTTGCCGAAAAGGCCAAGCAGCCGATTGGCTTTGTCAAATTCGCGCTCATGGCGTTCCCGATCATGATCCTGACCCTGATGATCGCCAACGTCTACCTCTGGCTGCGCTACTTCTACTAAAGCGCTTAACGATAAGTCGCACCCGAGCAGCCGCTTTTCTGAGGCGGCTGCTCTCGCCCTTGTGCCTCGGCTGGGATATAGCCGGGGCATGGCACAGATTGAATCACTCTTCGTTACCCGTCTCTATCGCGCAGCTTTGTCCGAGTTCGATCCCAAGATCGACGCGGGCGAGCTGGAAAACTCCTGTCTTGTTATTGCCGAGGATGATGAGGCCGGGCAGGAATGGTGTGAAGAGAATGGCTATCCCGGCTACACCAGCTACGCCTCGCTGACCGATTTGCCCTGGCGCTTCCCGATCTTTAACGATTTGGTAAAGGCGCTGGATCAGCACGTCGCCGCCTTTGCGAAGGATCTGGAATTTGATCTGGGCGAGGGTGCGCTGAAGCTTGAAGACCTATGGATCAACATCCTGCCGGAGGGCGGCATGCACTCCAGCCACTTGCACCCGCACAGTGTGATCTCGGGCACGACCTATGTTGCGATGCCCGAAGGGGCGAGCGCGCTGAAATTGGAAGACCCCCGTTCAGGCCGCATGATGGCCGCGCCGACGCGTCTGAAAGGCGGACGGCGCGATTTGCAGCCGTTCATCTATATGAAGCCGCAAGTGGGCGATGTCTTGCTTTGGGAAAGCTGGCTGCGCCACGAGGTGCCGATGAATATGGCCGAGGATGAGCGGATTTCGGTGAGCTTTAACTATAAGTGGGAATAGCTCACTAACTTCTTTTAGGGATGGCTCAATGGCCTATAGCACGGCCATTGAGAGCTGCATTTATTGCTAGCTATCTTTCTGTCTGAGCTGAGCTTCGACTAGGCAGCTTCTTTGATGAGAAGCCCCGGCAGTAGATTTTTTAGTTCTTTTTCTTTACTCTTGGGTATAACCCAGCCGAATAGACCTTTGTTCCAGTTTCCGACTTTTCTAAGTTGGTCTTTGTATTCGTGAGTATTGCCCTTAACCAAAATGCTCCGTTTGTAGTACTCAGCGGTCAACGACAATGAGGTGTCTTTGTTTGTAGTTTCGTTGTTGTTAGTGGTCGTTTCTTCTCTTTGGTCGACAGTGGAAGGAACCGCATCTTGGAAAGACTTTAGTCGACCAATGCAAGATCGTATCTGCATACATGCGGGAGAAAGTGCAGCCATCCAGTTTTCATCAGACCTTTCACTTTCATAGTAGCCAGGTGTCACCCCAGCTAAATCGCTTGGCAGTCTGAGATCACTAGACTTATCCGGTATTAAGAAAAAGCAACGTTCCTGTCCAAGCCGACCTATGAAAAGGCCGAGTTCAAAGAGCACATTGTCTCGAACTGTGTTGGCCGTTTCGCCTCTCATGATCGTAATGTCGTCTGGTGAAAAAACGAAAATACCGAAATCTGATGTTCTGAGTGCGTCAATCAAACTTGCTAGCGTGTTGTTCGAAAGTTGAAAGACTCCATCTTTCCAAACCGTACACTCCGCATCTCGGGTTAGATTGTAGTGAATCGCATCGGCAATTTTTACTCCTTCGCGAGATGAGCCGATAAAAATTTTTGGTTTCAATTCTTTCTCCTGCTTGAAAGTCAACACTTTGCGTAGACGCAATCGTCCGTTACTGTATGTAGGTGGTCGAGTCGAAGGACAAGAGTGACTAAAAGAAATTTCTCGCGGAAGTAGAAAGTCCCATCTTAGCAGCGCTTTCATGCTCAGGAAGAGCGCGATGCAATTCAAAAATAGTATTTTGCGACGCTGTGATATATGCTGCTGGGCTTAAACGCGAGCTGCTAAACTTTCTCTTGCCACCCACCCCCTAAACCCTTATACGGCGGCATCCTGCAAGTCCCCCGGCCGAGTCGGGGGATTCGCATGTCTATCATTCATCCACCAGGTCCAAGGTGACCCGTGTACGGGGCCTTCTGGTGTTTTGAGCAAAGGAAAAAGGCGATGAACGCCCAAGAACTACGTGACAAGACCCCGGACCAGCTCCGCGAGGAACTGGCCAACCTGAAGAAAGAAAGCTTTAATCTGCGCTTTCAACAGGCAACCGGTCAGCTGGAAAACACTGCTGGCATCAAAGCGGCTCGCCGCAACGCTGCCCGCGTCAAAACCATTCTGAACGAGAAGGCCGCTGCCGCGGCATCGGAGGAGTAATCCTATGCCCAAGCGTATCCTTTCCGGAGTAGTAACCAGCGACGCCAACGAGCAAACCGTAACCGTTTCGGTTGAGCGTCGTTTCAAGCACCCGCTGCTGCACAAAACCGTTCGTAAGTCCAAGAAATATCGGGCTCACGACGAAAAGAACGCCTTCAAGGTCGGCGACACTGTACGCATCATCGAATGCGCGCCGAAATCGAAGACGAAACGTTGGGAAGTTCTGGAAGCGTAAGCCTCCGGGATTTTCCCATTTGTCGAAACCCTGGGGGATCTAACGAGACCAGCCCCCACAGGTCGGGAGAAACCACATGATCCAGATGCAGACCAATCTGGATGTCGCTGACAACTCCGGCGCACGCCGAGTTCAGTGCATCAAGGTCCTGGGTGGTTCCAAGCGTAAATACGCCTCCGTTGGCGACATCATTGTCGTCTCGGTGAAGGAAGCCATCCCGCGCGGCCGCGTAAAGAAAGGTGACGTCCGTAAGGCCGTCGTCGTACGCACCGCCAAGGAAGTCCGTCGCGAAGACGGCACTGCGATCCGTTTCGATCGCAACGCCGCCGTCATCCTGAACAACAACAACGAGCCAGTCGGTACCCGTATCTTTGGCCCCGTTGTTCGTGAACTGCGCGGCAAGAACTTCATGAAAATCATCTCGCTGGCTCCGGAGGTGCTGTAATCATGGCTGCTAAACTCCGCAAAGGCGACAAGGTCGTCGTGCTGGCCGGCAAGGACAAGGGCAAAGAGGGAACCATTTCCTCGGTTGACCCCAAAGCCGGTAAAGCTGTTGTCGAAGGCATCAACATTGCCATCCGTCACACACGTCAGTCGCAAACCTCGCAAGGTGGTCGCCTGCCTCAGGCAAACCCGATCGAGCTGTCGAACCTGGCGCTGCTGGACAAGAACGGCAAAGCAACCCGCGTTGGCTTCCGCATGGAAGGTGACAAGAAGGTCCGCTTCGCCAAGACCACAGGGGACGTGATCGATGCTTGATTCCGCAACCTACACCCCGCGTCTGAAAGCTCAGTACGTTGAAACCATCCGTGCCGCTCTGAAAGAAGAGTTCGGCTACAAGAACGACATGCAGCTGCCCAAGCTGGACAAAATCGTTCTGAACATCGGTTGTGGTGCTGAGGCGGTCAAAGACTCGAAGAAAGCGAAAGCTGCTGTCGAAGATCTGACTGCGATTGCTGGTCAAAAGGCCGTTGCAACCAAGGCGAAGAAGTCGATCGCGGGTTTCCGCGTCCGTGAAGACATGCCGCTGGGCGCGAAAGTGACCCTGCGCGGTGACCGGATGTACGAATTCCTGGATCGCCTGATCACCATCGCGCTGCCGCGCGTTCGTGACTTCCGCGGTGTTAAGCCGTCTTTCGATGGTCAGGGCAACTTTGCCATGGGCATGAAAGAGCACATCGTGTTCCCGGAAATCGATTTCGACAAGGTCGACGAGGTCTGGGGCCTGGATATCGTAATTGCCACCACAGCGAAAACCGACGCTGAAGCGAAGAGCCTGTTGAAAGCATTCAACATGCCGTTCAACGCGTAAGCGCCGGGAGGATTGAGACATGGCTAAAAAAGCAATGATCGAACGCGAGAAGAAGCGCGAACGCCTGGTGGCCAAATATGCCGCAAAGCGTGCCGAGCTGAAAGAAATCGCGAATGACGAGAGCCGCCCGATGGAAGAGCGTTTCAAAGCGCGTCTGAAACTGGCGAAACTGCCGCGCAACAGCTCGGCTACCCGTCTGCACAACCGTTGTCAGCTGACCGGTCGTCCCCACGCTTACTACCGTAAGCTGAAGGTCAGCCGTATCGCGCTGCGCGAGCTGGGTTCTGCTGGTCAGATCCCCGGCATGGTGAAATCGAGCTGGTAAGGGAGACATAGATATGAATGATCCTATCGGCGATATGCTCACCCGTATCCGCAACGCGCAAATGCGCGGCAAGTCCACCGTTTCCACCCCGGCTTCCAAGCTGCGCGGATGGGTTCTGGACGTGCTGGCGGACGAAGGCTACATCCGTGGTTATGAAAAGACGACCGGTGCAAACGGTCATCCGGCCATCGAAATCAGCCTGAAGTATTACGAAGGCACCCCTGTTATTCGCGAGCTGAAGCGGGTTTCGAAACCCGGTCGTCGCGTCTACATGGGCGTCAATGACATCCCGCAGGTCCGTCAGGGTCTGGGCGTGTCGATTGTCAGCACTCCGAAAGGTGTGATGTCGGACGCAAACGCTCGCTCCAACAATGTTGGCGGCGAAGTGCTCTGCACCGTCTTCTAAGGAGGTCTGCAATGTCTCGTATTGGTAAAAAACCGGTCGAGCTGCCCAGCGGCGTTACCGCCTCTGTGTCGGGTCAGACCATCGAAGTCAAAGGTCCGAAAGGCACCCGCAGCTTCACCGCCACCGACGACGTGACGCTGTCGGTTGAAGACAACGTGGTCAAGATCGACCCCCGTGGCATGTCCAAGCGTGCCCGCCAGCAGTGGGGCATGAGCCGCACCATGGTTGCCAATCTGGTAACCGGTGTGACCGAAGGCTTCAAAAAAGAGCTGGAGATCCAGGGTGTTGGTTACCGGGCTCAGATGCAGGGCAACACCCTGAAGCTGAACCTGGGCTACAGCCACGATGTTGATTTCACTGCTCCGGAAGGTGTCACCATCACCGCGCCGAAGCAGACCGAGATCGTTGTGGAAGGTATCGACCAGCAGCAGGTGGGCGAAGTCGCGGCCAAAATCCGCGAATGGCGCCGTCCCGAGCCTTACAAAGGCAAGGGCATCCGCTACAAGGGCGAGTTCATCTTCCGCAAGGAAGGCAAGAAGAAGTAAGGACGCAAACAATGGCAAACAGCAAAAGAACCCTGTTTCTGAAGCGCCGCCTGCGCGTTCGGAACAAACTTCGCAAAGTCAACGCCGGCCGTGTACGCCTGTCGGTTCACCGTTCGAACAAGAACATCAGCGTTCAGCTGATCGACGACGTCCGCGGCGTGACCCTGGCATCGGCCTCGACCCTGGAAAAAGATCTGGGTGTTGTTGGCAAGAACAACGTCGAAGCGGCCACCAAAGTGGGCGCGGCCATCGCCGAGCGTGCCAAGAAGGCAGGCGTCGAAGAGGCCTATTTCGATCGTGGTGGCTTCCTGTTCCACGGCAAGGTGAAGGCAGTTGCCGACGCCGCGCGTGAAGGTGGTCTGAAGATCTAAGACTTGCGGGCAGCTTTGCGGCTGCCCCGATGATCCGGGGGCCTCGGCAACAGTCGCGGCTCACTTGGATTGAAGCAAACGGCGCCGTATGCGCCACATGAGAAAAGGGATGCCAAATGGCAGAACGTGAAAACCGTCGGGGCCGTGGCCGCGACCGTGAAGAAGCACCGGAATTTGCAGATCGCCTGGTCGCAATCAACCGCGTGTCGAAAACCGTAAAAGGTGGTAAGCGCTTTGGCTTCGCCGCTCTGGTGGTTGTCGGCGATCAGAAAGGCCGCGTCGGCTTTGGTAAAGGTAAAGCGAAAGAAGTACCTGAGGCCATCCGAAAGGCGACTGAGCAAGCCAAGCGTCAGATGATCCGCGTGCAACTGCGCGAAGGTCGTACTCTGCACCACGACATCGAGGGCCGTCACGGCGCTGGTAAAGTGGTCATGCGCACCGCACCCGAAGGTACTGGTATCATCGCCGGTGGTCCGATGCGTGCAGTGTTCGAAATGCTGGGCGTTAAGGACGTTGTGTCCAAGTCGCTGGGCTCGCAGAACCCGTACAACATGATCCGCGCCACCATCAACGGCCTGCAGAAAGAGCAGAGCCCGCGTTCGGTTGCCGCACGTCGTGGTAAAAAAGTTGCCGACATCCTGCCCAAGCGGGACGAAGCACCGGCTGAAGCCGAAGCGTAAGGAGTAGCGAGCAATGGCAAAAACCATCGTCGTCAAGCAGATCGGTTCTCCGATCCGTCGCCCCGCCGAACAGCGCGCAACCCTGATCGGCCTGGGCCTGAACAAGATGCACCGCACCCGTGAGCTGGAGGATACTCCTTCGGTCCGCGGCATGGTCAACAAGATCCCGCATCTGGTTGAGATCATCGAAGAGCGCGGCTAACCGCCCTCTGAAAATGCTTTTGGAACCGCCTCTGACTTATGTCAGGGGCGTTTTCTTTTGCCCGAGTGCATCTGCGAATCGCCGCGTTCGACCGCTTGCCTCACGTCTTGAAGAGGGTCGAGCGGGCCGCTGACTCCAAAGGCAACAACGGTGCAAGGGCCATCTTGCAGGCCCGAGTTTCAGCTTTCCCAATGCCGAAATTTATCATTTCTTAAATGGGGTTAGAAGATTGAAAAGAGTTTTGTTTACGGCTCCACAAACGCTTGCAAAGCCGATTTTGCCTCTGACAGAGTGGCCGGGCAAGAACCGAGAGCAGGGGCTGACTATGGCGCGCGACTATCTCAAAAAGGCGATGCTGACGGCGCATTCTGATGCGCCTGAGGTTCACGATACGGTCAAGACCATCCTGGCGGAGATTGAAGCCGGCGGCGATGCGAAGGCGCTGGAATATGCGGCCAAGTTCGACAGGTTCGACGGCAACGTTCTGATGACGCAGGACGAGATTGACGCCGCCATTGCGCTTGTGCCCGAAAAGCTGAAGGCGGATATCCGTTTCGCCCATAACAACGTCCGCCATTTTGCCGAGGCGCAGAAGGCTACGATGACAGACGTCCAAACCGAGATCGTGCCCGGAGTGATCGCTGGTCAAAAGGCAATCCCCGTGGATGCGGCGGGGTGCTATGTGCCCGGCGGTCGGTACAGCCATATCGCCAGTGCAATCATGACGGTGACAACCGCCAAAGTGGCCGGATGCCGCCACATCATCGCGTGTTCTCCTCCGAAGCCGGATGAAGGCGTTGCACCTGCAGTTGTCTATGCGGCCCATATCTGTGGGGCCGATAGTATTCTGGCGATGGGAGGGGTGCAGGGTGTCGCCGCGATGCGATACGGCCTGTTCGGCCTGCCGCGCGCGAACATCCTTGTAGGGCCCGGGAACCAGTTCGTGGCCGAGGCCAAGCGCATCCTCTACGGTGAGGTTGGCATCGACATGATCGCCGGACCAACCGACAGTCTGGTCCTCGCCGACAGCAGTGCGGACCCGCTTGTTGTGGCCACCGATCTCGTGAGTCAGGCGGAACACGGGTATAACTCTCCTGTCTGGCTGGTGACAGATGACCGAGCGCTTGCGCAGAATGTCATGACACTGGTGCCCGAGTTGATTGCAGATCTTCCTGACCTGAACCGAGAAAACGCGGCTGCTGCATGGCGCGACTATGCCGAGGTCATCGTTTGTTCGGATCGCGAAGAGATGGCCGCTTGTTCTGACGAATACGCGCCGGAACACCTGACCGTTCAGGCCGAGGATCTGGAATGGTGGCTGGATCGCCTGACCTGCTATGGCTCTTTGTTTCTGGGGGAAGAGACCACTGTATCCTATGGGGACAAGGCAACGGGTACCAACCACGTTCTGCCGACCTCGGGGGCGGCCAGCTACACGGGCGGGCTGAGCGTCCACAAATACATGAAGATCGTGACATGGCAGCGGGCGACTCGGGAAGGCTCAAAACCCATCGCCCTGGCCACTGCCCGGATTTCGCGCGTGGAAGGGATGGAGGGACATGCACGGGCGGCCGATGTGCGCCTCGCCAAGTATTTCCCGGATGAGGAATTTGATCTGCGTGCCGAAGGATGATCGGTCCAACCACCACCTGCCAAACTGTTCTCTGGCCTTGATACCGCACTGGGTACTATCCTTGGCTTGATAGGGCCGACCGGGTCGAAAGGAGTTTGACATGTACAAGAAAGTTCTCGTTCCAATGGCGCTGGATCACGATATCTCGCAACACACTCTGGAAGTGGCGCGTGCCTTGTCTCAGGGCGGCGGAGAGATCATTGCTTTGCATGTTTACGAAATGCCGCAGGGCTCGGTCAGTGCGTTTCTGGACAAGGATCTGGTGGCAGAAGGATATCGCCGCGCCCGACTGGAACTGTCGCGCAAAGTCGAAGGGCTGGATGGGGTGAGTTCCGAACTCGTGAAGGGCCACACGGCGCGCACGATCATAGATTATGCGGCGGAGAACGGTGTCGATTGCATCGTCATCGGGTCTCACAAGCCCGATCTCAGCGACTATTTCCTGGGCTCAACCGCGTCGCGCGTTGTGCGTCATGCCCCTTGCGCGGTGCATGTGTACCGTAGGTGATAACCGTCAATCACGCCCTTGGGCGACAACAACAGGAATGACAGCCGGAAGATGAATATAGACAAGAAGATCACTGACGATCTGGTGGCGAATGACATTTCGTTCGTGACCACCGTCCCCTGCAAACAACTGGCTGGTGTCATTGATGAGATCGACCAGCGCGAAGGCATCTATCACATCCCTTCGAACAAAGAGGATGAGGGGATGGGCCTGTGCGCAGGCGCATGGATGGGCGGTAAGCGCCCGGCCATTATCATGCAGAACACAGCAATCGGGGTGACGATCAACACGTTGGCGACTCTGATCCAGTACTACCGGATGCCACTGCCGATGCTGATCTCGTATCGCGGTGAGTTGCGCGAGCCGATTGCATGTCAGGTTGAGATGGCGGTCCACACCAAAGCGTTGCTGGCGCAGCTCAATATCCCGACTTACCACTTTCACCATCAGGCGGATGTGGCTGAGCTGGATGCGATCCTGAAATACACATTCATGTGCAACAAGCCGGTTGCCATTCTGACCGATGCCAACTTCTGGGGAGGCTATGGCGACCAATGATCCGTTCTGAAATCCTTAAAGAAATCGCTCCGATCCTGCGGGATCAACTGGTGGTTTGTAACATCGGCATTCCGAGCCAAGAGCTGCACGCGTTTGATGACCAGCCAACGAATTTCTACATGCTGGGCACGATGGGGTTGGCTTCATCCATCGGTCTGGGGTTAGCTCTGTCCCAGCCCAAGCCGGTGATCGTGATTGATGGGGACGGCTCCGTTCTGACCAATCTTGGAACGCTGCCGACCATCGCGAACAACGTGACTGACAATTACATCCTGCTGATCGTCGACAATGGCTCATACGGGTCCACGGGGGATCAGCCGACCTATGCGGGTTTGAAGACGTCGCTGGCGAAAATGGCGGCTGCCGCAGGATGTGAGCGCGTGATTGAATGCGCCGCCGAAGATACAGGGCGTGTGTTGCAGGAGGCGTTGGACGCTCGACAGATGACCATCATTGTCAGCAAATGCGAAAGCGGCAACGCTAAGATGCCGCCGATCACGATGGACCCGGTGGTGATCCGAGATCGGTTTATGAAAGCTGTAGAGGCCTGAACACCTTTTCGGTTTTGCTGAATGCACTGATCAAAGTCGTCCTTGTGGGCGGCTTTGGCACTACATGTCTAGCGCGACAGAAGACGCCGCTTCTCGGCCATGACCTCGCGGCGTTGCTGTTCTATACCCGTCCGGAAGGAGCGCTCGACAAAGTCGATATGGTCCAGTGCGGCCTGTTCGGCGCGCTTTTCGTCTCCGTCAATCACCGCTTGACCCAGGGCAAGGTGCTGATCCAGCAGCTGTTTGCCCGAACCGTCAATCGATTTCAGAAAACTGCGATTGTAGAAAACGCCTCGCTTGGTCAGTTCGTAGATCGAGGCCATCATATGGATCAAAGTGGCGTTCTGGCTGGCGTCGACGATGGCAGCATGCAGGGCGAAATCCGCCTCGCGTGAGGCTTGCGCATCGTTCGCCTCCCACGCCCGCACATTCTCGTCGAGGATTTCGGCGATCCTCTCCTTGTCGGCCTTGGTGGACCTGCGGGCGGCGAGACGGGCGGCAAAGCCTTCTTGTTCGCGGCGGTATTCCAGGTGGTCGAAAAAGGCAGGCTCGTGCCGTTCGTAGAGCGCCAAAAGGGCCGGTAACATCGCTTGCCCAGTCAGGGCGGCGACAAAGGTCCCCTCACCATGCTGAGTGGTGACCAGCCCGCGTTCCTCCAGCACGGCCAGTGCTTCGCGCAGCTTCGGCCGTGAGACCCGAAGCATTTCCGCCAGATCCCGCTCGGACGGCAGCTTGCGCCCCTGTTTCAGAATACCCGACGCGATGAGGTCTTCGATCTGCGCCACCACGGCGTCGGCCAGCGATTCGTGTCCGACCGGTTCAAAAATCGCCTTGGTGTTCATGGGTTTTACCTAAGATAGATGCCGAAGTGAGATATATTGGTAAATAAATGTAACCATATTGGTGCGATTTTCAAGCATTCAGTTCCAGCATGGAAATGCAACTTAACGCGTTCAATAAAATAAGAATTATCGAAAATATTTAGCAATCTATCGAAACTGAGTGTGCCCAGTCAGGGACATTTTCGCAGATCCAGTGGTAAATAAAATTATTGACTGAGTAGCACTGGTAAAGTTAGTGAACCACTAGTGCAAACCCGCAAGGGTCTGCGTTTGTGTTTGAGGCAGATGCCCGACCCACCCAGGAGGAGACATTATGAAAAAGACCCTGACGAGCCTTGCCGTAGCCGCCAGCCTGATGGCCGCACCTGCGGTTGCTAAAGATAAGCTGCTGTTGAAAACCCCGATTGCGTTCTCGACCGAACTGCCTGGTCTTGGTTCGCCAATCCCGCGCGTTGCCGAGCAGTTGGACCTGATGTCGGGTGGTACGCTGAAGATGAAGGTATATGAGCCAGGCAAACTGGTTCCACCGTTCGAAATTCTAGACGCGGTTTCGACTGGCAAGATCAACTCGGGCTACACCACCGCTGGTTACTGGGCGGGTAAAATCCCGGCCGCTCCGCTGTTCTCGGCCGTTCCTTTCGGCCCTGAAGCGGGCGAGTACATGGCGTGGCTCTACTACGGCAACGGCATGACGCTGTACCAAGAGATGTATGATCAGGCCGGTTACAACGTCCACGTGATCCCTTGCGCTGTCATTGCCCCCGAGACCTCGGGCTGGTTCGCCACCGAGATCAACTCACCCGAAGACCTGAGCGGCCTGAAGATGCGTTTCTTCGGTCTGGGCGGCAAGGTTATGCAGAAACTGGGTGTTGCTACCTCTTTGCTGCCCGGTGGTGAGATCTTCCCGGCGCTGGAAAAGGGTGCGATCGACGCGACCGAGTTTTCGATGCCCGCCATCGACGCACGTCTGGGCTTCCACAAGCTGGTCAAGTTCAACTACTTCCCGGGCTGGCACCAGCAAGCGACAGTTTTCGAGCTGATGATCAACAAAGACGTCTGGGCAGAAACCAGCGAGCAGCACAAGGCGATCATCGAAAACGCCTGTAAGGCTTCGATGGCCGACAGCTTTGCCGAAGGTGAAGCGATCCAGCACGCGGCTCTGATCGACAACGTTGAAAACAACGGTGTCACCCTCAAGCAGTGGTCACCCGAGATGCTGGATACCTTCCGCAGCACTTGGGAAGAGGTCGCCGCCGAAGAGGCCGCAAATGACGCTTTCTTTGCCAAGGTACTGGCCGACATGACCGAGTTCCGTGACGGCTACAACCTCTGGAAGACCAACGCCTTCCTCCCACGTCAGTAACTTCCTCACTGACGTTTCTGGGGCAGCGGACACTGCTGCCCCAGTCGATTTCTGATCTTCGGATTTTCCAAACTTTTACCGCCCTTGCACAGGGCTGCCGGGCGAGGAATGACCATGAGCAATTCAAATACCACCAAAGATCCGGTTGAGGCCTATGAAGGCATCCTGGAGCATCCCGATACCGACCGTCAAAAAATCGCCGTTGCCATTGATACCAGCGTCAAAGCTGTCGGTCATGTCGTCATGTGGGCGAATGTGCTGCTGATGGCGGCGATTTTTTCGCAGGTCGCGCTGCGCTATCTGCTCAGCCAGAACTACCCCAAACTGGATGAGATTCAGTGGCACTTCTACGGCATCGTTACGATGATCGGCATCTCATATGCATTGATCACAGACAGCCACGTGCGCGTCGACGTTCTGCATATGCAACTGTCCCGCCGGGCGCAGCGGATCATCGAGGTGATCGGCATTCTGACCCTGCTGACCCCGTTCATCTATCTAATGATTGATCAGGGCTATGACTATTTCTACGAAAGCTTCCGCGTCAACGAACGCTCGGACAGCCCCACCGGTCTGCCTGCGCGTTGGGCCTTCAAGGCGGTCATTCCGATCAGTTTTGTTCTGTTGGCCCTGGCCGCTCTGGCGCGGCTGATCCATGACGGGCACGCACTGATGTACGGACCGGCTTCGGAACGAGAGGGCGCTCCGCTGCGTCGTATCCTGCTGGTGCTGACTGTGTTTGCCGCCGTCTGTGTGGGCCTGACCTTCCTGGTTGAAACGACCGAGGAAAAACTGGTCATCGCGATGTTCCTGACCTTCATCGCGCTGCTCTTCACCGGCTATCCGGTGGCTTGGGTGCTGGCCGGTGTCGGTGTTGCCTACTGTGGTCTCGCATATCTGTTCGACAACGACCTGATGCTGTGGACCGGGTTGGAGAGCACCTTTACCGGACTCGACTACCTGACCCTCGGCGCGGTGGTGAACCGGGTCTACGCGACCATGTCCAACGCGGTTCTGGTCGCGCTGCCGATGTTCATCTTCATGGGCCTGATGCTGGACGAATCCGGTGTGGCCGAGCGTCTGATGACCTCGATGCAGCGCCTGTTCGGCACCGTGCGGGGTGGTCTTGCCATCACCGTGACCCTGATCGGGATCATACTGGCGGCCTCGACCGGCATTATTGGTGCGTCCGTGGTGCTGCTGGGCGTGCTGTCTTTGCCGTCGATGATGCAGCAGAAATATCAGCCGACGTTGGCGGCGGGCGTGGTCTCTGCTTCGGGCACGCTGGGTATCCTGATCCCGCCCTCGATCATGCTGGTGATCATGGCCGACCAGATGGCTCTGTCCGTCGGAGACCTGTTCATGGCCGCCGTCTTCCCCGGTGTGATCATCGGTGGGCTATACCTGACCTACATCTTCATTCTCGCACAAGTGAAGCGCGACGCGGCCCCCGTGCCCGAAGGGGCAAAAGCGCCTGACTGGGATGCTGTCAAAGACGTTCTGATCGCGGTCATTCCAACGCTGCTTCTGATCCTCGCGGTTCTGGGCTCGATCTTCGGAGGTCTGACCACCCCGACCGAGGCCTCGGGCATCGGTGCATTGGGCGCGACGCTGTTGGCGCTGGGATATCGCAAGCTGACCTTTGCGAAACTGTGGAACGTGCTGGTTTCGACCTTCAACACCACCGCCTATATCTTCGCGATCTTCCTTGGCGCGACGGTATTCTCCTATGTTCTGCGGGAACTTGGCGGCGATGAACTGATCGAGCACGTGGTCCAATCCACCGGCTTCGGTGCCAATGGCACGGTCCTGTTCATCCTGTTCATCGTATTCCTGCTGGGCTTTGTTCTGGACTGGATCGAGATCACCCTGATCGTATTGCCCCTGATGCGACCGATCGTGAACGGCCTGGGCATCGACATTCCGGGCTTCGGAGTGCTGGATGAACCCGCACTGGTCTGGTTTGTGATCTTGGTGGCGGTGACGCTTCAAACCAGCTTCCTGACCCCGCCGGTTGGCTTCGCTCTTTTCTACCTGAAAGGCGTCTGCCCGCCCGAGATCAAGCTGATGCATATCTACAAAGGCATCATCCCCTTTGTGCTGCTACAACTGACCGGATTGGCGCTTGTCTTCCTATGGCCGACACTCGCCACCTGGCTGCCCTCTGTGGCGTACTAAGGAGATCACGCTATGCGTCTCAAGCATTGCCACAACTTTCACGACTTCCGGCAGCTGGCCAAGCGCCGCCTGCCGGGGCCGATCTTCAACTATATCGATGGCGGTGCGGATGATGAGGTGACCTATCGCCAGAACACCGCCGCTTTCGACCGCTGCGATTTGCTGCCCTCGGTGCTGCGCGGGGTGAAGGACGTAGACATGTCCGTCACCGTGATGGGCCAAAAGCTGGATATGCCGTTCTACTGCTCGCCAACAGCTCTGCAGCGGCTGTTTCACCATCAGGGGGAACGCGCCGTAGCCGCCGCGGCCGAGAAATATGGCACCATGTTCGGTGTGTCTTCGCTGGGCACCGTCTCGCTTGAAGAGCTACGCAAGAAGCACAAAAATCCGCAGGTCTATCAGTTCTATTTCCACAAGGATCGCGGCCTGAACGCAGCGATGATGCAGCGTGCGAAAGAAGCCGGGGTTGAGGTCATGATGTTGACCGTCGACAGCATCACCGGCGGCAACCGAGAGCGTGACCTGCGCACCGGTTTCTCGATCCCATTCCGCCTGACACTGGGCGGCATGATCCAGTTTGCGATCAAGCCGATGTGGGGGATCAACTATGTCACCCACGAAAAATTCCGTCTGCCGCAATTGGAAGAGCATGTGGATATGGGTGGCGGTGCCAGCTCGATCGGCGGCTATTTCACCGAGATGCTGGACCCGTCGATGAATTGGGATGACGTCGCGCAGATGGTGCGGGATTGGGATGGTCACTTCTGCCTCAAGGGGATCATGACCGTCGAAGATGCCAAACGCGCGGCCGAGATTGGCTGTACTGGTATCATTCTGTCGAACCACGGCGGGCGGCAGCTGGATGGCTCACGCACGCCGTTTGATCAACTGGCCGAGATCGTAGATGCGGTTGGCGACAAGCTGGACGTGATCATGGACAGCGGCATTCAGCGCGGTACCCATGTGCTGAAGGCGCTTTCGATCGGGGCGAAAGCGGTCGGTGTTGGACGTCAGTACCTGTATCCTCTGGCCGCCGCTGGTCAGCCGGGTGTCGAGCGAGCGCTGGGCCTCATGCGGGCCGAGATCGAGCGCGACATGAAGCTGATGGGAGTGACCAGAATCGACCAACTGAGCCGCGAGAATATCCGTTTCCGCGCCGCATAAAGACATGAGGAATGCCATGACCAATGACGCGTTGATTGAACATTTCCGCTCTGTCGTTGGTGCGCGGCATGTCCTGACTGGCGAACGCGCGACGGAACGGTTCCGGCGCGGTTTTCGCTCGGGCGAAGGCGAGGCGTTGTGCGTCATCCAGCCCGGCAGCCTTCTGGAGCAGTGGAAGGTCCTGAAGGCCTGCGTTGCAGCCGACAAGATCGTCATCATGCAGGCGGCCAACACCGGCCTGACCGAGGGGTCGACCCCCTCGGGCCGCTATGACCGGGACGTGGTACTGATCAACACGCGCCGCATGGACACTCTGGTGCCGCTGAACGACGGCGAGCAGATCGTCAGCTTTCCCGGCGCCACCCTGTTTGCGCTGGAAAAACTGTTGGCCCCACTAGGACGAGAGCCGCATTCGGTGATCGGCTCCTCGTGTATCGGCGCGTCGATTGTGGGCGGGGTTTGCAACAACTCGGGCGGGTCACTGGTGGAACGCGGCCCTGTTTATACCGAACTGTCCGTCCATGCGCGGATATCCGAAAAGGGCGAGCTGGAGCTGGTCAACCATCTGGGAATTGATCTGGGCGACACGCCGGAAGAGATCCTGGCAAATCTTGATGCGGGCAGGTTCGACCGGAACCCGGGGGCCACGAACAAACGCGCCTCGGCCAGCGACTACGCGCAGATCGTGCGCGACGTCGACGCAGAAACGCCTGCGCGGTTCAATGCGGACAAGGCGAAGCTGTTCGAATCCGCCGGGTCGGCTGGCAAGCTGGCCGTCTTTGCCGTACGGCTTGATACGTTCCCCAAGAATGAGGCCGAGAAGGTTTTTTACATCGGAACAAACAGCCCCGATGATCTGGCCGCCCTGCGCCGTCACATCCTGTCGGAATTCAAGTCGCTGCCTGTGTCCGCCGAATATATGCAGCGCGAGGTCTTCGACATCACGGCGCGATACGGCAAGGATACGGTCGTGATGATCGACAAGCTGGGCACCGACCGGCTGCCGATGTTCTTTGCGCTCAAAGGCGCAGTGGATGCCCGCCTGCGCCGTATCCCGTTCCTGCGCAACTTTACGGACCGCTTCATGCAGATGGCGGTCTCAATCTGGCCACGTGTCTTGCCGAAACGTATGGTCGCGTTTCGTGACCGTTACGAACACCATCTGATCCTGAAGATGAAGAACGAGGGGATTGCCGAGGCTGCCGAATGGCTGCCCTTATTCCTGAAAGATCGCGACGGCGGTGCCTTCGAATGCACTCCGCGAGAGGCCAAGATCGCAGGGTTGCACCGCTTTGCCGCCGCTGGGGCTGCCGTCAGGTACATGGCGCTGCACGGCAATGAGGTCGAAGACATCATTGCGCTCGACGTAGCCTTGCGGCGCAATGATCAGGACTGGCTTGAGACGCTTCCGCCAGAGATTGAGGACCAACTGGTCCACAAGCTTTACTACGGTCATTTCATGTGCCACGTGATGCATCAGGACTACGTGGTCAAAAAAGGCGCTGACCCAAAGGCTTTGAAAGCCGCGATGTTGGAGTTGTTCGACACGCGCGGCGCGGAATACCCGGCTGAACATAACGTGGGGCATTTGTACAAGGCCAAGCCCGATCTGGCCGCCCACTACAAGTGCTGTGATCCGACGAATTCGTTCAACCCGGGGATCGGCAAAATGTCCAAAGCGCGCTACTACGCGGAGCCCGAATAGTAGGCTCTGGCGTTTTCACCCCTGATCTTGTCAAAGGCCTATTCCCGACCAAGTTGTCGTCTCATGCGGTTCGTCCGGGAGAAGCCCGAATTTGGTGCGTCTGGACCGTTCGGTTAGGGGATTGATTGCCTCTCAAGCCTGAGGTCAAGCGCAGGTTTCACAGCTGGGTTAATGCAAAAAAATCCACCCCTACGGGAATCCCCCAATTTCGCCATCTGTCGCGTCCCGTTAAACAAGGGACAACAACTGGCCTCAAAGGGCCACACAGAGTTTCCCCGATGAGGGGCTGGTCCATACCCCCTCGGCCGGCCCCTCAATAACTTTCGGGGTATACTCTGGCGCCTATTTCAGCTGAGCAGACATCTGCACCATCTGCGCGACCAGGGGCGGAATCTCGTCCGCCTTGTCATAGGCAACGTCGTGCGGAATATCTGTCACGGGCGACTTCCGATAGCCTTGCGTGAACAGGAGAAAGGGGATCTCGGCGCGCTCGGCTGTTTCTGCGTCCACCTCGCTGTCACCCACGAAAACACGCGACCCACGAGCTGGCAATGCGTCGAAGCTTGCAAACAGATGCTGAGGGTCGGGTTTCCTTGTGGTCAGGCTGTCACCGCCCAGAACCACATCGAAATATCGCGACAGGTCCAGTACGTCGAGAATATGCCGGGCAGGGGCCTCGGGCTTGTTGGTGCAGACGCCCAGTATGTGCCCCTGCGATTGCAAGATGGCCAAAGCCTGAGGAATGCCGGGATAGGGCACTGTCGTCTTGCTGGCCCCTGCCGTGTAATGCGCGAGCGTCACTTTCGTCAGTTCGCCATGACGATCCAGAGGCAGCTCGCAGTGCCGGATCATGCGCTCGACCAGCTTGGGGAGACCGTTGCCTACGAATCGCCCGATCACTTCGCGCGGCAGGGGGGGCAGGTCGAGATCGCTCAGCGTCTGGTTCGCGGCTGCAACGATGTCACCTAGGCTGTCGACCAGAGTTCCGTCCAGATCAAATACAATTGCCGCGCCCATTGTGACCTCAGTGTTTTACCTATGAGTTCAGGCCTAACCTGCCCGTCAAGAAGGCGCAATATTGCATCTTTCGGCAACCGCAAATGCGCGGCTTGACAATCCTTACTAAAATTATCAGAATAAGAACAGAAGCCGACAGCCACCCCGAACTCGGGTCAGCCAGGTCATTGAGAAAGCGAACAGATCAGGCCCTTGCCTGAGATACTCCGGAGTTGTCAAATGAACGCGCAGACCCCTATCGCCACCCAGTCCTTTGCCGTATCCGTGCTGCCTTCGCACAAGGCTGAAGAGCTGACCAAAGGCGGCAATCTCGCCCATATCGAACTGGGTGATCAGCTTTATACGCTGCGCATTACCCGTGCAGGCAAACTGATCCTGACGAAATGAGCAGCCCGTCGTCCCGGGGTGGCGCAGCGGTTGGCCGCCTGACAGACCTTGCCCCAATCGAAGCAGGTGCGGTGATGTATCTGCGCCTATGGAGCGAAGGCGCCAAAGGCCGCGCAGACGCTGCCAGTGATTTCGACATCGCGCTTGGCGCAAATCAAGGGCGCGCCGCGATGCTGACCTTAGATCGTCTATGCTCGCTGTGTGCCAGCTATGGCCGCCGCCCATTGATCCGTCATGGATTGGGATGTGCCTGTCTGGGCGCGGATGAGAATTGTTTTGCCCAGATGATTGCGGCCGCATCTGAGGGCGCGCGGGAAGACGCGATGATGATGGCCTCATTGATCGTGCGCCCGGATTTTGCGCCGGCCCTTGCCTCACTGTCAGAAGAGCTGGGGATGGCCCTGCGCCGCATGACAGCCACCATTCCAATGCCGACAACAGGTCATCAGACCCCCTCGGCCGTGTTGCATTGATCGGCAAATCAAGCCCCGGCGGTTGCGCCGGGGTTTCTACTTAGCAGCAGCCACATCCCGCGTGGTGGTGATCGTGGTCGCAAACCGGGGCAGGGGTATAGTCGCCTACGCCTTTTAGAACATCCCGCAGCGCCCATAGGATCATGTCCACATCCTCGGCTTCGATGGTCAGAGGCGGGCGGATCTTAAGGATGTTGTCTTTCGGACCTTCGCTGCCGATCAGGATACGATGATCGCGCATCCGGTTCTTTACAAAGCTGCAGATCTCGGTCCCTTCCGAGCCATCCGGGTTGATCAGCTCTACCCCCAGAAACAGACCCATCCCGCGCACGTCACCAACGCAGCCGAACTCGGATTCGATCTGACGCAGACCCGCCATCAGACGGTCGCCCATGACGCGGGCATTGTCCTGCAGACCTTCGTCATCGACGATGTCCAGAACCTCTTTCCCGATGCGGCATGACAGGGTGGAGCCGCCGAACGTCGAGAAGAACTCGATCCCGTTGTCAAAGCTTTGGGCGATTTCCTTGGTGGTGACCAGCACGCCCAACGGATGACCGTTGCCGATTGGTTTGCCCATGACAACGATATCGGGCAGCGCGCCTTGGTGTTCAAAGCCGAAATAGTATTCGCCCAGCCGCCCAAGTCCGGTTTGCACCTCATCAGCGATGCAGACACCGCCCGCCGCCCGGATTTTCTCATACACTGCGGGTAGATAGCCTTTCGGCGGAATGATCTGCCCACCGACCGAAGGGAAGGTCTCGGCGATGAAACCGGCCACGCCCTCACCTTTCTCTTGCAAAGCAGCAATCGCAGGGTCCACGAGATCTGCGTATCTTTGCGCGCGGTCGGTGTCGTCACGTTTAAACGTGCCACGGTAGTCATCCGCGACTTCGACCAGCTCGACCCAGTCGGCCTGACCGATCCCGCCGGGTTTGTTGAACTTGTAGGCCGACATGGCAACTGCCGCGTTCGTGTTGCCGTGATAGCCGTGATCGGGGGTCACGATCCCCTTGGCGCCGGTATGGGCGCGGGCCAGACGCAGGGCCAATTCGTTGGCTTCGGTGCCTGAATTGACGAAGAAACAGACCTCAAAGTGATCCGGCAGCTTCGACAACACCTTGTCGGCAAATGCGGTCTGCGCCGGGTGCAGATATCGGGTGTTGGAGTTCATCCGCTTCAGCTGATCCGCCGCGACGGCTTGAATGCGCGGGTGGGCATGTCCCACATGAGGAACGTTGTTATAGGCGTCCAGATAGGGGCGACCCCATTCGTCGAACAGGTGGTGTTTCCAACCGCGCACCAACATGACCGGGTCATTGTAGGTAAGGCTCAGATTGCCGCCGAAATGGTCGTGCCGCCCTTGCAGAACTGCCTGTTTGTTAGTCGGCTGATAGCAAACCTTGTCATCGGCGAGGTTCAGCAAGGTCGCCGGGTTCGGACAGACCGCGTTCCACAGCTCCAGCTCATCCGGGTCGGCGACACCGGGCCAGTCGGCCTCCATGCCCTCGGTTGTCAGGGCAAGCTGGAAATGCACATGCGGGGCCCATCCACCGTTTTGCGAGGCATCCCCAAGGCGCACGAAAGCAGCGCCCTGCGCCACCGGATCGCCCGGTTTCAGGCGGTCACAAACCTCTGGGTCCAGATGGCCGTAGAGTGTATAGAACGGATCCCCCTCGGGCGTTTCATGATGCAGGATCACCACGCCGCCATAGTCAAGATGGCTGTCGCGGTTCTCGACCACTTCGACCCGGCCGCTCATCGGGGCGTGCAAAACAGTGCCAGCGGGCGCAAACACGTCCACGGCCAGATGCACCGTGCGCCGGTCCGAGGCTTTCCACGGCCCCTTGCGGAACCCTGGCTCCGCGTAGATCAGACGGGGTTCGTTGTAGTAACCCAGCCAAAGGCCCTCGCCGAATTCCTCACCCACCCGCGCGGCTTCTTCGAGCGGCATATGGAACGGGTTCTGCGGCCAGGTGGAGTTCTCAACGGAGAGAGAGCCCATTGGCACATCGCTCAGGTCCTGGCCAAACATCTCGGCAAAGTGGCCGCGATGGTCGGAGAGGTAGGCGTGAATGCGCTCGGCCCTATCGACCACCGGTAAGCCGCAGGCACAGCGCAAGCGGGCGGACATCAGGCCGCCATTGACGGCTTCGTTCTCTAGGAACCGCCAGGCCGGGGTCTGACTGATGGTCACATAAGGGTCGTCTGGGTTTTCAGCGGCCATCAGGGTCGAGTTCACCACGGACACCGCAAGTCGCATGCGCAGTAGAGGCCAGATCAGATCGACCTCCTCGGCGCTCAGCCGATTGGCGGCGTGATAGCCTCGGACCAGAGCGGTCAGCGCGCGTTCGGGTTTCGGGTGATCCAGAACGATATAGGCCCCGGCAATGGCCAACTCGCATACGCGCGGCGCGGCGCACATGTCGCCCAGGTCGATCAGGCCGGATACGGTACGCCGTTCGCTCAGCTCTCCTTCGACGAGAATGTTGTAGTCATTGGCGTCGTTGTGAATGGCTTGCGTGGGCAGGCTGTTCAGCGCATCTGAGATCGCAGTGAAACCCTGTACAATTTCGTCCAAAAGCGCGCGGCGGCACGGGTCACTGACCGCATCCAGTTGATCCGCAATCCAACCGCCTTTCACCAGGTCCCATTTGAAATCGTCCCGCTGCAGGTTGCCATGCGCAAACCCAGTCAGAGCCCGATCGGTCGCGCCAAGAACGCGTCCGAGTTTCAGGATCAAGTCTTCGGATTTCGGTTCGACCTTGGCGTAGCACTGGCCCGGAAGGCGCTCCAACAACCAAGCCAGGCGCGGTTGGCCGTCCTGATCTTCGATCTCGGGCAGGACAGCACCATCCAGCGAGGGGAATACCTTGGGGAAGGGCAGCCCCGGCGCCCCAGCCGCGATATGTTCGAGCGCTTTGACTTGAAGGTCGACGAACTCTGGCTCGCACCCCGCGCGCATGACTTTCAGGACATAATCCTGACCGTTCTTCGCTTCGACCAGAAAGTTTAGGTCATACTCTCCGTCCAGCCGTGTCAGCCGGGCGTCCAGCCCCCAATACTTGCGCAGGGCATCTGCCCAGAAATCACTCATGTCTTTCATTCCCATCCCTATCCGCCGCGCAACGCGGATCTCTTCATCTGGCTAAAAATATCCTCGGGGGTGAATTGGCCCACAGGGCCAAGAGGGGGCAGACAGCCCCCTTAATCCAACGCCCGCAACCGCTTGATCAGCGACGAGGTATCCCACCGTCCACCGCCAAGTTTTTGCACATCCTTGTAGAATTGATCGACCAGCGCGGTGACAGGCAAGGACGCGCCCGTCTCATTGGCTGTGTCCAGGCAGATGCCCAGATCCTTGCGCATCCAGTCTACCGCAAAGCCGTGGTCGAAATGGTCGTCCAGCATGGTCTCGTACCGGTTTGCCATCTGCCAGCTGCCTGCCGCACCTTGGCTGATCACTTCAACCACCGCGTGCCCGTTCAGACCGGCCTTTTCAGCAAAATGCAGCGCTTCGCTGAGGCCCTGCACCAGACCGGCAATCGCGATCTGGTTGCACATCTTGGTCATCTGACCGGCACCGCTTTCGCCAATCCGGCGGCAGATTTTCGAATAGACCTGCATGATCGGCTCTGCCGCTTCAAATACCACCTGATCGCCGCCGCACATGATCGACAGCACGCCATTCTCGGCCCCGGCTTGGCCGCCCGAGATCGGCGCGTCGACAAAAGAGATCCCTTGCCCTTTAGCCGCCTCGTAAAGCTCACGCGTCACCTTGGCGGAAACGGTGGTGTGATCCACAAAGATCGCGCCATCCGACATCCCGGCAAAAGCGCCATCCGCGCCGGTGCAGACCATCCGCAGGTCGTCATCATTGCCAACGCAGGACATGACGAATTCGGCCCCCTCCGCAGCACCTTTGGGGGTCGTCGCCTTTGCGCCGCCATGTTCGGCCACCCAGGCCTCGGCCTTGGAGGCGGTCCGATTGTAAACGGTGACCTGATGCCCTGCAGCCTGAAGGTGCCCAGCCATGGGATAACCCATAACACCCAAACCAAGAAACGCGACTTTTGCCATGGGATGATCCTCTCCGCTGACCGGCATTGCTTGATTGCCGGAGTGTTTGGCACTGACAAAGCAAAGCCTGCGCGAAAGGGCAACCCCGTGTTAGCTGTTCCCGCCTAGATCCTTCAGGATCGGGCAGTCCGGTCGGTCGTCTCCGGCGCAGGCCTCGATCAAATGACTCAGCGTGTCGCGCATCGCCTTGAGGTCGGTGATTTTTGCGTCGATCTGCGCCAGATGATCCCGTGCAACTTGCTTTACATCCGCGCTCGCCCGGCTTTCATCTTCATATAGCGCCAGCAGTGTGCGGCAGTCTTCGATGGTAAACCCCAAGGCGCGGGCGCGCCCTAGAAAGGTTAGCTTGTGAATGTCCTGTTCGCGAAACCGGCGATAGCCGTTGTCATCGCGCAGAGGTTTGATCAGCGCGATATCCTCATAGTAGCGGATCGTTTTCGCAGGCAGTCCGGTGCGGGTTGAGACATCGCCAATATTCATGCGTGGGCCTCCTTCGTGGTTTTTTGCGCACCTTCCGCGACGTTGGGGCGGACCCACCGCAGACGCAGCGCATTTGTGACGACAAAGACACTGGACAGGGCCATCGCGCCCGCCGCAAGCACCGGGGACAGCAATGGCCCGCCAAAGGGGTACAGCACTCCGGCGGCCACAGGGATCAGCAAAGTGTTATAGCCAAACGCCCATCCGAGGTTCTGACGGATATTGCGCATCGTCCGATGGCTGATGTCGATTGCGTTCACGACGCCGCGCAGATCGCCGGACATCAGAACCACATCTGCAGCCTCGATCGCGACATCCGTTCCGGTGCCGATGGCGACGCCAACATCAGCTGCCGCCAGAGCAGGTGCGTCGTTGATCCCATCGCCCACAAAGGCGAGCGCGCCGAATTCGCGGCCCAAGCCCTCTAGCGTTTTCTGTTTGTCACCGGGCAGCAGGTCGGCGGCCACGTGATCAAGGCCCAACCTGTTTGCCATCGCTTGCGCCGTTTGCGCGTTGTCTCCGGTCACCATGGCAAGCGTCAGGCCCATATCGTGTAGCTTGGCCAGCGCCTCGGCCGTGCCCGGCTTCACAGGGTCCGAGACAGCCAGACTGGCTGCCGCTACCCCATCAATGGCCAAGAACAGCGGGGTCGCCCCCTGCGCAGCCCGTGCATCGGCGTCCGGCTTCAGATCCGAGATATCCACGCCTTTCTGATGCATCAATTTGTATGAGCCAATCAGCAGGTCATGCCCCTCTGCGCGGCCCTGAAGGCCAAGGCCGGTGAGGGACTGAACCTGAGAAACCTCGGGCAGATCAGAGGGTCCGGCGCGGGTAATCGCAGTGGCGATAGGGTGTTCCGAGCGCGCCTCGATTGCTGCGGCCAGTCGCAGGACCTGATCCCGCTCAAAGCCGTTGGTGGTTGTCACGTGATCTAGTTCGGGGCGCCCGAGGGTCAGCGTACCGGTTTTGTCGAAGGCAATCACCTTGGTCTGCTGCAAGTGTTGCAGCGCATCGCCCTTGCGGAACAAAACACCCAGCTCCGCCGCACGGCCCGTCCCCACCATGATTGAGGTCGGCGTGGCCAGACCCATGGCGCAGGGGCAGGCGATGATCAGGACCGATACCCCGGCCACCAGCGCCAGCGGCAGTGACGGAGAAGGCCCGAAGATCAGCCAAGCAGTGATGGTCAAAACCGCAACCAGCATCACCGCTGGAACAAAGCGATAGGTCAGCCGGTCGACCAGGCTTTGGATGGGCAGCTTGGCCCCCTGCGCTTGTTCTACCATCGAGATGACTTGGGCCAGAACCGTATCCCCACCAACGCGAGTCGCCTGCACACGCAGCGCGCCGGTTCCGTTTACGGTACCGCCCACCACCGGGTCGCCAGCGGATTTGCCAACCGGTACCGGTTCCCCCGTGATCATGCTTTCATCGACGTAAGAGGTTCCTTCGAGGATATCTCCATCCACCGGAACGCGTTCTCCGGGACGGATTTGCAGCACGTCACCCACCGCTATTTCGGTAATAGGGCGATCTTCTGCTGCTCCGTTTCGTTCGACGCGCGCGGTTTTGGGCTGAAGCCCGATCAGCGCTCGGATTGCCGCGCCGGTTTTGCCTTTGGCGCGCGCCTCCATCATGCGGCCGAGAAGGATCAGTACTATGATCACGGCTGCGGCCTCAAAATACACATTTGCCGTGCCCTGCGGTAGCAGGCCTGGCGCGAAGGTCGAGATGATGGAGAACAGATAGGCCGCTCCGGTCCCCAAAGCGACCAGAGCGTTCATGTCCGGCATCCCGCGCAGCAGGGTCGGAATACCCTTGGCGTAGAACACGCGTCCCGGGCCAATCAACAGGGCCGTGGTCAGGGCAAACTGGATCAGATAGCTGGTCTGCTGTCCGAGGGTTGCGTGAACCCAATGGTGGAAGGCGGGAACCATATGCCCGCCCATCTCGAGAACAAATACGGGCAGGGCCAAAAGGGCAGCCAATACTGTCGCGCGTTTCAAATCGCGTGCCTCTTCCGGCGTGTCATCGGACCTCGTTTCCGACCTCGGAGATGCCTTAAGCTGCGCGGGAAATCCAAGCTGAGTTGTGATCTGTGCCAGCGCCTGCGGCGTGGTCGCGCCCTCGATGTAGGTGACCGATGCGCTTTGGTTGGCGAGGTTCACGCTTGCCTCAAGAACGCCAGGGCTGGCCTGTAGAGTACGTTCGATCTTCGCCACACAAGACGCGCAATTCATCCCGGTGATCTGCAAAAAGGTCTGATGCGTTGCCGCGGGATAGCCAGCGGCCTGTAGTGCATCGCTGAGGTCGGAGACTGGGCCGTCAAACGTGACCTGAGCCGTCTGTGTCGCAAAATTGACCGATGCGTCCTGCACGCCGGGCACAGCCTGCAATGCAGCCTCGGCGCGCCCAACGCAAGAGGCACAGTTCATGCCCGTGATTTTCAATTGAGTGCTTTGGGTCATGCGACTCATCCCGACAGATATCTTGCTATCCACATGGGGGTTCCAGTGACAGGAAGGTCAAGAGGTGTTGCGTGATTTTTAGCGGCCCTCGCGCTGAAATAGGCTTTCAAGCAAGGATTGGCCATTGGCGCTCTCGGGGGTCGACCGCACCGCATCAGGTGAGGCAAAAAAGCCAAACAGTACCACAAGCAACAAAAAGGCAGACCCGATGATCAAGGCCGAGACGATCTGCAAAGCTGTGCGTATCATACTATCGCCTGTTCATGTGGCCACCGCCGCAGTCAGTAAAGCGAGCACCAAAATGATTGGGACATATTGCGTGGCAACAAAGCTGGAGTGGTGTTTCATCGTCACATCCTTGGGTGTACTGATCGGTAACCCTTTAAAAAGTGTTCTCACTGGCTATGATTTGCAAGAGCTCACGTTGCAAAAAAGTGAAGTCGTTGTGATGCTTTGGGTTCACGACGTGCAGTGACGTGAAGAAACCGCAATGGAAGTGGGATAGAAATGTACAGCCCGGTACACTCAGGTGCTTTCTGATGCGTCCTAACAAACGCGATGAACTGGTGCGCAAAGCGATGGAGGTCTTCTACCGAGACGGGTTTCACGCGACCGGCATGGATAAACTGGTGGTGGAAACCGGAGTGTCCAAGACCTCGATGTACAAACACTTCCGCACCAAGGAAGATCTGATCCTGGCCGTTCTACGCCTAAGGGATGAGAGTTTCCGCAATCGGATCCTGCGACGGGTTGAGCAGCTGGCGGACACGCCAGCCGGGCAATTGATTGCCACTTTTGATGCTTTTAAAGAATGGTTCGAAGAGGACGATTTCCGCGGATGCATGTTTCTGAAAGCCGCGGCCGAGTATCAGGATGCCAGCCATCCGATCCACGTGCAGGCAGCAGAACATAAACGGGTTATTTTGGAACACTTGACCTCATTGGCGCGCCAATCCGGCGCACATGCGCCAGAGCTTCTGGCCCGTCAGATTGTTTTGCTGCAAGAGGGCGCGATCGTCTCGGCCGTTCTGTTGAAAAACGGGAATCCGGCTGAAGACGCCAAGGTCGCAGCGCAATTGCTGCTGGATGCTGCCCTAACCCGAAAGAACGCTGCGTTGCATTGACGGAACGCGGCGTTACGTGGATTGGCCTATCTACGGTGCCGCGATAGCCTTTCAGGTAACACCTGATCGGAGAATACCACATGTCGCTTTTTATCTCGACCGCAGCCTGGGTCACTGACGAACACCGGATGTTTGCCGAAATGGCAGGGCGGTTTCTGGATGATGAGTTGGTTCCCAATGCCGAAACCTGGGCCGCGAATGGCATCGTAGACCGTGCATTCTGGCACAAGGCCGGGGAAACAGGTCTGATGGCGGGTGCGATCCCGGAAGAATATGGCGGCGCCGGTGGGGACATGGGGTTTGACTCGGTCACTCTATACGAGCAGACGGCGCGCGGGGATGCCGGATGGGGATATGGGATCCAGTCGATCGTGACGCACTATATCACAGCCTACGGCAGCGAAGACCAAAAGCAGCGTTGGTTGCCCAAGCTGGCTTCGGGCGAGATGGTTGGGGCTTTGGCGATGACCGAACCGGGCACGGGTTCGGATGTGCAGGCGGTGCGGACCTCGGCTGAGAAAGACGGCAACTCCTATCGCCTGAACGGGTCGAAGATCTTCATCACCAACGGTCAGAGCGCGGATCTGATCATCGTTGCCGCCAAGACAGACAAGAGTTTGGGGGCCAAGGGCGTGTCTTTGATCGTTGTCGAGACGAATGGGGCCGAGGGTTTCCGGCGCGGGCGCAACCTCAAGAAGCTGGGTATGAAGGGCAATGACACCGCCGAACTGTTCTTTGAAGATGTCAAAGTGCCGATGACCAATCTGCTCGGCCCGGATGAGGGGCAGGGGTTCTACCAGCTGATGAAACAACTTCCGTGGGAGCGTTTGACCATCGGCATCATGGCGCTGGGCGCGATTGATTTCGCCATAACTGAGACGGTGAAATATGTGCAGGAGCGCAAGGCCTTTGGACAGCGTGTCATGGATTTCCAGAACACGCGGTTCAAACTGGCCGAGTGCAAAACCAAAGCGGAAGTGCTGCGCAGTTTCGTGAATGATTGCATTGGCAAGCTGGAGGCGGGTGAATTGGATGCCGCCACCGCATCCATGGTCAAATACTGGGGGTCAGAGGTCCAGAACGAGATCATGCATGAGTGCCTGCAGCTTTTTGGCGGCTATGGCTTCATGATGGAATACCCGATCGCCCGCCTTTATGCCGATGCCCGTGTGCAGATGATCTATGGCGGTACGAATGAGGTCATGAAGGAACTCATCGCGCGTTCGATTGACGTCTGAGGCCCTCCCGCCCGTCGTCGAAGTTCCTTTTGGAACATCTCCTCCCGTTGGGCCGGGCAGATTTTCGGGTGGCGGTCTGTTCAGAACTCTATGTGATCTCCGGGTCCAGCTGCCGTTCGAGCCATGCTCGAAATGACTTCAACGGTTCAGACTCAATCCTGTTCTTAGGCCATACCAGATAGTACGCGCCCAAGCTGACCTCCGGCCCATCCCACGCCAAGGCAAGGCGGCCGGTTTTGAGGTGCTCTTCGACGAGATAGCTTGGGAACAAACCAACGCCTAACCCATGGATCGTGGCCTGTATCATCGTTGAAAACTGGTCGAACAGCATCCCACGCGACCCGCTGACAGGATGGTCCTGCGCGGCAAACCAGCGCTCCCACCCGTCGGGGCGCGTTTCCATGTGCAAGAGGGGTGCCTGCTCCAGCCAGTCGATTTGATCGCTCTGGTCGGGCAGAAGGTCAGGGGCGCAGACGGGCACGACATACTCTGTCATGATCTTCAGGTAATTCACGCCGCTCCAATTCTGGCGACCAAAGTGAAAACCTGCGTCGAAAGCCTCGGTTTCGAAATCGAAGGGTCGCAGCCTTGTGTTCAGGTTGACCGTCACCTCAGGGTGATTGCGGGCGAAGTCCTGAAGGCGCGGGGCCAACCAATGCATCCCGAATGCCGGCAGGATGGAAAGGTTGAGGGAACCTCCGGTCGGGTTGGCCTTCAGTTTAAGCGAGGCCTGCGCCAGTTGATGCAGCGCTGTGCGGGCCGTCTGGACATACTCTTGCGCGGCCGGTGTCAGGTGCAGCCGCATTTGGGTGCGTTGGATCAGTTCGATGCCCAACTGCTCCTCCATCGTTTTCAGCTGGCGGCTGATGGCGCTTTGGGTCAGCGATAGCTCCTCGGCCGCAGCCGAGGCGCTGCCCAGCCTGTCCACAGCCTCAAGCGCGAGCAGGGATGAAATCGACGGAAGAAAGCGGCGGGGCGCGATCATATTACATTTCCTCATACCTTTGGGTTTGATTATCACTGGCTTTTTCCCGACACCAGCCGGATATACTGGTCTTTGACGCGCGCGCCCGCGCCGTTCGAAAACAAGACCCGCGGACAGCCCCGCAACATTTGAGAAGGCCGAGCTATGGATCGCGCGCAGATCGTCCATGAGAATTTCCTGTCCCGCGTGGCAAACCGGGATTTTCCCGAAGGTGTGCCTCCAGTCGGTGGGCTGAGCCATGCAGATGCGGTGTCACTTTACCGCTCGCAGGTCCTCAGCCGGGCGCTGGATCGCACCAGCCGGGCGATGCAGAAGGCGGGGCAGGGGTTCTATACCATTGGCTCATCGGGTCATGAGGGCATGGCTGCGGTGGCCCACGCCCTGCGCCCGACGGATATCGCCTTTTTGCACTACCGCGATGCGGCGTTCCAGATCGCTCGTTCCGAGCAGGTTCCGGGCCAGCAGATCGCCTGGGATATGCTGCTGAGCTTTGCGTGCTCGAAAGAGGACCCGACCTCGGGTGGGCGTCATAAGGTGCTTGGCTCCAAGGCTCTGATGATCCCGCCTCAGACCTCGACCATTGCCAGCCACCTGCCCAAGGCGGTCGGCGCGGCCTATGCGTTGGGGGCAGCGCGGCGGCATGACCCCGAGCATCGGGTGTTGCCCGAGGATGGCATCGCCATGTGTTCGTTCGGGGACGCCTCGGCCAACCATTCGACCGCGCAAGGGGCGATCAACACGGCGGGTTGGACCAGTGTGCAATCCACGCCACTGCCCTTGCTGTTCGTATGCGAGGACAATGGCATCGGGATCTCGGTGAAAACACCCAAAGGCTGGATCGAGGCGTCGATGGCGCATCGCCCAGGCATCAAGTATTTTCAGGCCAACGGGCTGGACATCTACGAGACCTACGCCGTGGCTCAGGAAGCCGCGCATTATGTCCGCACGCGCCGTAAGCCCGCCTTCCTGCACCTGAGGACCGTGCGCCTCTATGGCCATGCGGGGGCGGATGTGCCGACAACATATCTCAGCAAGGCCGAGGTCGAGGCGGATGAGGCAAATGATCCGCTTCTCCATTCCGTTCGGCTGTTGCATCAGGCGGGGACGTTGGCTCCGGAAGAGGCGTTGAAAATCTATCAGGACAGCTGCGCCCGGACGGATCGTGTTGCTGCCGAGGCTGCCACGCGCCCGCATTTGTCGACCGCGCAGGATGTTATGGCCAGCCTGATCCCGCCCAAACGCACCTGCAAGCCGACGAACGGCCCCAGTGCGGATGAGCGCGCAAAGGCGTTCGGGGGCGACATGCGCGCGATGTCCGACCCGCAGCCCATGAGCCGCCTGATCAACTGGGCGCTGACCGATCTAATGCTGGAACATGGCGAGATCGTCTGCATGGGCGAGGATGTGGGCCGCAAAGGTGGCGTTTATGGCGTGACGCAGAAGCTGCAGCAGCGGTTCGGACAGGACCGTGTGATCGACACTCTGCTGGACGAACAATCCATCCTCGGTCTTGCCATTGGCATGGGCCACAACGGGTTTGTGCCGATCCCCGAAATCCAGTTCCTCGCCTATCTGCACAATGCCGAGGATCAGATCCGCGGTGAGGCTGCCACACTGCCCTTCTTTTCGAATGGGCAATTCACCAACCCGATGGTGCTACGGATCGCTGGGCTTGGGTATCAGAAAGGCTTTGGAGGGCATTTCCACAACGACAACTCTCTGGCCGTTTTGCGCGACATTCCGGGTGTGATCATTGCCTGCCCCTCGACCGGGGAAGACGCGGCGCAGATGCTGCGCGAATGCGTGCGACTGGCGCGGGAAGAGCAGCGGGTTGTTGTATTCCTCGAACCGATAGCGCTCTATCCCATGCGGGATTTGAATACGGCGCAGGACGGGGGCTGGATGACGACCTACCCCTCTCCTGACCGGCGGATTGCGCTGGGCGAGGTTGGGGTAAATGGCGATGGCACCGATCTGGCCATCGTAACCTACGGCAACGGCCACTACTTGTCGCGTCAGGCGCTACCTGAGTTGCAGGCGGCCGGGGTGAACGCTCGTATCGTCGATTTACGCTGGCTGGCCCCATTGCCGACCGAGGCGCTGCTGAAGGCGGCCAAGGACTGCAAGCACGTCCTGATCGTGGATGAATGTCGCCGCACAGGCAGCCAGTCCGAGGGGCTGATGACCCTCTTCCGCGAAGAAAGCGCCCAGACGCGGGTCGCCCGCGTTGTGGCTGAGGATTGCTTTATCGCGACTGGCCCGGCCTATGCCGCACCCCTGCCGTCCAAGGACGGTATCGTCGCTGCAGCCCTGACCCTGACCGGAGTGCGGAAATGACCCGAACAGCTGTCGTGATCTGCCCCGGTCGGGGCACCTACAACAAGCCCGAGCTGGGCTATCTGCACCGCCACCATGCGGACGAGATGCCGATGTTCCAGCGCTTTGACGCCATGCGCGCCGAGGCCGGGCAAGAGGGGGTAACCGCTCTGGACGGGGCCGCGCGCTTTGCGGTCAGTACCTATTCGCGCGGCGATGTGGCCTCGCCCCTGATCTATGCCGCCGCGCTGGCGGATGCGCAGTCGCTGGCGGATGATATCGAGGTGGTGGCTGTGACGGGCAACTCGATGGGTTGGTATATCGCTCTCGCCGCCGCTGGCGCACTGAGCGCTGAGAACGGGTTCCGCGTTGTGAACACCATGGGCACTCTGATGCAGGAACATCTGATCGGGGGGCAGTCGGTCTATCCCTTCACCGATGACAGCTGGGTCGACAGCGCGCAACAAAAACAGGCGTTGTTGCAGGACGTCTCTGACATCAACGCGGTCGAGGGGCAGGATCTGGCGCTGTCGATTGATCTGGGCGGTATGCTGGTGCTGGCCGGGAATGAGGCTGGTCTGGCCGCGTTCGAGGCATCTCATCCCACCGTTCAGGACCGCTTTCCCATGCGGCTGCCGAACCATGCGGCGTTCCATACTTCTCTGCAGGCCCCGATTGCCGCCGAAGGTCGGGCGCGGCTGAAAGCTGATCTGTTCGGCCAACCCCGTCACCCGATGATCGACGGGCGCGGCAAGATCTGGTGGCCGGGCGCCACCGATACCGAGGCGCTTTGGGATTATACGCTGGGCCATCAGGTGACCGAGACTTACGATTTCACCCGAGCCATTCAAACCGCCGCGCGAGAGTTCGCACCCGACCTGTTCATCGTGACCGGGCCGGGGGCGACACTGGGCGGCGCGGTGGCGCAGTCTCTGACCATGGCGGGGTGGAGCGGCATGACCGACAAGGTCTCATTCGCTGCGCGGCAAGAGGACTCGCCGATTCTGGTGGCCATGGGGCGTGAGGATCAAAGGGCTCTGGCGACAGGCTAGGCTCTGCTTCAGGTCTTGGCCTGAATAGTGCTGGCGATGTTTTCGATCCGGCCGCGCAACCAGCGATGGGCCGGGTCATTGGCTGAGCGTTGGTGCCAGACCATGTAGATCGAGACAGGCTCGCAGTCGAACGGCAAGGGCGCGCAATCCAGCGCGGCCAGCGGTCCGTTTTTCATCAGCGCCGTGTCGGTGGAAATCAGCGGGCTGCCCGCGATGAAAGACGGGATGGCGTTGAAATGCGGCAGTACGACGGTTGGCGGACGGATCTGGCTTTGATCCACACCGCGCATCACCGCGCGCGCATTCCGGCCGTCGGGAAAGCGAACCTCGACATGCTCACTCTGACAGTAGGCCTCCCACGTCTCGGGCGCGGAGCGTTGGCATCGGTCAAAAAACACCATCAACGGGCTTGTGATCAGCCGCTTTTGAAAGATGTCCGGCCCGTCCGGAGGCAGCGGCGTCAGCATCAGCTGGCACCGGTCGCTGCGCAGCAGGTCCGGCCCCGGTACGCCGGATGAGATGAATTCCAACTGCAGCTTAATACCCTCGGCACGGGTCGCGCGTAGAAGGTCGGGAAAGATCAGCTCTCGCGGCATGTCATTGGTGGCGATGCGGATTTCCATCTGCTCTGACAGTGGATCAAAGGGGCGTTCATCCGTCAGCGCGCGCATACCATCCAGCACGTTGCGAACCGGCTCTTGCAAGGCCAGCGCGCGTTCGGTCGGTGTCAGGCCCTGGCCAGATCGCACGAATAGCGGATCGCCCAGCACCTGCCGTAGCTTGGCCAATGTGTGGCTGATTGCCGACTGTGTGACCCCCAGCCGATCCGCCGCTTTCGAGACCGAGCTTTCCTCGAGTATCGTCAGAAATATGCGCAGGACCTTCCCGTCCAGATCAATGAAATCGATTTTGCTCATACAATCTATGATTAAGTATGAATGGTTTTGCTGTCGAGAGGGCGCTAGTTCAGGCGCAAACAAGGGACATGCACATGGGACTTCGCTTTTTCTCGGATAAGAACCGACCCGTTCACTTGGGGTCGTACCCTCTTGAGCGTCTGGCGCGTCAGCAGGCAATGCCCGATTTTTCCCAGCTGCCCCCGATGCCCGAGCTTAACTTTCACCTGCCTGACCGGCCCGAGAGCATCGTGAATGCGATGGGCGAGTTTCAGGCCATGCTGGACACGATCCGGGATGGGCTGGTGAACCCTGTCGCCTCGGATATCCCGCAGGACCCGCAGGCAAGGGCAGATCACCTCAAGGCGTTTGGCTATTTCAACGATGCCTCGATGATGGGCTGCGGGCCGTTGCCGCCCGAGGCGCTGTTGGACCAGCCGCGCCGCAACCCCGATATCGACCGTCTGGCGCATGCGCTGAAAACCCGCCAGACCAAAACACTGGCCTCGGGGATCGACGTTATCATGGCCGATCTCAAGGAAAGCATGGAGGCCGCGCCGCGTCCGATGGCCTCGCATAGTCATGCTCTGGTGTTCCTGTATGAACATAACCGCGACCCTAACCCGGACGAGCCGGGGTCCGATTGGATCATGGATGCGCAGGACCACCGGGCGTGCCTACTGGCGACTGAGAATGCCGTTGTGATCGCAAACTACATCCGGCTGCTGGGGTTCGATGCGCGGGCGCATACGGCGATGTCGTCCGAGGTGGATCTGGGCAAGCTGGCGGTGGCGGCGGGTTTGGCCTCGGTCGAAGACGGCACGCTTGTTGCCCCTTGGCTGGGCCGCCGGTTTGGTCTGGCCGCTGTCACGACCGAGATGGAGATTGCCCACGATCAGCCCCTGCAGCCCATGGCGCAACAACCGTGGTTCCGGACCCAAGGCCCTGCGTGGTGGCTTGGCACCGGGTTCGCCAAGAACGCTCTGAACCGCGATGCCTATGCCAAACGCCGCTACGTGGATGGGGCGTATCCGTTTGAACGGCTCAAGCGGGTCGAGACGCCCACCACCTATATTGATGAGGCCAACGTCGCGCGCGTCCCCAAGCGGGCCGACATGTTCGCGCGGGCGCAGTTCGGCGATATGGGCAAACACCTGCAGGACGCGGCCAAGGGCGGATATTACGTGCGCAAATCGGCCCCCAGTTTCGCGCAACGCCGGGCGCTGGGCGCGTTTGTTCTGTTGCAGGATGGTGAAAGCGCTAAGGTCTCGCCTCCGACGGATGCGCAGCGCAATGCCGCCAATATCAAGGCCGCCAGTTATTTTTTGGGGGTCGATGCGGTCGGCCTCAGCCGTTGTCCGGACTGGGCGTGGTATTCCCACGATGCGACGGGGGAAGAGATCACGCCCCCGCATGATCAGGCCATCAGCATGATCATCGATCAGGGCTATGAGACGATGGAGGGCGCAAGCGGTGATGATTGGATCAGCGTCGCGCAATCCATGCGCGCCTATCTGCGGTTTTCACTGCTGGGTGGTGTGATCGCGCAGCAGATCCGTAACCTCGGCTACAAGGCCAAGGCCCATACGGTGATGGATGGCGAGGTGCTGCAACCTCCGCTATTGCTGTTGTCGGGGTTGGGCGAGGTCAGCCGGATTGGCGAGGTCATTCTGAACCCCTATCTCGGCCCGCGTCTGAAATCCGGCGCGGTGACGAGTGATATGCCGATGGTGCATGACACGCCGATTGATTTCGGCCTGCAGAGTTTCTGCGAAAGCTGCAACAAATGTGCCCGCGAATGCCCTTCGGGCGCGATCACCGCCGGGCCAAAGCTGATGTTCAACGGCTATGAGATCTGGAAATCCGACAGTCAGAAATGCGCTACCTATCGCGTGACAACGCCCGGGGGGTCGATGTGCGGACGCTGCATGAAGACCTGCCCGTGGAACCTCGAAGGGATTTTCAAAGAACGCCCCTTCCGTTGGGCCGCGATGAATATCCCTCAGGCGGCCCCGGCATTGGCGAAACTGGATGATGCGGTGGGCAATGGTGGCCTGAATGACGTTAAAAAATGGTGGTGGGATATCGAGCTGCAGTCGGATGGCGCCTACCGCCCCTCGGTGCATCCGCTGAACCGGCGCGATCTGCAGCCCGATCTTGATCTGAAATACGAAGATCAGACGTTGGCCGTTTATCCCGCCTATCTGGCCCCACATCCGTGGCCCTATCCCTTTGCCATGGACCGCGAGGCCGGGATTGTCGCCTATGAGGCGATGGTGAGCGCCGAGGAATACAAGGAACGCAAAGCGGCGGGCGACATTTCAGTCGTTCACCGCTATGACATCGCAGGCGATGCACCGGTCATGCGGGTCGAATTGACCAAGGTCGACAAGATGACAGCCGATGTGACCAAGTATGAGTTCTCGACACTGGACGGTTCCCCTTTACCCAAATGGACAGCGGGCGCGCATCTGGACGTGTTGGTCGCGCCCGAATTTCTGCGCCAGTATTCGATGTCCGGTGACCCTTCGGACCGGGCGAGCTATCAGATCGGTGTCTTGCGTGAAGATGATGGGCGCGGTGGTTCGGCTCTGCTGCATCGCATCTTCAACGAAGGCCGCAAGGTTTTCATCTCGAAGCCGATCAATCATTTCGAGCTGGATGAGACTGCGACCAAAACCTTCCTAATGGGCGGTGGGATAGGCATCACCCCGATGATCGCCTTTGCCCATCGTCTGTACGCGCTGGGTAAACCGTTCAAGCTGCACTACTCGGCCAGTACCCGCGCTGGGGCCGGGTATTTGGATGATCTGGCCGCGATGCAGTGGGCGGATCACGTGCACTTCCATTTCTCGGATGAAGGCACGCGGGCCGATCTGGATGCGATCCTCTCAGGCTATCAGGACGGCTGGCACGTCTATACCTGCGGGCCAGATCGCTTCATGGAGGGGGTCATGCAAGCGGCCAAACGGCAGGGTTTCCCGCACGAAGCGCGGCATCTGGAGTATTTCTCGGTCCCCGAGCAACCGGACTATGAAAACTACCCATTCACCTTGAAGCTGGCGAAATCAGGCCAGCAACTGATCGTGCCGGAAGACAAGGACGCCGCGCAGGTGTTGAATGAGGCGGGCATTCACGTGGATGTGAAATGCGCCGATGGCATCTGCGGCGTCTGCAAATGCGGTGTTGTTTCCGGCGAAATCGAACATCGCGATTTTGTCCTGTCCAACAAACAACGCGAGAGCGCTATCATTTTGTGTCAAAGCCGCGCCGCGCAACCGGATGGCGTGATCGAGATCGACCTCTGACCCAAGGTCGAAAAACGACATGAAGTTGTAGAAAAATTGGTCGCTCCGGCCATGGACGCCGCTGAGGCACTGCATTACCTTCCCCGAGAACCCAGTGAATCCTGATTGACAGGTGCGAGGTATTTTCATGGATTATCACAGCCCCGCCAGCTTTGCCGAGGCGTCGGCTCTGGCTGCAAACGCGACGGGCACGACACGGTTTCTGGCAGGCGGCACCGATGTGTTGGTGCAGCTGCGCTCGGAATTGGTGACGCCCGATACGCTGATCGACATCAAGAAAATCAACGGTGTAGATCAGATCACGCAAAATGCCGATGGCAGCTGGACCCTTGGCGTCGCTGTCACCGGCGCTGAAATGAGCGAGCATTCCGAGCTGGGCCGCGACTGGCCTGGTGTGGTCGAGGCGATGGACCTGATCGGCTCGACTCAGGTGCAGGGCCGCGCGACGTTGACGGGTAACCTGTGCAACGGGTCTCCGGCGGCGGATTCGGTGCCCGCGATGGTTGCGGCGGGTGTGACGGTCACTGTGACCGGCCCAGATGGCGCGCGCGAGGTTGCTGTTGAGGACATCCCCACCGGACCGGGCAAGACCTCGCTGGCGAAGGGTGAAGTGATCTCGGCCGTCAACCTCCCCGCGCGGGGCGAAAATGGCGGTGACGCCTATCTGCGCTTTATCCCGCGCACCGAAATGGACATCGCCGTGGTCGGCGTGGGCGTCAGCCTGCGTCTGGACGGCGACATGATCACCGAAGCGCGCGTGTCTCTGGGCGCTGTCGCCCCGACCGTTTTGCTGGTTGAAGACTGCGCCAAAGCAATCATCGGCAGCACGCTGGATGACACCGCTTTAGACGCGTTGGCCGCGGCCGCTTCGGCCGCCTGTAACCCGATTGACGACAAACGCGGTACGATCGAATTCCGCACCGAGGTCGCTGGTGTTCTGGCCAAGCGCGCCGCGAAAATCGCCTATGCCCGCGCCAAGGGAGAAGACGCATGAGCAAGCTCCACGTATCCACTACCGTGAACGGGGACACGGTCGAATACCTGTGCGACCCGCGCGAAACGCTGTTGGACTGTCTGCGCGACAAGCTGAACCTGACCGGCGCGAAAGAAGGTTGTGGCACCGGCGATTGCGGCGCGTGCTCCGTCACCGTAGATGGCCGTCTGGTCTGTTCCTGCCTGATGCTGGGCGTTGAGGCTGATGGTAAGGCCATCGAAACTGTCGAAGGCATCGCGGATGGCGACGTTCTGCACCCGCTGCAGAAGAAGTTCATCGAACACGCGGCGCTTCAGTGCGGCATTTGCACGCCGGGCATTCTGGTGGCGGCCAAGTCGCTGCTCGAGAAGAACCCAAACCCGACCGAAGAGGAAACCCGGTATTGGCTGGCAGGCAACCTCTGCCGCTGCACCGGTTATGACAAGATCATTCGCGCCGTGATGGAAACGGCGGAAGAGCTGCGGGAGGCTTCGTAATGGCACTCGACGATCGCAAATCTGTATTCACTTTCGTTGGCACGCGACCGGATCGCCCGGATGGCTTGGACAAGGTCACGGGCCGCGCCAAATTCGGGGCTGATGCCTATGCGCCCGGCATGTTGCACGGAGCGGTTCTGCGCTCGCCCCATGCCCACGCGCGGATCGTGAAGATCGACACCTCGAAAGCCGAGGCGCATAAGGACGTCAAAGCCGTCGTCACCCGCGCGGACTTTGCCGATGTCCCGTTCAAACCGGGTCTCGAGGGCGAGTTCTGGAACGTTTTGGAAAACGTCATGGCAGGCGAAAAGGCCCTCTATGACGGTCATGCCGTGGCAGCGGTTGCCGCGACTTCGGCGCTGGCAGCCCGCGATGCGCTGAAGCTGATTGAGGTCGAATACGAGGTGCTGCCGCACGTCACGGACGTGGACAAAGCGATGGCGTCGGATGCGCCTGTTATTCGGGAAGGCGCGGCGGACTATTCGGTACCCGAAGGGCTGCACCCCAACGTCGTACGTTACCACGAAAGCGGTCACGGAGATGTCGAGGCCGGGTTTGCCGAAGCGGATCTGGTCATCGAAGACAGCTTTGTCACGGAAGCGACCCATCAGGGCTATATCGAACCGCACGCCTGTCTGGGCATGCTGGGCAATGACGGCAAGGGTGAGCTGTGGTGCACCACGCAAGGCCACTGGATAGCGCAAAAGACCTGCGCCGCGCTGCTGGGTATTGAGACCTCGCAACTGCGCGTCACCGCGTCCGAGATTGGCGGTGGTTTCGGCGGCAAGACCACTGTCTTTATCGAACCCGTTGCGCTTGCATTGAGCCGCAAAGCCAACCGTCCGGTCAAGATCGTTATGACCCGGTCCGAGGTTTTCCGGGCGACCGGCCCAACGGCGTCGGCGTCGATGGACGTCAAGATCGGCATGAAGAAGGACGGGACCATCTCGGCAGCACAAGGCGTATTCCGCTTGCAGGGCGGGGCCTTCCCCGGTGCGCCGGGCGATATGACTGCCATGTGCGCCTTCGCGCCGTACAACCTGACCAACGTCAAGCAGATCGGCTATGACGTGATGTCGAACCGTCCGAAACAGGCCGCTTACCGCGCGCCGGGCGCACCCATGGGTGCCTTTGCGGTTGAGTCGGTGATTGATGAGCTGTGCAACAAGCTGGGCCTCGACCCCGTTGATGTCCGCCTGACAAACGCCGCGCATGAAGGGACCAAGGCCAGCTATGGCCCGACCTACGAACGCATTGGTCTGGTCGAAACGCTGGAGGCCGCCAAGGCGCACCCGCACTATTCGGCCCCGCTGAAGCCGGGGCAGGGGCGCGGGATTTCCTGTGGCTTCTGGTTCAACCACGGCGGTGAGACCTCAGTATCCCTGGCCCTGTCTGAAGATGGCTCGGCCCAGCTGATGGTCGGAACGCCGGATATCGGCGGTTCTCGTGCGTCTATGGCGCTGATGGCGGCCGAAGTTCTGGGCATCCCATACGAGAACATCCGCGTCACCATCGCGGATACGGCGACGCTGGGTTATAACGACGTCTCACACGGCTCGCGTGTGACCTACGCGTCGGGTCTGGCGACCATCAAGGCGGCCAAACACGCGGTCGAAAAACTGTGCGAACGTGCGGCAGCCAAGTGGGGTATCCCGGTCGAGGCCGTGAAATGGGAAAACGGCTGCGCCGTGCCCTCAGGCCCCAATGCAGGCGATTTCGACCCGCTGGCCCTGTCCGACATCACGGCGGATATGGGGCGCACCGGTGGCCCGATCTCGGGCCATTTCGAGGCAACTCCGGAAGGTGCGGGCGTGTCCTTTGGCACCCATATTGTCGATGCTGAGGTCGACCCGGAAACCGGCAAGACCAGCGTCACACGCTACACGGTCATTCAAGACGCCGGCAAGGCGATCCACCCGACCTATGTGGAAGGCCAGTTCCAGGGTGGTGCCGCGCAAGGCATCGGCTGGGCGCTGAACGAGGAATATATCTACGGCGAGGACGGACGGTTGCAGAACTCGATCTTCCTCGACTACCGGATTCCCGTTGCTAGTGACCTGCCAATGATCGACACGGTGATTGTCGAAGTGCCCAATCCCGGCCACCCGTTTGGGGTACGCGGTGTGGGCGAGACCGGCATCGTGCCGCCGCTTGCCGCCATCGCCAACGCGGTTTCCAACGCAGCGGGTGTGCGGATGAAGCAACTGCCGATGTCGCCTCCGCGCATTCTGGCCGCGCTCAAGGACAATGGTTGAGGTTCACCTCTGGTCCGGCCTCCGGTCTCTGACCGGGGGCTTGGCCGTTGTCGAGGTCGAGGCCAAAACAACCGGAGAGTTGTTGCGCGCCCTGGTGCGCGCGCATCCGCAATTGCAGGCCCCCATTGACGCGGGCGTCTCTATTGCGATCGACGGGCGCGTGATTGCAACGGGCCTGACGGAACCCATCCCGGAAGGCAGCGAAGTCTATCTGATGCAGAGACTACGCGGTGGTTAAGGTTTAGGCGACCACGGTTCGCGCCCGACCATCCGGTCAGCCTCGGCCGTGATGTCGTTCATGTGCTGCTCAAGGTTTTGGCGCAGGGTTTCGATCTGCTCTTTACTGGCTTTTCGGGGTACGGTTTCGGTCCATTCGCGGCATAAAAATACACCTTCGTTGCGCCAGGGGCGGGGCATGAGTAAGCGGTCCCATGTACCGGCCTCTCTGCCGTGACGGGCCGAGAAGGTGATTCCGAACACCCGTTTGCCCGATGTGCGCGCCCAGACCAAAGGTACGGTCGACAGCACCCGCTCCGGCCCGCGGGGTCCGTCGGCGGCAATGCCAATAGAAATCCCCTGCTTCATCTTCCCCAGTACTTCACGCGACACAGCAACGTTACTTTTGTGTTTGCTAGCCATGGCGATCGTGTCCATGCCGAACAGCTTTTGCACGCGGCCCACCATGCTGCCCGCCCGGGCCGAGGACGTGATCGAGCAGATCTGCGCCTTGTCCAGCGGGAAGAAATAGGGTGACTGCGCCAGCCGCTGATGCCAAAGAACAACGATGACCGGTTCGCCCTGTTCGGCCAGCTGGTCCAGTTCTTCATAGCCGATGCGCTGCCATTTGGTGTTGCGGTTGACCATCCGAATATAGCTCGCAATACGGCGCGCCGCCCAGTTTAACAAGGCTTCGCTGTCGGCGATCTTTTTGCGGATACTCACGGATGGGTCCCTCATACTGACCAAACCGTGTCTTATAGAACTCAACGCCGCGTGCAACTTGTTTGTCTTGTCGAGAAGTGGTCGAGAAACTGAAAAAGCCTCTTGAGTCCGCCGCGCGGCTGGCATATCTGAGGCTCAGCCTAGGGGTATAGCTCAGTTGGTAGAGCGACGGTCTCCAAAACCGTAGGTCGCGGGTTCGAACCCTGCTGCCCCTGCCATTCAAAACTTCCCAAAACTTGAATATTCGCTTTTGTGGCTGCGTCGAATCCTATTTTCGCCGCGCGAAATTCCCTTCGATGTTCCTCTGGGGCCGTTAAGGCGGCAGCCAAATGGCGCAATAGGTCGGGATTTGACGTAGCGTCCCGAAATTTCTTCCGCGTCGGCGTAGTTGACGTAAACGTAAGATGCTGCTCAATTTTTTATTTTGCATGCACAAAAGTGACGTAAACCGGGGTTTTCTTCCCCCTTACGTCTCAAAATGAAATCCCTAAATGCACCTCGTCGCTGCGGGGTGCCACTCACGGACTGTGATCCTTGAGCTTCGGCCAACCACTGAGGTTCGGATCGGCCCCGCAGTGACAAGATTTGCGCAGTTCATTGGGAGGGAAGGAATTTGATACAGAGTTTTTGGTCGATCTTTCGCGACTCTCGCTCGCACGCGACACGACTGACGCAGCCTCGGCCCGAAGAAACCCCTGCTGCGGATGAAGAACCAAGCGAACCCGCGATAAAAGAGGCCGAGTTCCGAAGCCTGTTTCAAATGACTCTTTTGGAAATGAAACAGCCGCAAACAGGCGATGATGGCTCTGACACTTGGCGAATGTGAGCCTGCCGAAAACCTGCCTAGCCCGATAGGGCGCAAATGCACCATGTTTCCTATCAATTCGATCCCGATGTTGCTGACCGGTGAACGTGGAGATATGCACTGAAGACTATATTTGGTTTGTATTCGAAGGTGTTGAATGGGATTGCGAAGCCTGATTGCCGAAAAGATTGCCTTGAGTGTTCTTGGCAACGGTAAAACCCGGCGCGCCGTCATGAATGAGCTGCTTGATCAGGATACTCTGTTGTTTCGGGACTTGGGCGATCATGCCTTTGCCTTCTTTCCAACGGATGCAATCGGACGTTCACTTTTCCAGAACGGTGAATTCGCCCGCGGCTCAGTCACGGATCTGCGGACGTTTCTTCAACAGAACAATGCCTATAGGTCCGGCATGTCCGTTCTGGAGGTCGGGGCCAACATCGGCACCCAAACCGTCTATTTCTTCCTCGATCTTCAGTGTGAGGCCGTCGTAGCGATCGAGCCAGACCCGGACAACATGAACCTGCTGCGTCACAATCTTGCGTTAAATGGGCTGACAGACAAAGTGAAGATTTTGGGTGTCGCGGCTTCGGAAACGACTGGAACGGCGGAGTTTACCCGAGATCTGTTCAACCGCGGCGGCTCACGTCTGGCGGCCAAACGCAAAAGCGGCAAAACCCGAGAGAGTTTTTTAGTCGAGATCGTTCGGATTGACGACCTGGTGCAGTCAGGCACCCTTCAGGCTGATCAAATTGGGCTGGTCTGGATGGATGTTGAGGGCCATGAGCTATCCGCCCTGAAGGGGATGAAGCAACTCATCGCAGAGTACAGGCCACCGATATTTTTGGAATTCACCCCGGACGGACAGCACAGCACCCAGCAAGAGCTGTGTGACCTGCTATTTGACAACTACCAGAGCGTTTATCGTCATGCTGGGGGCTTTCATCCCGTGTCACGTGAAGCGTTCGCGCAGATCAAACATCAGGTCGATCTTCTGGTCATCTGAAACCCCACCCGATCTCAAAGCAGGGCGGTGACCGTCTTTCCTCTGCTTGCGGGATAGCCTAAAGTCCCCGCAAATCGCAGACACCGGGAATGAGGGTACATGTCGCGTTTCGATGGTTACTTCCTGCGGCAGTTGCTGGTGCTGTTCGGCTTTTTCACTCTGGTTCTGGTCGGTGTTTTCTGGATCACGCGGTCTGTCAGCCTGTTTGATCGGGTGATCAGTGGCGGCCAGTCGGCGGTTGTTTTCCTCGAATTCACCGCTCTTACGCTACCGACCCTGATCCGGACAGTGATGCCGATGGCTGTGTTCGCTGCGGCCGTTTACGCCACGAACCGCCTCAGCCGGGAAAGTGAGATGACGGTCATGCTGGCGACCGGCTCTAGCCCTTGGCGCCTCGCGCGGGCTGTGGTGCAGTTCGGTCTTGTCACAGGGATGATGATGGCGGCGATCAGCGTTTTCCTGCGTCCTGCCTCGGTCGAGCAGCTCGAGATCCGGCAGGCCGAAGTTGCAGGTGACGTGACCGCCCAATTGCTGAACGAAGGTGAGTTTCTGCACCCCGCCGACGGTGTTACGGTCTATATCGGTCGGATTGATCTGGACGGGACCCTGCACGAGGTCTTTGTCTCAGACCGGCGGGACCCGGCGAATTCCGTCAGCTATTCGAGCTCGACGGCGTATCTGGTGAACAACGCGGCAGGCATCAACCTTGTCATGCTGGATGGAGTGGCGCTGCGTCTGGACAAGGACGGGCGCACCCTGTCATCGACCCTGTTTCAGGACGCCTCTTATGATATCTCGGCGCTGACCAGTACCGGCGGTATGAGTACCCGCAGCCTTGAAGCAATCCCTACGATGGAATTGATCCGAGACAGCGAGGCTATCGCCAGCGCCGAAGGGTTCAGCCCGGGTGAACTGACGGATGAGTTGCACCAGCGATTCTCGTGGATCGCGATTTGCGTGGCAGTTGGGCTGGTCGGATATGCCACCCTGATGCTGGGCAGTTTCTCGCGGTTCGGGTTATGGCCGCAGATTCTGGGGGCGTTTACCATTCTGGTTCTGCTGGAAGGCGTTCGGGGGTTTGTTTCTCCGGTCGTGATAGATGAGCCGGGTCTTTGGATCGTTCTCTATGCACCGGCGGTCATTGGTATCCTGATCTCGTGCCTGTTCCTGGCGGTTGCGGGACGCCCAATCTGGCGCCGTTCCAGGGCCGAGGTCGCTGTCTAGGCAGGGTCTCGCAAACCCTGCAGGCAGTCTAGGATATCCTCGAACGCAGAGCTGTCGGGGCGGGTTACGAGATAGAGCGGCAACATCAGGTCTGGACTCGACTCAACCTGCACCAGCGCGCCAGAGCGAATATGCTCTGCGGCCAAATAGGCGGGAAAAAACCCGCGCCCCCCTCGTTTGAGGACATAGCGCAGGGCCATCATGCAATTACCCAAAAAGACAGTCTGCCCTGCTGCCTGGCGGGCCGTTGTCCGCACATGGTCCTGGTAGGCGGTTCCAAGTTCGAGATTGACGAATACCGAGTTGTCGACCAAAGCCTCCGCGGTTTCGACCAGAACCAATCGCTCTGGTGGCAGGGTTTCAAACATCACCCGCCTGTCTGAGGGCTTTTCGTGGGTCAGCGCGGCGTCCAGCACATGTGTTGCGACCGCGTCCACCATATCCAGATCATGATCGTAGTTCAGCGTCAGCAGCAATTGGCCAAAGTGCTGTTCGAAACGTATGGCAAGATCGACCAGCAAGGGATCCCAAACGCTGAGCTGCGCCCCCAGCCTCAATGCCGGGCGATTCTGGTTTTGCGTAGGCAAATCAGTCGAAGCATAAGACCAGAGTGAGAGCATCTGCTCGGCGTAAGGGCGAAATTGGCGGCCGAAGTCCGTTAGTGACGTGCCGCCGGCCCCGCGAGTGAAAAGGGGTTTTCCAGTGGCGTCCTCGATCTGCCGTATGCGCGCGCTGACAGCTGTTTGGGTCACATTCAGCTTGCGCGCTGCTGCGTGAAACCCTCCGGTCTCGGCAACGCACACAAAAGTTTCAAAAGCCTTGATTTGCATGGTGACAGTATTTTTTGATCGATATGATAAAATCAATTCATTTTTTTTAGCACGCAAGTCGAGATATCCTATTCTCAATCAAGTCAGAGGACATGCCATGCTGGACAAAAGCCACAAGCCGACCTGGACCAGTTTTGAAGAGGCCACAAAGGCCGATTGGGACGCCGTTATGGACTATGAAGAGGCCTATAATGCCGCTTTGCCAGACCGAATTCTGGACGCGATCCGTTCTTTGGATGAGGAGTGGACGCCGTATCCTGTGAACCGCTATCAACACTCTTTGCAAGCCGCGACGCGGGCCTATGAAGATGGCGCGGATGAGGAGCTTGTGGTCGCCGCGCTGATCCATGACACGGGCGATATCCTGTCGCCATACAACCATGGCGAGCTTTCAGCGGCGATGATGAAGCCCTATGTCAGCGAGAAAACCCATTGGATTCTCAAGCATCACTGTGTGTTTCAGGGCTACTACTACAACCACCATCTTGGCGGAGATCGCAACGCGCGCGACAAGTATCGCGACAGCCCCTATTGGGAGGACTGCCGCTATTTCTGCCATGAATACGATCAGAAGGCGTTTGACCCGAACTACCCGACCAAACCGCTGGAGTTCTTCGAGCCCATGTTACGCCGCGTGTTGAACAAGGGCGAAGGTCACATGGAGCTGAACGAAACCTCTGAGAGTTAACAGGCCGCCATCAGGCGATAGACGATCTGCGCGGCGGTGAAATCCCAGGCAGCATTGCCGTCGGGGGCCAGTTCGACAACGTCGAAGCCCACGCATTTGCGGCCCTTCAGGGCGTGTTCGACCAGCCGCAGCGCCTGATAGTATCCCAAACCGCCCGGCACGGGTGTTCCTGTGGCAGGCATTTGGGACGGGTCCAGACCGTCCACGTCAAAGCTGACATAGACCAGCTCGGGGAAGTCCTCGGGCAGGTCGACGGCGTGGATGTTGTCGGTGACCAGTTCCTCGGCGTCGACGTGGAAGACATGGTGTTTCAGACGGCTTTTGGCCTCTTCGGTTGAAAACGCGCGCACGCCGAACTGCGTCAGCCGCACGCCTTCTTCAGCCAGCAGATGCATGACCGAGGCGTGAGAGTGTTTCTCGCCCTGATACGCGTTGCGCAAATCAGCATGGGCGTCGATCTGGACGATCCCGATCGGTTGGTTCAGCGCCCGCGCCACGCCCATCACCGCGCCGTAGCTGAGCGAGTGTTCTCCGCCCAGAGTCACGGGCACCTTGCCCGCACGAATGGCGGCTTCGGTCCGTTGGGCGAGGCGTTCCATCACCTCGGGCAAGGGGCCGTCACAATCCAGGTGGGCTTCGGTATAGATACCCTCGACGCAGGGTTCTGCATGGCCGGTGATGCGTTCCAGCTCATTGCTGGCTTCGATGATAGCCTCGGGGCCTTTGGCGGTTCCGGAACCATAAGAAACCGTGCGTTCCAGCGGCACCGGGATCACGCGAAAGCGCGCGTCTTCCAAACGCTCAGCTTCGGTCAGTTCACTGTCGAGGAAAATGCTCATGAGAGGCGGTCCTTAAAGTCGTCATAGCCGAACTGTTTGATGATCTTCAGCTCGTTCGTTTCGCTGTTCCATAGGGCGATGGTCGGCAGGGGAACACCGTTGAAGGTGTTGGTTTTGACCATCGAGTAATGCGCCTGATCGAGGAAGGCAAAGCGTTGCCCGATCTCCAGCGGCTTGTCCCATGTGTAGTCGCCGATCACATCGCCTGCCAGGCATGATGGCCCGCCCAGACGGTAAGTGTGACCCGCCTCGGTCTCGTCCATCAGGGCGGGGCGATAGGGGGCCTCGATCACGTCGGGCATATGGCAGGTGGCCGAGATATCGGTGATCGCAAGGGTCATGCCATTGGTTGGCAGGTCGAGGATTTCTCCGACCAGAATGCCCGCGTCCAACGCGACGGCCTCGCCGGGTTCGAGGTAGACGTCGACATTGTATTTCGCGCGGATGGATTTGATGAATTCCACCAACCCGTCACGGTCGTAGTCATCGCGGGTGATGTGGTGACCGCCACCGAAGTTCAGCCATTTGAGCTGACCGAGGAAAGGTTTGAGTTTCGGCTCAACGGCAGCCCATGTGCGTTTCAGGGGTTCGAATCCCTGTTCGCAGAGCGTGTGCATGTGCAATCCGTCCACGCCGGTCAGGGTCTCGGCAGCTAGTTGGCTGACAGGAGTGCCGAGGCGCGAGCAGGGTGCGCACGGGTCGTATTTCGGAATCTCGCCTTCGGAGTGTTCGGGGTTGATGCGCAGGCCGATCTGCACATTGGCCGCTTGGGCTTTGGCGAGGAACCGGTCTTTTTGAGCGGGCGAGTTGAAGATGATGTGGTCGGACAGCGACAGGATTTCATCGATATCCGTATCCTTGTACCCGGCGCAGAAGGTTGCGACCTCGCCGCCATATTCCTCGCGGCCCAGACGTGCTTCATAGATGCCAGAGGCGCAGGTGCCTCCGAGGTGTTGGCGCACCAGCGGGGCCAGTGAGAACATGGAAAACGCCTTGAGCGCGCTCAGGACATTTGCGCCGGACCGGGTGCCGATATCTGACAAAATTGTCAGGTTCCGCTCGACAGCTTTTTCGTCGACCACGAAGCAGGGGCTGGGGACGCGGCTGAAGTCGAATTTGCGGAAGGCGCCGGCGTCACCGGCTTGGGTCGTCATCATGTCGGACATGTCCGGCGTCTCCGATTGTGGTGAGGCCGGGGGGCCAGCCCCCCGGACCCCCCGGGATGTTTTTGGCCAGATGAAGTTCTGGATCTAGAACTCGATGGGGCCGTCGAGTTCGTGCACCTGCCATGGGAGGCCTTGGGTGTTCAGCATGTCCATGAAGTCGTCCGGGTCGAGCTGTTCCATGTTCCACACGCCCGGCTCGCGCCAGTTGCCTTTCAGAACCTGAGCCGCACCGATCATTGCTGGGACGCCGGTGGTGTAGCTGACGGCCTGAGAACCGACCTCGGCGTAGCATTCCTCGTGGTCGCAGATGTTGTAGATGTAGTAGGTCTTTTCGCCCGAGCCGTCCTTGGCCTGACCCGTGGCGATGTCGCCGATGCAGGCTTTGCCCTTGGTTTCCGCGCCCAGATCGCCGGGGTCAGGCAGCAGGGTTTTCAGGAACTGGATCGGGATGATTTCCTTACCGTCATGCATCACCGGATCGATGCGGGTCATGCCCACGTTTTCCAGCACCTTGGCGTGCATGATGTACGCGTCACCGAAGGTCATCCAGAAGCGGGCGCGCTCGATCTCGGGGAAGTGGGTGCTGAGCGACTCCAGTTCCTCGTGATACATCAGGTACATGTTCTTGGGGCCAATGGCGGGGAAGTCGAACTCGACCTTGTGGGTCATGGCAGGGGAGTGTTTCCACTCCCCACCTTCCCAGTGGCGGACCTCGGCCAGCACTTCGCGCAGGTTGATCTCGGGGTTGAAGTTGGTGGCGAATTCCTGATCGTTGCTACCACCATTGGCGTCCAGCACGTCGATCTGGCGAATGGTGTCGAGCTTGTGCTTTTTGAGCCATTTCGCGAAGACGGACGTCACACCCGGATCGAAACCCGAGCCGAGGATGGCGGTCAGGCCGGCCGCTTTGAAGCGTTCCTGATAAGCCCACTGCCAATGGTATTCGAACTTGGCCTCATCCTCGGGCTCGTAATTCGCGGTGTCGAGGTAGTGGATCCCGGCCTCAAGGCAGGCATCCATCAGCACCAGATCCTGATAGGGCAGGGCAAGGTTGACGAGAATCTCGGCCCCGGTCTCCTTGATCAGCTTGACCGTGTCTTCGACCTTGTAGGCGTCCAGTTCAGCGGTCTTGATGTCTACACCGACGCGATCTTTAACGGCTGCCGCGATAGCGTCGCATTTCGATTTCGTGCGGCTGGCCAGAGTGATCTCGGTGAAGATATCCGAGTTCATCGCCATCTTATGCACAGCTGCGTGGGATACGCCGCCCGCGCCGACAACCAGTGTTTTGCCCATGGTCTGTCTCCTTCTTATTCGTAATAGGTGTAGCCGTTGATCGAGTCGCGATAGGCGCCCATCAGGGTTTTGCGGTCCTTGGCTTGCAGAGTACCGGTCGAGATCGCCTCGTCCACCATTTTGCGGAAGGCGGCGACACAGTCTTGGGGGTCGAATTCAACGTAGGACAGCACCTGACTGATCGTGTCGCCCTCTTGCTCGTGCAGCAGGTCGAACCCGCCATCGGCGCGTAGGTCGATGGTGACGACATTGGTATCGCCAAACAGGTTATGCAGATCGCCTAGCGTTTCCTGGTAGGCACCGACGAAGAAGACGCCCATGAAGTATTCGCCCTCATCCGGGAGCGAATGCACCGGCAGGCTAGGCGAGACCCCGTCGGCCAGAATGAACTGGTCGATCTTGCCGTCGCTGTCGCAAGTGATATCGGACAGCACGGCACGGCGGTCGGGTGTTGAGTTCAGACCTTGCAGCGGGACGATCGGGTGCAGTTGGTCGATGGCCCAGACATCGGGCAGGGATTGGAACAGCGAGAAGTTGCAGTGATAGATATCGGCCACTTTCTCAAGCTGGTCATCGACATCCGTTTCCAGATCATCACTGGCGGCAAGCGCCTTGAGGCGGGCCATCAGTGACAGATAGATGCGTTCGGCCCGGGCCATCTGGCGCAGATCTACGTATCCACGGCGGAACAGGGCGCGCAGCTCGTTGCGGTAGAATGTGGCGTCGTTCCAGCATTCCTGCAGGCGGTCTTTGCTGAGGTACCCGTGTACCGCAGCAAGGTCCGAGACCAGATGGTTGTCATCAGGCTCTACATCCGGCGCGGTGGGCGCATCGTAAAGCGTAGTCTCCAGCACGTTGAAGACCAGCATAGATGAGGTCGCCACCACGGCGCGGCCGCTTTCGGTGACAAGCGTAGGGTGCGCAATTTCGGCCTCGTCCATGGCATAGGCCACGGTTTCGACTACGTTGGCGCAGTATTCCTCGATCGTGTAGTTGATCGAGTTCTCGGCCGCCTTTTTCTCGCCCGTATAGTCCACGCCCATGCCGCCGCCGAGGTCCAGATGGGTCAGCGGCACGCCTTCGCGCGTGAGTTCGGTGTAGTAGCGACAGGCCTCGCCCACGGCGCGGCGGACGTCGTTCACGTCCTGCACCTGGCTGCCAAGATGCGAGTGCTGCAGCTTGAGGCAATGCAACAGACCCGCTTCGCGCAGTTTGTCCACAGTGGCGACCAACTGATCGGTGTTCATGCCAAAGGCCGAGCGATCGCCCGAGCTTTCTTCCCACTTGCCGCTGATCTGGTTTGTCAGTTTGACCCGCACGCCGATAAGAGGTTCGATGCAAAGTTCCTTGTAGACCTCGATCACCGTGTCCGCCTCTTTCGGGCTTTCCAGAACGATGACGGTATTGAACCCGATCTTGCGGGACAGGATCGCCAATTGGATGAACTCGGCATCCTTGACGCCATTGCAGACGATCAGCGCCTCAGGGGCCAGACGATGCGCAAGAGCCACGACCAGTTCGGGCTTTGATCCGGCCTCGAGGCCATAGTTGTATTTCTTACCGAACTCGACGATGCGGTCGACCACCTGCGCCTGCTGGTTCACCTTGATAGGAAACACGCCGCGATAGGGGCCTTTGTAGCCCACCCGCGCGATGGCGTCGGCAAAGCTCTCGTTCAGATGCGCGATCTCGTGTTCCAGATACGAACTGACGCGCAGGAGCATCGGCGCCTTGATCCCACGGTCATCCAGATCGCTGAGGATACCGGGCAGGCTGATCGCCGCTGTGTCCGGAGACATCGGATTGCGCAGACCGATCTCGCCCTGCTCCGTCACCTCGATGAGGCCTTTGCCCCATTTCTCAACTCCGTAGATGGTATGCGGTGCGTCGGGCGTGTGTTTCAATCAAGTCAGTCCTTAACTCAGAGGTGCCGGTTTCGCGCCCGCCAATACGGCAGCATCTTGATTCGTCCAAGTGTAAACTATGTGACAGCGATTGCCGAATGTTACACGTGCGCGCGGATCGGGATCAGGTGATTGTCCCATTGGCAATCGGGGCGGGCCAGAACCCGCGCGCGGAGCCCGTCTACAGCGCCAAACGTGCCCGTGCCGGTGGTGAAGACCAGCCCGTCCGGACCTGCGCCCAGACCGCAGACATCCTCCAGTTCGAAAGCTCTTGTGAAGCTGCCACCTACTACATCGAACAGATGCAGCGCATTTCCGCGTGGGCAGGTTATGGCGACCTCGGTCCCGCTGGCTGAGAAGGCGATGCTGCCAGCATAGCCTTGCAAGGTGTTTTGGAAGTCTTCCGGTGCGGACAGAAGTTGCGGAGGCGCGCCCCGACGGTGCAGGCCCAACAGGGGCGGGTGCTTGGTCTGGCTGCCCTGCCACTGCATCGCGAACCCGACCAGCCCGTCGTTGCGCACGCTGAGATGGCGGATGGAGTTCTTGTGCGAGTCGCCCGGCAACTCGACCCGTTCAAGCAGGTTCCCGGACAGGTCAAGATAGGTTAGGTTCGGCTGCATGACGGGCAGGTTCAGCTTGGTCCGCCCGGTCTCGGGGTGGGTCTCGATCCCGCCATTGGCGATCACAAGGCTTTTGCCATCCGGCATCAGGCGCATGTCATGTGGACCAACGCCGCCCGACGACACCTCTCCCAGACGTTCAAAGCTGGTGGCATCCCATACGCTGATGCGGCCTTCGCCAGCCTCATAGTCGTTTTCGGTAGCAAAGAACCGGGTGCCGTCCGCCGTGAACGTTCCGTGACCGTAGAAATGCCGCCCCTCGGGGGCCTGTAGCCGTGCAAGCTCCCGCCCGGTGGCGCAGTCGATGACCAGAGCAAACGTGCCGGGACGACGGGCAAAGGCCACGGCCTGCGCTTTGCGGGGGTGTGCGGCGGCGGCGTGGCCTCTTGCAGGCAGGGGCAGCGAGAACAGGATGTCTCCTCCCTCATCCAGACCGGCCAGACGGAACGAGCCATCCGGAAACAGCCCGGCGGCCAGAAAGGCGGGCGCCCCGACCGAGGCCCACCCCGTTGCGGGCGCAAGGCTTGCAGCCGCAAGACCGGCCAGGAAGTGGCGGCGGTTGGTCATGGTTCAATCCCCGTCGAGAGAGTTGAACCCGGCGCTGATGCCGAGGGTTGGGCCAAGCTCGGTCGTGGCGATGGTGCGGATGTCATTCACCGCCTGTTGCAGCGCTTCGACCCGGAACCGGCCTGCGGGATCTGCTACGCCAGCGAAGGCGGGGTCGTCGATGGACCGGGCGCTTTTGATTGCGCGATTGAAGGCCACGTCCAGATCCTGCGCAATCTCGGGATGGTCGGCGGACAGACGCGCCGCAAGATCCTGCAGCGCAATCAGAGACAGCTCGACATGACGCAAGGCGCGTTCCGAGCGGCGGGCTTCGGCCCTGTTGGGGCGAGGGCGGTCGAAAGTGCCAAGAGGGCGGCCCAATCGGGTCTCGGCGGTGAATTGCAGCCCGGTTGAGAGCGCTTTGAACAGCTCCTGCATCGCCTCATCCTGCGTGCGGTACGGGCTGTCGCCCCCCGGCTGTTCTAGCTTCACCGCATAGCTTTGCCATTCTTCCGCCATCGCGTCGGCATTTGCGTCGATATCGGCCGTGATGGCCCGGATCAGAGCGCATCGGTAGGCGGCACTGCCCTGATCAGCGAATTTGGGGTCGTATAGCATTTGCTCCAGCGCAAAGAACCCGCGCCCCGCGACCGAGGTTTCGGCATAGGCGGCCGTGTCGTTCACCGCAGGGTCTTCGGCCGCGATATGTTGCGAGAGGGCCTTGGGCGTGAAGCCTTTCGTGTCCGGCCAAAAGGCCATGGCAAAGGCGCGGTCGTCGGCCTCGGTGGGGCCAAAGCGCATATGGCTGGCCGATATCCACGCGTCAAATGCGGTGCCATAGGTCGCGCGCAGAGCCTCTGATTGAGGGGCGCAATCGGATTGGGATGCGGCGGACAAAGCCTCGGTCGCGTCTGCCAATTCAGCAAAGCGCGGCAGAATATGCGCGGCAGGCACATCCGTCAGGATCGCTGTACGGTCTTGGGCTGACGCCGCCAGAGGGGCAGTGAGGGCAATGGCAAAAGCAAATATTCGCATGGGTCAAAGACTTTCGAGAAAACGGATAAGGGCGTCGCGGTCGGCTTTGGGCATGGTCACGACAGTATCGTGGGCAGATTGCGCCTCGCCCCCGTGCCAAAGCACGGCCTCCAGCAGGGTGCGGGCACGCCCGTCATGCAGGAATTCGGTATGGCCGGACACACGCTGTGTCAGGCCAATCCCCCAGAGGGGCGGCGTGCGCCATTCACGGCCTGTGGCGCGGGCTTCGGGGCGATTGTCGGCCAGACCGTCGCCCATGTCATGCAGCAGCAGGTCGGTATAGGGCCAGATCAGCTGAAAACTATGCTCGGGCCGGTCTTCCAGGCGATGGGTGACATGGGCCGGGGTATGGCAGGCGGCGCAGCCTGTGGTGTGGAACACCTCTTTCCCGCGCAGCACTTGCGGGTCATCCACATCCCGGCGACCCGGAACGCCCAGATTGCGGCTGTAGAAGGCCACGAGGTCCATGCCGACCTGATCAACCTCGAAAACGCGCACATCGCCGTCGCCATGCGGGGCCTTTACGCAATTGACCTGCGCATCGGTGCAATCTCCGTAAGGGGCGGGAAACAGCGGGGTCGAGATGCCGATATCACCTGCAAACGCCGCCGCCGATTGCTCCATGACCGTGGGCATACCGGCTTTGTGGCCAAAGCGGCCCATCATCGGGGCGCCAAACTCGGTCGACCAGACAATGTTCGCGCGGCCCGAGATGCCATCGCCATCCGCATCATCGGGGTCGGCATTGGCCAGCAGGTCTTCGACCGGGATCGCCTCAAGCAGACCGAGGCCGATCATCTGCGGCGCAACGCGCGGGCTAAGCATGGCGTCGGGGTGCAACGGGCCGTATCCCAGATCGGCAGCCGTGTAGGTGGGACGGCGGAGCGAGGCGGTTTCGCCCTCTGACAGCGCAACCGGGATCTCTTCGTAGGTAACCTCTAAACGGTATTCTGCAGGATGCCCGGCCAGCGCGAAATCCTGCATCTGGCCGCCATAATTAGGCTCGGGCAGGGTAGCGAGATAGTCTTCGATCCCTTCCGGCGCGTCCTGAGGGCTGCCGGGAATGGACACGCGCAGGAACATCGAGATGGCGTTGTCATCCGGCCCGTTCGGTGTATGCCCGCGCCCATCCTTGATGTGACAGCGCTGGCATGAACGCGCGTTGTACAGCGGCCCAAGGCCATCAGACGCGAGAGTCGAAGAGGGCGACGAGACCCAGATTTTCTTGAACAATCCGTTGCCGACCTTGAAGTCCAGCTCTTGTTCAAAGCTCAGGTTCTTGGACGGTTGCGAAAACGCATCCGCGTTGTTGCGCACACGCACGGTTGCGGCCCCGGTAGGCAACTCTTCGAACCTTTGCGGCGCGCTAAAATCCTGCGGCGGTGCAGTGACACCGGCAATGCGGGCGCGTTCGTCTTCGGTACGTGGGGTGAAGTTGAGGTGAAGGTCCTGCAGCTCGGCTGACAGGGAAGGGGTGGCCGCAGTTGCGACCACCAAGAGGGCGAGAATACTATTCTTCGGCGTCCATTTTCGCGGCGTTGAGTTGCGCATAATTGGCGTCGCCAATCCGTTCGTACAGATCGAGTTGCGTTTCGAGGAAGTCGATATGACCTTCTTCATCGCTGATCAGTTCCTCAAACAGCGACATAGAGACATAGTCTCCCGCCTCGCGGCAATATTCCCGCGCTTCGACATACAATGTGCGGGCATCGTGTTCGGCGGCCAGATCGCATTCCAGCGTTTCCTTGGGATTCTGCCCGATCCGCAGAGGGTCGAGCTTTTGCAGGTTCGGGTGGCCTTCCAGAAAGATGATCCGTTCGATCAGCTTGTCCGCATGCCCCATTTCTTCGATGCTTTCTTCGCGGCTTTTCTTGGCCATATGGACCAGGCCCCAGTCCTCCTGAAGCCGGTAGTGCAGCCAATACTGGCTGACAGCTGTCAGTTCATGCCGCAGGGATTTGTTGAGATACTCTATGACCTTGGGATCGCCCTTCATCTGCCTTCTCCTGTGATAGGCCGGTGCGTAACGCACGCAGCTGCATGGGGACTTCCAGATTATCGTCGGTTCGCATCGTGTCTAGGAAAAGCGGCATGCACCCGCCACAGTCGGCAGATTTCCCGAGCGCGTGGTAGATCTTGCCCGGGGTTATGATCGCTTGCGGGTCAGAGGTCCGCATCCAGTCGATAGCGGCCCGGATGTCGTGGTCGGAGATGTTTGTGCAGTGGCAGACGATCATGGCGAATCGAGGCTCGTTGGGTTTCTTACTTAATTAGTAAGGTAATTCTTTCAAGTCCAGTCACCTTGTAGTGGCCGGGTTGCCGGAGGCGTCGTTTTGCCGACGCCTCCGGCCCCTTAACACGTCTAGTGGAAAACCGCGTCAGGGTTGTCCAAGCTGTCCGATCCTTCGAACTCGATACCATCGAGGTCGAGGGTCGATACGATACGCTCGATGGTTTTGGTCTGGTCGACCAGACCGTTGACCCCACCCATGATCAGCGCTTCGCCACCGGCGTTGCCGCGTTCCAGCATCTGGTCGTAGGCGAAACCGGCCTCGGCGGTCGATTTGATCCGGCCCAGAGCTTGCATGGTGGTCGACAGTTTTGCCTTCATCTCGGTGTCCAGAGCCGGGTCAGCAGAGATCACCAGATCCGACAGAGATGCGCCCGAGATCGGGGTGCCGTCGATGCGGGTATAGCTGCCCAGATAGACGTTCTGGATGCCAAGGCCATCGTAGTAGTGGCTGTTGTGGGTGTTGTCGGCAAAGCAATCATGCTCTTCCTCGGGGTCGTTCAGCATCAGGCCTAGGCGCATACGCTCACCCGCCTGTTCGCCGTAGGACAGCGAGCCCATGCCGGTCAGAATGGCACTGATGCCTGCGGATTCGTTCTCGGTCAGGGCGGCGCGTGCATCGCCACCTTCGGCCCACTGGGCGGTCATCCATTCCAGATCGCTGACCAGAAGGTCGGTTGCGGCGCTCAGGTATTGCGCACGACGGTCGCAGTTGCCGTTGGTGCAGTCGTCGCCTTTGGCATAGTCGGTGGCCGGGCGGTTGCCTGCGCCTGCGCCGTGGCCGTTCAGGTCCTGACCCCACAGCAGGAATTCGATGGCGTGGTAGCCGGTGGCGACGTTGGCCTCGATCCCGTCGGCTTCGTGCAGGGTATCTGCCAGCAATTCGGGGGTGATCTCGTTCGCGTCAATCGCGGTTCCCGAAAGCTCGAAGTTCGGGTTTGCGATGACATTGAGAACGGCGAATTCGTTCTCGTCAGTGGCGCCGCCGTAGGAGGCGTCGACATAGTCGATCAGGCCTTCGTCCAGCGGCCACGCATTTACTTTGCCTTCCCAAGCATCGACGATGGCGTTGCCAAAGCGGTAGACCTCGGTCTGCTGATAGGGGACGCGGGCGGCAATCCAGGCCGCGCGGGCGGCATTCAGCGTGGCGTCCGACGGGTCGGCGATCAGTGCGTTGACGGCGTTTTGCAGCGCTTTGGCGGCGATCAGGCTGTCATCATATTTGGCTTCTGCAATATCGGCGTAAGTGTCCAGCACGTCCGCTTTTGCAGGAGCGTCACCGGCCGATGCGGCGGTGGCCACGCATAGGGTCAGAGTGCTGGCGGCAGCAAAGAATTTCGTCATTGGGTTCAGGTCTTTCATGTCAGAAATCTCGTTCAGGTGCGTCCAAAAGGGGCTGCACTTGCACGCGTATAGCTGAGTGAAATAGTCGGCAATGTCAACCTGAGTTTTATTGTCGGATTTACTGCAGGGGCGCTACATCCCCATATCTGGTGGGTCTGATACACACCGTCGCGATTGCGCCATGTTCGTATAAAGTTAGACTAATCCATGTGATTCTATTGCGAGTGGTGTGAGTTCATGAAGTGGTTGAGTGCTTCGATCGGTTTGTGTGCAGCAACCGTCCAGGCATGGGCAGGGGATCAGGTGCCCGCGCAGAGTGCTGTTGCGGGGTCGTTGGATATTTCCTTTGAGGAAACACAGTTCAGCGTGTCTTTGGCGGTCCCGAGCGAGGATATACTGGGATTTGACCATCGCGCTGCAGATGACGCGGATCGGTCCGCGGTCGCGGATGCCATTTCGTCCTTGTCAAAACCGTTAACCCTTTTCGTTGTTCCTGAACAGGCTGGGTGCGCCACGGCGTCGGCCAATGTGTCGTTAACGGGCGAAGGGCTTGGGTCGGATGCAGACGCGGTGGGTGCACCCGAGTTTCTGGCCGAGTATGTTATTCAGTGTTCGGACATGGCCGCTCTGGACACGATTGAGTTCGCGTATTTTGAGCGTTTTGATCAAGTTTCGACGCTCGATATCACCGCATCGTCGCAAGGCGTTACGCGGCGCGTCCATGTGAACTCGCAATCGCCGGTCCTTGATGTCTCGGCGTTGCAAGGCGCGGACTAACACTGCCTCCACGCTTATTGAAAAGGGTTTCGGCAGGATGGGTCTACCAGCAAAGTAGACAAGCTCGAAAGTCGGATCGGAATCACCTGGGGCCTGAGTGGGTACATGGGTGCTTATGCGTGCACAAAACACTCAACTCTGACCCGGATTCTGATCAAATTCCGCAAAATTAATGTTTGTGTCGGAAAGAAACCAAGATCTGACACGAATTGGCAATAGTTGTGCCAACATTCGTCGGTACCACCACACTATCCTACCGAGGTGTTGACTAGTCCGATTTTAATGAGGGGGTTCTCGAAGGGATCGGGGGATGAGTGTGGATGTGCCCAGTATCGGGCGGATCAGGACGCTCTCCCCCAGTGGTGGGTTTGCTTGATTTCAGTCAATCTTGTTGCGCTGTGCGTGAGGTGTGACGCCAAAACTCAGGCGAAACACGCGTGAGAAATGGCCCGGATTCTCGAATCCACAGGCCATGGCGACCTCGGTCACAGAGGCCTCGGTTTGCAACAGCAGCTTTTGCGCGCGTTCCAGACGCATCTCCATAAAGTACTTTTTGGGCGAGGTATTCAGGTATTTCCCGAAAAGCCGTTCGAGCTGCCGTGTCGAAATACCGAGCTCATCTGCAATCGCAGAGGGCGAGACTGGCGTTTCGATGTTGTTTCGCATGACCTCAATCGCTTTGGACAGATGGATGTTGCGCATGCCGTTGCGCGACTGCAGAGAAACCCGCTGTTTGGCCGTTGCGTTGCGCACGGCGTTGTAGACCATCTGATCGGCCACATCCATGGCCAGCTCGACCCCGTGGTCTCGTTCGATCAAGTGCAACATCAGGTCGGCGGTCGCCGTTCCGCCCGATGCGGTGATGTGCTTTTCGTCGGCTACAAATACGCTGCGTACCAGGTTCACATCGGGAAACGCTTCGGTGAAGGCGTCATGGTATTCCCAGTGAATGGCGGCCTGCATTTCGTTCAGAAAACCGGCCTCGGCCAAAAGCCAAGCGCCCGAACAGAGCGCGCCGATCGCCGTTCCTCTTGCCCGTTCACGCCGCAGCAAAGCCAGCAGAGGTTTGGAGGCGTGGTTCCGCATGTGGATGCCAGACAGCACGAAAATCTGATCAGATTTGGGCAGGCTATCGAATCCGCCATGCACTAGTGTCACCGACCCGTTGGAGCAGACAGCGTGCTCACCATGCTCAGACACAAAAGACCAGCTGTAGAGATCCTGCCCGCTGACCAGGTTGGCGATCCGCAAGGGCTCGACCGCGCAGGAAAACGCGAGGTGCGAGAACTCCTCGATCAGAATGAAAGTGATGTGGCTGGGATCGGGCATGGCGGTCTTTGCGCTTCCGGGCTGCTGGTTGGTTTCGATATTATTCGCAGGTCGCCTATGCTGCACGAAAATTAATTGTATACAAGTTGTATTTTAATCGCATACAACACCCTTGGCTTGGCGATCTCGATTCGCCAAGCGGCTGCAACAATGGGATAGGCGGATGAAGGACGAAGCGCGTTCGCGCAAATCTGAGCTTGCAGAACACCTCAAGGTTTCGATTCTGACCTTGCGGCTACAGCCTGGCGCCGATCTGGATGAGGCGCATCTGTCCGAAGCATTCGGCCTGTCGCGAACCCCGCTGCGCGAAGTGTTTCGGCAATTGGCCGGTGAGGGATATTTGGACCAGCGCGCCAACCGCAGCACGCGCGTATCCGAGATGTCGCATACCACGCTGAGGGATTTCTTTCTGGCGGCTCCGATGGTGTATGGCGCCATCCTGAGGCTGGCCGCGCGCAACGCTCTGCCGGATCAGCTTGACGCCTTGAAGGATGCACAACGGTCTTTTTGTTCGGCTCTGCAGTCGGGCTCGGCCGAGGATCGCGCGCTGGCCAATAACCGGTTTCACGATGTCACGGGGCAGATGTCCGGCAATGTATATCTGTTGCCCTCCTTCAATCGCCTTTTGATAGACCATGCCCGGATCGGGATGACCTTTTACAGACCGCGCAACACGGGTCTGACCGAAAACCTGACTGAAGCCAGCCGTCAGCACGACGCCATCATCGCCGCCATCGAGGCGGGCGATGAGGCGGCTGCTGCGCAACTGGCCGAGGACCATTGGAACCTGTCTCGCGATCAGATTGAGCTGTTCGTGATGCCTGATGCGCTGGATGTCCCGATGGGAATCCCGCCTCTTTCGAAACCTGTATGAGGACGGAATGAACCCGATTTTCAAGTTTGAGGGGATCTATACCCCTGTGGTCACGCCCTATCACGAGGATGGCAGCGTGAATTGGGACGCTTTTTCCGACGTGATCGAATACCTGATCGCCAGTGGCGTTCATGGGCTGATCTCGGGCGGCTCGACCGGCGAAAACTATGCCCAGACCGTGGAAGAGCGGCTGGAATTGGCCAAGTTCACGCATGCGCAGTTGAAAGGTCGTCTGCCTCTGGTCGTCGGGACCGGGGCGATGCTGACGCCGGACTCGATTGCGCTGGCCTCGGGGGCGCGTGAGATCGGAGCAGATTCGATCCTACTGGCAAGCCCGCCCTATTCGGTGCCCACAGATCGTGAGAATGCGCTAAACGCGCTGGCCATCGACAAGGCCGCTGACCTGCCGGTGATGCTGTACAATTACCCGCACCGCACCGGGACGATGATGGGAGAAGAGTTCCTCGACCGTGTGGGTCGCAGCCGGAATTTCTGTGGCATCAAGGAAAGCTCGGGCGATATCAACCGGGTGCATCTGCTGGCGCGCGACTATCCACATATCCAACTGGGATGTGGCATGGACGATCAGGCGCTGGAGTTCTTCGCCTGGGGCGCGCCGTTCTGGGTGTGCGGCGGGTCGAACTTCCTGCCGGAAGAACATGTGGCGCTGTACAACGCCTGCGTGATCGAAGGAGATTTCGCAAAAGGCCGCAGGATCATGAGCGCGATGATGCCGCTGATGCGGGTGCTGGAGCAGGGCGGCAAGTTCATTCAGACCATTAAACATGGTGTCACCATGAACGGCATAGATGCGGGCGCAATGCGGGCTCCGCTGAAGGGGCTGAACAAGGATGACAAGCGCGCGCTGGAACAGGTGACGCGCGTGTTGAAGAAAACAATCGCTGATATCGTAGCTGAAAAGAAGATTGGGGGCTAAGGCATGGAATTGCTGACACAGGACGAATACAAATCCATCGCCGCAGACCTGACTCTGCCGACCGGAGCATTCATTGACGGCGCGTACCGCCCGGCGATCTCGGGCGAGACGTTCGAAACGGTGAACCCCGCGACCGGAGAGAAGCTGGCCGATATTGCCGCTTGCGGCGCTGCGGATGTTGATTTCGCGGTCGAAAAAGCGCGCGAAGCCTTTGACGATGGGCGGTGGTCTAAACTGCATCCCTCGGACCGCAAGGACGTGTTGATCCGGCTCTGCAAACTGATGACCCGCAACGCCCGTGAACTTGCGGTGATGGAGAGCATCGACAGCGGCAAGACCATCTATGACTGCGAAACCGTGGACGTGCCCGAAACGATTCACTGTCTGAAATGGCACGCGGAAGCAATCGACAAGATCTACGATCAGGTCTCACCCGCCAGCGATGACCATATCGCCATGGTTGTACGTGAGCCGATTGGCGTGGTGGGTCTGGTGCTGCCGTGGAACTTCCCGCTGCTCATGCTGGCCTGGAAAATCGGACCGGCTCTGGCGGCAGGTTGCTCGGTCGTTGTGAAGCCCGCAGCCGAGACCACATTGACCGCGCTGCGTCTGGCCGAACTGGCAATGGAAGCGGGCCTGCCGCGGGGCGTTCTGAACATAGTCCCCGGTGGCGGCGCCGCTGTGGGTGAGCCGATTGGGCGGCATATGGATGTCGACATGGTCTCGTTCACCGGCTCGACCGTGACCGGCAAACGGTTCTTGACCTACTCGGCTGAAAGCAACGCCAAAGAGGTGGTGCTGGAGATGGGAGGTAAGAACCCGGCCATCGTAATGGACGACGCCGAAAACCTGGATCGCGTGGCCGCGCATATCGTCAATGGTGCGTTCTGGAACATGGGCGAGAACTGCTCGGCCTCATCACGGCTGATCGTGCACAAGGACGTAAAGGCTGAGCTGCTGGAGCGCATCGCCCATCACGCCAAGCAGTGGAACATTGGCGACCCGCTGGACCCGGAAACCCGTATGGGCGCGCTGGTCAGCGAAGGGCACTACAACAAAGTGTGTGGCTATCTGGATCAGGCCGAGAACGTAGTGATTGGCGGCAAAGCCAAAAAAGGGTTTGTCGAAGCCACCGTCGTCGAAGTCTCTGGCAATGACGCCACTCTGGCGCGTGAGGAGATCTTTGGCCCCGTCCTGTCGGTAATTGAGGTCTCGGGCTTTGATGAGGCCATCAAGATCGCCAATGATACGGAATATGGTCTCTGCGCCTCGATTTTCACGGCCAACGCGAAACGCGCGATCCGAGGCGCTCGGGCGATCCGGGCAGGGACAGTGACCGTGAACAGCTTTGGCGAAGGGGATATCACCACGCCCTTTGGCGGCTACAAGCAGTCCGGCTTCGGCGGGCGCGACAACTCCGTCCATGCGCATGATCAGTACACCCAGTTGAAAACCATCTGGATTGATCTGGCCGATGATGCGGATGAGGCCGTCGATTGAGCGCATACTCAGCACGCAAACTGCCAACCCATCGCGGCCCTGCGGCCTGGAGCGCCATCCTCGGCGCCCAGCCGCCCGCGGTGGAGTTGGACAAGGACATGACGGCTGATGTCGTAGTCGTCGGTGCCGGCTTTGCCGGTTTGTCGGCGGCGCGGCGTCTGACCCAGTTGGACCCCAAGGCGCGTGTGGTCGTGCTTGAGGCCGGTCGCGTGGCCGAAGGGGCCGCAGGGCGAAACTCGGGCTTCATGATCGATCTGCCGCATGACCTTGCATCGGATGACTATGCAGGTGCGGGGGACGACAAGACCATGATCGCGCTCAACCGGCAGGCCATCGCATTCGCGCGCTCCGCGGTTGAGCAATACCAGATCGACCGCAACTTTTTCGACGAAGTGGGCAAGGTCAACGGAGCGTTTGGCGACACGGGCCATGCGCACAATGTCAGCTATGCGCGGCATTTGGAAACTCTAGGCGAAACCAGCGAGATGCTGAACCCCGCGCAGATGCACGAGCTCACCGGATCACGGCACTATCAATCGGGCCTTTTCACGCCCGGAACGGTCATGCTGCAACCGGCGGGCTATGTTCGTGGGTTGGCTGCTGGGTTGGCCGGGGATGGGGTTGCCATTTTCGAAAACTCGCCCGTTTTGGGGTTTGAAAAACGCTCTAGCGACTGGGTGGTGCGGACTGGGAAAGGCACCGTCAGCACAGGCAACATCATCCTGACGGTCAATGGTCATCTGGAAAGCTTCGGGATCGAACGTGACCGGTTGATGCAGCTGTTCCTCTTTGCCTCCATGACGCCCGAGTTGGACGCCGATGCGCTGGCCCGTTTGGGCGGGCAGCCGCGCTGGGGTGTGACGCCCTCTGACCCGATGGGAACGACCATGCGCAGGATCGACACCGGGCAGGGCGGCAATCGCATTGTCACCCGGACCTGCGCGGCGTTGCGCCCCGGCATGGCTGCAACCTCCCGCGATCTGGCGCGCGCCGCCAAAGTGATGCAGCGCAAGTTCGATCACCGGTGCCCGCAACTGGCGGGGCTGAGGATGGAGCATCAATGGGCCGGTCACCTGTGCCTCAGCCTTAATGGTGTCTCCGTCGCCCGAGAGATCGAGCCGGGCGTATATTCCGGTTGTGTCCAGAACGGACTAGGCACTGCACGCGGGACCCTGACCGGGATCGCCGCAGCCGAGAGCGTCTGTGGCCACAGTTCCGACATCACAAGTTTTTTCGAAGCTGAAGACACCCCCAAACGCCTGCCGCCCCAGCCGTTTCGGGAAATCGGGGCGAATGCAGTGTTGCGTTGGAAAGAATGGCGCGCGCGGGATGAATAGGCTTGGTGGGCTCAACTGAGCCTGCCGCCACCTAGCGGCCTGAGACATGCACGTTCTCTCGCCTGTTGCAGCACTAGCAAATTTGCAAAAAAAGGCCCGCCCTGAATGGTGGGCGGGCCCGTAGGGGAGTTGGTATCAGTAGGTTTGGTTCAACTCATCCGCTGCCGGAATTTCCCGTTCCCGGCGCGCGATATAGTCCAGAAGTTCTTCGTTTTTGGCCTCGTCCAGCTTTGGCTCCTGATACTCGGCCAGCAGTTTCTTGGCGTGTTTGAGGGCGCGTTCCGTGATCTCAACGCTGCCTTCGGCCTGCCATTGTTCGATCGAGTTGTTGTCGAAGAGCTCGGGCATGAAGAACGCTGTCTGGAAGTTGTCCTGCGTGTGCGGATGGCCCAGATAGTGGCCGCCCGGGCCGACATCCGGAACGGCGGCCAAGGCCTGATCGAAATCGCCCCATTTGGGACCTTCCGCCATGCGATAGGCCATCGCGCATTGTTCCGAATCCACAATGAACTTGGCGACCGAGCAATGCATGCCGGCCTCGTTCCAGCCCGCCGAGTGCCAGATGTAATTGGCCCCGGCATGCAGAACCGCGCTGAGCGTCGTGGCAGATTCGTAGCCAGCCTGTGCGTCAAACGTTTTGGCACCGCCCAGCGTGTTCGAGGTGCGCCAGGGAACATCATAGAACCGCGCCATCTGACCGATCATGAAGTTCATCAAGCTGATCTCGGGCGTACCCGCCATCGGCGCGCCGGATTTCATCGACACGGTCGACAGGTAGTGACCCCAGATCGCGGGCGCCCCTTTGCGAACCACCTGCGTATAGGCCAGCGCAGACAGCGCCTCGGCTGTCAATTGGGCTACAGTGGCAGGCACAGAGGCAGGCGTGTTCGCGCCACCCAGAACGAAGGGTGAGCAGAGGACTGGCTGATTGCGGCGGCAGAAGGCACGCATCGCACCCAGCATCGTTTCATCCCAGACCAGAGGGCTGTTGCCGTTGCAGTTGCCGGTGGTCACGGGGTGGCTATCGATGAACTCATCCCCAAACAGGATCGCGCACATATCCATCACGTCCTCGGCATTCTTGGGCGAGGTGGTCATGCCCATGAACATCTTGTCCGAGTATTTCATCGACGAGTAGGTGATGCGCAGGTGGCGTTGGCTGATCGGATGATCATAAGGCTCGACGATGTGGTGGGCTGAGCTATGCAGCGCGGGCATCATATGGCTGAGCTTGTGGAACATCGCCAAATCTTCCAGCAGCGGGTTGCGGCGCACATCGTCCAGATCGCGCAGGAAAGGCGCGCCGGTCATCGGTACAAAGACCGAGTGCTTGCCGCCCAGCTTGACGTTATTGGCTGGGTTGCGCGCGTGATAGGTAAACTGTGCCGGAATAGTCGAGATAAGCTCGCGCACCATGTTGCGGTCCAGATAGACTAATTCGCCGTCAACCTTGGCACCGGCTTTCTTCCAGTCTTCCAGCGCAATCGGGTCGCGGAACTGAACGCCGACATTTTCCAGAATGTCCATGGCGGCATTGTCGATCATCTCGACCTGGCTGCCGTCCATCACCTCGCATTCGGGGATCGCGCGGGTCAGGCCCGGCAGCATTTCAAAGTTCGGAGCTGTGCGTTGCGCGCGCCTCGCCGCGCGGCCTCCGGAACGTGATTGGGTTCGAATATTCAAAGGGCAATCCTCCATCTTGGAACCAAAATGACGGATTCGCTGCGCGCTGACCTCTCTGATAGCGATATGTGCTTGCAGGATGCGACACGCAAAAGCGCCGCCCTGTGTTTGGGCGGCGCTTGGCTTGTTTGTGTTTTGGTGGGTTTATTCTGCGGCCTGTGGTGCCTCGGCGTGTTTGTCA